>CAZFXN010000122.1:0-1515 GCA_964523015.1 uncultured Bdellovibrionales bacterium | reverse complement strand
CTTCGGCCATTACCCTTTCATCATATCAAGGAAATCGTTATTGGTCTTAGAATCTTTCATCTTACTAATTAACCATTCCATGGCTTCAACTGTATTAAGTGGGTTTAACACTTTTCTTAACAGCCATACTTTTTGAAGAATCTTATCCTCAAGGAGCAGATCCTCCTTTCTTGTACCAGATTTATTAATATCGATCGCTGGGAACACCCTCTTATCAGAGAGCTTACGATCCAACACTAACTCCATATTACCAGTACCTTTGAACTCTTCAAAGATAACTTCATCCATTCTAGATCCAGTATCAATAAGAGCAGTTCCAATAATGGTTAAACTTCCACCCTCTTCAATGTTTCTAGCCGCGCCAAAAAATCTTTTTGGCTTATGAAGAGCATTAGAATCAACACCGCCTGATAAAATCTTACCACTAGCTGGTACAACAGTATTATAAGCACGAGCTAACCGAGTAATGGAGTCTAAAAGTATGACCACATCTTTTTTATGCTCAACAAGTCGCTTGGCTTTTTCAATCACCATTTCAGCAACCTGAACGTGTCTCTGTGCTGGCTCGTCAAAAGTTGAGGAAACAACCTCCCCTTTAACAGATCGAGCCATATCAGTTACCTCTTCCGGGCGTTCATCAATCAGAAGTACCATAAGGACAACTTCAGGATGATTCTCTGTTATAGCATTTGCAATTTTTTGCAATAAAACTGTCTTACCAGTTCTTGGAGGAGCAACAATTAAAGCTCGTTGTCCCTTTCCAATCGGACAAAAGAGATCAATAACTCGGGTAGACATCTCGCCACCTTTAATCTCCATCTTAAGCTTTTCATCAGGATAGAGAGGGGTAAGATCATCAAATGGAACTTTGGTTTTTAAAACACTAACATCGTCATTGTTTACAGTATTAACTTTCAGAAGTGCGAAATATCGCTCTCCCTCTTTAGGGGGGCGAATCTGTCCCTCTACAGTATCACCTGTACGAAGCCCGAATCTTCTGATCTGGGCTGGAGATACGTAAATATCATCAGATCCTGGCAGATAATTATAATCTGGTGCTCTTAGAAATCCAAAGCCGTCAGGAAGGCACTCAAGGACACCCTCTCCATAAATCGTTCCATTTGAATCAGCTTGTGCAGTTAAAATACTAAAAATAAGCTCTTGGCGTTTTAAAGCAGCAGAACCTTCGATATTAAATTCCTGGGCTAGGTTTTGGAGATCTGCAGGTTTGAGTCTCTTAAGATCATTTAGATGCATATGTTGTTTTCCATTATGTTTATACAGTTATTAGGTTCCACTAATGAACTCCCGAACGGGAGGGCAGAACTTTATGAAAAAATTAAATCCTACTCAAGTTTGTTCCGAATTTTTTGTGATTATTGTGTAGAGCTGCTTAACAGACACTCAAATATTAGCTCTATTCAATAAATTCGTCAATATCTCCATGAAACTTAAATTGATTTACTAGGGGGTGCAAGGTACTACTTTAACTTCATAAAATGCTCTATTTTAGTA
>CAZFXN010000121.1:0-1793 GCA_964523015.1 uncultured Bdellovibrionales bacterium | reverse complement strand
AAAAGAAAAAGATCTCATTTAAAATCACTCAAAACGGCTGGATGAAGAGCTTTGGTATTTCAGATCCAAAAGAACAAGCAGAGGTGAACCAAAATATTATTGATGGGCTCTATGCAAGGGAGAGAGAGCATAGAGAGCGGAGACAATATGAGAGAAAATCAATTGTTGGAGTAACTAAGTTAACTCTACAAAGACCCGGCTCGCCGTATGTTCCACAAAGAAGTGGCAGAAAAACAATCTGTATAGCTGCAGATAGTAAACTTAGAATAGCATTTTTACAAAGCATTAAAGAATTAATCTCTCAGGCAAGGGAGGTTTTGATTGAGTGGAGAAAGGGAAATTTCCTGGCAGAATACCCTATTGGGCTTTATCCACCATCTTTACCAAAGAGAGCAGAGGCTTTTGGTTGGTAGGAGTTTACTTTAAGCACACGTGTCGGCTCCATCGTCGAGGTGCACTCGTTTATCTAGTAATCAAGATTCTTACAGATTTATAGATCTAGCTTTTCAGGGTGCTTGCTATTTACGCCCACAAAACGATTACTACGACAGGATGAACATTAGAGCCCTGCTCCAGAAATAGTTAGAGCCCTGCTCCAGAAATAACAGGATGAACATTAGAGCCCTGCTCCAGAAATAGAGCCCTGCTCCAGAAATAGAGCCCTGCTCCAGAAATAGACATTAGAGCCCTGCTCCAGAAATAGGAAATAACTCCAGAAATAAGAAAAATAGGCTTCAAAAGCATGCCTGCTATTACTATGGCCAGTTACTCAACCAGTTTTAAGCGTGGTTTAGTTTCATAAGAATTTTCACTGATAGTTCCAGCCCCAACTTCAATCACAATATTATCCCTTACATCAACAATGCTCCAACTTTCTTGATCTAAAGGAGATCGACAAAAACTCCTTATTATTTGCTCATCTGATAACTCCAAGGTGAGATCCAAAGATGTCTTATCAATTTGGACATTATTCAATAGACTACCCTTGAGGGCGTTAGATAAACTGCAAAGCCTTTCAAACTCTGTGGTGTATGCCGTCTTGGATGGATAATCTTCAGGTTGTATTATCAGATCAAAACTTCCAAGTACAATTTTATCATTATGTTCATACCTCCAGGGTGGACTTATCCATATGCTAACAACATCCTGATCTCCGGGCTCACCATAAAAATAAAGAATTAGTTCATCGGCTGCTATTCTCCGATAAATGACTTGTTGATTCTCTAATCGTTTTAGTTTAGAAATCAAATCATTGATGCCAATATCATTCTGTTCGGACATTTCGGATCATTCCAAAAAAAAATAGCATTCCATCGACCAACTGACGTACTCATTTTTTTACAGTATTTTTAATGGCATCAAATATCTCATCAAGTTGGATCTTTGTTAAATTCTCTCCTTTGAGTTTACTTTCATGTATTAGGTGCCTAAACTCTTCACGATGATTCGTCGATAACTGATCGCGAAGAAAGTTCTTATATCGTTCAATATTAGCTCGTGCATCAGCACCAACAAATTTGCCACACTTTCCTCCAATCGCACCTACCTCACTATCAACCAGCCTTCTTAAGCTAGTTTCGCCAACCTCCCTGCGAATAACGTTGATGCCAATCCTGGATCCTATTTTAGTAGTAACAGTTGCAATCCCTACAAAAATATCGAAAGGGTCAAAAAATAAATCAGGCGACTCAAGAGCATCGTTTGGTTCTTGAGGATTCATTATTTCTTCTAGATCCTCCCCACTCGGATCGACATACCTAACCGGATTCCCTTCAACATACTGATAAAGATTA
>CAZFXN010000120.1:0-1795 GCA_964523015.1 uncultured Bdellovibrionales bacterium | reverse complement strand
GTACAGAACATTCCTCTGGGATAGTGCCAGAATCTGTAATTACAGCACGAGCATGAGTCATCAGAATTAGTATTTCTTCATATCCAACTGGATCTACAACTATTAGGTTCTTAACATCGGTTAAATTCATCTCCTTCATTACCCGCTGGGTTCGGTAGCTCGCAGGAAAATAAACCGGTAGATCGGAAGCTTCAATTAACTTCATAATAGCCATAAAGGACTTCTCGATATGAACATTCTCGCGACGATGACAAGTCATTAAGTAGTACTGACCATCTTCTATCCCGCGTGAACTAAAGAATTCTGCATCAGCTGTTGCATCCAGACGCTCTTTATGTGGATAGTAAAATTCATTTAATATGTCCACGATTGGGTTTCGAACTACTACGATATTTCTTGGATTCAATCCCTCGGCGACTCCCCTAAGCTTGTACTCTTCTTCATAAGTATAAATTACATCGGAAAGGTGATCGATCATGGTGCGGAATTTTTCCTCCGGCATACGCCAATCATAAGAGTGCCAGCATCCCTCAACATGGATTATGGGGATGTTTAACTGTGCTGCTGCTATACAACCAACGGTGGTATTAGTGTCACCTAGAAAACAGATCGCTTCAGGCTTCATTTCCTCCAATACAGGATAAAGCTTTGCAATTAATTGTGATGAAATTGCAGCGTCAGTGTCTCCGGAACAACCCAAGTCTATATCTGGTTGTGGCATCTGAAACTCTCTGAAGAAAAGCCCTTTTAGATTATCTGAATAGTGCTGACCAGACCAAATAAAAACGACTTCTAGGTCTGGTGCACTTTTTAAATATTTCATTAAAAGAGCGGCACGAATAATGTCTGGTCGAATTCCAAGTACAAATGCGATTTTCTTCATATCTTTCTCATCTTAATTTGATTTATAAAGTTCCAAAATATTACTTAGGAATTACTCAGAAGAATCTTAGATCAGGCAATGGAGTAACCCAAGTACCTTTAAACCACTCTTCTTTTGTTCGGATTAGATCAGCATAATTCCATGCAGTTACAAATATATAATCTGGTGGATTCTCTTTAAGTTTGTCTGGAAAAACAATCGGTGTATGTGTGCCAGGCATTAATTTGCCTGCACGTAACGGAGAAGCATCCACCATTGCCTCAAGGTAATCAAGGCCACAGGCATTTACCCACATGGTGGCTTTTCCGGCGGCGCCATAGCCCCAGATACTACTTGATTCGCTAAGACGTCCAAGCGTTTCCTTAACAATCATTATTTTTCGTTGAACATGTGCTCCGAAACCACGCCATGTATTTGGATCTGCCAATTTCGTTTCTTCTTCGTAGCTAAACAGGTCTTTAGCGCTATTACGTACAGGCTCATCGTTATTTAAGCTCGCTGCTATGCGTAGAGATCCTCCGTGCATTGGAATGCGTTCAGCTTCAACAATATGAAAGCCAAAACGATTTAATAGTGTTTCAAGTGTAGTTAAGCAATAAAATGTTAGATGTTCGTGGTAAAGGGTATCCCATTGACACTGCTCAAGTAAGTCACCTGCATACATTACTTCAAGACATAGAAACCCGTTAGGGCTAAGGACAATCTTTGCAGCTTCAATGATATTTTCAGGCTCATCATTGTGAGGAAATGCATTGCTGCCTGTTACTACATCCACAGGTCCAAGCTGTTCTCGTATAATTTCAGCCATTGATTGATCAAAGTAGCCAGTCTTTACATCGAGGCCCTTCTCTCGGGCAATTTCAGTGATATTCTTAGAAACATCAACCCCACAGGTTTTAATCCCCATTTTTT
>CAZFXN010000119.1:0-2006 GCA_964523015.1 uncultured Bdellovibrionales bacterium | reverse complement strand
TTATAATCTAGATTGTTTTCCACCACTTAGACGCCTTATCTTAATGCCATTCGGGCCAGGTTTACTTGAATCGACCTACGAGCAGTGCCTTGCTCACAAGATGCATATTAGCGGACTCTCTTTTAGGGCTCAGGCTCCCATGTGTGTATAGTTATTATTATCTTTCATGTCGTAGGGTTGTGGTGTCTTACATAAGATTAACACTGGAGAGCGCGGAGTTCTCGGAGATGTTTGAGGTAGTACTTTTCCTTGTGATTTCCTAACTCCGCGTATTCCGCGTCCTCCTGTGTAAATTATCCTATCCTGTGTTAATTCGAAATAGAATCACTAAAAAGTTACAACAAGAAAGAGATCCCTTGGGCCAATGGAACGTCATTACTATAATTAATAGTGCAAGTTTGACGGCGCATATACTGACGCCATGAATCAGATCCTGATTCTCGTCCTCCACCGGTCTCCTTTTCTCCACCAAAAGCACCGCCAATCTCTGCTCCAGAGGTACCTATATTTACATTTGCAATACCACAATCACTTCCGGCAGCAGATAAAAATTGCTCTGCTTTCTGTAAGTCTTTAGTAAAGATCGCTGAGCTTAGGCCTTGGGGAACATCATTATGAACCTCTAATGCTTCATCAATGCCGCCAGTAACCGTCACAACATAAACTATTGGGGCAAAAACTTCTTCCTTAAGAAGTGGGCAATTCTTATCGACCTCAACAATTGTCGGCTCGACAAATAAAGGAGAAGGCATATCTTTTTTAAGATTACCACCACACAGGATTTTCCCACCCAATGACTTCACCTTAGCGATTGTATCTTTGTACAACTCTATAGCAGTATTATTTATCAGTGGCCCCATAAGGATCCCTTTCTGACGAGGATCTCCTATCTTAACTTGGGAATAACCATTGATTAATTTTTTAATTAGCTCATCTTTGATCTTTGGTTCTACCAAAATACGACGAACCGTTGTGCACCGCTGTCCAGCTGTCCCAACAGCGCCGAAAAGAATTGATGGAACTACAAGATTTAAATCAGCGTCATTAAGTACAACGACCGCATTATTACCACCTAATTCTAAAATTGCTCGACCAAACCGTTTGGCTACAACTTCAGCAACCGATCTGCCCATTCTGCATGAGCCGGTTGCTGACACGAGAGGAACCCGTGAGTCAGTCGCAAGTTTTTTGCCGTGTTCTCCTGATTTATCAATCAAGAGGGTAAACAATCCTGGAAATCCGTGATCGGCAGCAACCTTAGAGCAGACTGAATTGATCGCAATCGCAGAGAATGGAACCTGCTCAGATGGCTTCCATATAATAGTGTCTCCACAAACAGCTCCAAGCATTGAGTTCCAAGCCCAAACAGCCATCGGGAAATTAAAAGCTGATATTACTCCGACAGGTCCTAACGGATGCCACTGCTCATACATTCTATGGCCTGGACGCTCAGAGTGCATTGTTAAACCATAAAGCTGCCTTGAAAGACCAACTGCAAAATCTGCGATATCAATCGCCTCTTGAACTTCCCCCTCACCCTCGGCTGAAATTTTTCCCATCTCCCAGGTAATCAATGCTCCAAGCTCTTTCTTTTTATGACGCATTGCCTCACCCATCTGACGGACGATCTCTCCACGCTTAGGAGCTGGCACTGTGCGCCATCTCTTAAATGTTTCAACAGAGGCGGTTATTACTTTTTCGTAATCAGTATCGGTAGCGGTATTTATACTACCGATCTTTTCAAGATTAATTGGGGAGGTGGAATCTAAGACTTCGCCAGTTGTCTTTAACCAAGTGCCATCAAATGCGCCACTTACACCAGTTTCAATTCCAAGTTCTTTTAACATGCCCCTCCTCGTTTAAGGTATTCAAACTGTCTGGCACTTTTTGTTTCTCTCGTTTCATGTAGATATCTTGGCTGGATATCTAGGTCGAATATGGGGATTTGGATGCGGGGATTGGATTTGAACCAATGACCTCCGGGTTATGAGCCCGACGAGCTACCA
>CAZFXN010000118.1:0-2303 GCA_964523015.1 uncultured Bdellovibrionales bacterium | reverse complement strand
CCAGCGATCTCCGCCGCCGCCACGGAATCCACCGCCACCTTCACGAGGTGCTTGTGGGCGAGCTTCTGAAACAGTCAATGCACGACCATCACACTCTTTACCATTTAATCCTTCGATTGCATTTAGGGCTTCATCATCACCAGACATCTCAACAAAGCCAAAGCCTTTGCTTCGACCACTATCTCTATCAGTAATGATATTTACTGAATCAATGCTGCCGTACTGAGCGAACAAGTCCCTTAGGCTATCCTCTGTTAGCGAATAGGCCAAATTACCAACGTACAATTTTTTACCCACAATACCTCCTTATAAGATTCTCGGCCCAGGAAACTTGGAATTAAGATTTCTGAAAAAGCCCGCGGGTTAACGCGCGCATAATAATACCTTGTGGGTTTTGATACAACTGATCTGGCGTATAATTACCAATAAATGGTGATATTTAGGTCTAGTAGGCGATCGTCACTCATATAGTCGAATAAATTTATAGCGAAGTTAATAAATGCTTAGTAAGCTTAACCTGTTGAACTAACTAGCATTTTTATAGATATCCCTCAGATTGGTAGTTATAAAGGCCAATAAGAGTATGCCATTACAGTTTTTTTAATATTTTATTGATTACACCATAGTTTGTTTTCGAATAGGAAGGATTGGCGTTGGTTCTCCCCTAGTTAGCAGTGAAATTAGGCTATGATCTTATCAGAGTTAGCGAGCGACGCTTTGTAATTATAGATAGTGCTCTGTAGTTCTCAGATCGATAAAAAATACTCATGTAACCTTAGATCGCTAGCTAGCTCAACATGAAACGATCCTGCCAGTATTCTATTCTGTTTAAAGAGGACAGGAGTTTGGTCATCAAATCCGATAGGGGTGGCGTTATCGCCTAATAGGGTCAGTAGAGGTGCTCTGATAAACTGAGCCTTCATCTCTGATTGTAACGGCTCAATCGAAATTTCAGATTCAAATGAATCTAGCTGCGATCCGTAATAATTCCTTTTTGCTTGAATATCAATTAACTCAAGAGATTCTTGCTCAGGATCTAAGACTTTTTTTGCTAGAAGGATTGCTCCAGCACAAATACCCCAGATCGGTTTTGTTTGACCAAATTTAATTAATGCAGAAAAAAGATCGGTTGAATGTAGGAGTTTGAGCATCGTGGTGCTTTCACCACCTGGGAGGATAATCCGATCTACTGATTCTAGATCTGACGTGGTTTTTACTTTAACGCCTAGAGCGCCAAGAGAATTAATATGTTGAAAATGTGGATCTACACATCCTTGAAGGGCCAGTACCCCAACATGCATATTACCAGCCTCTATTGGCTAGCCGCTTCTCGGAAGGAATACTTTCCATAGTTAGCCCTGCCATAAATTTCCCAAGGCCACGAGATACCTCTAAGAGTTTCTCCATATTATCGTAGTGACAAGTTGCTTCAACGATTGCTTTTGCTAAGAGAGCTGGATTCTCAGATTTAAAAATTCCTGAACCAACGAACACTGATTGTGCTCCGAGTTGACGGACTAAGGAGGCATCGGCAGGGGTAGCGATTCCTCCCGCAGCAAAATTAGGTACCGGTAGTGCCCCAGTTTTCGCGACAATCTGAACTAACTCAAGAGGCACTCGATACTCATTCGCCTTGATTTCGAGCATATCGGTATTAAGTTCCTTTAGGGAACGGATCTCTTTATTAATATCTTTTAAATGACGAACTGCTTCTATTACATTTCCAGTACCAGCTTCTCCTTTTGTTCTGATCAGTGCTGCTCCCTCGTTAATTCGTCGCAAAGCTTCACCTAAGTTGCAAGCGCCACAAACAAAAGGGGTCTTAAATTTAAATTTATTAACGTGATCATCAGGATCGGCAGGAGTTAAGACTTCAGATTCGTCAATAAAATCGATTCCAATAGCTTCTAGGATTTGTGCTTCAGCGGTATGCCCAATTCTAATTTTGGCCATAACCGGGATGCTCACAGCAGCTTTGATCTCATCAATCAATTGAGGATCGGTCATCCTGGCGACACCACCCTCTTTTCGAATATCAGAGGGGACACGTTCAAGTGCCATTACTGCAACGGCTCCGGCATCAGCAGCTATCAATGCTTGCTCAACGGTGACCACGTCCATGATCACACCGTTACACAGCATCTCTGCCAGTCCAGTTTTTAAGTTAAGACCTGTTTTTGGATTCGCTTTTGGATTCACAGCCATGTCCTCTAACAACTGAATGAAAGAATGACCCCAACGGGAGTCGAACCCGTGTCTCCAGCGTGAGAGGCTAGCGTCCTAGGCCACTAGACGATGGGGCC
>CAZFXN010000117.1:1125-2309 GCA_964523015.1 uncultured Bdellovibrionales bacterium | reverse complement strand
ACCAATAATAATTGATTTTTCTACACTCGCTAATAACAGAAATAGATCATTGCTGTTTGTTGTTTTTGCCACTGCGCTATTTATGATTTTTTCCTTTCCGGTCTTGGTAGAGGTGGAAGAGTCTCTTGGTAAGGTTATACATAATGTAAATGATTTTGATTTTGTGAATATTTTAACCTGGCAGTACCTGGCTGAATCTGGATTTTTACCATTTCGTGATTACTGGTTTCCCTACAGCGGGCAGTATGATCAGCTTGGCCCGTTTCCTTCTAATCTGTTGCGCGTTTTCGTGCATAAACTGATCATATTCAGTGTTTGTTTTATTTCCATTTATCAGATTTGCCAAAAGCGAAAACTAGCTACTGCTGTGATTTTTTTGATTCTTGGATTGTTGATAGAGGCACATGTATTTGTTGGGACTACGAGGTATTTCATAGCAGTCGGAGCTCTATTATTTTATATCGCTATCAGAAATAGAGAAAACCCTAAACTGTTTTATTATATTATGTATGGAGCATATTTGGGTTGGGCATTTACGGTTGAGCCAAATCAACTTGTATATGCATTTCCGGGAGTTGCTTTTGTAGCAATTTATGATTGCTGTTCTGCGTTTAAAAAAGGAGAGCTTGGCAGTATCTTTAGATCCTACAGTGTTTTGTTCTCTACTCTTTCTATATTGTTGATCTGTTATTTTGCCTTGCTCTTCTATAGAGGGCAAATTGCAGAGTATATTGATTTTTTTCGAGCGATGCCCTCCATGGGAGTTGGAAGCTCTATACCAGCAGGTATTAGTGATTGGTACACACTGACTTTAAGCTACAACAATGTACTTATGCTCTCGTTTCATCTGATGGTTGCGCTGGGGTGTTATCTGCTTTTAAGAACGGACAACAAAGAACTTGCTCGACTTGGATTACTTCTGTGTGGTCTGTCTCTGGTAGTGATGATGGTTCTTCTAAAAATGCTAATTCGTCCACATATGGCACAGCAAGTCATAGGATTGGTTAGTGTTGCTTTGTTAATTTATTTAGCCTATTGGGCTCAGTTTTGGAAGACCCCCCAAAAAATTTCCTGTGCTATCTTATTTGGAATTCTGCTTGGATGCTTTGATAAAACCTCGGTGGTAGAGGGGCTTTTACAAAGAGAACTTTATGTAGCTAAAAGATTTCCTGAAAGCATTGGAG
>CAZFXN010000117.1:0-1115 GCA_964523015.1 uncultured Bdellovibrionales bacterium | reverse complement strand
CAGATTCAAAGGAGCTTGTTGCTAAATATTTCTCAAAAGAGAGTTTTGGAGGATGGGAAGCTGATCATCTGCAGGTACTAGATTTTATAGAAAATCAAGATCAAGAGAATAATCAGTTTTTTGTTTTAGGAGATGATGCTTATTTTTATGTGACTCTCGACCAAAAACCCGCGTATTACCTCACTTTTTATGATGGAGGAAATATTTGGGCTCAACGTAAAACGATTGAGTGGTTAAAGAAGAACAAACCTGATTTTATAATCTGGAACACTTTGTTTAAGTGGTTTGACGGAGTTCCTAATCTTGTTCGAGTACCCCTGGTGTTTGATTATATCATTGAACACTATGCTCCCTGGAAGGAGTTTGGGAGATTCTCCATCCTTCGTCCACGTGGTGAAAATGAAAATGAAAATATGTTATTTTGGAAAGAGCATCTTGGTGATCGTATTGATCTTAAAAAGGTACCAGAGTTGTCCAACTTTTCTGATTTAGGTGAATGCGATTCAGAGAATAACTGCCTAAGTTTTCTACAGCTTGATGGGACAGGGGTTGTGAAAACGGGTGAAATTGTGGTTACGGTTGATGAACAGAATTTCTACCTCAATTATGATGTGGATTTTTCAAAAGGAGAAGCTAGTATTTTTCTTAATAGATTGTGGTTTTGGAATATGGCTATGAAGGAAGGAAGATCCGTATCGATTAGAGTTAAGCCGAATTCTGTTTCATATGAAATATTAAAGCGTAATGTAGAGCAGGACTATCTTTATTGAACGATTGAAGAATCAAGTGGTTGATTCGATTTCGTAATCTTAAAGACGCGTAAATAATGCATTTTCAATCTCAGCAAATAGAATTGGATCGCATCGTTCCTCAATAAACTCAAGCCGATACCTTAATAAATCTTCATCTCTAACCTGAGTTAAACTAGACGAGTGATCAAGGTCGAATACAAACGCGGCTTGCAATAAGAAGAAAGATGCATATTTCCACTCAAATGAGGGATCTCGGTAATCAACACAGGTATGTGCCAAAACGGATCCCACAGCGCCCTCCTCTCTAGTTAGTGGCTTATTCATAATACTAACAATTTTTTTAGCAATTGGGTCATCTAAGCT
>CAZFXN010000116.1:0-2353 GCA_964523015.1 uncultured Bdellovibrionales bacterium | reverse complement strand
CTATCTCTGTATCTATCTCTGAGACTTTACGTCTCTCATCTTAACTGCCATCCATCGTATTAAACATCCCATTTATAGCGCCTTCATGCATTGTAATTTCAGCTAACTCTGCAATTCTAATATAAGAATTGATGTGCTCAACTACAAATGCACCTCGTCCATGAACCGTCAAAAGGATTGGCCCTCCGCTTGTTTCAAGGCTAAAAAGATATTCTTTAGTGTCTCTTTTGAATAAAGAGATCGGAATAATGCTCTTAAATTTAGTCATTTTAAATCTCCTAACAATGCTATTATCTTCTATTAATAGTTCGCGCGAACAGCAAAAAAGTTGCTTAAAAACACCATTAAAGATGAATTCTCTGTCCACCCAAATTCAAACTTAGTTAATTGAGCTACTTAGGAAAGTATTGGGATGAGAACGTCTCAGAGAGAATACTAGGATGTTCGATCCTCACCCGAAGCTCTCCAACACCCCACTCCACCTCAAAACTACCCCAAAATCATCTCAACAAATCCAAAGACCAAAACAGCAAATCCCATGTATATAGCCCTCTATAATCTCAAAATCTCCTTTTTCTAACCCATTGAAACTTTTAGAACTATTTTATTCAAAGCATTTTTAGCCACAGATTGTTAATTAATACATCGGATTGCACGATTTTTGCATCAAACAACTTGAAGCGTGGTATAATGTTTGCAACACGGTTTTACTGGCAGGCATTGAGGTTTTCAGAGATAGAGAGGCAAGTAGGCTTATGGCCTTAGAAATGAGGTTATCTCAGAAGTTAAGTCAACAACTTCTGATGACACCGCAATTACAACAAGCAATTAAGTTACTCCAACTGGGGCGACTTGAATATATTGAAGCTCTGGAAAAAGAGCTGCTTGAAAATCCAGTTCTTGAAAAAACATCGGACGATGAAAATCCTGGGAACAAAGACGATCAGATAAATTCCAGTCAATCAGACAATTCACAAGAAACATTACTTTTAACACCAGACTCCGGATCTCACGAAGGAACAAACACTCAAGAGGGAGCAGAACAAGCTGAGTCCCCTGTTGATTGGGCCGATTACTTAGAGGCATTTTCAGATTCAAGAGGGATGGCATCTCCTAAAGGCACTTTCGATAATGAAGATCGTCCATCTGTAGAAAATACGGCAGTAAAGGGAGAAAACCTGGCTGAGCATCTTCTCTTTCAGTTGAGAATGGTTGAGCTCTCTCCTTTACAAGAAAAAATTGCATATCAAATTATCTGGAACCTAAATAAAGATGCTTATCTTTGTTGTACTTTCTCTGAAATAGCAGAGGAATGTAAATGCGAAGAGAAAGAGGTTGAAGATGTAGTTAAAATTGTTCAACACTTAGATCCAGTTGGAGCAGCATCTAGAGACTTGGGCGAATGCCTCTTTATTCAGCTTGAGAGTATGGGGATGGAAAACAGCCTCGCTGCAAAAATAGTTAGGGAGCACTTAGATAAGCTGGCTAATCGTGGTTACAATAAAATTGCTAAAATTGAAGACGTCACAATTGATGAAGTTTACACTGCAGTTAAAGAGATCCAATCTTTAGAGCCAAGGCCAGGTAGACCATTTGGTACTGATGCTCCACGCTATATTGTACCAGATATATATGTTTATAAGCAGGGTGACGAATATATCATCACTCTAAATGAAGATGGATTGCCAAGATTAAGAATCAGTCCATTTTATCTTAAACTTCTTAAAGAGCAGGCTGGCGCAGAGGATTCAGCTGCATATCTAAATGAAAAACTAAAAGCTGCCACTTGGTTAATTAAGAGTATTCATCAAAGACAGAAAACAATTTTTAAAGTAACTGAAAGTATTGTTAAACGACAACGCGAATTCTTTGATAACGGCATTGAGAGATTAAAGCCGATGGTATTAAAGGATATTGCTGATGATATCGGAGTTCATGAATCAACAGTAAGTCGAGTAACCAATAATAAATACGTTCACACTCCACACGGTGTGTTTGAGTTGAAGTTTTTCTTTACCAGTGGAATTCAAGGTGGCGAAGGAGAAGTCTCCTCCTCAAGCGTTAAGGAAAAGATAAAGACTATGATATCTGCAGAAAGCACAGATACTCCAATTTCAGATCAAACAATTGTCGAGAATTTAACAGCTATGGGTATTAAAATTGCTCGGCGTACTGTAGCAAAATATCGTGAGTCACTTAACATTCCTTCATCATCTAGAAGAAAGAAGGTTTTCTAATTCGTTATTTAAAAGCGGTATCTCGTTTTAAATCTGTGAATAAATTAAAAAACATCTACATCAGCTCAATTTCGCTAGAAATTGAGCCAAACAATAAATACCAAAGCATTATTAAA
>CAZFXN010000115.1:0-2423 GCA_964523015.1 uncultured Bdellovibrionales bacterium | reverse complement strand
GACCCGGATGCCGCTACGCGTCATCCCCGGATTTCCCTTCTTATTGTTCAAATCCGGCTCGGGCCTCGCCCCTTTCAGGGGCAAGTGTCTTGGCGAAGCCAAGCACTGGGGTGGAAATCTGGAGGCCCGACCCGGATTTGAACCGGGGATGACGGTTTTGCAAACCGTTGCCTTACCACTTGGCGATCGGGCCCTGAGATGAAAACGACATTAAACCAAAGAAACTTAAAACTAAAGTCGGATAAGTAGCAAAAGATACTATATTATCTATTATTTTACGACAATATCACCGGAAGCGTTCTCTTTTAGGGTTTTTAGCTTCCCTTCAGCTTCGCCTAAAAGGGAGCGTAAATGCTTTAATAACTCTGCCGAAAGCTCATACGCATCGACTGATTTATCAAGAGCCAGATTGCCCGACTCTACTTTTGCAACAAGTCCCTCTAAAAGGCTCATCCCCTCTTCAAATTTTAGTTTTGAAATTTGTTTACGACCATCTTTTTTATTTAAAAGATCATCAAGTGAAATTTTTGCGTCAGATTTAGTTTCCATTTTATTTTCAGCCATATCTACTCCTTAATTAAAGATTTAATTTTAGCTTCTGCACTGCCAGTACTTAACTTTAAGTTTACTAGATCTTCAACTTTTAACTGGTCAATGTTTGTGACTACTTCTCCCCGCACTGTCACTATGGAGAAGCCACGTTTTAACACATTGTGAGGATTTACTCCCTGAAGCCTTGATTCAAAATTACTAAGCTTAGCACTTAATCCCTCAAGATATCTTTTTTCAGCAAATACAAACTTTGAATTAACATCACGAAGGGTAAACTCATGTGCCTTTAAAGTTTCATTACCTTTATTAAACAACCTCTCTCCTAATGAGAGAATATTCTTACGTAGAATCTCAATAATATTTTTTGGCTCGATTAATCTCACTTTAGATTGAAGTGTCTTAAGCATTAAATCTTTTTTATGCAGTTCATTATGAATCGCAGTATTAAGTCGCAATTCAACCTCATCAATTCTCTGCCAAAATGGATCAAGTCGGCCAACAAAGTCTGAAATTCTATTAAAGAGTTCATCAAGGCGGGACTCTATATCTTTTTTTAATGGCACCACCATCTCTGCTGCTGCTGTTGGAGTTGGCGCACGAACATCAGCTACAAGATCGGAGAGTGAGATATCACTTTCATGACCAACTGCGGAAACTATCGGGATCTGAGATGCAAATATTGCACGAACTAAAACTTCTTCATTAAATGCCCAGAGATCCTCCAGCGATCCACCACCACGACCAACAATGATTACATCAACAAGACCAGAACGGTTTAGTAGTTTAATGCCCTCCACTATCTCCTCTGCCGCACCTTTTCCTTGCACGCGTACGGGGACAAGGTATGCATCTATGCTAGGAAGCCTTTCATGCAACTTAACCATAATGTCATTTATAACTGCGCCTTTATCAGAGGTAACAACACCAACTGCTTTAGGTAGGTACGGTATCGGTCGCTTTCTATGCGCGGCAAAAAGCCCTTCTTCTTCTAATTTTTTCTTTAAAGCTAAGAATTTTTTCTGAAGTAATCCTTCTCCAGCTGGAGAAATCTTAGTAACAACAACTTGTAGGCGACCTTGGGCTGGGTAAACAGTTACCTTTCCCTGACAATAAACATGTAGCCCATCCTCAATATTAAAATCTACCTTAGCTGCACCTCGCCAGATAACAGCAGGAACCTGTGAGTTAGAATCCTTAATCGTAAAATAGATATGACCACTAGTAGCCTTTTTTAAACCTGAGATCTCACCCTCAAAGTTAATGCTTGGAAACTCAGACTCAAGAGAGATCCTAAGTAGATTAGTAAGTTCAGTTACAGAGAGGTATCTAGCCTCTTCGATTGCAAGCTCAGTCATAATTTTAAAATACTAGCATGGAATTTAACTACTTAGAAGTTTAGTTACCTAGTCACTAGATCTAAGAAAAAACGCCTGGCCTGTACTTTGCAAGTGGTTAAGTTGAAGCTACGGGGGTGGTTTTCAATGAACAATTAGGGTGCGCATCAGTCTGCAGGGCTATATGGTCTCAGTTGCCATGATCTGCGCTTAATAATTTTCAAATCTCAACTAATTCAATCCCTTGTAAGCATCGGCGCGTTACTTGCTCTTAACCACAGGTTGCGAGTGAACAAGAGTAGTGCGTCAATAGATTTTGGACAGAAACGAGTTCTGTTCCTTAATGTGAATAGAGACAAGGAATAGAGACAAGCAGTGATTAAGCAGATCGTACGATCTTTACCTTATATTCTTATTGCTGTGACACTCATCATTTTTCCTAACAACTCAGCCTTTGCAAAAAAGAAGAAAAAGAAAAGTAGCGGAGTTGTAGTAACTGAATCAGATTATTTCTCAACACAAGTAACTTATAAGTTA
>CAZFXN010000114.1:0-2441 GCA_964523015.1 uncultured Bdellovibrionales bacterium | reverse complement strand
TCGTCGTTGTATATGCTGTGGGAATAAAACAGGGATAATTTCCTAAACATGGATTCGATCCATTATCAAGATAAAACCAGGCACCGTATTCAATTTTACCACCGCGTCCACCAGTCGGTGAATCATCAATGCCTCCTAAGGCACCTGCTCCAATAGTTGCATTAGATGATGCGATCTGATTAGCCCTGGCTACAGCACTTGTGCTACTTATCTGTTTAGTAATTGTTTCCAGCACGCCAAGAGCAACTAGATTTGCCGTATTTTGAATTCGGGATTTTCCTGAAGCTACAATTCCAAGGCCAAGCACTAAGGATGCTAGGGCAGTTAAGATCGCAACGAACATTATTCCCAATAAAATGGAGATGCCGAGTTCGTTATTTAACCTACTCTTCATACCTTAACTTTTAACAGCTTTCCGTATCTTAGCAACGGTTAAGCTTTATCTTAGTGACATGGAGCCAGTGCACATGCTGTACTCGCCGGAGAACACAGAGATCCTCCACAATCGTAATACTGGTTTGTTAATCCGTTTTCAAACTCATTAAGATCTGTAAAAGAATATCCTATTACCACACTCGGAGCCGTAGTTGTTGTATTAAGCGATGATGGATAAAACTGACTTAACATATTTAGATTAGTTTGAATGTTGACTGAAACTGTATCATTTACTCCCGGTGTGAAATCAGGATCATTATAAGTTGTTGTCACGACCGGTAGTACACTTAACGCACTTTTTGTTGAGTTCAAAAACGAGAACAATGTACTAGCGGTACTTGATGGAGCCAAAGCTACATCCGTTGTTGACAGTCCACTTCCCAAAAAAGCTGCATTGTATGTTGTTTGTTGCACCCAGGAGTATTGAGCCAAAATTCTACCAAGCTCTAAGATCCCAAGCAAAAAGAATAGGCACAGTGGAAAGACCACCGCCATTTCAACTAGAACATTTCCTTTCTCGTTATGACTCTCGTTATGACGAGATTTATAAGTACTCAACTTACCATCCTCAAAATAATTCACAGACACCAGTACTATTATTACTTAGATCCTATACACACTAATCGTAGGAAATGGGGGTTTTGCTTCAGGGGATTTAATAAACACTTAACAAAGTTTCAGGAGAAAGAAGCTGGCAATATACAGCCAATAAAAAAATTAACACCCGTTATGTCATTAATTTCCAACCCAACTAATCGTTTGCGACCGGTGATGCGTTTGTCTTAATTAGATTTATTTAGAAGTCTTGGTTTGTTTCTTAATTTTTGGCTTCTTCGCCATCGGACGATTAAAACTTCCTATAACTGCTCCATCTTCGTTAATTGTCGTAACAGTTTCTTTTCCAACACTTGGCCGATTATAACATACCCATATTGCTGGTGGACCTGTCTGTACGACTTCACAACAAATACCTAGAGTAGGTGTTAGCAATAGAAAACCAATGATTATAACAAACTGATTCTTATAAAAACTCATAAATGCTCCTTTGAAATCATAAAACAACCTAGTTGAATGCCACTACAACAGGATCCCAATTTTCTAATAATTCTGACGAAAGCTTTAGATCCGATGGGCATATACATTTTACAGAAACATCCATAGCAGCGGTATACGAACCATCAGAATTTTTTTCAGTCTTAACATTTGTTGGCGTAAGTGGATTAAAATCATCATTTGGGACTCCATTACACGATGGATCTATCTCTTTGCAAATATCATTAATGTTTTTTTCAGTAAGACCTCCAGCAGCAGAACATAAAGCTTCTGCTTTTGAATTACCATGTCCATAGAAGCTTTGAGCAGGTGCCATCACTGTCTGTTGCCCACTTGCACTAGTTACCGCAAATGAGGTACCAGATACTACTAAGCCAATGATAACTACATAACAACCTAATTTAGTCATAACACTTCCTTCCTTTAGAACTGAATTAAAAAGCAAAAATTCTCTCTACCATGTCCAAATCAAGCTGAATACTTGTAGTATCGCAACTCTTATTTTCATCCTCTACAGTTGGATTTTTTCCAGACCCACAATCACAAATACATAGTCCTGAAGCCCGTACTTTTCCATCATCGTTATTGTCTGTACATCCACCAATCATCTTTGATTCTTTTAATACCTTTCCACTAGTATCCACAGTATAGGGGACATAAGTACACTCAGGCTGGCATGCATTCTGGCAAGCTTCCTTGAAATTCCCTGCTGCTTCAACAGAAGCTTCAGCATCATTGCTTCCCCTACCTTTCACATAGATAGTAACTTCCACGGGAGCAGCAAAGGCAGTTGAGGCCAGTAAAAAAATGGAAAAAAGAGATCCCTGAATAATACGTCGCATCTATAACCTCCTGGCCATAAAAATATATGAGAAGGAGTAAGCAACAAACATGCCAATTAAACTGTATGTAATTTTTTGTTTCAATTTTTGTATCTGTCGTTATTGAGGGTC
>CAZFXN010000113.1:0-2503 GCA_964523015.1 uncultured Bdellovibrionales bacterium | reverse complement strand
CAAGTAGCTTATACCTGGGGGAGAGACGGGTTAGTTTCAGAAAGGTTAATTCCATCTGGGCAATCTCTGTATTACCATTTCGGACCCCAGGGAGAGACTCGGCAGTTAACTGACAGTTCCGGATCTCTCACAGATACTTATGTTTACAATTCTTACGGATTACCCGTTGCCTTAACCGGCACTTCGTATAATCCTCATAAGTATGGTGGACGTTTCGGCTATTACGATCATGGCTTAAATGTACATCTCTTGGTGGGTAGAAGGTGGTATTCGCCGTATTTAATGCGCTGGCTCACTCATGATCCGATCGGTTATGAGGGGGGTACTAATCTTTATCAGTATGTTGAAGGGAATCCGGTTAGGTATGTCGATCCGAGTGGGTTATTGCCAGGAGACCCATATCCATCTGCGGATACTGCGGCTATTCAGGCAATAAGAGAAATCAATCCCACATCTATTTCGGTAAACAAAGAACATATTGGTATTGTATATGAAATGCCAAATGGCAATCACTCATATACGTCACCAATTGAAGGAGGTAGGCATGGAGCTATAATCCCACAATGTCCTGGTGGAATGACTGAAAGAGGCATATATCACACGCATGGTGGTGTTGATGTAATTCCATGGCTTCCCTTTCTAACTTTGAATGACGATGAAAATTTCTCACTTCAAGATACACAGATTGCGCATCGAAGACAGCGTCCAATTTATCTAGGTACACCTAAAGGAATAATAAAAAAATACACTCCTAACTTAAATAGTACATTACCAGGTGCTTCAACAATATTGGGGCAAAATGCAAAATAACGATTTAAGTTCACATAGGAAGTTCATATGAAATACATCATATTATTAAGTTTATTTATGATATTGATTGATTTGCCAGTATCGGCAACACCCCAACTTATAGAGAGATCAAAAATAGTGGCAATTGAATCAATTCAAGGGCTATGGGAAGGTATCGATCTTAAGAGTGGGCGGATATTCCGTATGGAGCTTGCTGAGAGTATTCATGATTCTTTTTCTAGCATGTCTGTATCCGAAGATCATGCCTATGTCTACCAAATGCAAAGTCAAAAAATAGACAAAGGAAAAATTAAATTAGTATTTTTTGATCTATCTAATGAAGATCTTGTTCTTACTATTGAGGGGGAGGGATATGTTGGAGTTCATGATAATATAAAATCTGGATTTATAAACTCCACTGCCTCTTTGGATTCAAAAAATGGAACTACATCTAAATGGGATTTAGTCTTAGGTACAAACTCGAAAACAACACTTGCTGAATACTACTGTAGAACAGGGCAGCTTGTACAAGAGGTAATTAAAAAGGCACGAGGGAAAATTTCTAAAAAGTAACTTTAGTTCTGGAGCCTTATTTCTGGAGCAGGGCTCCTACTATTTGAAAATCCTGATGTCTTAGTTGATCTAGAAACAGGCGAAATATATCCTCAAGGCCCAAAAGGTACATACGGAGATTCGTTAGGGAATATAAAAAAATGAAAGGCAGCATATGGCAATAACAGAATGTGATATTTCGTTACGGATCCATCTGGCTGGGGCTAGTAGCCTTGCAAAAAAAGACGAATTTGCAAGATATAAGGTGAGAGTATTAGGTGAATCTGAAATTTTAATTGAACCTGTATGTGATTGGGTGCCAGAGGAGCAATGCGTAACGATAGTTGATAACTTTCTCACTTCGCTAGAAGATGTGTTAAAAAAGCTACTTCCATTAAATAAGGATTCGTATATTAGTTTAAACCTTGCTGTTAATAGTGATAATGGCCAAGGTAGTACTTTACTTCCGCCCGAGCTTCTCAAGAGATTAGGTGATTTTTGTATAGGTCTTACACTTGATGTTTATGCGCCTGTGAGATAGTCATTTTCCTATTTCTGGAGCCTATTTCTGGAGCAGGGCTCTAATGTCTAACGTTGTGGGATCGCTAATCTGTGGAGCTGGAGTTGCTAGAGTTGGTGCTGCTGTGAGCCAGACAAAGTATGGTAGGTTTTTGAATCAGAATAGATACCTAAGAGTAGGGCCGGGAAGGTTACAAATTAATGGTAAAGCGGTTGCAAAATCACCTCGCCTTGCCATAGGACCTCAAAATAAAAATTTATCGAAATTTGTGCAAAAAATACGACATATCAATTTAAAGACACCTTTTGTTGATTAATGATGGAGTAATTAATGGATAATTCCCCTGCAATAAGTCAATTGATAAAAGATAAAGTAGAGCAGTTACGGAAATTATCATTTGAAGATTTATGTGTCTTGCCAGAATCCGAGTGTGATGATGTTAATATTGATGAAAAAAAAATAGCCTTGACTACCTGGATGGATATGTTGGGTCCCAAAGAAGTGCGAGTGGTTTTTCAATGTTATGAACATACTTTGCTTGGGGTGGGTTGGATGTCTGCTCATGGATTTGCAAAATACTCGGATTGACATGGTGCCGCGCGGGTGTACTGTGATGCATGTAAGCATTCTTTTTTAGTTGCG
>CAZFXN010000112.1:0-2882 GCA_964523015.1 uncultured Bdellovibrionales bacterium | reverse complement strand
CCACTCAATTGATTGACATAAGAGAGAAATGGTTAAAATTGATCAACTAAATGAATGTCTTCGTCGAAAAACTTCTGTTGCCTTTGAATCAACAATGGCTGGGCTTAGTTGGACTCGCCTCCTACAAAAAGCAAAAGAGCTAGGATACGAAAGAACTATCTGCTATTTGGCAGTGAATGAACCTGAGATCTCAATTGAACGAGAACGGCAAGACAACCCCCGCTAACATAGAGTTGTTTGATACATATGAGCAAAGATATCGAACCACAAGTAAAAAATCCTGAGAGTCTTAAACTTATTGAGAGTCTTAAGAAATTGCCTGCCTTACTTAGCTAGGCTAGTAAAAGACTTTACGACGGCTGCTGAACCGAGATAGCTCCTAGAGTTTAACCATTCTAGTAAAGCCAAGTGAGCTGGAGAATCTTCTGAGCGCTCAGGAAGAATTGTCGACAGAGTTCTAAGATCACCCACGGTATCAATATCTATTTCCTCGGGCAGAGTAAAGACATCACCAAGTTTAAGAGCATTGTCAATTAGATCCCTGCCTGCCTGCTCAGTACCATATCTGACAGATGCCCAAAGTGTACTAGGTAATCTTTTTGAACTACCGACCAGATAAAATCCTCCATCTTTAGCTGGCCCAACGACTATGTCAAAACCATCTTGACCGATGGAATCGTCAAATACTTCAAATGCTACCGCCAAATCATCACTGCCAATCTGCGGAGAATCAGCCCCGATAATGACAACGCCATCAAAATCATCAATTAGCTGGTCGAAAACTTTGTGCAGCCTCTCTCCCAATTTACCATCACCCTGATAAATACGTGGGAGATCTTGCCAGAGTGAGTGATCAAGACCCTCACTTTCAGCGATAGCCCAAAAGGATTTAATATTGGGATGCAAAGATTGGAGAGTCTTCACGGTTTCATGTAGTGCCGCGGCTGACAGGACAAAAAACTCTTCTGCCTCCTCTTTGCCGATATCGGCAGCCAAACGGGTCTTGACAGAAGAGATCGTTGGAGTTTTTACGAAGATTGCAAGCGCGTATTTTCGCATTCTGTACCTCTTCGAGTAATGGTTAAAAATAATTGCGGTATCATCTGACTTATGAAAAGCCTGGCGTGAAAAAGAGTCGTTCGTAGCCAACCATTATTTCTGTATCGACGAGCGCTCGTGAGTATACGAGCACCCGCGGATTGTGCCCGTATGCCTGCTCGCTTTGCTTTCCAGATTAAAAGATGATCCTCGCCATAGGCGCAGCCTTCAGGGAACATGCCTAAAGAATCAAAGAGGTTCTTTGATAAAAGAAATCCCTGATCACCAAATGGAAGACCAAATAAATGAGACCTAATATAGGCTCCAAGGGAATTGATACGAGTCAGCCTAGGACCATCTAACTGATAGGCCAAGTCAAAAAAATACAGCCCGTTGGCCCGTTCTTGAGCGATTCTAGTTGCTGCTTCAAGGGTGGATACATTCAAGCGAGAGTCCGCATGGAGAAACCAAAGATATTCGCCACGCGCGTGAAGAGCGGCACTATTCATCTGGTGGGCACGGCCAATCTCAGTTTCAACTACTGAGATAGAAAACCCAAGTTTCTTTGCCCAGTGAAGCGTCGAACCTAACTGCCTCCTTGGAGAGGCCAGGATTACCTCTATGACATCACTGATTGGAAGTAAATCGGAAAGCAAATCCTTCCAAGCCTCCTCGTTAGGAGCTAGCGGGACAATTATTGAAATTAAGGGATCTGTTTTGTTCAAATTACCTCGCCATTATTTAATCTTCTAACAACATGGTGTGTCCAAATTTTTGGTGTCTGATTTAGCTTTAGTCCCCTTACTACAATCAAAAAGCCCAAAGTGATCCTTAGCCTCTCCTGTAATCCTAAAATGATCTTTGTATCTGGTTTGACTGAGCATAGTTGCTGTATTGGCACATACTAAGTGAGGCATATTAGTCTTAAACTCATGGTGGTCATCTAGTAAAAAGTTATGTGGTGAACCAGGGATGGTGCCAAGATAGTAAGTTACTTGGCCATAATCTTCGCAACGATCTTCAAGTATAAGTTTAAAGGCGCGAACGGTTATGGAAGAAAATCCGACCATGCCGATCTTTGTTTCCACCTCTTTATTCCCGATCTCAATGGCTCTCTCTGATACAACCCGATAGTCGTGGCATCCGAGCTTAGAAAGCAATCTCCTAAAATCCTCAAGATAGAGCGCTCCACCAAGGCATTCGCCTCGCAAGACAGGATCCTTTGCTAAATCCTTAGGTATCCTTCGATCGGAAAATATATCTGAGAAGTAAAGTTCTCCACCAGGCCGAAGTACTCTGAAAATCTCTTGGAATACCTCTTCCTTTTGAGGAGAAAGATTAATTACACAGTTTGAAACAACCAGATCTATCGAATTATCTTTGAGTCCTAAATCTTTTAGATCTTCAATTCGCCCAAGTTTAAAGCTTATGTTTGGTGTCTCATAACCAAAAGCCTTAGTTTGATAATCTACATGTGCCTTGGCGACGTCGATCTGTGCCTCGGTCATATCGACACCGATGACCTGTCCAGCCGACCCGACAAGTTTAGAGAGCACAAATGAGTCACGCCCCGTACCACATCCAAGGTCTAATACTGTAAGGCCCGAAATGAGAGAAGGAATCGGAGAACCACATCCATAAAAGCGGTTAAGAACCTCAGGATGAATAAGCGAAAGTGCGCTTTTGACCTCATCGGAAAGTGATTCTGAAGTACAACAGGCATTTGTTTTAAGATCCTTAGTCGAAGTAAGAACCTCCCCGTAGTAGTGCGTTACATCACTATGTTGATCCTGGCTAAATCCATTGTTATTAGGCATTCATAAACTCCTGGTAATTAAATTGAT
>CAZFXN010000111.1:0-2914 GCA_964523015.1 uncultured Bdellovibrionales bacterium | reverse complement strand
CTCTTTGGCCTCCTAGTGTGGTGGAGAAGGAAGACTGCTTAGGCTGTATAAAAACTGTATAAAAACTGAAATAACAGAGTGTTTCTCATATGAATCTTAAAAAGACTTTAACTTTTGCTGTTATTCTTCTCGGGATATTTGGTTACATTTGGTACATCGAGTTGCCTAGTGAAAAGGCTACCGAAGAAGCAAAGCTGTTAATTACTGGTGTTGAAAAAGAAGAGATTCAGCAGGTCGTGATTACTCGTGGATCTGAGAGCTTTAAGTTAATTAACGATAGTCGCTGGAAGATAGATCAGCCAGGATATAGTGACGTAGATCCGGGAGCTATTAACTCACTTATCGCTGCAATTTTGGATTTTAAAGTCGATTCAACGATCCCTACTGAAGATATTGAAGAGGATCTAACTCTTTACGGACTTAAAGATCCATTAGCTCAAATATCTTTTTCTACCAAAGGTGAGGAAACCACATTAAGTTTCGGCAAGAAAAATGACTATACTGCCAAACGTTATGCAAAGTCAGACAAGGATAATAAAATATTTCTTGTTACTGATGAGCTTTTTGAAGCAATCCAAAAATCCAAGGATGATTTTAGGGATAAAACTCCGATAGAGTATGCCGATACCTCGGTTGCAGCGTATAGACTTAAATCAAGTAAGCGTGACTATGAGTTTGTTTCAGATGAAAAAGGAAACTGGCAAGCAACAAAGCCACTTCAGGTAACGTTAAGTCCTGCTTCTATCTCTGAGCTAGCTAGAAATGTAAGAAATCTTACTGCCCAAAAGTTTTATGATCCGAGTGCAGACAAAAATGCAGAGAAGGGAGCAGAGAAGGGAGCAGAGAAAGCACTAGATTTAAAAACTTATGGCTTAGATAAGCCACTTGGCACAGTTGAAGTTGTGTTTAAAGATAGTTCTGTGACCCCATTAACTGTCTCGTTCTCACAGAAAAAGATCGGTAATGAGGAAAATTTTGTTTCAGTAAGTGGAATACCTTCCGTATTTTCTTTGGCAACTAATCCGCTTCCTCAGATCTATAAAGATCTAGATCTTTATAGAGAGAAGAATTTGTTCTCTTTCTCTACTGATGATGTAAATGAAATTCTATTTGAAAATGTCTCAAAAGAGATTCCGACTCTTAAGTTAGAGAAAATCTTAGCCAAAGGCGATAGGCCAGAATGGCATGTTGATGGCCAGATGGGAGACATTACGTTTATACATACACTCATAAACGATCTCTCCGGTTTAAGAGCTGAATCCTTTCCAGCCGAAAGTGTAGATTTCGGTTTTGCTGAGCCAACTCTCAAAGTAACCCTAAAATTAGGGTCAGATTCCGTCAATTCAAAGTTGTTAGTCGTTGGCAAAAAAGTAGTCTCAGGCAAAGAGACCAAAGGTTACTATGCTGGCGTAGGGGAATTAAATGAGCCGTTTCTCATATCTGAAGCTACACTTACTCAAATAACCCCAAAGAAAGAAGCCTTGATTCCAACTAAGGATAAAGGGGATACTCCTAAAGAAGAATAACTGCTTTTTTTAGGATCATGCTTTCATTTTTTAAGAAAATTTTTCGCTTTATCTTTTGGCTACTGTTTACCGGCTTTATTATTGGCGGTCTTGGTGGAATCATTTTTCTTGTTTGGGGATATTTTTATATTACCCGAGATTTACCTAGATTAGATTCTATTGAAGATTATCGTCCTCCTGCAGTCACTAGGGTTTTTGATAACAAAGATACCTTAATAGCGGAATTTTTTTTAGAGAGGCGGTATCCTGTAAAAATCTCTGACGTGCCAAAGCAGGCCCAGCAAGCATTTATCGCTGCAGAGGATGCTTCCTTTTATAAACATCCTGGCATAGACATTGTAAGTATTGCCCGAGCATTAGTAAAAAACTTTCAATCAGGTGAGAAAAAACAGGGAGCTTCTACAATTACCCAACAGGTAGTTAAAAAGATCTTACTAACTCCAGAGAAAGACTATCGAAGAAAAATCAAAGAAGCGATCCTTTCTTACCGCCTTGAAAAGAAATTAAAGAAAGACGAAATTTTAGAGATCTATTTAAATCAGATGTATTTCGGTAATGGTGCCTACGGAATTAAAGCTGCGGTACAGACCTATTTTCATAAAGAATTAAAGGACGTAACAGTTCCAGAAGCGGCAATGTTAGCTGGACTACTTAAAGCCCCGTCTAGATATTCTCCCGTTTTATATTTCGATCGAGCCAAAAAGAGGCAACGTTACGTTCTAAGGCAGATGTTTGATTCCGGATTTATTAAATCTAATGAGCTAGAGCAGTATCTTGTTGATGAGATTCTTTCATACCCAGTTAATAATAGTCGCATTTTAAAGTCTCACTACTATGCTTCAGAGGTAAAGAGAATATTAATTAATAAACTAGGGAGTGAAAAGGAAGTTGATATTGGAGGATACGAGATTCACACAGCTTTGGATCCAATTGCTCAAGATTTAGCAACAACATCATTAAGAAAAAATTTAAAAGAGATAGATAAGCGTCGCGGATGGCGTGGAGCTTTAGGACATATCCCTGAATCTGAGCAGGGTCAGTTCATAGAGAGCCTGTTGCGTACAAACGGCAGAATCCATGTCGATAGCGAGGTAATTTCTGCACTGGTTATTAGGATTAATAAAAGCAAGGGAGCCATAGAAGTTTCAACTGGTAGCGATATTGAAACGATAGCCTTTGAATCAAATTCATGGGCCAGGAGAAAGCGAACTAAAGATGACAATGTTATCGGAATTAATCCAGTTAACGAACTAGTTTCCGGTAGTATCGTTGAGGTATCATGGAATGTTAAAGATCCAAACAGTCCAACTGATGACGTATTGATATTTGATCAAACTCCTGAAATAGAGGGAGGGGTAGTCCTGATAGACCCATATACCGGAAAAATT
>CAZFXN010000110.1:0-3121 GCA_964523015.1 uncultured Bdellovibrionales bacterium | reverse complement strand
ACAAATGCTCGTACTCCCTCAGCCTCAAGGAGTGTTCTAGCTAAGTGAGCTTCATGGCTCTTTAAAAATGTAGCAACTGTAATTAGCTCTGCCATAATTTCTGTTTATCGGTATGGACTGATGAGAGCATAACTCAATAATTCAAAGACTTGTATGCTATTTAAAATGCTTAATAAGTTTATATAGTAATTATTTATGGCTATACCTACGAACGAATCCCCTATCACTATATTAAGGATATCACATATTTTAATATTTGATTATCTCCAATTTGTAGTATATGTAGTATTTATATGAATTTTCTTATTGCACTGCATCACCATCATCTTCACATCTGTCCTAAGGTCTAGGCTTTTACATAACTAAAAAGCTTAGAAATTGCGATCTTAACGATACTCTTAAATACACTCTATTTCTTTTTTTACTATTTTTTTTGAATTTATAAATCTTGGTCCGCTATGAATACTTTAGATATCCTTGAGTTTACAAAAGATCTAATTGCACTTCCCTCTATATCTGGATCAGAGGGTCAGGTCTCTAAGTATTTAAAAAGAGTTTTTGATAATCGCTCCTGGAAAGTTGAATTACTGCCGGTTACTGAAAGCAGAGAGAATGTTTTTGTATCATTTGGTACTCCTCAAATTGTATTTTCAACTCACATAGATGTTGTTCCAGGAAATGATGAGCTGTTTACTCCCCAAAAAAAAGGAGATCTTCTTTTTGGACGAGGAGCCTGCGATGCAAAGGGTATTGTGGCGACAATGGTTGCAGTTGCTGAAAGTCTGATCGCTGATAATGAAACAAACTTTGGATTACTCTTTGTAGTTGGAGAGGAATCAGACGGTATTGGAGCTCAAAATGCTGCGAAACAACTACTAAACAAAGGTATTAGATATATTATTAATGGGGAACCAACCGAAGGCAAAGTAATGAAAGCCCACAAGGGAGGTCTGGCTCTAACAGTAACTTTTACTGGTGCGGCTTGTCACTCTGGGTATCCTTCTTTAGGTGAAGATGCCAATTCAAAGTTATTGCGAACTGCGGCTAGATTACTAGATGTGAAATGGCCTAGTGACCCTGTCTTTGGTGAAACAACCATGAACATTGGATTAATTAAGGGAGGCACGGCACAGAATGTAATCTCTCCATCATCTTCAATGAACATCTTGTTTCGTACAGTTACTGATAATGAAATACTTCTTGAAACAGTTCGTCAATATCTTAGTGAAGCCAACCAGGTAAAAATTAGTTACAATGTCCCGCCTGTAAATCTATTAGAATTTCAAGATCTAAAAACTGGGATAGCTTCTTTCTGCACAGATATTCCAAACTTTATGCCCCTAGGTGTTGAGTGCGTCCTTTATGGACCTGGTAGTATATTGGTCGCTCACACAGATAAAGAATGTATCTCTATAAAAGATATTGAGGAATCGATAGAGGGTTATCGCCTCATCTTCCATCGACTAAAAAATCGACTCCCCTAGCCTAACTACTAAAACTTAATTTTTGAGATTTATTTTATGCAACCCGAATTTTTGGGATCAGATCCCTTGTCCGCAAATCAATCGTGTCCTAATCAATCATTCCCTAACCAACCCTGGTCATATCTTTATTTTGTTAAGGAAACAGGTTGTTCCTTTATAAGCCCTAAGGATCCAGGAAGTGAGATAGCTGAACTTGCTCCGATTTATGCAGAATCATTTAATGGAGCACCTTGGTTTGAGGTTTGGACAGTTGAATCTACGTCACTAACACTTAGAAAATATCTTAATACTAAAGGTGACTTTGTTATCGGCTATTCCAAAAGTGCTGTACCGTTAGGTTTTGGAATTGGAATTCAGATTAATAACTATGATGGTTGTCAGGAGCTGATCGATAGAGGTCTAGTATCAACCTCAAAGGTTCCAGGTACCTATTATGTTGCAGAGCTCTGTACAAAGGGTGAAGCACGTGGTCAGGGAATCTGTACTAATGTACTTAAGGGACTAATTGTAGCAGCAAAGGATCAAGGGTTTTCAGAAATTCTGACCCGTACCAGGGTCGATAATGAGAATATGATCCGTATATTTAAACGAAATGGCTTTGAAGAGCTCGGACGGTATCCGGTTGAAACAGGTGGAGTAGAATCTGATCGAGTTGTGCTGAAATTAAATATTGAATCGATGCGATAGTAAACTCAGCTTAGGATTTCCTATTGTTCAGCTAAGATTTTATTAGCTTTAATTGCTTGGCGAATTAATTTTCTGGCGGCTTTAGTGAAGGCACGTCCACGCTTATGCGATTTTTTTAATTTTATCTTAGTGCTCTTTAGATTTCCTCCCTTGCTACCATTTTTCTTACCACCTGGCTGGAATTGTAAGGCAATAGGATTGGAAATGATAGTTCCTTCAGGACCCTGGACCAAAGCTACAAACCTAAAAGTACTACCAAGTAACCATTTGGCAGATGCTCCGCTAGGAGGAGTAATCTGAATCACGTTTGAATTTTGAAGCTTACCCTTAAAGATTTTAAGGGTTCTATCAGTAACAAAATCAGAGACAAAATTTGGAACTGTAATATTCCATGGTGTCGGAATGTAACTTCGACTACGTCCACTTGTCATTGACCCAATAATCACAAAGTCTCCACTAGGTAAATTACTATTTAGAGTAAACCTTAGACGTTTTCCGAGCATTGGTTCTGATTCGTTAACTGTTAATAAAAGTTGCGTTCCCCCAGATTTTGGCGTTGGTGAAGGGCTTGGTGACGGAGAAGGCGTTGATGTTGGTGTAGGGATAGGCGTAGGTGGTGGTGGCACATACCCATTACGAGCCATACACTAAAGCACTATATCCTGAATTGATTTTTCGTAACTCTGAGTATTGTCTGCAGGATCGGTAGCTTTCACACTTAAAGTGTCAGAGCTATTGAGTCCAAACGATGAGATATCAATTGATTTTGAGCCATTTGGCACGTTTGTATAAAGAGCAACTTGAGTGCCATTAAGCATGACCTCAACTTTCTTTAACTGCCCAGCATCATCCCAATACCCGACTCGCAAATGATCACTAAGACTGCAATTTGGATCGCTCAGCGCACCATCAATTGAAGGATGAAAGCGGTCCTTTTTGTAACTAGGAGT
>CAZFXN010000109.1:3504-3725 GCA_964523015.1 uncultured Bdellovibrionales bacterium | reverse complement strand
CCATTAAAACTAAGATATCATATGCACCTAGAGGGATATTTTGTTGAGCGATATAAAAGGAAAAAGGCGTTGACCAATCTCCCATTAGGGCAGTTTGGATTATCTCACCACCATTCCAGTTAGCTGAAAGAGCTTTATAGAGACCGCTACCAAAGTACATCCAGGCTATTTGAAAAGTTAGAAGTCTTTGTGTCCAAAGGGGGACTGATTTAGGTACTGAG
>CAZFXN010000109.1:965-3494 GCA_964523015.1 uncultured Bdellovibrionales bacterium | reverse complement strand
AAAAATTTTTTTATCCAGGTACTTATTGAGTAAGCTTTATCACACGGACTAAAGATTAATATTATAGAGAAGATGAATATTATTCGATCGAATGTGCAGTTAGGCGTATGGTAATAAATTAAGTAGTAGTAAAACCAAAATATAGCAAAAACGGCAATTGCAAACCGTGCAAAATAACCTACCGTAAATAAAACTAAAGCTAGCGCAGTAATTAGGTAATATAAATACGCCTGGGATAACGAAGCAGGAGTAGAAAGCCAACCAAATAAATCTTGCAGTGATTGAATTGAGCCGGTCGGATAATCATAAAGCGGAAGGTAGATCCCTTCGACCGAAAAGAAGAGTCTTACATGTGGAAATATGCTAAACCACCTCCAGCATAAGTAAAGTCCAAATAAGATTCTAAAGATACCAAGTCTCTTGGGGCTTCCCTCAGGTAGAAAAAAATCATGGAGTGCTTTTAAAGCTGATTTCATACTTAGTTATGACCCTCAGTATAAATAGTGGCTCGGCCAATTTCTTGGTAGTGCCCAAGTGGGCTTTTCGGCCATTCATATCTGTATATAAAAGTTTGGATTACTGGTTTCTCAGGATGTTTTTCATTGTAAAGGCGTTGGACCATTGTGGCTAGTCGTGGATAAACCGCGGTTAATTTTCTGTAATCTCGTCGGTATGGCTGAAGCCAGATTTTTCTATTTGCTTCACCTAGAATCTGAGGAAAGTAATCATAAACGTTTAGATCGACCATATTCTCAGTTGGTAAGATAGGCATCGTATCATAGTGTTTAAATGAACCGTAAGCACGAAAACCGTAATTAGTGGTGCTCCAGCGATCAAAAACATCAAAAACCTTAAATAGATTACTAAACGTCCAGTGATTCGGGAGATGACCAGGAGATCCATCTATAATCGGTTTAAACCGTAGTCCAAGGGTTGAGGAGAGGGCATCAACGTTAAAATAAAAGAGTGCCACGGTTGCAAGGATGGCAAATATGTTACGCATGGTCTTCATAGGTACTTTTTATACTATTCTAGACTTATTACCCTGTTCATAACAGCACTATTTGTTATCTTTTGTTATCTTTTGATTTACAATCTTTAATATAAAATTCACATATCTTTTTTAACATGAACAAGGATCTCTCTTCCTCATATATTACAAAATTACTGGTACGGTTTTTTTGGATCGTCCCTCTCTGTTTTTATTGGTATACCGCATGTCCGTATCCCGGTTGGATTGATTCACCGATGATCGCTGGCCGGGTTCATATCCTAGATACTAATACCTGGGTTAATACGCATAATTTGTTTTTTATTGTTGGCAAAATCTGGGCCTGGATCTTCCCCTGGGGAGAGTTGCATTACAAGTTAAATTTACTTTGTGGAGTTTTTGGAGCATGTGCCGTTTATTTCCTCTTTAGGACGGGTTTGTTGCTAACCAACAATTTACTAGCCTCAGTAGTTGGAGGCATCGCGATTATGTTTTCACATTCGCTGTGGTGGCACTCAACGATGTTAGAGGTATACACACTAAATGCAGCAATCATTGCGATTATTTTATATCTTGTTGCACGGTATGAAATTTCAAACGATATAAAATATCTTTACGTCTCGGCATTTATTTGGGGGCTGGGAGTTTTAAATCATGCACTGATGGGACTCTTTATCTTTGCTTTTTTTGGACTCTTTGTCTTTTCAAAACGGAGAAGGGAACTTTTTAGATTTACTCCAATACTATTTTTCTCCTTCTTTTTCTTGGCCGGATTCCAAATTTATATTTTTCTATTCTTAAAAGAGCTTAATCAGCAAGTTCTGAAAGTTTCTCAGTTTAGTTATGATGAGCTTTGGAATGCATTTAAGTTACTGGTAGATAATACAACTGGAGGACACTTTAAAAAGGCGATGTTTCCTGAGGATATGTCTCAGGGTTCTATCTTAAACTGGAGACTTAATTATCTCTTTCTTCTGTTCCTTAATTATCCGTCAGTCATCTTTGTTTTTGGATTTATAGGTATATGGGCACTAAAACTGCTTAAAGGGTTTTCTAGTTGGAAAGTATTCTTTGTTTTTGGAATCATAGCGCAGATTACTTGGTCAGCTAATTATATTATCTGGGATATGTACGCATTTGGTATGCCTGTTTGGATAATGTTTGGAGTATTGGGGATCGTTGGATTGGCCGCTGGGCTTGATAGTAAAAGATTTAGAGTGATCACAAAGATCACGGTATTGAGTATCTTAATAGGTCCATATCTTTATTCAGTAGTTCCTAGTTATGCAAAGACACCTGGTTCTTTTTGGAATGATTATTTTTTGCCATTTCACAATATGTCTAACTATTGGGATGGAGCAGAGTACTTTTCAAATCCAAATAAAAGATCTTACGATCGAGTAAAAAGAATTGCAGATGATCTGTTTGAAAAACTTCCTGCAGGGGCAGTTCTGTTTGATGATGATGGAAAGGGCCACTATCCATTCTCTCTTTATTATCAAAAAGTCCTCGGACAAAGATCTGATGTCTCTATATAC
>CAZFXN010000109.1:0-955 GCA_964523015.1 uncultured Bdellovibrionales bacterium | reverse complement strand
CTATATACCTAATGTTTACTCCCGAATTTGATGAAAAAAGAGCAGCGCAGATGGCTTTTCACGCAAAGAGATTGTTGGATTCAGGGAAGCGGGTATTTGTTTCCTCTCTTTTTTATCCTGAGCGAGTAATGTTAAACCATCTTTATGCACTACTTGCTCCAAAAACCATGGCTTATCCAGAGTATGCTGCTGGGCTTTCTGCAAAAAACATTATAGAAACATTTCCTGAGTATAACATAGTAAAATTACCTTTAATTGATGATGGCAATACCTACATCTTTGAATTAGTTAAGAGAACAGCAGATGTTTTTAATGGAGGTGAGGAACTAAAGGTTGAGGGGGAGTTGCTTCAGGTATCAAGTAATTCTGGAAAGGGTGCAGTTTTTACTCAGCCAATTGGGGAGGACTGGAGTCAGGGCGGACATATCTTATCAATTGATAATGAGGCAGGGGATAAGGTCACATTTAATTTTGATATACCTAAGAGCTATGTCGGCAAGATCTTGCTAAAACCAACAACAAGTTATGATTTTGGATCGGTGATTTTTTCTGCAATTGGATTACCAGGAAAAGCCAGAGAGGTAGATCTTTATTCTGATAAACCGGCAGTTGGTGAGGAGATAGAACTTGCCCAAGGAGCATTTCCAAAAGGGCGGTATAAGTTGATTGTTACAATTACTGGTAGGAATCAGAAATCAGAACCTAGATACGGATTTGGTATAGATTACATTCGAATTGATCAGGAAAATCTAAAAATCAATATCAATCAATAGATCAGTCGCAACTAGGTTCAAATATTAAGTGTCCTAAGCTTGAATGTCGTTGTTCATGACCCCAGTGATTTCTGACAGTTAGTTTCAAAATAACTGTACAGAAATCACCCGGGGTTAACCTAATTTCTAATACCTATACATCTCAGGCTTAAACGGTCCCTCAATTGGCACGCCGATATAAT
>CAZFXN010000108.1:0-3753 GCA_964523015.1 uncultured Bdellovibrionales bacterium | reverse complement strand
ATATAGGAACGAACAATACAGACCTTAAAAAAGTCGCAGCCACCCTTAACATTCTCGATGACGTTAGAACAACTCTAGCTAAAGAAGGGTTCAATCTATCAATCATGGATCTTGGTGGAGGACTACCTGACAAGGAGGAGCCTAAGAAAAACGGAACAACTCAAGATGAATATATTGCTAAATTTGGCGACCTTATCAGAAGATTTAAGGAGCAAAACCCAGATGTCGAGCTCATAAATGAGCCTGGACGATTCATGGTCGCCGATAGCGGAACTGTATTTCTAAGAGTCACACGTGTCGATCTAAGGTCTGAGAGCTTTGCTCCAGGAGGGAAAGTTGAGCTTGGAAACAATCTTATTGTCGAGGTTGATGATAGCATTTACCACCATTTTCTTGGAAGGTGGCATGAGGGGGAGCGCGTCGGCCCTAATTTACTTAAGTTAAAAGTCTTTGATTTCTTTCCCTTAAGATTAACTGAATCATTAGATCCACTTTCTGCCAAACAGCTCAAAGCTATTCCTTTTGGTCAAAGCTGTGATTCTTCTGATGTATTAGGCGAGCCACTACTATCTAAAAACTTACAAGCCGGAGACTACCTGATGGTTCCCAACATGGGCGCCTACGTAGGTGACGTAAAGGTTAAAGAATTTAATACGCTACCCGATCCCCAAACCTGCTTTTATCACCGAACAGGTAAAGGAATTGAAATCCATACCCTTATCGATCCTAATCCGCTTGATCCGATAGAGTATCACCGACTATTGGGGGCACCTAAAGAACCTCCAAAAGTTCTTTTTTCGCGTACCGGCTCATCATCCTTAATGCCTGACTTTTCTCGCGTTCCTACCCTTTCTCATATCGTAGGAAGTTTGGCTGGGGAAAAGAACTCTGCCCTACTTGAACTTCTGCGTCCCACTTTAATATCAACAGGTACCTCTCAACAGGGTCAATTTCCACTATTTGAAAAAAACAAAGCTTCACTTCATCTTGATAATCTTACCCAAGTAACTGAAGGTGGCATGGGGTGGGTATTAAAGTGCGTTGATACAAAATTAAATCGCACCGTGGCTTTAAAAATTGGCAAGGTTGCTGCTGACGGAGAACTTGGTGAAAGATTTAGGGCCGAGGCCGAAAAAACCGCCGCCTTTGATCATCCAAACATTCCTCCAATATATAGCTCAGGCACACTTTCTGAAGGAAACCTGCCCTACTACATAATGAAATATATTGATGGGCAAACATTTGATAAATTATTGCCAGATCTTCATAGAGCATCCTCCAATACACCCCCAAACTGGAGGGCTGGTGATTTTGGTAAAGTTTTAACTCATCTTTGTAATGCTTCGCTTGCGGTCGAATACGCCCACTCAAAAGGGGTAGTTCATCGCGACATAAAGCCTGAAAATCTGATGGTTCCTAACGATTCAAAAGGTGCCATCCAGGTGCTTGATTGGGGATTGTTTAAAGCCGGGCGAGATCCGGAATCTATTCTTAAGGGGGATGATACCGGGAAAAGTTTAGATACTGCAGGATTAACCCGCATCGGTGCAGTCCTTGGCACAGTTGACTACATGAGTCCTGAGCAAGCACGCGGAGCGGAAATCAGCGTAGCTACTGATATCTGGGCACTTGGTGCTACTCTTTACCGTGCAGTATGTAACCAACCACCTCTTGGCCAATATGGTGATGAGGATGCGAGATTATCAGCCCTTAGCACTGCTCATTTAGAACAACGGGAATTTATAATTGCCCCAACTAAGATTAACCAAAATATCCCTAGAGAGCTCGAATCCATTATCATGAAAGCTCTCAGAGTAGATCCTAACGATCGGTACGAAAGTGCTGCTGCACTGGGTGCGGATCTAAAAAACTTTCTTGAAAAACGTCCAGTAATGGCGGAAAGGGAACGGCTCTCTACTGTTTCATTCGTAGCACCAGCAGCGTATGTAGCGAGAATATCTGTAGAGAGAGAATGGAAAAAGATCGCTGTTACCGCAGCGGGTGGTATGGCCCTTTGGGGCGGTCTCGCTCTTAACGCACGTCACGAAGAGACACAGCGTGAAGACGCCGCTGCCGTAGTTGCCTTAGGGCAGCTCGGTGAAACTGCCAATGAAAAACTCTCTAGTGCAAGAGCTGCCATAGCAAAAGGAAATCTTGACGAGGCTGCTGCGTTATTATCTAAAGATTTTATTGATCAGCTAAGCAAAGAGTCGACACTAGCCGATGAGAGTTTTCAGTTTACTGAATATAGAGATGACTTACTTAAATTTCAAAAGCTGGAAACAGATTTTAAAGAGATCGCATCAAGACAGATTAACACCTTTGACATCACCTCCCCTATATCATTTGATATTCCTGCTCTTAAAAAAGCAATTGAGCCGTATTTACCTGACGGATTAACTGAAGCTGGAATTGAAAAACTCCGTCGAGATCTCGATAAATCTACTCTCACTCATGAGCAGCGGTTGGTGGTTGGGGATAAGTTGATTGAGGCGTTGTTTATTGAGATTTTACAAGAGAATTTAGATATATTTGATGGCACAGCTCCATTAACTGACCCAAGGCATGACGGATTTTTTGAATTTGCTACGCTCTTTGATAAACTTGGCCAAGCCTGTGAAGGAGTCAATGACTCAACACATGATTGGATACCAATCTGTGAGAAGTTAAAAGCCACCATTTTTTCCGCTCGTAATGATGAGAGAAATCTTCAAGAAAGTTACATTCGTAATAATGCTACAAAAGATCGAAGGTCAATCACCTCTCTCCTCTCTGCTTTAACTAGTATCATGGAAAACAGTAAGGATGGAGCCGCAATTTCAACAGGATCCGAGGGGCTCCTTCATGATACACTTGGTCGAGATCCTGATAACCTGTTAGCACAGGTATATTACGGTCGTGCTTTACAAAGACGGGCTAGGGAAGAAACAGAAGACCGCCCCAAACGACTTCAGTACAGCCGTGCTATTGAAGCCTTCCAAGATGCTAAAAACTTAGATCCTGACAATCCCTACCTACACGGTCAATTACTTTTAGCACTACACGAGGCCTGGCTACTTGAGCGGAGACACCCAGTGCATGAAAGAGTTACTGCGGTGGCACATCTTTTAGCCAATAAAGCAGGTAAAAGAACAGTCGAACTTTGCGAAATGCAGGGTATACAAATCCCAGCCAATATTTGGCTTGCCTACGGCGAAAGCGCTATCGTTGGGAGCAAAAAAGAACTTTCCATAAACTGCCTAGAGAATGTACTTACCCTCGAGCCTAAAAATAATAAAGCGATAATATTACGTGCCTGCATCGACACTGAGGATGGCGGGCATAGATTCAGTGAAGAAAAATTAAGCTTAACCATCGAAGAGGTAAGAAAGGATGCAACTTTGACCCCTCTTTACCTGCCTGAGATGGCGGCTATCTACGCATTTTTAAGTCACCAAGCGGATCTTTTAGGAGAGTCTGATAAAGCAACGCTCTATAAAGATTCGGCCCTTGCCTTAATAAAAGAAGGTATTGCACAGATTCCAAACTACGCACCATTTACAAACCGCATGGAGGCGAAATGGTACTTAAATCTCATTGATGATGAACGGTATCAGGCATTGATAAAATAGCTGCATGTAAAAGCGAGGGCGTTTGTTAATATGGCGACAGTGTCTCCGTCTGATTAGAATTCTCACCTCTCTTCAGCACCGCAAGCGCCTCAGGTAGGCCCGCAGACATCAAAGCCTCAAGAATGGCCAGTCTAGCAGTAGC
>CAZFXN010000107.1:0-3778 GCA_964523015.1 uncultured Bdellovibrionales bacterium | reverse complement strand
AGCCTGGCTAGAGCGCTAGTTTTGGGAACTAGAAGTCGGAGGTTCAAATCCTCTCACCCCGACCACTTTTTCTGGACCACTTTTTTTAGGCTTACCCTTGTCCGAATCTCCTTCTAAAGTTAGTTTAAATTCCGTGACATATACTTAGCGCTTCCTTCTTATGAACAGGGACTTATGAACAAGGAGAACGCGCTCGCTTATAGGATAGATAGTTAATGGCTAACACATCACCGAGACGAGCTGGTCCAAAATTATCGTTAAATGAAAAGATCAAAGAAGCAGTTGCTGATCTAAAAAAGACATCGTGGCTTGAGAGAAGTGTAATTCTTTTTTCACTAATTCTCTTTGTCCAGGTCTCGTATTTTTTTCTCTTCGTCCCGGGAGATTCTGATATAGAGGTTCATCTTGCTCAGAAAAGGGCTGAGATTGCTTCATCAAGAATTCCTCCTTCTCGAACTCTCTCTGATGAAGAATCAAAGAATGAAGCAAAAAACGTTCTTGCTGAGATTGATAAGATGGAGGCAGAGCGGCAAAAGTATAAATACGATCCTGCAGGTAAACGAGATCCTTTCATGCAGTATGGAATGACAGCGAAGATTGAAGATGATGCTTCGAAAACTCCACTAGAAAGATATGATTTAGGGCAGTTAAAATTGACAGCAGTTCTGGCTGGTTTCGGTGAGCCTCGTGCAATTGTAGAGAATGCTTCTGGAAAGGGATTCCCTGTTAAAGTTGGGACAAAGATCGGCCGTAACAATGGCACAATTGTGGAAATTGATAACCAAAAAGTGGTTATCAGAGAGCGTTTTGTTAATTTTACTGGAGATGAACAGGTCAAAGATGTTGAGCTCCGTCTTAGAATTAAAGGAACTGGGAATGAGGGCTCACAGAGTTATATCCAGTAACGAGATCTGACATCTGTCTTTTGTTTATTGTGTACAGTATTGATTTAATCTCTCTAAGGCTCTATATCCTATCGCTTCAGCTAAATCCTCAAGTAGTACAGTCTCCTGCTCCTTAAAATCAGCTATTGTCCTAGCCACTTTTAATATCCTGACATAACTTCTGGCACTTAATCCGATCTTTTGGGCCGCTTTACTGAGTAACTTTTCTTGGCTATTGGAGATTGGAACCATTGTAGAGATCTCTTTACCTGTTAACTCAGAATTCAATCTTCCCTGTCTTTTAAATTGAATTTCTCTAGCTTTAGATACACTATCTATAATCAATTGATCCTGAACCCTCAGATCTTTATCGTTTAAGTTATCAGGGTTTAACATGACCGAGAGTGGAACAGGGTCGAGCTCAACATGAAGATCTATTCTATCTAAAATTGGCTGAGATAATTTCTTTAAATACTGCTGAATTGCTGTCATAGAGCAGAGACAGTTAACGCCACTAACACCTAAGCGTCCACATGGACATGGATTCATTGCAGCAATAAGTTGAAATTGGGCTGGGAATTCTACACTACCGCTGGCTCTAACTATTCTAACCTTTCCATTTTCAAGTGGAGCTCTTAATGCCTCGAGAGCAGATCTTCTGTATTCAGGAAACTCATCTAAAAAAAGTACTCCTCGATGGGCTAAGCTAATCTCCCCTGGCCTAGGAATTGATCCACCTCCTACTAGACCAACGTCAGAGATAACATGATGAGGAGCTCGATACGGCCTCTCTCTTTTAATAGAGCCTTGTACTGGTAATCCGGCAGCACTATGAATCTTAATAACTTGAAGAAGCTCATCATCATTCAAAGGAGGCAAGATAGATTGAAATGCTTGAGCCAACATGCTTTTTCCACATCCTGGAGGGCCGATCATCAAAGCATTGTGCCCACCTGCCGCAGCGATCATTAAAGATCGCTTTGCTCGCTCCTGACCCCAAACTTCAGAAAACAGACCAAACTGCTTTGAAGTTATCTCTTTATCATCTTCCTCCATGATAGTTGGAGCTAGATCTCCATTTAAGATGGCAAAAAGCTCAATTAGTGAGGAGCTTCCAATAATCTCTAATCCCGAGATAAGAGAGGCCTCTGCTACATTTGATGCTGGGACACAGATCTTATTTGTTCCGAGAGTTTTTGCTGAAAGTGCCATTGGTAAAATACCACGCACTCCTTTAATTGAGCCATCTAAAGAGAGCTCACCATGCACAGAGACTTTCTCAATTAAAGAGGGATCCAGTTGGCAAGAAGCAGCAAGGATTCCTAGAGCAATTGAGATATCAAATGAGGATCCTTCTTTTCTAACTTCTGCAGGAGCAAGGTTAACCAGGATTGGCCCTCCAGGCATCTTAAATCCAGAAGCACGAATCGCCGAGGTCACTCGATCTTTTGCTTCACGGATTGCGCCATCGCCAAGACCGATGATAGTAAATTTAGGAGTGCCTCCCCTAACCTCAACCTCTACTTCAATTGGAATTGCCTCTACCCCAAAGAGGGTGCTGGTTTTAACTCTAGCTAACATTTATGAACTCTCCACCTACAGATTCTAGACTCACTGGCTTACCTACACTGCCCTATATACTCTGCACCTATCTTTCTCTTTTCTTCTCCAAAAGTTTCCTACAAAAAACCACCCGATTCTTTTTACTCTTTTTAAAGGTACCAGGTTCTTTTTGCTTTCCATTCCTTGGCCCACTTCATGCAAAGAATCATTGAACTAGGGAAATTATGAGGATGAACTCTGATTAACCTATTAATATGATTTGACTATATGATTGCAGGATCTGCCCAATAAAGCTTAGTACTGGGTAAATTGTGCCGATTCTAAGTACTCATAGGCTCAGATCCCGGTTTTGAAAATTGTATTAGTGATATGACAAACCTCAATGAAAATGAGATCTGGAAGATGGTCCCCCCTGAGGAGAAGCTTGGCCTCTTAGCTAAAGCTCAAACCTCAGCAGTCTACACCTGTATCATGTTCATCGGCGTAGCTTTTACTCTAGCTATTGCCCTTAAAATCAAATGGCTAGTATGGATCAGTGTTTTAGCTTCCCCGCTTTTATTTCAAAGTGCCGCTCATAGAGCATGGCGCGGCTTAAAACCAAAAATCCTCCTTGAGTATCTAGCTGCTAGATCTGTTGCCCGCCGATTTGCATATGCAGGTAGTGCCAGGGGATTAGATCTTGACATCCTATTTCGAGGGAAGGTTACTGATATTACTAATGAGTCTGAAGAATTATCTGATGCGATTAGCTCAATTGAACATAGCACTAAAGAGGCAACTGCTTGGATCGGGCTTCTGACAGATGCAGTTGTCGCATTTAGCGAAAAAAGAGGGGGCGGAGTCCTAGAATTTGTATCAATCACTGATAAACGAGTTGAAGTTCATGGCAAAAATATTGATGGATCAAGTGCCGAGTATTCTCAAAATCGAGAGATCTTTCTAACAATCAACAAATCCTACGGGGGAACCTCAAAATATAAGATTACCAGTGATTATCCGGCTGCCCTAATTGTTTTTGAAAAGAAGCTAGCGGCTCGCATCATTGAGACTCAAAAAAAGGCAGCTCTAGCTGCTGAAGCCTCTACTGCTTCATAATCTTAGCTAATCTAGGCCTAAGATTACAGATGCAGAGTTTCCCTTAGTTTTTAACTACTCTTGGTTGACCTTCATAAAGTAAAAAGTATAGTCTCATCCTTATTTTCCAAACTAAACTATAGGTGAGTATGAGAGTAAGACTGCTATCCCTTCGCATCCAACTTTTCCTCCAACTTTTCGCTATCTGTTTTTTGGCGATCAATAACCCTGTAGTTCAAAATGCAGAGGCACTAACC
>CAZFXN010000106.1:0-3859 GCA_964523015.1 uncultured Bdellovibrionales bacterium | reverse complement strand
TTTTTAATAAGTTAATATCTATCTTTTAGAATTAAAATTCGATAGAAAAATTAGTATAGTAAATTCAGCTAGATATAAACTAGTACCCAAGAAAGAGATCTAGAATTTTTTGCTCTTGGCGAAAGAGAACCTACCCCTTATACCCAAAGATAGATCGTTCCTTAATAATCTGGGCAGCAGCCTGAGGCACTGCATCTTCCCAAGATTTATCTCCGGCACCGATCTTTGAATATATATCACGGGAGAATATTTTTAAAAATTCATCAGTAAATTGCTCCGTTGGCTCGATAGATTTAGTACTTAAGAGATGAGCGTATAGGTGCTTAAGATGAGGAAGTACACGGACTTCCTGAGCAGTTACAAGCTCTGGAAGGTCGGACATCTGTGCTTCAGCTAAATTTAGATCGGTAGTTTCTACATATTTAAGATATGCATTCTGTGTCATCGGATAAACATATAATTTTACTCTTTGAGCAAAGAGACGACCAAGGGCTTCTAATATGCCACCTTCAAGATCTATATAGTAATCCTCATTAAAGATCTGAAGCAGGGTATTGATACCCATAACCATGCCGATCATCTCTTTTGTATACCTTCTAAAGTATGCCGTTAGCCGGTAGTACTCTGAATAGTTTGAAATTAAAACGTTATGACCAAGAGCAGATAAGGTATCTGCTCGAGCAAGGAAATCTAGATCGTCGATTGCTCCTGAAGCAAGGAGATTTTTAAGCGTAATTTCAAAAAGAACTATTGGCTCAAGACCTTGAATGGAGGCCTCCTGTACAAACTGAGCTCTAGCCCCATTCATCATGTCGATGTTGATGTGTGTTACAGGTCGAAAACTTCCACGCTCAACTAATACCGGTTTTTTATATAGAACTTCAGAAGGCTGTAGAATCTTGCAATTTGGTGCAAACATAATCGCATTAGTAAGGTTATGCTGCAAAAGCTTAAGGCTCATAAGGCGATTATCAATCCCTACCATCTCTGGCCCAGAGAATTCAATCATATCTACTTCGATACGAGCAGGAGTAAGATCATCTAATAAGCCTGCAATAAATTTCTCTGGATCATCTCGGTAGTAAAATGCTCCGTGGATCAAGTTTACTCCGATTATCCCGAGAGCTTGTTGCTGAAGGACGTTTTCTTTATCTGTCATTCGGACATGTAGATAGATATCGTTAGCCGGACCTTTTGGTTCTTTTTGAAATCTTATTCCTAACCAACCATGGTATTCGCCACCTCCCTTAAAGCCTTTGGCGGCAACGGTGTCAGCGAATACAAAAAATGTAGTGTCTTCGCCACGCTTAGTTGAAAGTCTTTCAAGCAGCAAGGTGTACTCATGATTCAACATGCTAATAAGTCGATCCCTAGAAACATAACGACCAACTTTGCCGTAGATTTCATCACTAAAGGTCATGTCATAGGCCGACATTGTTTTTGCAATAGTCCCCGCTGCTCCACCTACTCTAAAAAACTGTCTGGCAACCTCTTGGCCAGCACCGATCTCAGCGAACGTCCCAAATACGTAGCTATCAAGATTAACTAAGAGGGCTTTGCGATCTACTGAAAGCTTATCGAGTTTCATTTTGTCCGTTTATTTTTAGTGTTTGTAATTTTTTGCCCAACTCTATAACATCTTTAGGTAAGTCGCCAAATGTACAAATTTTTCTTAATCTTAATATCGGACGGTTTATGCCATATATAAAGCGTGAATCTAGACAGCAATACCAGGCCATATTGAGCGAATTAGCTGAGCTTATCCCGACAGACCCAAATGAACGGCCAGGTCATTTTAATTACATAGTGAGCCTCTTAATTGAAAAAGTTTACGGCAAAAGGATGCGTTATAGTCAGCATAATGAGGTTGTAGGGGTATTAAATTGCATTGCTCAGGAATTCTACCGTCGCAAAACTGCTCCTTATGAGGATGAGAAGATTCAGACTGAAGGTGATTTAGGAGATCTTTAAGCTACTAGACTAGAAAGCTAGATTAGAAAACGTTTCGAAGCAGAAAAGAGTTACTAACCTTTTATGAAGTTGACTGTAGAAAGTCGCTTCGATGAACGCTTCGATGAACATTGGAGGATGAAAATCGGCGGAGGGATTTTTTAAAGAAAATCACTTCTCCCCCGGCGAACGTAGACGAGACGTCAGTCCTGCTTCAATTGACCCGCGTGTGACAGATCCTCTGCTCAGAAACCAAGGGTACGGTGCCCCCTGTTGAGACTTACGGGATGTAACACGCCAGGGCGCTAGCAGTTGTCTCTACGTTGCCGGGGAAGGAGTGAACACCGAAGGACAGAGGGGTAGGTAACCATTCAGCAGGGCGGTGTAGGTGGCTGGTTTGACCCAGTACTTATCCTACAGCGTTATCCCACTTTGGTACACCATCCCTCCCATTCAGGTACCCGAACGGGCCCTCGGTTCCACATGTTGCTTGAAGGCGAAGTTCATCATGTGTTCTTCTTGGGGTTCCTCCAAACGAGACTGCCATTACCCTAACGGTCAAGGGGTCTGGCAAACGGGGATCGAAGTAGGCTGAGTCCTGGTCGAGGCTAAGTGTGGCAGAGTGTCTTTCGTAATCTCGGTGCTTGATCCTCTTAACGAGGGCACGGAGCTAGAAAAGGCTATCTCTGTAACGCTCTCGACTTTTACCTCCTCCCGGCAGACCGTTTTTCAAGGCTTAAAATTTAGGACCTAAAAGTGTCTGTAAATTTTAAGTGCTTCAAAAACGGTCTACTTGGTTTCAGTAGTGAGATATCATTCTCGTAGACTCAACTATTTTTAATGATCCAACTTTAATGATTCAATCATTAGATTAATCCATTAAAGTAATCACTCCATAAAACATCTAAGAAATCCTTTACTCTTTTCTGCTTCTCATAACAGAATTGCTAATACAACATTGCTAATACAACATTGCTAATACAACATTGCAGATACAACATGGCAAAGGACGTTCTCTTAAAGAGAAGCAAATTTTTTTGCTGACTACTCTAGATTATGAAAAGAAAGAACTACTAGAAGTTCCACATTGATTTGAAACTAATAATTCCAAGATCAAGCGGAAAGTCCGTATATAAAATACCTTTAACTTAAATGCAAGGGGGCTGGAAAGAGAAAATCGTCCTCCACCGTACGATTTTGATGTCCCCAAAGCGTATGATCCTAAAAAGTATCAGTATTTGCTAAAGATATTTGCTAAATAATGGTACGATTAAATCATGAAAGCTTGGAATTTTAAGATGTTTTATGATGGGGCATGCCCAATGTGTAGCCGAGAGGTTAGATTTTTAAAATCTAAAAATAAGGCCGGAACCTTAGCCTTTGAGGATACTACTAGCCCCGAATTCGATCCTATTAAGTACGGAATTTCAACCGATCCAAATCGCTTAATTCATGGCATGCTTCCTGACGGTACTATCGTTAAGGGAGTTGAAGTGTTTCGACGAGCCTATAAAGAGATCGGATTGGGTTGGATTTTGGCTCCAACTGGATGGCCGATTTTAAAAAACATTGCTGATGCTTGCTACATAGTTTTCGCGCGGAATAGAAAGGCAATTGGGCGGATGATGGGGGCTAAGTGTCAGGATGGGAGCTGTGATATTAAATAAAAGTTAATAGTAGTTTACTACAAGGTTTTTCAGCCCAAGTTACGAGATAAAATTACGAACTCTCATATGTTCAATCATCGCGCCAGTAATTTTAAGTAATGAATCTGCAAGATGAGATGGAACTTGATATCTCTGTGCTGCGGGCAGATCGACTTGAGCCCAACCTGAGGAAGTTTTGCGCATTGCCCAAAACCCCTCCCATGTACTTAATTTGCACCCAAAGAATTCGCCAACTGCAACAG
>CAZFXN010000105.1:0-3926 GCA_964523015.1 uncultured Bdellovibrionales bacterium | reverse complement strand
TATACACATCTTCATTCACTAAATATGTGTCCACCAATTCGGGGGAAGATCACACGCAGATTGTTACGTAACCTGAATACTACAAAGGGCAGGCCTAAAATAACAACAGGATAAGTCCGATAGAAAACTCCCTGGTATACATATTGGGCAGAAGGATCTCCGACTAGCGTGTTTGAAAAAAGCAACTCACTAAGGGGCATGAATGGCCAAACAACTGCAATAAGTAAAGATGGGGTAAGAACAGAAAACATGACCAGGGCAGAAACTCTATAAGGGACCCTTCGATCTTGAAAAAGTATTACTGAGCCGCAGGTAGCAGCAAAGAAGAGATACGTAATCGGATGTATTAAGATAATAAAGATGGCGATAAGTGCTAGGTATAATATCTTATGATTACTATGCGAAATACCTCCTGCAAAAAGCATTGTTATCGCATGAAGTGCCAGCACAAAAGCAAAGGTTGAGGGGTATGGCAATGAATAGAATATCACTTCGCTATGATAAAATGCGCTATATCCCCAAGGGTCTCCTCCCCAAAGAAACAGCACGATTATCAGCCCCCAGAAAGGGGAACGTGAATCGCGACAGAATGCCAGACTAAATCGATAGAAGACGCAAAGTAAAAGTAAAAGATTTACGGCGCCCATCAATGCCAGGATATGGTGGGCATCAAGCCCAGAAAGTTTAGAGAACATCGCTAGAGTAACGCCATAGGGCCAGTAAAGTATCCCAACTCCAGCAGATGCCAAGAAAGGGTTTCCGGGAGAAAAAGGGCGCACGCTTAATTCACGAATTATTGCTGCATGAGTCCAAAAATCCCAAATCCAGCGCTGTTGCCAAAAGAAAACAAGATATATAGAAACTAATAATCCGCTCAAGATAATATAGTAGTAGTGAAATCGTAGATGCTGTTGTTCCATAAAAACTCCTCTAAGATTAAGATCTTACTGTGAAAAGAAGAAGCATGTCTTGTTTCTCTAGCTTACTTAACAAAAACAGAAAATAAACAGCCTTTAATGAAAACATCAGCCAGGCAAATATATCAACATACTGAAAAAGTATTATGCTGATATAAAATATTGAAATCTTCCATCTCTCTGAAAGATTAACCCATCTTAAAGCGTACAAAGTTGGTGCTAAAATAAGAATCTCCTCGTACATGCCGATATGGGGACTAAAAAGTAGATATCCCGCGTACCCTATTATTATAGAGCTCTGTCCTAATTGTTCGAGAGATTTTCTGCCATACCGACTTTTGAAAGCGAGGGTAATAGATAGGATAAGAAAGAGGCAATATACCGCTGTATTCACTATCTCTATATTAACTTGACCAAAAAATAAGTTAGAAGCTGTGGCAATTTCACTGTTTTTCCAAAATTCATAAGAGCTAGGTAGTATTCCTGTAGCATATGAAGTTAAATTACTTAGATAGTCGAAAACCCAAACAGGGGTTAGCCATAATGATAAAAATCCCCAAGCAATAAAAATAGTAAGAGATGAAATTATGATGGAAATTAAATATCCATGCGTAATTACGACAGGTAGAGCAATTAGCAAATATTGGGGCTTGATAGATAGACCGACTAACATCAACACAGCTATAAATATAGATCGCGGGTTTGGCTTGTTATTTTTTTCAACCAACTGACTTTGAAGATACAATAGAGCTGCCAAAGCAAAAATCGATGTTTGCCCAAGATAGCAGGCGTTAATGAATGGCAAAGAGCAAAACATAGCGATTATCATGATCGTTTCATCTAACTTACGAGGCAGTCTTGAAAATAAGCTTGATAACGAAAGAAGGAGTAAACAAACTGAAAAGGAAATCCAGAGTTGGTAGGCAAAGTGCAAATCAGCACCAGCAATTAACACAAGTGGCAAAAAAACAACTAAAGCTGTTGGTGTCATCCCTACCGGCATTGCTGAGTATATCTGTGAGCCAAAAGAGTCTGAAAGTACGGTTAGCTGATTTGATAATTGATATATATTAAATACATCCGATCTCCAAAATTTCTCTACTAACAGGTAGTGGTAGGCAAAATCTTGAATTTTATAGATGCCCTGTTCAAAGGAGAGCAGGTCAGTCGTATTATAAAAAATTAGTAGTGTTACTAAAGATGCACTTAAGATTAAACGAAGCAAGAAAGATCCACTGATTTATAACTCGATGGTTTGCGAATCTTATTACGGGCATCTTTGCCTACAGCGAACAATTGATTATCCACATCAACGATCTCTACACTGACAACATCTTTTGGCCACTCAATCTGCTCACCACAATGCCATCGATCTTTTGATAGTATCCCAGGGGAAAATCCACTATCCTCTATCTTTACGAATTTTTCTAGATTGTTATCACAAACAAGATCGTATGCTTCTTCAAGAGGAATGCCAAATGCATTGGCATTCCAGTACATAGTATATGCAACGTCAGAGAGACCATCGATCATCTCTATCTTATCTGGAGCTTGGGTTACGTTATATGTAACGTTTTCTGGATCAGTTACAGCAACTCCATTTATGACTGGAGTTACCCCAAGTCCTTTTATAATGTACTCAAGCAGCTCAGAGAGTAAAAGCTGAGCTCCTAATTTCCGGGTTAACTCTGAACCTTCAGAAAGTTTACTTTTAACTTCCTGTCCACCTAACTGCATAAACAACTTTACTTTTTGAGCATCCATAGAATGAGTATCCCTACAATAACTACATAAACTCAGACACAGTATTATATAAATCAACTAACTTCTAGGTTCTCTAAAGATCAATAAAATTGGGGAGAAAGATGATTTTTATATTCTTTATATTACTTTAAGTAACTTAAAGTAATGAGTAGGGAGCAAACTAATCCTTTAATTGCTTGGTTACTAAAGTGCCTAGCAAAAGATCCCTATAAGCATATTTTTAGCATATTTAGGTTCTAGACCCTTAATAAAATCTCCTTTGACGCCGATATGTATGAAATGCATAATCGATGCAGGGTTGGGGGGATCCAGTCTACTGCTTTAAACACTTGTATTTTTAGGCAGTTAGGGATAAGTGCTGTATAATACCAAGTAAAGAGGTTATGGACGAACAATTAAATAAAACAATCCGCTCCTGTATATATGCCCTTTTACGACCAGCGATTAAATTCTCGCTTAGAAGCTCTATTGGCATAAGGGACCTCACCGATATAGCCAAATCCTGTTATATCGATGTCGCTTCAGATGAATTAAAAAAGAAAGGGATTAACCCGACGGACAGTCGAATCTGCGCCATGTCGGGCATTCAAAGAACTGCAATTAAGGATTATAGGGAGCACGGCCTCCAAAAAGGAACAACTCAGTATCTATATCGGGTAATTGGACAGTGGCGACGAGACAAACAGTACCTTAATAATTCTGGTCGACCTCGGGTCCTCTCAGTTAAGGGAAACGATAGTGAATTTCATGATCTTGTAAGGCTGATTAGCACACATCTTCACCCAAAAGCTGTCCTTTTTGCCCTAGATCAGATTGGGGCTGTTGAAGTAAATGAGAATGAAGGCACTGTAAAGCTACTATACACACTTTTAAGTAAGGCCAAGATGGATCCTCTGCGAAATGCCGTGCTTATCAATCAAGCGATTGGATTTTATGGCGAAGAACTCATTACGCTACTGAAAAAGAATAAGATCGACATTCAACAATTTCTAAAGGATAGGAAAATCAATCAACATTTTCTAAGTACTCAAGAAGTCTGAGTTTTTGCCTAGCCAGGCTGGAGTTAGGTTTAGAGGTCATCGCAAACTAGAGCTGAGCGTGATCCTATGCGGTATTTTTGTTATTTTTCACCAGCTCTGGCTGCTATGAACACAGGGTATGGCTCTTTGAGATTATAAATTTTTACTAGATTGGTATTTTTGATAGATAGATATCTTCCCTTAACGCCACAAGGCACACTTAGCT
>CAZFXN010000104.1:0-4035 GCA_964523015.1 uncultured Bdellovibrionales bacterium | reverse complement strand
TTATCCTTCCAAAGGCGTGGGGTGAGGAGCTGCACCTCCATGATGGGATGCTGATCAATTCTTTGTAAAACATCGACTAAGTAGCTATACGGATCTATGTTTTGAACTAAAGGAGCCCTGCTCCAGAACTAAACCAGAACTAAAAAAATTATAGCGGGGGCGCGTAAGCGCCCTTTTTTTGAGGTAACTTCCCCTAACAGGCTCGTTATAGCGAGAGATGTAAGGATTGACAAACTATAGCACTTAGTGCTATAGTTTTATTATGGCGCTATATGCTCAGTAAGAAATGACCCATGAGAATATTTAAGGTAAAGGCATTCGCGCGCTGGGCAAAAAAGGAGCGAATAACAGACAAGGAGCTAAAGATGGCAGCTGCCGAGATGCAAGATGGGCTGATTGACGCAAATCTTGGGAGTGGCGTTTACAAAAAACGAATTGCTGCCAGTGGTCGAGGAAAAAGCGGTGGAGCAAGAACTATTGTGGCCTTCAAAACCGATAGTCATACATTCTTTCTCTTCGGGTTCCTCAAAAATGAGCAGGACAACATTGACAAGAAAGAGCTCAAGGCTCTTAAGGAGTTTGCTAACACTCTATTTCAGCTTCGAGAGGGGCAAATTGAGCAACTAATAAAAAACGGTAACCTTTCTGAGGTAAAGTAAGATGGTGAACAAAAGACTAAGAAAAGAACTCATTGAGGGAATGGAAGCTCTGGCTGAGATCGGTGCCGTGAATGGTGCTACAATGCGTGAGTTTCGAGAAGATCTACTCTCTCCACCCCCAGCGTACTCACCTGACGGGATTCGAAAGATCCGTGAGTCGTTCGGTGTCAGCCAAGCTGTTTTTGCAGCTCTCATGAATGTCAGTTTATCTACTGTCCAAAAATGGGAACAGGGCCAGAAAGCGCCAAGCGCACCTGCCTATAAGCTACTAGAGATCGTAAAACAAAATGGATTGGGGATCTTGGTCTCTGATTAACCTTCCCAAAGAATTAAAGGCCGCCTCCAAAGCTCAGGTGGCAATCAAAGCTTCTATTCAACGACTCGCATCAGAACTAAAAGGAGCCCTGCTCCAGAACTAAACCGAGCGCGCCGTTTGGGGAGGGAATCTTAATGGCGCCGCCAAATTTCATGGCGTAGCGGCCGTGTATAGTATACGGTGCGGTGCGGGATCTCTCCGAATTGCAGAGTTGTGGCTTCCCTGTTTATGCCAGAGGTGCAACTCCATTAGGTCCACTTAGAAAAGAGCCTGGAATTATTGGCGCCGAGATTAAGATCGGCACCCTCGCCATTAGTTCAGGAGATTTTATGGTAGGCGATCTTGATGGGGTCGTGGCTATACCCAAAAGTCGCATTTCTGAAGTGCTTTTGCTGTGCCACCAAGGAGTCATTCTTGAAGGTGAGTCGTTAACACAAGCCCGTAAAACTGGCTTAACTAAGACAGCTAGAACGTTAGAGTGATTTGCCTAAATTCAGATAGCGCAGAATGAATTTATTTCTGGAGCAGGGCTCTAATGTTCTTCCTGTCGTAGTAATCGTTTTGTGGGCGTAAACAGCGAGCACACTGCAAAGCTAGATCTGTAAATCTGTAAGAATCTTGACTACTAGATAACGGAGAGGTTCCAGCAGCATATATTATTAGCAGTCAGCCGATTGAGTGCTCAGAGCTTCGACGCCATTTGCGGCGAAATGTGCCCAGCTCTCATCTTCCTGAGCACTTTGAGTTTGTCTCTAGTCTGCCAGAACGTGTCCGAAGAAAATGAGACATGCGCTAGATAAAGATCTGTTACTTAGATTATTGTGTAATATGAGAGGGGAAAATTATGATTAAGATAGTTGAAAATCAAGATCTTGAGCAACCAGCGTCAAAGTCTGTTGCTAGTATAGCTAGTTTATCAGGAGATCCTGGTATTAGTAATCGGGCGCATTATGAAGATAAACTTAAAGGATTTCTAACAGCGCGCGCAATCCCGGGTGAGCATCTCTCTTTTTTGGTATCGTGCCATTCGGTTGAAGATGCCGCCAGAGCTGCAAAAGCAGAAGTCACACAGTTTGTGAAAAATGTCTGCATGATCGGCGCTTCGAGGGAACTGATTGTAGCCATAGTCAAAGGTGAAGATCGTGCCAGCACGAAGAAGGTTGCTAAGGTGCTTAACCTCTCATCTCCTCCTCGCCAAGCTACGCCTGGTGAGATCTTGGATAAGACTGGATATCCGTGTGGCGGAACCCCATCGTTTGGCTATGACGCCATATTTATTGTTGATCCAAGGGTGCTTGACGAGAGCATTGTGTATACTGGAGGTGGATCTGAGCAGTCATTAGTAAAAATTAGTTCACAAGCATTAGTTGATGCCTGCGCGGGAAGGCTCCTTTCAATACGTAAATAACTCTATTCGTAAAAGAAAAGAAGCCCTGCTCCAGAACTAAACTTAACAATGTTGGGCTTCGGCTTCTTCTCTATTAATTAGTTCCAAATATAGATTTGACATCTCCTCAGTTTTTGCACATACACCGCGCATTTCTCTGCCAATACTGGAACAGCTTCGGCGCAGTTGATCCAGTATCCTAGAAGCATTTTGTACCTCTGTGATCACTTCAGTTAAAATTACCTCAAGGGATGATCTATCTGGTAAGCGTGAGCATTCAACTCTGCCATTAACATGGGCGAGACTAAGTCCGTTAACTTGACGCTCAAGTATAGCAAACGACGACTCAAGTTGTGTAACGCTTGTTGTTAATTTGGAAAGCTTCAATATGCTTTTATCTAAAGTTTCTTTCCCCTTCAAGGATAACAGACGAGTTAGATTTTCAGCTTCAGGAGTAGAGTATCCTCTAGTGTTCTCATCAAAATAATTCATCTCACTAATAAAATATTCTATCATTTCAGTTTGTAATTTAGCTGAAATTAAAGAAAAGAGCCCTTCTTGTACGTTTGTTAAAGCTTCTTTGACTGGAAGGATATGTTGATTTAATTCCTCACCAAGCAAGGTTGCCCCAAGTCTCAACCAATTGGATATTACTGCAAGAGGTTTAGCTATCTCTCCACACTGTTCAGATTTTATAGTTAGGTTGAGAGAAGCTCTTTCAACATGAATTGAAAGTTTTTTAACAAATTGAACGACTTGATTTATCTCTTTATCAAGATTCTGGAAATCGATGTTCTTTTCTAAAGCGCTACCTAGCTCAGTTGAAATTGTTTTTAAAGTACGAATACGAGAGTCTGTAAGGCTTTCTTTTAAAGTCAAAAACTTCGTTTCATCTGATTTTAAAAAATTGGATCTAGATATAAATTCTTCTACTGCTGCTTTATTTATAAATGAATCATAATCAGAAAATCCTAATTCATTTAAACGTTTACCTAGGAGGCTCAATGAAGCAGAAATTGCATCTTCCTTTTTTTTGCCTGGTGTGTTTTCGATTCTCAACTCCTCTTCTCTGAGTTCTTTGTATAAAGATTCAACGACTTGCAAAAGGGGGGTAGAGGGTTTAAACCGTACTGAGAGAAAACCCCCAGGGATTGGTGAAACGAATGCCAAGACCCAATAATAACCACCATTTTTTGATCTGTTTTTTACATAAGCAGCAATGTCTTTCCCTGCAAGAATTGTTTTCCATAATACGTCAAATATCACACGAGGCATGTCAGGATGACGAATAATACTATGAGGGGCACCTTTTAATTCTTCAGGAGAAAATCCTGAGATTCGAGAAAAGACTTCATTGCCATTTATAATTCGACCATTTTTGTCAGTGGTTGAAAAAAATAGTTCATGAAAATCGAAGTTGCGCTCAATTTCTTTTGTAGAAGCCAGGAGTGATATACGGCAATTTCTTTTTTATACTTTAAGACACACAGTAGAAAAAAATATTATACATGAATTAATTACCTCAGTATAAAAATAAATATAAAGACAGAGCCGGGTCCGTGAACTAGCTCATAAATCGAGGTTGGTGTAGCTAGGCAGCGTCCCTAATTCTAGGCAATTCTAGGAGCTTTATTTCTTTCCTTGAATTTGGAATTTTTTGTAGAGACTGGAGC
>CAZFXN010000103.1:0-4366 GCA_964523015.1 uncultured Bdellovibrionales bacterium | reverse complement strand
TCAACATGCTCCACTTTCCCAAAACCTAGAATAATAAGCCCAAGCATTGCTATAGTTAATCCAATCCAAGTCACTCTATTAGGTCGTTCACCTAGAAGGAAAAATCCCGCAAGGATTGAGCATATGATTATCCCCATACAGACGTATGTTCCCATTTTTGATAATGAAGTAGTTGCTGTCAGATAACCAAAGAGTAGATATGAAAAGGGGCCAAGCACAATTGCAACAAGGAGGGCTCTAGTATCTCGTTCATAACCCCACTTAGCTGCAAAATAATCAGATGCAGAAAACAATAATACACAAATTACAAGCAGTAAAAAATTTAACATCCGATCTCTCTTTTAAAGTAGGAATAGAAGTTTTGTCTTCACTTTTTTAATGCTGCTACAAGGACAGCTCCAGGCACTCCTTCACTTTCCTGCCCTACAAACTTAACTCCCGCAATTTCTGAGCGGGCAAGATCAAAACCAAACTGCTTCAAGGCAGCTGAGAAATCATCTTCGTTAACTATTGGCAATGGGTGTCTATGCGGAGTATCAGATCCAACTTCGTAGGTGACATAATGATCAGAGTTTCTTACGCATGACATAAATAACCAGCCGCCAGGTGCTACTACACTGCATAGATTGCTCATTACTTGCAACCAGGCATCTCTTCTTTGATCTTTACTCCAATCCTCTCCAACCATTGATGCCTGTTCAGTTGTATAAAAACATCCAACGGCTGGGAATTGTCTAGCTATCCCTAAAGGAGCGGGATTCCTCAGATCACAATGGTTAAAATTACCTAACTTAGATCTTACTATGTTCTCTCTTGTTCCAATCGCATCCAAAGTGGGATCAATGCCCTCACACTCAAGCACAAACTTTGTAAACACTGACCAATCATGAGCATTGTTAGATTTTTCTTTCCATAATTTCACCTCTTCTATGCAATCTGGTAGATAATGAGCAACCTCAAAGGTATTTGCATACTCCACTGCAGGTAGCAGGTGGTGTATGGTTGGTCCACAACCTAATTCAAGAAAGTTATCTACTCGTCCCATCTTTGGATAGTTTTGTACACAGAAACGCAAGACCTCCTGCTCATCAGGATCAGGGATACTGCCCGAATAATAAGTTCTCAGGTAGTTTTTAGAGAAAGTGGTTGCGTCTTGGTCGAAATCCTCGACTAATCTTGATGCCGAAGTCCCAATAGCCGTGGCATTTGATTTTCTAACATTGATGTTAAATCCCATACTCATTCTCTAATGTAAAAAATCTCTAACAGATATTCTTCAATTTGCACTAGTCGTCTCAACCTTCCCCATTACCAGTAACACCAATCCCAAAATAATAACTCCCAACCCAATCATTGAAAGCTTATTGAGTCTTTCACCAAGAAACAATATACCTGCGGCAGCCGAACAAAGGACAATGCCACTATTAACGTATCCGCCTGCTTTAGCTAAGGATGTGGTTGTAGCAAGAAGTCCAAAAAGAATATAGGCAAATGGTCCAATAGCGAGAGTTAATATTAAGCTTTTAGTTTCTCTAGTATTCCCCCAATTTGCAGCAAAGTAATCGGCAGTACTAAAAACAAGGACACAAAGAATAAGTAAAATGATATGCATATAGAAATGACCCCTATAAAATTATGAGGACGGGCAATGCAACAGATATACGGCACACTAAGTTTAAACCATAATTCTGTCAATTTGCTTTAGGCTGACAGAGGGGCTAGAGATATGATAGGTATAACGAATTCGTGCATAGCAAAATGATTGTAAGATAAGGAAAGAGATGAACGATAGATCAGGAAAGGCTATCAAGGCGGTCAAGATCGCACCTAAGGATGGCACTTTAGATTTTAAAGGCACCCCCGCATTTGCAGTCTCTTACTTAAAAACATATTACCATCAACCGCCAACAGTTGATGAAACTGCTGTTTCTAAATTCTTAATTGAAGATTTTAAAACTCGGCCCCCTCGAGGAAGATTTTTAGAGTTAGGATGCGGTCCAACAATTCACCATATCTTTCCATTTGCAAGATTTGTAGATGAGATACACATGGCCGATTATCTTGATGATAATTTGGAGCAGGTGCGATTATGGAAAGAGCAGGCTCCCGGTGCTCATGATTGGGGTACCTATGCAGGGCTAAATCTAAGATTCCTTGATGGAAAAGAAGATCCTAATGAGATTAATCTCCTTCAAAAAATCTCACGCAGCAAAATTGCATCAGTTTTTACATGTGATCTAAAGCAATCAACTCCCGATAAATGTAAAGGGAAGTTTGATGCTGTTGGCTGTTTTTATTGTGCAGAAGAGATTGGAATTACTAATGAGGAGTGGAGAAAGGTAATTGCCAGAGTTGTTGATTATATCGCACCAGGTGGCACTCTCTATATGGCTGCACTTGCAAGCATGAATCACTATCAAGTAGTACAACCATCTGGCATTACTCTTGACTATCCCTGTGCCTATATTACTGAGGAAGTTGTCAACTCAGCACTCAAAGATCTCGGTTTTAGTAATGATAATATTCGATTAAAAACAAATGAGATTGACCATCCTGATTGTGGACTTACGGGAACCTTGATTCTAGCTGCGGATAAATCATAAAAGAATAATTCTTTTATGCCTGCTAAATATTAGATTTTACCGCACTAAGTAAAGGCCAACGAGAAGCACTCCAAGCCCAACATACTGCCTTGTATGCAATGATTCGTGAAAGAAAAATATCCCAATTGCAATTGATACCAATGTGATTAGAGAGTCAACTACTCCACTTGATACAGCTAGCCCATGTTCAATACATACTTTTCTAAAGAGCCAAAAAGCAAAAGCAGCACCAAAATATACCGGGTACATAACCCACTCACGACCAGGATCTAAAGAGATCTTTGTGCCCGTGTTACAGAGGACAAAAACACTAGCAGTAAGAATAGCAAAAAGGAGGTCGATTAATCCCATAATATGGCTCACTCTAAAGGAAAACTTAAAATACAGTTATGTAAAGTTTTACGAAGGATAGTCCTTATCTACTTAAATTGACAATATAAAAAGGAGCTAGCTGTGATGATTCCCGCTTAACTTACCAAGCAAGTTTGCCGATAACCTCAACCAGAACAGCAATTTACTAAGACTTCAAAAAAGATAAGTAACTATGACACTTCGAAAAAGAACAATATATCTTGTTGCTATAACATTTCTCATACTTGTTGCAGCTCTCTATGTAGTTTTCTCAACAATATTAATGAGACAATTCACTCGCATTGAAAACACTCAGATGACAAACAATGTAGAGCGAGTGCTCCGTGCTTTGGAAAGTGATGCAAATCAGATGGTGGTAAAGACCGAGGATTGGGCTAAGTGGGACGATACCTATGAGTATATAATTGATAAAAACCAAAAGTATCAAGATTCTGTCCTTAACTACGATACAGTTGCCTCGTTAAAAATGGATCATCTTCTTTATTTTTCTCGAGATGGGCAACTTTTTGATGGATACGAAATTAATACTGCTGAGGAAAAGACAATTCCTCTTACTGAACAGTTTGTTAAGGACTTAGGGATATCTGATGAGATCAAGATACTGAAAGATCCCGACACAATGCCAACTGGGTATCTCTCCTTAGGTGATAATGTTCTTATATACGCTTCTGTGCCGATTATGGACAGTGTGCGTAGCAAACCTATCAGAGGTGCACTATTTTCTACTCATATCATTACTGATGTATTCATACAAACAATCGCAGAGCAAACCAGGCTAAACGTGAGCATGTTTAATCTAAACGGAGACTCAAATAGAGAACTATATAAAGATATTATTGCGCTAATCGAAAGCAATCAATCCATTCTTGTTCAGCCAATAAACCATGACGAAGTTTATGGTTGGGGCTTAGTAAAAAACAGTGCTGGGCAGCCTATCCTTTTATGTAAAATTACGTCACCAAGACTTATTTATCAGCAGGGTATTGTCACCAGAAATTTAGTGATGATCAGCTCGGCTATTGTTGGCTTTTTAGCTGTCGCTTTTATTCTTTTCTCTCTTAATCGCTGGGTAATCTCTCGTTTGGCACGACTTCAAAGTGAGGTGCGAAACATCGAGCAAAGTGGAGTTACAGAAAACAGAGTTACAGTTGATGGCGGAGATGAGGTTTCTAATCTCTCTGAACAGTTTAATTCAATGTTGACTAGTTTAGATCATGCCAAAAAGGATAGCTTGATGGCTAGGGACATCGCCAACGCTGCCAACGCCGCGAAATCAATGTTTATCGCCAGAGTAAGTCATGAGCTAAGAACACCGGTCGGTGGAATTGTTGGAATTAATAGAATTATTAAAAAACAGGATGGATTAACTAGGGCGACTAGAGATCTTATTG
>CAZFXN010000102.1:0-4424 GCA_964523015.1 uncultured Bdellovibrionales bacterium | reverse complement strand
GTATTAACTGACCCCTCACATTAGTGTCTCAATCTTTATGACAACTGCTATATATCGGTGATGCCAACGGCAACCTAGCCAGTGTATGGCATAGGTGTTGGAGGATTCTCTGCAAGTATCCAGGGATTGGCTGCATGTTTCTATTGGTCATGGCTTTACCACTGGGCTTTCTAATATCACTCGTGTCAAAGAAGGCTACTTATCAATTAGTTATGTTGGTTTTATCACTCTTCCCCATTGCTGGTATAGCCAACTTTATTACGTCGCTGGGGTGTTTGATGGTACTATCTTACTCTAGGGAAACTTTACATGATAAACTCTCGAGCACAGGTGTTTTTTACGGACCTATCCCAGATCAACACCATTCTTACCGTCAAAAAGACACGATAATCACTCCTCAAAAAGCGACTGAGAGATGCCAGGCCATGGACCAATTGCTTTTTAAATAGAAACTATTGAAGTGCATTTAGCCTTATGAAACACCTCTTCTGTTTTAGATTTCTACTAACCTTACCATCACTACCCCTCATGATAATGCATCAGGGTCTTCATAGCAGCAGCAAGATACGGTTTTGGAATTTGGGCTCCCGGCCCAACATCAAGTTTAGGAAGTTTTATTTTTAGTGGATCGACATATTTGCCACGATCGTAAAAGCTATAATGTAGATGTGGTCCGGTCGCTAATCCTGTTGAACCAACTTTACCGATAACTTGACCTCGCTTTACCCTAGATCCTTTTCTAACTGAGGGTGTAATTGCTGAGAGATGTAGATAGGCAGTGGCATATCTTGACCCGTGTTGCATTTTTACAGTTTTGCCACCGCCGCCACTCCATCCAGCTAACAGGACAACTCCATCCGCCACTGCACGGACTGGGGTTCCGGTTGGAGCTGCGAAGTCTACGCCATTATGAGGTCGACTTCTTTTTAATACTGGATGAAATCGGCTGGTAGAAAATGCCGAGCTTATCCTTGTGAATTGTAAAGGGTATCTTAGAAAAGCATTAGCTAATGATTCTCCATCCTCGTCAAAGTAGCGAAATTCCCCATCAGCCCCTTTGTATTTAATAGCTGCGTTTAATTTTCCAGCAGTGTCTAGGGTGGCAGCGACTATACGTCCTGGCTTAAGTAGCTCTCCATTCTCTAAGCGGTTTTCTTCATAGATTAATGTAAACTTATCTCCTGGTTGCAGATCTCTTCTAAACTCAACTCGTCCACTAAACAGATCTACGTAATCATCTATAATCTCATATGGTATATCAAGGCTCAGAGCAGCCTCAGAAAAAGATCTTTCAACAGTTCCAATGACAGGACGATCTCTAGAAACTACTGTAGGTTCATGAATCAGAGGAGTATATCCATCTCTAGAATCACCACGTAAAATTAGTGTTTTTCCAAGTTCGATAACTTTATGTATCTCTACGATTTCACCGAGCTGATCTTGAACATACTTGATTACTTCACCCGCTTTTATATTTTTCGCTCGTAGACCAACTTCTGACATGGCAGCGATAACCTTTTCGCTCCCACCTGTTGGACCACCCAACTTATTCCAAATACTTGTTAGGGTATCCCCAGATTTTACTAAATAGTGTTTAAACTCCTGAGAGAGAGAGGGCTCCTCTTTATTTGAAGGTGTTATTGATGCTGGAACCGGTATTTCAGAAATAAGATCGCTATTAATAGACATGCTCGCTAAGTCATCCTTAGATGACCCAAGTAGAATAAAGAAAAAACCCTGAACTAGGCCAGTGGCTAGCAAGAGCAATAGTAGGGCATGTTTGATAGAGGTACGCATAAAGCAGTTGTCATAAAGATTGAATTGAAAAGTGTAATCACTTGCCATGAAACGAACAAGATTCTTTGATCTTAAGATTGCAAACATCTCCCTAACAGCCTAGAATAAATAAGATTATGTCTGTTATTTTAGCACTTGATGTTGGCACTAAAAGGGTTGGCACAGCTTTAAGTGACCCACTGCAAACAATTGCAAGCCCCTATAAAACTTTTATTAGAGCTCAAGGTAAAGCTGAAAAAGCAATACTGAATATGCTTACTGAGTTCTCAGTTATAAAAATAGTTGCAGGTTTACCACTCAACGAAAATGGTGATAAAACAATACAATGTGAAGACGTTGAGGATTTTTGCAGAAGGATTGAGCGACGTGCCAAGATTAATATTGAGTTTATAGATGAGCATCTATCATCTATAGAAGCGAGAGAGCGGCTAACGGCATCTAATCCAAGTCGAAGTATCCGTCTGGATGAAATTGACTCCGCTGCCGCTGCAGTAATTTTAGAGGACTATCTCAGATTAAAACGGTAGAACATAGCGTGACAGATAAGGTATTTAATTTTTTTCGGTTCATTGGCAAGGGAGCTCTAATCCTAAGTCCAATAGCGGTGATCGCAATAATCGCTTTTTATTCATTGAGCAATTTCCTTCTGTCTCCAATGAATCCGGATGCCAAAAGTTCAGTACTTGTTGAGGTTCCTCCTGGTAGCTCCTTTAGACAGGCTTCTAAGATTTTAGAGGAGCAGGGGTTAGTAAGAAAGTGGTGGATTCTTGATATTCTCTCACGAATTAAAGGAAAAAATACTATACACGCTGGTGAGTACGAGCTTAGTCCTGCTATGCGATCAGATCAAATACTAGAGATGTTACTCTCCGGCAAAGTGTTCATGAGAAAAATTGTTTTTAAAGAGGGGCAGACAATCTCTGAGCTTGGTGGCTTGGTTGAAGCCAGCGGTCTACTTACCCGACTTGAAATAAATCAGGCTCTTCAAGATGCAGAGCTTATAAGTAAATCGGGGATCGAAAGTAATAGTTTTGAAGGGTACCTTTTCCCTAACACTTATCTTTTTTCCCGTCCTACAGAAGCGAAGGATGTGATTACCGCTATGATAGTTGAAGGGGAGAAACGTTGGAAGAAAGGATATGATGAGCGTACAAAAGGCATTGGCATGACTAGACACGAAGTTCTTACTTTTGCCTCTATTGTTGAAAAGGAATCAGGTAATGCCGAAGAGCAGCCAACCATTGCTTCAGTGTTTTATAATAGACTGAATGCTAAATGGCCGTTGCAGTCTGATCCAACAGCCGTTTATGGATTACCTGGATTTAAAGGGCCGATCCGGAGGAAGCACTTAGAGATAGATTCACCGTATAACACTTATAAGATCCGTGGATTACCACCTGGTCCTATCTGTAATCCTGGAGAGAGTGCGATTAGGGCAGTTTTATATCCTGCAGATACTACATATATGTACTTTGTCGCTGATGCAGAGGGTGGACATATATTTTCAGCTAATCAAAAAGAGCATGAACGAGCAGTTGAATTTTACCGCAGAAGAAAAGCTTTGGGAATTAAAGCAGTAGAATCTCTTGGGATTGCAGAGGTAGAGACAGAAACACCAGTTGCTGATTCTGGACAGAATGACTCGATGGAGACATCGCAGTAAAGGTAGGATCTTGTGGACGTAATTAAACTCGTTAAGCAGGTCCATCGAAGGAAGCTAGCTCTCACCTGGATCAAAATAATCGCTACAGTTCTCTTTATAATTGGAATAAGTCTAGTTATAGCACTACCGGTGGCTTATTTAAACAAATGGTTAGCTCTTTCTGTCTTTTCAATAGTATTGCTAGTAGCCGTTTTAGTCATTATTTGGCGCAAATATTTTATCCTGCCAAATATTCTGCCCAATGTTATTGAGTCATGTCATGTACTAGATCAATATTACTTATCAAAAGATCGAATCTTAACTTATTACGAAAGTCAGATTCATGATAAGGACGCTGCCCAGAGAGAATTAATTGATCGTCAACTTGGTTCACTTATAAGCGATGTTGATCTCAGAAAAATTGTACCAATTAACTTTAATAGAACTCAGAAATTTTTAATTACCCTCATTCCACTTTTTTGGATTACCGTCGCCTATCTTTATGTCGATCTTACAAAGGTGCTTTCGCCGTATGCTCTTAAGGAGGCTGAATCTATTAGATCTATTTTAAGTGAGGAGGCGTTGCTTCCAGAGTCTGTTAAAGAAAGGCTCTCTGATTTAGCAATGACGCTTGAGTCACATGCACTAACTGATAATGAGGTAAGAAATGCATTACAACTTGCCCAAGCTGAGATCGATCAGGCTCTTGATGAAGTAAGCATTGAGGATGGGGACTCTCGTGATGTGGAGGCAAATGGGTCCTCCGCCTCTAATAATGCGGCTCAATCAAAAGAGAAAAAGAAAGAGAAAAAGAAAGAGAAAAAGAAAGAGGAAAAGAAAGAGAATATTAACAAGGAGACAAAGGAGAAAGAGGAGCAGGAAGGGGAAAAGAAAGAGGAAAAGAATAAGGAAGACAAAAAAGAAGAAGACAAAAAAGAGAGCGAAAGTAAAGAGGGCACCCAAAAATCTCAAGATAAAAAGGAAG
>CAZFXN010000101.1:0-4483 GCA_964523015.1 uncultured Bdellovibrionales bacterium | reverse complement strand
AGGAATCAGTTGCCAGCGAGATTCGAGCGGAAGTGACCGCAATATTCTCCTTTTTGCCAACGATATCTTCACTACTTCTATACAAAAACTTAGTTGTACTTATGTCTGTAGCTGGGATTGCAGTGCTAAAAATTGCTATATTTTTATAATCTTTGTTACTTCCTATTGTTGTTAGTGCTGAATCTAAATTATCCGCTGCATATGAAAATTCAATATTATCTATAATGGCTCTCGCTTCTGAAATACTAACAGGTGCAGCACTTAGAGATCTAAGCTGTGGGCTAGTTACAAAAACCTCTACACCGATACCAAAAGACAATCCATTTGCATATGTTGTAGCATCTCGCTTTGCAACATCTAATAAAGTCATCTCTTTGCTATTTACAGTAGTATTACTGCTCATACTAAAAGAGTTATCTATTAGTATTGCTACAGAGTCACTAAATCCTTTTCGATAGAGACCTGATGCGGCAGCGATAAGAAGAATTAAAAGTAACAGCTCAAAAAAGAACCTTAGTGGCGGCACAAATTTTCTGCGGGCTCGTGTTTGAGTCGTAAGTTTCTTAAGGAACATAACGGTGCTTACTATCAGCTCCTTTGAGCGACCACCTCTTCTGTAGGCGTAAACAAGGGCACCAAGAGCAACCGGCAGCAACATGCTATAGGCTGGGTTTAGTAATCCGTATGTTGCGCCCCCAATAGTAAACATTTATTTTCGTTTCTCTTTTAATCAATTTTCTTCATTAATTTCGCCAACTAGTTTCGTCTTATCAATTTCTTTTTAGCAGCCCGATTGAAGTCAAATTATTAACTATAAACTGTAGTAGATCATCCTCTGCTCTCATATAAGTATACTGTATCTGAGCACCCAAAAAATATTCCTGCAAAGCTTGATTATGCTCAGTTAGATGCTCTTCATATTGAGCTCTATTGTCGTCATCTAGTGAAACATTAACGATCTCTCCGGTCTCACTATCAAGAAAGGCTCCATGATCAAGCTCTATATATGGATTTTGATCATTATCAGAAAGTAACTGAATGGCAGTAATATCTAAATTCTTAGATCTTAGTATATTAAATCCAGCTTGAATCGTAGCTAGATCAAAAAGAAAATCAGAGATAACGATCGCTTTTCCTGGAAATCTGATCCTTGTTGCTGCAAGTTGCATCTCTCTTTTAAAATTCGGATTCCCTCCAAGCTTCTCAACAAAAGTATCTCCTGTTAAAGCAGTGCCTATTGAGTGAATCGCTTTTGCCCCAGAATAATGAGCACTATGCAGATGTCCAGGCACACAAAATGTAACTCGGTCCTGCTCCATAAGAGCAGTGTAAGCCAAGGATATTGCCAAATCTCTAGCAGCTTGCCATTTGATCCAGCTTGGACCACTTGTCATTGAAGCACTTCCATCAATGACTAAGAGAACGCTTAAATCTTCCTCCTCTTGAAATCGCTTTACAAAGAGGCGGTCACTTCGTCCATAGACACCCCAGTCGATATGCCTTGGATTATCTCCAAGCTCATATTTTCTATAGTCGGAAAATTCAATACCGTGACCTTTCCGTAAAGAAATATGTCCTCCCTGCTTACTACCCAGAAATGATTTGCGAGCTCTAACTCTAAGAAGCTCTATCTGACGCAGAAACGACTGGTTGAAAGTTTCTGGTAACATTAATTCTATCTTGCGTTAATAACTTCCTCAATTATCTCATCGGTCGTTAACCCATCAGCTTCGGCCTGAAAGTTAAGGATCAATCTATGACGAAGAGCTGGTGTCACTACGGCTTTAATATCGTTAAAAGATAGGTTAACACGTCCATCTAGAAGTGCTGTGACTTTACCAGCTAACATTATTGCTTGAGCAGCACGTGGCCCAGGACCGAATCGTACATATGTATTTACTGCTTCAGTACCAAATTCACCACTTGGTGTAAGAGCTGAGATAATTCGTACTATAACTTCTAGCAATGGCTCAGCAACTGACACCCGACGAACTAATTTTTTCATTCGCTCTATTATATCCCTTGCTCTTTCTGGAGGGAGGACAGTATCTGTCTCTGGGCTTATACTTCCGGTTGTTCTATTTAAAATCTCTTTTAAATTTCCTGTGCTCGGGGCTTTTAATAAAAGCTTCAATAAAAATCTATCTAATTGGGCTTCAGGTAAGGGATAAGTTCCTTCAAGCTCGACTGGATTTTGTGTTGCTAGAACAAAAAATGGGTGTTCTAAAAGATGGGTTTCCCCAAGTACTGTGATCTGCCTCTCCTCCATAGCTTCCAAAAGAGAGCTCTGCGTTTTTGGTGTTGCTCGATTAATCTCATCAGCCAAGACTACATTGGCAAAGAGTGGTCCAGGCTTAAAAACAAATGTCCTCTTTCCAGAATCATTTTCAGTCAACACCTGAGTACCAGTAACATCAGATGGCATTAAATCTGGAGTAAACTGAATTCGCTTAAAGGAGAGTCCAAGGGTATCAGCAATTGCACGAACAAGGCGGGTCTTACCAAGTCCCGGTGCCCCCTCAAGCAAGACATGACCACCAGCAAAGATCGAAGTCAAAGAGAGTCTAACAATGTCACGATTACCAACAATGACCTTTGAGATTTCATTTTCAATCTTATAGAAGGTATCTAAGAATATCTTTAGTTCCCCTTCTAACTCAGAGCTACTTGCTCCACGCTCCATAATAATCCTCTTCCAGTTTGCCTTTAAGAGCCTTTTGGCTGTATAGTTATCCCAAGAACAATATTCCGAATACATTAAAGACGAAAACGTTTCCGCCTTGTCTGTTAGCTATGGCGGGACAAGCGGGTTTCCTTTAACTCATTAATTGGGATAACTATTTTTTGTCCCTCCGGGGGATCGTAAGTTCAAAAAGTAACTTCCGAAAGAAGTTAATTTTTGAACTTACTATAATTCTCAACTTATAGGGAACCCTGCCAACTTGCTAGCACAAATTAACGATTTATGCAGTTAGAGAAAAAGTACTACCATTACTTTCTGGGTCTACCTAGGCGCGCTTAATTAATCATGCCAGCGATATCATCCCAATATATCTTCGATCTGACAATCTCTATCCCTGATTTAAACAAGGTAATTGAACATAGAATTCGAACTTCTCATACTACCAGTGAACCTTTAGAGCGAACTTACGCAAGAATGCTCGCTTATTGTCACAGCTACGATCCAGATTTAGCAATTTCAACAGACTCCTCTGATCGACTTGAGCCAATGTTATCTTGTAGAGATCTTACCGGAGATATCAAAACCTGGATCGATATTGGTTGTCCCTCTTCGAAAAAATTTACCAAACCTATCCGCTCTCATAAAACCCCATTAGTTAAACTTTATTTTTATAGGGAAAATCATAGAGATTCTTTTAAGCGTGAATTTCATGGGTTTAGTAAAGAGCTATTCAAAAATGTTCTATGCTACCAATTCGATCCAAACTTCCTAACTGCGTTAACTCAAGTTGATAAAAAAACTAATGTTTGGAATGTTACATTTCTTGAAGATACAACTTATATTGATGCAAATGGAGTTAGTTTTGAATCGACTATAGAGCAAGTCGATCTGGGTGCAGTTATCTAAAGATACAATTATTCAATGAGATCTCTATATTCAAGAGGAATCTCTTGCTCTCCTTTATTTTGTGATATCTCCGGCCTGGCAAGTTCTACATCTTTAATATTTGTTTTATAGTTTGCTTTATTTTTATTTACTGAAAGTTTTGAATCATTAGTTACAAAATCAGTATTTAATTTCTCGTCCTCTTTACCTGTTTTTACATCCTTAAATGTTTTTTTACCTCCAGCCTCACCCTCTTCACCACCATCAAAATCACCAAACCGTTTTGCATCATCGCTAGGAACTGGCATTGGGGGTAGCTCTTTATTCTTATCATCTTTCCCACTCTTACTTTCACCAATAGAGGATTTAATATCGGTTTTTGGCTGTTCTTTTTCAGGATTATTTGATTCTCCAGGCGTCTTACCTTGTTCTCCTTTACTTGGATCGGCTCCTTTATCTTTGGGTCCCTGATCTCCACTTTCCTTTTCTTTTCCTTCTTTTTGCTCTCCTTCTTTTTTCTCCTCTTTCTCCTGTGACTCCTTGTTGGCACCTTCTTTCTTTTCCGCCTCCTTTTCCCCTTCCTTTTTCCCTTCCTTTTGTCCCTTTGAATCACCTTTATCTTGTTCACCATCTTGCTGATCCGATGGTTGGTTGCCTTTCTGATTTTTGTCTTCTTCCTTTTTTCCTTGTTCTTTTTTCTGCTGCTCCTGACTCTCTTGTATTTTAGCTAATGATTTTTTTGCGTCGTTTAGGGCCTGCTCTTTACCAGAGGAGCCGGGTTGACTGTCTTTTGACCCTGACTGCTCTTTTCCATCTTTTTTATCTTCCTTAGATTCTTTACCTTCCTTTCCTTCACCCTTTTTGTCTTCTCCTTCATTTTTTTCACCATCCTTTTTTTCTCCTTTCTTTTTTTCT
>CAZFXN010000100.1:0-4535 GCA_964523015.1 uncultured Bdellovibrionales bacterium | reverse complement strand
TTACAAATGGACACTGATTACTAGAATCACCTGGACACTGGTACCGGAATTCGCATGTGATCGGAGCATTTAAGTAAATTCGAATCGTTTCAGGGTTTAAAAAATGATGGTGAAGGCTTAACACTCCCCCATTCTTCAGTATAAGCGAGAGCGTTCCATCTGCAACAAATCCGTCGCCCTTAAGATCAGTCATATAACCGGAAGGAGAGTTTGGTAGCGTCGAAACGTCAATGGTCTTAGGCCCCGCAATCCGAAAAAAAGAGCCGCCGCTTCCCTTAAATGGTGCACAATTTAAGTTACAATCCGAGATCGCTCCCTATAGTCTTACATTTAAGCGGCATACGTTTAGTACGGAATCCCAACTCCATATAAATCTAGACGCATTCGATGGTAAACTGAGTGAATTAATCTTAGCACGAGTAACTGATGGTTTTTTGATACACAACAAAACTGTAAAGCCTCAATCTTTGTTGCCTCACAATGTAACAAACGATCGTGGCTACTCATTCTTGAGTCTAGCGACAAAGGGGATCCCGAAATAGATTTTAGATATCACATAGTCTAACATGATGCTTTTTAGCCAGTGAGAAGATAGAAAGATGGAGGGAAGAGCTACCTCCTCCCTCCATCTACTTTTCATCTTTCTGTCACCTATCAGGTGGACTGATTATTCTGGATTCTGATAGTTAGCAACAACATCACAGGCCACCTGATAAAACATAGCTGCGGCGGCCGGAGAGACACTGATAGGTACACTTTCAAAGCACTGCTGATACATAGCTGTTACGATTGTAATTGCGTGAAGATCCATACCAGCTTGATTCAGATGAACATCATCCTTAAACATATCAAGATGGGAGGTGAATCCTGGAACCTTGCCTGCTTCCATTTCGTCAATCAAAGCCCTCATCACAAGACTAAATGGGATATGATAAGCCTTAGGCTGCTGGGCTAACTTAGTTTGATTGATATTCTTAACCATCTTCTCCCAGTACTTTAACTGTGATTCTAAACGATCTTTAAATAGAATGTGCTTGTGCGCATTATCCCAGTGACACTGACAGTATCCCCCTTGAGAACAGAGAGTAGTTTGGTTAATCTGACTTTGAGTCATTCCTGTAAAAACGCAAGGAAGCAAACTTGTCACAGCGACATAGGCTTGGGGGTTCGACTTTAAAGCTTCATCATAGAATTTTTTTGAATAGATAAGCGGATCGGGGATTGAGTTGCATTTCTCAGGGTCAAATCCTATACAATCCCACCATTGATTCTCCAACGGAATCTGCTCAGTCATAATAATCGCGTCGATCTGATTGCTCTGAATAAGATTTTGGACGTTTGAATTCATATTGTTATAGTTCCATTTTAATGAAGCACCTGGAATATTCTGTAAATTCTTTCCCAGCTCAAGCGATTTAGAAGCAGCGATCTTGACTGCAACATCTACGACATCACCGTTTAAGAGGCTATGACCAACAAAAAGTATCTCGGCACTGTTAGGAGCCGGCACATTAGAAATCGGAAAGCTCTGATTGCCGATCCCTGCCTCTGCTTCTGAAGAGATCTCTACAACGAACAGCTCTGTGCTTACTAGATTGGAGCCTGCTAAACCAATGCTCTCTTGCTTTGAGTATTGAAGAGCGACTGTGTGCTTAAAGTTTGCGCTAGGATCAATAGGCCCAGGCAGAGAAACCGTAAGTGTTTCTGAGTTCAGATATTGATGATTGACACCAAGTAGCGTTCCATTGCTCAACAAAAGTGAAAGGGTTCCACCGGCTACAAAGCCGTATCCCTTGATCTCTACCGTATAATAGCCTGCCGGATTGTAAACAAGCTCCGGCACCACTACCGTCTCAGGTCCAACAATCCCAAAGACTGTAGAAAGTATCTTCCTCTCTTGAGCCTTCGCTTCCATGCTCGGGAGGAGGATAGAGACGACACCGAGTGCAAGAGTTAAGATGGGAATTGTAAAGCTCTTAACGATAGTCATTCTTAGATACTCCTTATAGGCTCCGCCGGTAACGGGTTGTTGCGCACCCGGCACACAAAAACTAAAAAACTATTCAACCTTTCAGCTACTTAGAGCAACCTTTGATTAAAGTACCCGAACAGGTCACCAAGAATAAGCAATTTTTGTGCCTTATCTCTTGGCTATCCAGATAATCTCTGTTACCAAAAAGACACTTTGATTTTTAAGGGTCTGGATCGCGCCATAACAACTGCCATGGGGAGCGCAGTCGGGAGAAGAACAACAACTAAAACCTAAGAAATCCCCCTACGCTCCTTTCGGCCTTGAAGTAGAAAGCAGATAGGCCTCAATAAATTGATCAATATCGCCATCCATCACCCCGCCCACATCACTTGACTCGGCCCTGGTCCTTAAGTCCTTGACCATCTGATACGGCTGCATTACGTAGGAACGGATCTGGCTACCAAAGGCGATCGATTTTCGTTCACCCTTAACCTGATCAATCATCTCTCTTTGTTCCGCCATGCGAAGCTCATAAAGCTTGCTCTTAAGGGTCTTCATGGCACGGTCCTTGTTCTTGTGCTGGGACCGTTCATTCTGACAGGCAACGACGATCCCAGTTGGGATATGGGTAATACGGACAGCTGAGTCCGTCTTATTAACATGCTGACCGCCTGCACCTGAAGAGCGATAGGTATCGATACGAAGCTCCTTATCATCGAGCTCAATCTCAATATCCTCTTCTATATCTGGAGTCACTGCCACGGAGGCAAAAGAAGTATGCCTTCGAGCATTTGAATCAAACGGCGAGATCCGTACCAGTCGGTGCACCCCCTGCTCGGATCGGAGGTGTCCATATGCATGAGGCCCCTTGTTAAACCACCAGGGAACGTTTTCTAGCCCGATTTTCCAAGAGCTTTTTGATGACTTAAAGAGCGCGGCCAGGATCAGGAAAATTCCTGGAAGATAGCCTAAGTAGCGAAACCAGGTATTTACCAGAGATCGGTATAGCAGCGGGTCGCTTAGTTCTCTGAGTTTGGCTGATACCGAGTGCGACCCGAATTCCTGAACGCCTCCCTGGACATACGCGAAAGCATGCCAGAGCACGGCGGGTAATATGCTGATACATACCAACAGGCTGAGCCGTGAGAAAGTCAGGCCTACGAGCCTCCATCTGTGCTTGTAAAGATATAGATACAGAAAACTAAGAACCAGTACTATCCCATATGATTTAAATAGGCCAGATATAGCCAAACTGCCTGCTGCTGCGTATAGCACAAGCTTCTCTCTCTTCTCTGTATACAGCGACAGGAAATTAATTCCCCAAATTGCAGCAGCTACCATAGCCATGTCGCTCATAACCGCTTGCCCATAATAGAGAAAGGGGAACGATGTAACATAAAGTAGTAATGTATACAGGGCAGTTTGTGAGTTGGCACTGCGCCTGCTGAGGGAGTGCAGCCCGATTGCGCCGAAAAAGAAGAAAAAAACTGATGTAAGCCTTGCCCCTCCCTCCAGCGTGGGAGACAGGATGCTTATCGCTGCGCTGATTAGATGGTACAGGGGAAACTCTTCGTAAATAATAAATCGAGCAGATCTGTCTTGCATGTCAATATCACCGTTGTCGGGCTGCCATGTCACTCTGGTAACTACATCTTTAGGTTCAGAGAATGAGATGGGGTTCTCAGCAATCTGTTTTATCAAAACGAGAGTCGTTACCTGATTCCAGCTATGCAAGTAGCCTGTGACAGGGGCATGAATACTTGGAATTAGCATAATCGAGCACAGAACGAACACAGCAGCGAAAAGAAATGCTGGAAGACTGAAGCTGTTTATAATCCTAGACCTGGTTTTCTGGGAAGTCTTTTCAATTATCAAGGGGGTGTCCTGGAATGTCCTGGTTCTTGTTTTTGTTCTTCACTTAGGAGTGTCCTGGAAGTCACTGGTTTTGTGATCGCAATCTGGGGTGTCCCGGGAGTTGTTGGCTGTGAAGATTGGGGGGATGGGGCAGTCTAGAAAGTCGCCTATGGCTCGGATTAGTTCGGCCTCCTGTATCGTGGCGGTGCCGTCTGCTGCGACTGAGGCTATGCAGCTTTTTATTACAGCCTCTTTTCTTTCAATGGGCAGGCCGCTTAGTATCTGGAGGGATTCATCTAGGGTTTTTAGTGTGTAGCGGCTTCGCTGACCCGCAGTTGAAATATTTTCAAAAGGTAGATGTTTTTTCCCGTTGTTGAAGGCGTGTAGTGCTGCCGCGTCATCATCCTCGTTGCCCAGATACGATAACGAACAGAGCAGGTTTACGCTCGCCTGTGTTAACAACACTTTATCTTTTACTTCTGGAAAGTGAATGCTGCGAAAGTCAAAAACGGGATCCAGATGCCTCATTACCAGAATCTGTAGCATGTATTCAAAAAGACCGCACTTTTGATCTGCATGTATCAGGAATTCAAGGTTGGCCCGGAACACCTTGTATTGGTGAGCAGAAAGCTCTTTTAAGGCCGGAATGGCCAGATCAATTAAAGGCAGCCGGTGTTCAGCCTCCAGGCCAGTTACAATTGGTGCTATT
>CAZFXN010000099.1:0-4539 GCA_964523015.1 uncultured Bdellovibrionales bacterium | reverse complement strand
GCCAGAAAGTTACCTCCCTGCTGGTGAGCTTTTACCTCACCGTTTCACCCGTTCCGCTTGCGCGGTGGTCTTCTTTTCTGTGGCACTTTCCGCAAATCACTTTGCGCTGGGGTTACCAGCCAACTCGCCCGACGAAGCCCCGACTTTCCTCTGAATGATAAACACCCAGCGACCGTTCACCCGGCTCCTCCTCACTTTTGTCTACGCTTAGTTGTAATCCTTTTTTACTCGGAAATAAACTCGGCTGACTCGGCAGCCTTTTCTAAGTATAAGATACGAGAGCACCCAGGACACTGTACTGGCGCGGTTGCTTTGGCCACTTTTAGGCTTACTTGAGGCACTAATCGAATGCTACACCCCCCACAGGTACTTTGAACAATAGGCACTATTGGATCTAAATCATACTTTCTAAGCACTGTTTCATACCGTCTAACAAAATCTCCTGAGATTGTACCTACAGCCTTTTCTCGCTCCTCCTTCTTTTCTGCTCGTCTAATATTTATGGCGGCTTTATGCTCCATTGAAGCAGCGCTTGCCTCATCAAGCTCAGTTTGGGTAGTAGCTTTTGCAGATTTCAAATCAGCCAGGGTTTTTTCCTGATCTTCAACATCAGTTAAAATTGCTATTAGTTTGTCCTCTCTTTGTGAAAGTAATTTAGAAGTTGAATCAATCTCCCTTTCAGCAGCTAACTGTGCTTTGGCATTACCAAGAGCAGCCAAGGATTTTCTCCGGTTAGTTAACTTTTCCTGTTGAAACTTAAGATCTGACTCCTCCCGATCGTAGTTTCTTTTTATTAAGGTTAATCGTTCTTCCCTACCCCTTAGCTTTTCCTCGATCTGTTTTAATTTCTTTCTTTTCTCATCAGATCCCTTCTCCGCCTCCCGCTCTTCGGCTATCAAACGCCCTAGCGCGAGATCAATTTTACTAAGCATTACAAGATCTAAAGCATTATAAGCAGAGGTATTAGTCGCCGAAGTATCTGTCATAGTGTGGAAACCTAAATATTAAGAAAACTCGATTCCTGGTTCCTTTTTACCATAATAAATTTTTAATTAACAATTCTATGGGAGTTAATTATCTGCTATCGCCACCTTAAATTAGGGATAATGGGCGATAATACAGCGCATTCTAGTGATTCACGGAAATTTGGATTTGTGGCTATAAAAGATGCCTCAGTTTCACTAAAACTGATCTGTTTTCATAGTAGCGATAGATCTTCATATACATATTGTAACGACAACTAAATAAAGACTACTAAAAGTACCACCATTGGTTAATATCTTACCTTAGAAGAATGGTTCCTTATCTTCCTCGCAATCATTTTGCTCAGACCCTATTCAACCAGGACCGCATAAGCTCCTTGATCTGAGTCTGGTACTTTATCTCAAGGCGATCACATTCGTACCTAAATTCCTGAAGCAAGTTACGTGGAACTTTGAGGCTAATAAGCATTGAAGACGCTTTACAATTAGCTGCCCCCTGAAGTTTGCGAAAATCATCAAGAAATCCTGCAATCTGATCGACCGACATATCGGCACAACTCTTTAAGTATTCATCAGAAAAATATTGAACTGGTTTCATATTTTTTTTAGAGCCCTTATATCTTCTATGTCTTGAGCTCTTCCGGATCGTTGTTTCATTTTGATAAGGCTTGGTTTTGAAACGATGCTCACTGGATGGCCTTCTAAGTAAATTGATTTGGTTTTAAGAGTATTTAAATCATCTGTTAGTAAAACATCGACTAATTCAGTAGGATTATTAGAGTTAACAAAAGACCAAGCAAGCAAGTTTCTTTTCTCTTTGTACTCTTCTTTAAACTGAAAAACCTCCTTAGCGGAAATTGGAAGCCGCGAGGCAAGCCCAAGTTTCTTTAATGTATCTGCTACCTTTATAAAATCCCTTTCTTTATGTTGAATCACTAAATCAATATCGACCGTACCACGCACTGCGCCATGAAGTGCAACCGCATAGCCTCCCGCTATGGCGTATCGTAAGCGAGATTTTTTTAAAGCATTTACTAACTTTAGTAAAAACATAATATATACCAGTATATACTATGAATGAAGACCAGACAACTAGGCCTCAAGTCAATAACTACTTTAAATGGCGTTAGCTATCTAGATGATATCTGACATAAAACTTCATAAACGAATCCCCTTTGGTGACATGTTGACAGCCACAATGCTACAAAGCATATTGCTATCTCTAGGTGGCCCTATAGCTCAGTTGGTTAGAGCGGCCGGCTCATAACCGGTAGGTCCTCCGTTCAAGTCGGAGTGGGGCCACCATTATTTCAACTACTTGCGCGAGTCAGACGCGCTGGTGAAGTTGTATAGTTACCATGTAGTGACCAAATCGGTGTGATTTTGTTAATGGTTTGGAATTTCTATATGTTCAAAATCCTCTTGCTGCGCACATAATAAAAAACTCTCAATTCTCTACTCATATTTTGGTTTCATAGAAAACTCAAATTGTGGGAATGAGCATCAGTTAATACTGAAAAATTTATTTAACGTGAATAAGTTTGATCTTCCCCCCAAATTAGGACACATCCTTATTTGAAGCCCTTCTTCAAGGTAAATACGGTAAATTCGTTTTTTGTTCGCCTGCCAGCCTTCTCGTCTTAGTAAAAGATGTAATCTTAAATATCCGTAACGGGGACGCGATGCTACTCCCAATTTACGGCAGACATCTTCAACTCGTATCCCGCTTTCCAGCTCCCTTACCACCAGGGATATTTGGGCATCAGTAACCGTCTTTCTCGGCATAAGCACCTACTTTTTAGAAGGCTATTTTAACAGATTTTTCTACTGAAATTATGTCCAGTTTTTCGGGGAAAGGTCACTTACTGACCGTGATCATACGGCAACCCAGCTTTACATGGCATAAGTTCTGCTAGCGTTCACTATAGCCGGGAGACACTGATTGCTAGTCCAGCAAGGAAACAGGTCGACCAATTATGACAAGGCTCTCTTAGAGAGGAGCCGCACCATTAATATTAATATTCTCTCTCGAAAAAAAGATTATTGTAATGCGTAAAACCCCAAAGAAAACAAATGCCACCAAACGTAATAAATTAGAGAAGTGCCTCACCGGCATCAAAGGCTTAGACGAAGTTACAGAAGGCGGGTTTCCGAAAAATAGAACCACATTAATTTCAGGAGGCACCGGCTCTGGAAAAACTCTTTTGGGGCTCGATTTTCTAATCAGGGGCGCGACCGATTTTAATGAGCCTGGCGTCTTTATGTCTTTTGAGGAGTCCCAAGATGAGCTTTTTAAAGACGTGGCTTCTCTAAGCCTTGATTTACCAAGGCTTGTTTCACAAAAAAAGATTCTGATTGAACATGTTATTCTGGATCGCAAAGACGTTCAGGAGGCCGACTTCAATCTTGAGGGATTACTCGTTCGTTTAGAACATGCCATTGATTCCATTGGAGCCAAACGAGTTGTTTTAGACTCTCTTGAATCTCCCTTTGCAGGCATCACCGACGCCGGCATTCTTCGAATAGAGATCAAAAGACTTTTTAGGTGGCTTAAAGACAAAAAAGTTACGGCAATCGTTACTGGCGAGCCGGGACAAGGTTCTTATACTCGTCATGGCCTGGAGGAGTTCGTTTCCGATTGCATCATTTTGCTGGATAACAGAGTTAAAGAACAAATCGCTACCCGTAGACTTCGTGTCATTAAATATCGTGGTTCAAATCATGGAACAAACGAATATCCATTCGTCATTGATAAAGCAGGACTTTCTGTTATTCCGATCACGTCAGCAGGGCTTGATCAGCCAGGCACTGGTAAAAAAGTCTCCACGGGAATTCCAACTTTAGACAAAATGTTTAGGGGTAAACCCGGATATACCAAAGGTAGCACGGTACTGGTTTCGGGCACTGCAGGCACAGGAAAAACGAGCCTGGGTGCGGCGTTCGCAGTAGGTACCTGTAAACGTGGTGAGAAGTGTCTTTTCTTGTCTTATGAAGAATCCGCGGGGCAACTCACTCAAAACATGAGCTCTATTGGTATGCATTTTGCGCCGTACATAAAAAAAGGACTCTTAAAGATTGTCTCTGTGAGACCTTCCTTTTTTGGCTTAGAGATGCATTTACTCGATTTATACAAACTCGTTGATAGTTTTAAACCAGACACTGTGGTCATAGATCCCCTGACAAGTCTCATTGGAGAGGGGGACGAGCGTGAAATAAGGTCTATGATTACTCGCATGATTGATCTTTTAAAATCTAAGGGCATCACTACGTTTTTCACTTCTCTTGTTTCTTCAGCCCAAAATAGTGACACAAGCGGTGAAATCGGGGTCTCATCTCTCATCGACACCTGGATCGTAGTGAGAGAATTAGAGGAAGAAGAAGGGAAAAAACGTATTCGTGGAATTTTCATTGTGAAGTCTCGTGGCACAGGACATGAGAGTGATGTCCATAAGTTGATTTTGAGTGATGATGGAATTAGCATAAAACCCATGGATCATGCAGGCGCCAATCCGAAAAAGAAGAATGATAAAAAGTTCTCACCTAATCCCACCATCAA
>CAZFXN010000098.1:0-4609 GCA_964523015.1 uncultured Bdellovibrionales bacterium | reverse complement strand
GTTTCTCATTCGGAGTTGTTATATCGAATCCCACCTCCAACAAAACGTATGGCTTAATCCCTGCAAGAGTTGGAAAGGTGCTATTATAACTGAGTCTAATTCCTCCATTTCGACCCTTCTTATCATCGAACGTGATATCTCTTGAAGCTACTACTCCCGGAATTGAAATCTCCTTTGCAAGCCAATCATAAAAGTTTATGCGGCTTTTGATCTGTGAGGTCTTGTCTTGGTTCTTTCCAATCTTCACTTCTAGTGATGCAGGTGGCTCTATTTTAATGTCGATATCTTCAGAGAATCTATCAATAATTCCAAATCCCTTTGAAAGAGAAGTCCCGCCTTTCATTTCAAAGATAAATCTCTGACTTTTTAATCCCCAAAGACAATGCATCAGCCAATAATCTTTCTCTATCAGTTGAGGAAGTACCTTCCCCTGCTCTTGTTCTATGCGGTCGAACAAGACGCGAATATCAGCTAATTCGTGAATGAATTTCTTTGAGCTCATATTGCAGTCAACTCCTCAAAAAACTTTCTTGTTGCAACCTTCCCATAATAGCGAGCCACGTGTACCAACTCCTGCTGGTCTACTTCTCTTGCGCGCTGGGCTACGAGCTTTTCAAGTTCACTGGTATTCCCGGCAAGTTCTTTTCGATTATTAAATAGATCAACAAATAGAAACTCCTTTGTAAGTTTTGCTGGAAAATCTCTCTGTCGTCGAAAAGTGAATTGCCGACCATCTAGAACAAACTTTCCATCTCGTTTTCGATTGTATACAAACTGTTGATTATATAATTGAGTCAGTCCTAAATCGAGAAGATTGTACTCGTTAAACGATACGAATAAGAAATCGTCAGTATTGAGGAAGGCTCGAACTAGTTCTTCCCTTGCAGCCGGGGCAGGCCCTACACTTGTCACCCCCGGTCGGTAATAAAGACCAGGTGCTGCTCGCACTACTAATTTTGTTGCAACAAGCTTTTCCAAATCTCGAGAAAGATTGTTTGAGTACGGCGCAAGCTCGCCTCGTCGGTAAACCCTACCCGGCGTCATTATATCTTTTAGTTTCTCAGCGACAGTGCTTTCCATAATTCGATTATACACATTGATGATAAAAATGTACACTTATTTTAGACTAAACCAGATGTAATTAGGTTTCTTAATTTATTAAGTTCGGAAGCTATCTTTTAACTCATTGAAACTACTAGTTTATTTAACTATATTTAACTCAAAGAGCCGGTACTACTTTCTATCAAATAGCCTTAGCTGCTCCGGCTTAATCCTTACCTCACTATCTCTACCCACAGCTCTAACATCAGATTGTTTGACAGGTGCACTAAGCCACTTCTCCAACTCCATCCGCCTGTATCGAACTAACCTTCCAATCTTGATAAAAGGAAAGCCGTTATAGGCTTCCATCCCATGATACTTCATCCAGCGCCATTTTTTCTGGGTGGCAATTGGAATTTTGTATTGGGCTTCTACTTCGTGTCCTGTAAGCAGCTCATACAAATTGATCTGATTCTTAGTTTTCATGAACGTAAGATTACGTCGAATAAGCTTCGTGGAGTTATCCCGCTAGGCACTACCCAGATGAGGCTAAGAAAACGACTGAAGAATCCAGGAACATATTTATAAAAGAAGTTGTACGCGTAGGTATAAGTGAGAAATGGAGCTGCCACCAAATACATCAAAAAATATGCGCTGAAGTTCCCGCTCCGCCTCCTCTGGAAGGTTGCCAAAACAAGATTAGATGGACTTATTTCATGAAGTGATACGTAATAACACCCTAATCAGTAATGTCAAAAGGTTACATAATTTGTGCCAGCTCAAAGCCGTAACATCGCTTATAATTTTTCAATTCTGTGCCAGTGCTAATTGACTATGGCACACAATTTTTAATTTCATTTCCGTAACTTAGATAATGCGTGAGCCACGTCTTTTATCTTGCCCTCCACCACCAAAAATTATTTTACTATTTGGTGGCGGTTATTGTGGTTTGGTTAAGCCAACGGGCGGTTTAGATAAACCGATTTGAGGAACGGTTGAGCACTAATTATTATGCTTCAACAACGTGCCCGTTTGCTTCTTTGCATATTTGCTGCAGTACGAGTTACAGCCTGCTATATTATTCACGCAGGTAGATCCGACAGGACAAGAAGTACTACTGCATGGCGGCCAATAAGCACAATGTATCTTCCCGCCACCACCGCCGATTTTACACTGCCCTAGTGGACATCCATTACTTTCCGGAACGTCCGAGCATTCTGTGATCTTAGTCTCACCCATGTAACCGCAGGAATTTAAGTCTGGGTCATTTTCTGGGCCATTTGACGAGGAAAATTCAAGTACGGTGTTTGGGTCGACACCCAGCTGTTGAAGCGTTCTTATAGTAGTGTTTATGGCTTTGTTATCAATTGCCGTGTTCGGTGCTCCTTCTATAAGAGGCTCAGAAGCGCGCGGCGTTTTTTTCTTCGTACATGTTCCGGAATTGTTATACTCCCAGTGTCCACCGCCACCGGAATGCAAAATCCAATGGCGACACTCACAGCTAGAAGGGCTCGGACCACATGTGTTATCGCTGCAGATGCCCCACGGCTCTCCAGCTATTCCACACTCACAGGAACAAACGATTTTGGATTCAGCGCCAAACGCTAAATTTGTTGCAACCAAGCAACACACAAAAAGAATGATAAAAAATTGCTTTGGAAATTTCATAACTTCTCCATTAAAAACCTTAATCCCATAGCTACTTATCGGGGGGGGGGATCATTAGGAATTTCGACACAGAAGTAGACCCTCGCGGAAAAATACGAATTATTCTTAGGGGACAAGGTTCTAAAGCTTGTATGCAAAGGAGAAGTAAGCAATCAGTTGCCACTTCGTAATAGCCGCTAGCTGTTTGCTCATTCCCCTCAAAAAACATGCCCTAAGATAATAACCATCAGAAACGTCATGCATTATTTCACCGACTCAAGAATCATGTCTTTTGTAACGAATATATTGAATCGAAATCCAGGACGAATTTCTAGGGTTGGTTGAGTATTTAAGTTGCGTCGCGTAATCTCCTGACCTGCTGCATTTGTATTTCTAACTGCTTCCTGCAAAGCAAGCTATCTATATGTTTGATCGGTATGTCAGCGATCACGGTTCCCACTCGAAGTAAGGTTCGATTTTCAGGCTCAGAATTAATTGAAAGTGACAATATCTAACCAAGGATTTCACTTCAAAACCCAATCGCGCTCATAGGACGGGCATAGGATGGAAAGTATTGCCGCGACTAACTGCCAACAACAAGAAGTGCAACCACCTGATACAAAAAAGAAAACTGGTGCGCCAGGAGGGGATCGAACCCACGACCCGCTGATTAAGAGTCAGCTGCTCTACCAACTGAGCTACTAGCGCGTATGGTTTAACGATGGAGAGTGTAGCAGCATTTTAGCGATTGAATCAATGCACTCTGAAATTTTGACAGAAAGTATCCAATCTCAGTCAATGCTTTTGGGCATCGTAGTATCTAAATTAACCTGAGACGCCAAAAATCAAGGCTTTTGGGCGAATCCTGCACTTAATGTGCTACCTTGTAATTTAATGAAAGTATCTGATAATCTCAGCCAAATTGTAAATGTAGGCAGATTTTAATGTCCCACGATCTAGATACTCTCCTTACTGAGTTTAATCAGTCCCTATTAGTAGTCAAAACAAAGACCGAGGCGATGGATCTTAAGTCAAAGTTTATTGGGCCTAAGGGACATATTTCTTCAATCCTAAAATCTCTAAAGGATAAATCTCCAGAAGAGAAAAAAGAGATCGGATCAAAAACAAATGAATATAAAATTAAGATTGAAACCCTGATCGGCAATAAATTATCCGTTTTAGAAACAGAAGAGATAAATCAAAAATTATCTAAGAATTGGATCGATGTTACCCTTAAAGATTCTAATCTTGATCTAGGACTTAACGCTGGTGGATACCATCCAGCAACAATTGTCCAACGAGAAATTGAAGATATCTTTTTATCAATGGGATTTGATGTTCTTGATGGCCCACACATTGAGGATGATTGGCATAACTTTGGCGCGTTAAATATTCCGGCTGATCATCCGGCTCGTGACATGCAGGATACTTTTTGGTTCGCAGATAATCTGCATTTATTAAGAACTCATACTAGCTCTATCCAGGTGCGCGGAATGGAGACCAAAAAACCCCCGTTTAAATTTGTAGCTCCCGGTAAAGTTTTTCGCTGTGAGCGGACTGATGCCTCGCATGATATGGTATTTCAACAACTTGAGGGAATGATGGTTGGCGAGGGTATCGCCGTATCTCACCTTATTTACTTTATGAAAACGCTTTTAAGTGAGATCTTTAAGCGAGAAGTTGACATTAGATTACGCCCAGGATTTTTTCCATTCGTTGAGCCAGGATTTGAGCTCGATATTAAATGCCAAATTTGTAGTGGTAAGGGCAGTTCAGAGGGCTGCTCGGTTTGCAAACAGACCGGTTGGGTTGAGCTACTTCCCTGCGGCATGGTTCACCCAAATGTATTAAAGGCTGGAAATATTGATACAGAAAAATACAGCGGGTTTGCATTTGGTTTAGGATTAGATCGGCTCGTAAT
>CAZFXN010000097.1:0-4814 GCA_964523015.1 uncultured Bdellovibrionales bacterium | reverse complement strand
AAGTTATCATCGTAACGATGATGTCCCATTACTAAGGTAGAGCAATCATTTGAGAGTGCTAGTCTATCTGCTAACCATGGTCCAGAAACGAAGTCATTCCATGTGTTAACATATTCACCTTGAGCATTCATTTCATAAAGGTGAACTCTATTAAACTCTCCCCAAGCAAAGCCTCGACCATTTCCGCAGAATGCATGGGCATCAAACATACCGGTAAGCACAACTTGCGTTACGATACTTCCTGTTAAAAGATTGTATATATAAACATATCCATTGGAGCTTACATATAGGAGAGATCCATCATCACTAAGGGAAAAAGCTCTTAGATGTACACCGAAATAATTAATATTGTAAGTATTAGTTGGGGTACTAGAATTAGGCCCAAAAACAGCTATAGCTAGACGCTGCTCAAATGGATAGATAACAGCAGCAACAATTTTGCTACCATCTGGCGTAATTCCAATTTGGGCGAGTCCACTTGTGTTTCCAGTAAAATCGTACGTCCAATCAGCGGTACTACTTGTTGAACGATACTTTCTCACTTGAGTCATTCTGTTATGATTCTGGTTGTTCTGCACTATCTGGGTCAGTACAACGTGAGTATCAGTATGCTCAGCGGAAGCTGACAGCATATTCGTGCCCGCAGTGGTGATATTATCCGTCCATACCGGCATAGCTGGATCAGGACTAAAGCCGCTAAGTAAACTTACATGATCTTGGCCATACTCTACTGGTCCAAGTACCTGTGTGCCGTGTACGCCTATAGACACCGTCCTGGGAGTCCAATCAGCACTGCTCCGACTCCAAAGTCGTTCGGCTGTTGCTGTTTCCGAATAACCCAAGTAGGTAATAGTTGTTACTATAAGGACCAAATTGACAAACCTATTAGTATTCAAAATAAACCTCAAATAAAGGGAGCCAAATCTAACTAGCTGCATTTTTTATGCATTATTAGATGAGTAACCTCTCTCTAATAATCAACACTAATAAAAGAATGATATTAGCAACAACTGTGCCAAAAGCGAGGTGGGTCGATCTAATCAATTTTATGAATTAAACGATCTTGAATAGTTCCTAATTTGCCACTAAGCCCGCAAAGAAAAGCCCACTAAACAAAAATCCTCTTTTAAACCTATCTAAGGCTAAAGATTCATTTGGAGCATGCCAATTATCCTCTGCTTTACCAAAACCAACAAAGACAGGTTCCGCTCCGGAAACTTTAATTATTTTTTCAATAACTGGAATAGATCCACCCTCCCAACGGTAAGCTATCTCCTCTTTCGATAAGATAGAGTGAGCCTTCTCCGCAGCTCTTAGCCAGGGTGAATTAAGATTAACTCTAATTGCTCCGCCTCCCGCACTCTCTGAATCAAACTCCATCTTCATACCCTTTGGTGCATGTGAAAGAAGGTGGTTTTTAACAAGTTTTAATATCCTAGCAGGATCTTGCCCAGTGCCTAACCGCATCGATAATTTTGTCGTAGCCTCTGCCGGAATAATTGTCTTACCACCTGGACCACCATACCCACCGGTAAAGCCATTAACTTCAACTGTAGGACGAAATCCGATCCTCTCTGCCGTACTAAATTTCTGTTCCCCTCCAGTAGGCTCGGCTCCGAGCGAATCTTTAAATTCCTGATCTGAGGTTTTTCCAGTTTGACTTAATTTTTGCTCCTCCACTGAGTGAGGGATCAGATCGTCATAAAATCCCTTAATTGCAACCTTTCCAGCATCCTCACCACAACTTTCGTGCAGGGTTGATACAATTCTAGCTAATTCAGTTATCGGGTTTTTTAATGCTCCGCCGTACAATCCAGAATGTAAATCATTTGGGTAAGCCTTTAAGGTAACACTCAATGCGGCCAATCCGCGTAACCCCATGGTTATACTTGGAGCACCGGATGGCACCATACTCGTGTCACTTACAAAGATCAGATCTGCTTTAAATTTCTCTTTTAGTTTATCTGCAATACTTGATAGCCCCTTACTTCCAGATTCCTCTTCCCCTTCAATTAAAACTTTTACATTAACTTTAAGAGAATTATTCTTGATTAATGTGTTTAGTGCTCCTAAGACAAAGGTAACCTGCCCTTTATTATCAGAGGCTCCACGAGCATACATTTTGCCATCCCTTAGCTCCGGCTCAAAAGCGCCACTCTTCCATTCATTAAGAGGCTCTGGGGGTTGCACATCGTAGTGCCCATAAAATAAAGCAGTCGGAGCAGTAGGGGAAACTATATATTCACCAAAAACTATTGGCTTACCAACAGTTTCAATTAACTCACCCTTAAACTTCATTGAGGTAATCTTATCTAAGAGCCATTCGGCACAGTTAATACAGTCAGTGTTGTTACCTGGATTGGTACTAATACTTTTAAAACGCAAAAGAGATTTCCAGTCCTCAATTAACTGATCTTCACTCTCTTGATACGCTGTTTCAAGATTCTGCAGCTCATTTTGTAGCTCCATATATGATGTCCTGATCTTTCTTAAAAATTACTAGGTTTTAATTACTTAGCTTTAGCTAATCGCCGTTATATCTAAAGATATCTTCCCCTTTCGGTTTAGGGTATTTCTTGGTAACATTCCGTACTCGCTAAAGCGAGTTAATTTCTTACATAGCACTTTTGATTTATAGTTCGGAGAAAAAAATGAAGATCATTGTTCGAGTAATCTCTTTAGTTCTTATTGTATCGCTAGCATCGGCTTGTTCTTCAAAGAAAGGGAAAAGTCCACTTGATCCAGGTTACCTTTCAGAATCTGATCTAAATTCCCAACTAGAAGGACGGTATGCTGACGGATCGATTCCACTAGCTGAGGGAGAGGGTCCATTTAGAACTGTTAATTTTGATTATAACTCCTCTTCAGTTGGGGACCTTGGACGACAGAATATCGAGTACAATGTTGAGATCTTAAAAGCCAACTCGGATGTAAAAGTGATCCTTGAAGGACATTGTGATGAACGAGGTACTGCAGAATACAATATTGCACTTGGTGCCGATCGTGCCATGTCAGTAAGTAGAATCCTTCAATCTTATGGAGTCTCAGAAGACCGAATTAAAACTATTAGCTACGGCGAAGAAGTTCCAGTAGATCAAAGTAATGACGAAAACGCCTGGGCAAAAAATCGTCGAGTTCATTTTTCGCCACATAGATAAAACTTACGTCAGACTGATGATTTTAGTTTATCTCAGTAAATTTGTCTCAGTAAAACTGAAGCGCCTATATGAATTCTGTTAAGAGGATCTTAATACTTCTTTTCTGTGCTTACGTATTAGTTGCTGTTCTCTTCATTGTTTTCCAGCGAAATATTATATTTATTCCTCAATCAATCGAGCCAGGTCGAGGAGATCCTCCAGCAGATCTTGCAAAAGCAGTAAAGATTACAAGTGAGGACGGGGTTTTGATCTCCGGCTGGTGGATCGAGCAGGTAGATTCTAAAAATTCTCCGACCCTTCTTTACTGTCATGGAAACGGCGCGACTCTGCCGGGACTTACTCACGTGGCAAAACTATTTAAAGACTACGGGCTAAATGCTCTACTCTTTGATTATAGAAGTTATGGAGAAAGTCAGAAAGCACCTCTTAGCGAAGAAGGGATCATGAAAGATGCAAGAGCAGCTTATGATTGGATCATTAATGAACAAAATATTCCGAATAACAGGATAGTAATCTGGGGACACTCCTTAGGTGGAGCAGTAGCGGCAAGACTTTCAACTGAAAGAGATCCAGCAGCACTAATAACTGAGGGAGTATTTCCATCTATCCAAAAGATGGCGAACTCTAGATATCCTTGGCTGCCGATAACAACTCAGATGATATTTGATAAATTTGAGACTGCTAAATATTTATCGATCAGAGAGATGCCCCTCCTAATGCTTCATGCTGAGAACGATAATATTATCCCTTACGATCTGGGCCTTGTAGCTTTTGAAGAAGCGAGAGCGCCAAAAGAATGGTTAATACTTAAGGACATATCTCATAATGATTTTCCTTCCGTTGAAAGTCTTTATAGAGAAAAGATCCTCTCTTTTATAAAGAAACAGGTTCCTTAGTTACTTGAATAGAGAAAAATCTATATCCGACGTATCTTGTTAAGAGAGAAAGATTATTCTTCCTCGCTATCGTACTGCCTTAAGATAAAATAGCTTACGATCTTGAGGAAAATACTGACTCCAATTTTTATCAGATTCCTTTTGCTCTACAAACAAACCTCTAGGTTGAAGAAAATAACCCTCTAGGGTTACTGTTGACTCGCCTCCTTCTAAATGAGGAGTACTATAACGAATCGATGATGTTAGGTCGGTATTATCTGCGACAACAAAGAGATGCTCCATGTCATCGTAGGAAAATGTTTCAAAGCAGCCTTGCTCAGACATATAACTATTTCGTTTATTAGCCAGCCCCTGTGGTGTGACATAATAGATGTTAGCGGTGACAGCAGAATTACCAGGCATTCCTATCCCAAACTTCTGCCGCATGATTGGATGGATTTTGATTGAGCTAAGCGGTCCATGACTATAATGCGCCTCTGTCTTTCCACCATCACTAGATACTACAATTCTAGTTTCCTCTTCTTTAACTGTGATGGAATCCTTACCACTCATCACTAAGAGCATAAGGATCATGATTCCTATCCCGATCTGTGCAAAAAGTGTGTTGTTCTGAGAAAAATTCATAACGGATCGATAAATAAAATACCTGGCCTAAAGCCACACCCCATTCATCATATCATCGTCAGATTCCCAAAAAGTTTGTAGTGATTATAGTAATTGTCAAAATGTTTGAGACAATTACTATAGTAGCCCCTTTAAG
>CAZFXN010000096.1:0-4985 GCA_964523015.1 uncultured Bdellovibrionales bacterium | reverse complement strand
TATACACATCTTCATTCACTAAATATGTGTCCACCAATTCGGGGGAAGATCAAACATCTCTTTATATCAGAGAAAATGATTAGATACCATTTGTCTATCTATGAATAAGAGCTATCTTAACAGTATCAAATAACATCCTTAACCCATCCTTTACTACATTAACTTTAGACCCGGTTACATGATGCCAGTTAACTGGGACTTCTACGATCTTATATCCAGCTCGCTGGGCAATTCGTAGTATCTCTATATCAAAACTAAATCTTTCAAATCTCTGCTTTTCAAAAACTCTCTTTCCAACCTCTCTTTTAAAAAGTTTAAAACCACACTGAGTATCCATAATTCCAGGGACGGCAATTAAGTTTGCTGCCAAGTTAAAGATGCGTCCAATAAACTTTCTAGAGCTCCTTGCCTCGACATGTGTTACCGAGCTTGGCTTTGCCCGTGATCCAATTGCAATATCAGCTTTATGGTGATTCATCTCAGAAAAAAGTCTCTCTACTTCAGCTATTGGGGTAGATCCATCAGCATCTGTAAAAAGTACAAACTCTTTAGTTGCAGCTAAAATTCCTGTCTTAACAGCAAACCCTTTTCCTTTGTTCTGCTGAAGTGTAATCAATTGAATATTTGGATTACTTTGAGCAAAGGTTGCTACAACCTCTGAAGTGCGATCAAGACTTCCATCGTCAACAACGAGAACCTCATAAGACGCTACCCCCTTGATTTTAACATAGCCGCAGATCTCTAAAAGAGTACTTAAAATACGGTGTTCTTCGTTATATGCGGGGATTACTATTGTTAGGTCCATATCGTCTTAAACTATTCCTTCCCTTTTCCTACCCTTTTGATTTAATTGCGACAATCTTATATACCAAAGCATAGCAGATTTTGCTGATTTCTTGACAAGCCCTCGGCTTGGCAGAATCTTTATTAATACTTTGGTATTTATTGTTTGGCTCAATTTCTAGCAAAATTGAGCTGATATATCAGTCCGAAATTAATATCTATTTTCTATGATTTTATTAGGAGTTACGTAAATGAAGATCGCTGTTGTTGGCACAGGATATGTTGGATTAGTTGCTGGTGCTTGTTTTGCTGATACTGGTAACGATGTTATCTGCGTTGATATAGATGAGAAAAAGATAGAAGCACTCAAAAAAGGAGTTATTCCGATTTATGAGCCTGGCTTAAGCGATCTTGTTGAAAGAAACTTTGAGAGTGAACGTCTTAAATTCACCACCAGTCTTGAAGATGCGGTTAAAGCCTCTGAAATAATATTTATCGCTGTTGGTACTCCACAGGACGAAGATGGCTCAGCCGATCTAACTCATGTTCTCTCTGTTGCCAAAGGCATTGGCAAGGCAATGAACGGCCCTAAAATAATTGTTGATAAATCAACTGTTCCAGTTGGTACAGCCGCTTTAGTAACTAAAACAGTTAAAGAATATACCAGTCATGAATTTGAAGTTGTCAGCAATCCAGAGTTTCTGAAAGAGGGTGCTGCTATTGATGACTTTTTAAAGCCAGATCGCGTTGTTGTCGGTGTCTCCTCTGAAAAAGGAGAGCGAGCAATGCGTGAACTTTACGCGCCATTTGTAAGAACTAATAATCCAATTATTGTTATGGATGTGCCATCTGCTGAGATGACCAAGTATGCAGCGAACGCAATGCTGGCTACCAGGATCTCTTTTATGAACGAAGTCTCTACTCTTTGTGAAAGAGTTGGGGCAAATATTGATAGTGTTAGAGTCGGTATCGGCACAGATAGCCGAATTGGTATGAGCTTCCTCTTCCCTGGTATTGGATATGGAGGATCATGCTTCCCAAAAGATGTTCAGGCCCTTATTAAAACTGCAAAAGAGCACGGTGTTGAACTTCAGATTGCAAAATCAGTTGAACAAGTTAATGACGTACAGAAAGAGAGTATCGTTCATAAAATTGTAAACCACTTTGGCAAAAATAAGATCGCTGGCCTTACATTTGCTATGTGGGGTCTTGCATTTAAGCCAAGAACTGATGATGTTCGTGAAGCACCTGCACTTGTCGTGTGTAATCAACTTATTAATCTTGGGGCAAAGATCCAAGCATTTGATCCAGAGGCAATTAACACCTTTAAGGAAGCTTTCGGCGAAAATGAAAAGTTGAGTTACTGCGAAACTAATTTTAACGCTCTTAAGAATGCGGATGCTCTTATAATCTGCACTGAGTGGAATGCTTTTAGACAACCTGATTTTACAAGGATCAAAAACACCCTTAAAAATCCTCTGGTTTTTGATGGACGAAATATCTTAAGTCTGGATGAGATGAAGGAGTGGGGATTTACCTATTACTCAGTCGGCCGACCTGTGGTAAAAGCATCATAAAGGACAGTGCCGGTAAGGGTCATTGCCAATGAGGCACCCTAACGATAAAAATTGGCCTAATAATAATGGAGATACTCCCCCAACTTTTGGTTAATGCTCTGATCTCGGGAAGTATCTATGCCTTAGCCAGCTCCGGTCTGGCGATCACTTATGGTCTACTAAAAATTCTAAACTTTGCTCATGGGCATTTAATGATGCTTGGGGCTTATCTTTTTTATTTCGCTAGTATCTCCGTTGGCATGAATATCCCGCTAGCTGGAGTTTTTACAATTTTAGCGACAGCGCTACTTGCTGCAGTAACCCTTTTTATATTTGTTGAACCTTTTATCCGCTTTAGTGTGTTTCTGGTATTTGTTACTACTTTGGCCCTCTCAACTATTTTAGAATCTTCAGTCTCAATGATCTTTGGAGTAAATGTAAAATCTCTAAGCCAAGGATATAGTGCTTTAAGTATTGAGTTCTGGGGGATTTATATTACCCCAACTCAGATTCTGATTATTATGAGTGCTATTTTACTACTTGGCGTCTTAGCATTTATAGTTCATTCAACCTCTGTAGGGCGTAGAATTCGAGCCCTTTCTGAACATCCATTTGGTGCCCAAGTTTTAGGAGTCAATAGAACTAAGATCAACTTAGCTGCTTTCGTTTTTGCAACATTGCTAGCTGCATATGCAGGCATACTTGTTGGTTTTGAAACAAACATTCAACCGACAATGGGGAATTCTTATACGATCAAAGCATTTGCCGCGATGATCTTAGGTGGCTTAGGCAATATTTGGGGAACGGTTGCTGGAAGCTACATTCTAGGCTTAGTTGAGAATCTAAGTATCGGACTAGATTTTGGGCCATACAGTATTCCGGCTGGGTACAAAGATGCATTTGCTTTTGCCATTATTTTATTAGTTTTACTTTTTAAACCAAAAGGACTTTTTCACTCTGAATCGAGGAGTGCTTAACCTTGGACTATCTAATTCATCTATTAATCTTATGCTGTATTTACTTGATTCTTGCTCAGGCGTTCAATATTCCTTTCGGTGTAGGAAGACTTTTTAACTTAGCTCACGTGGCAGTCTATTCAATTGGAGCTTACACGACAGCGCTGCTATCTACTGAAGCAGGATTTGGATTTTTTACCTGTATAACTTTAAGCATTTTTATATCAGGAGCATTTAGTCTTTTAATAGGAGGGATCTCTCTTAAATTGTCTGATGACTATTTTGCGATTGGAACAATTGCGTTTAGCGCAATAGTGTCGGCCTTACTTATCAACTGGAAAAGCTTAACCCGGGGAGTCCTTGGAATTCCAGGTATTCCACGACCAGTGATCGGTCAGATCGATTTCTATAATAATTATGACTTTTTTCTTTTAATCCTCTCATTTGTAATTATAACTCAGATTATTCTTTATATCTTTCTTAAAAATAATTTTGGAAGATCCCTTCGGGCTCTAGCTGAATACCCACAAGCTGCTACTGCGCTTGGTATAAATACCCGTCGAGTTAAGATTTTAAGCTTTGTTATAGCTTCTGCTACTGCTGGGTTAGCTGGTAGTTTCTACGCCTACTATATTAATTATATCGATCCCTCATCATTTTCTCTCACCGAGATGATCTTTGTACTAACAATTATTGTCGTCGGCAAACCGGGCTCCTTTTGGGGAGCAATTGCTTCATCAATCTTTTTGGTTTTATTACCTGAGCCACTACGGTTTATAGAGATTCCGCCTAGTATTTTAGGACCGATGAGACAGATGCTTTATGCCTTGATCCTTTTTAGTGTTGTAGCTTGGAAAAAAGAAACTCTCTTCCCAGTTGAAAGGAGTATTTAGCAGTATGTCTATACTTAAAGTTGATAATCTTTTCTTTGAAATTGGTGGAACAAAAATTCTAAATGGAATCACCTTTTCAATTATTAAGGGAGAAACTGTCGGTGTTATTGGACCGAATGGCAGTGGCAAAACAACTCTCTTTAACTGTTTAAGTGGATTTAATATTCCTCAAATTGGAACGATCTATTTTAAAGATAAAGATATTACCCATTTGCCCGCATACCGCCGAGCTAGGCAGGGCTTAGGTAGAGTGTTTCAAAATTTTGCAATATTTAAAGAGATGACTGTTTTAGAAAATATTATCACAGCACTTGAAGGCAAAGAGAAACTTGGTCCTACTTTTTTCCCGTGGAGTAAGAAGAATAAACAAAATAGAGAGATTGCATACGAATATCTAAAGAAAGTATTTCTTGAGAAAAAAGCAGAAGATAAAGCTGGTAGCCTTTCTGGTGGTCAGATGAGGTTACTAGAGATGATTCGAACTTTGGCTTTTGGCGCAGAGATATTCTTACTTGATGAACCAACTGCTGGAGTCTCTCCTAAGATGAAAGAGGATATAGCCAAACTTATTCAAGTATTACAATCTGAGGGAAAAACAATCGTCGTTATTGAGCATGATATTAACTTTATTCAGAAATTTTGTGCTCGAATTATAGTATTGGATGTAGGTAAAGTCGCCTTAGATGGGCCTCCTGAAACAGTACGTCATAGCAAAGAATTACAGGAGATTTACTTTGGTAATATATATAGCAGTTGTCATAAAGATTGAGACACTAATGTGAGGGGTCAGTTAATAC
>CAZFXN010000095.1:0-5062 GCA_964523015.1 uncultured Bdellovibrionales bacterium | reverse complement strand
AGCCTGGCTAGGCAAAAACTCAGACTTCTTCGGTACTTAGAAAATGTTAATTGATTTTCCTATCCTTTATCCTTTAGGAGATGAGAAATTATTTTGATCGAAGATATGTAGCTTCTAATATGTTGGTAGTTTCTACTGGTAACTTTGATTGGGAGGATCTGATCAAAGATCTTACTACATATTGTGCTAGTTGGCCGAAGGGAGAAGTTAAAAGAGAGTTGAAAAAATTTATTCCAACTAAGTTAGAAAAAACTTATACCAAAAAAGATCTAAACCAAGTTCACTTAGCATTTTTGGCAAATGGCCCATCGATAGAAGATGACGAGAGATTTCCTTTAGGTGTTCTAGCCGTTATTGTTGGAGATAGTGTTGGGTCGAAACTCTACTGGGAGTTAATTGATAAGGGATTGGCAGAAACAGCTGATATGGATGTTGACGAAAAGGAAGATGCTGGTTGTGTGATGACCTTTGTTTCTACTGAGCCAGAAAACGTAGATAAAGTAAGAGGTATTGTAAGGAAAGTATTAGGCCAGGCAGCTGATTTTACGGATCAAGAGCTTGAGCGAGCAAAAACAAAACTAGTAACTCGAATTGTGCTTGGTGGAGAATCTACCTTAGGCAGAATGCGTTCTATCGGTCATGAATGGATGTCTAGAAAAGAGATCCATAACCTTAATAATTACGTTTCAAAGATCAAGAATGTAGATAGAGCGACGATTAATAAAGCACTTGAGAAATTTCCACTAACTGACTGGTCAGAGTTTAGATTGCAGTCTGAGAATTGACCGATTTAATCATAACCGGAGCAAATCTAGATAGTTGCAGTTTTTGATTAGGGATTTATAAAGTTTCCATATATTCCTTAAACGTATTGCTTAAAATAATTTTGAATTTCAGTGACTTTTAATATCATTTTTGCCATAACGACTTGACCTGAATCCTGAATTAAATCTTATTAAAACCTTGGTGAAAGTAGTGTTATTTCACATTAGAATTGCAGATTATTTTAGAGATCTGCTTACTCTGCTTTTATTCTTTCTATTCAACTTCACCTTAACTTTCCCTGCTTACAGCCAATCTTCCCCATCAATTCTCTGGGAGGTACGCACCTATGGAGGAGGCTTACTTCCAGTCGCGCCGTTTTACACCTGGACCCTTTCCCCTGGAGGATGGAACCAAGTTACTAACGGCACGTTGCCATCGTCGTTGGGTACAACAAAAGCAACCTTTACCGGAAGTGCATCAGAATCAGGATTAAACCTTACAGGAATTGCCGAGGCTCAAGGAGTCTTACTTCCTGACGGTGGCAGCTCCCTTCAGGCGATCTATCACTATAAAGGATACGTAAGAGGCCCGGCATCAGTTGCGCTAGATGCCACATCCTCTGCTAGTGTTTCTAACGATAGTACAGGACCATTTGCTTCAACAGTCGAAGTAGGTCCGATCCCGTTTGGGAGTAGTTACGTAGAGGCTAATCTTACAGAGGCAGGAAACGCATCAAACTCTGGTGGTGGTATTGCAACAGCCCCTCCAACTCTAACCTGCACATCAGGCGCAACCTACTTTAGTGAGTATCCTGGAGTTGCCTACTATCTTTTTTATAGTGGAGCGTTTTCATCTAGCACGGACCATAGTGCTAGTCCTTTTACTCAATTAACATTCGCCGGTGTTGCTACAGGATCCCTCTCTCTTTCTCTTAGGATCGGCGCCGATCCACCAAATGCGATAATGACGGATCCACTGGAGAACGGAACTCCCAACACTAATCCCCCAGTTGGTGCAAATATTTCAATTAATAATCTTTCCTACGATCCAGATAACGAACAAGGATCCATTCCGCTAACTGGAATCTGCTCAACCCAGTGGACTATTACTCACCCAAATGGATCCGTTACAACGAGTACCAATCCTGGAGGAATATCATTAACCACAGGACAAGGCGGATACAATATACATTTGCAGGTAATAGATAATGAAGGAGAGATGTCTGAGGCGGAGCTCTCATTCTCCTCAGGTATAGATAGAATTCCTGACCCGGCGGAAGAAACCCCGCGTTGTGATGGGGATTCAAAGATTGGAGCAGCCGTTGGGCCCTCATCAGGAAATAATCACATTGTGTACACTGATCCTGTAAGGACAAGAGGGTATCCGCTAAAAAATAATATTCATATAAACACCCAAAGTAAGATCTCCCCATTCATTACCCCGATGGGTAACGCCACATTCTCATACGGCATTAAAGTTACTCAAGCTACAATGTATAACGGTCCTCTAGGTAATCACTGGATAGTAATAGATGGAGACGGTAAGCAGTTAGATTTTGGACCAACTGCCTCTCCGCCCTCACCAGCATTTGGGGTATTCTCTAACCTTTCAATTATAACTAATCCTACCTTTGGATTCACTCTGACAGATGCTGGACCTCCTGAGAGAATTGAGGAAGCAGGAAACTTTTCTTACACATTTAATTTTGATGGGCAACTAACTGAGATTACCGATCCGGCAGGGAATCGCCAGATTATTTCATACCAAGGCATACCTTTTAAACCGTACCTAGTGTTTGATCTAAGCAGTAATAAAACACTAACCTTTAGTTATAATTCAAATGGTTTAATTGATTTAATTGCAGAGAACGGTGGCGGGGCCATTACAGAGCTTACTTATAACGGAAATTATTTAACAAACATTGTCAGAAAGGATTCTCAAGGAGCGATAGTTAGATCAGCAGAGATCCTTTACAACCCTAAAGGACTTCCGATCTCTTTAACTAAGGATAACGATCCAGCCACTACCCTTACCTTTAGTTACGGGCTTGGTGGTAAAGATATCTATGTTGCAAACATAGCTGATACCATAGGAGGAGGCACACGTTTTGATTACTCAGAGCCTCCACCAATTGGCATACCTTATATCACCTCTCAAACTAATAATAAAGGCGGCAAAACATATTTTGATTACGATTTAAAAGGGGATCTTTTAGCTGTTACTTTTCCTCCAATTACAGGAGCTACTCAAGCAGTAAAATATAATTATACGTTTAATTCGCACCATAAATTAACAGCCGTTTCTGATGGAGCCACTTCGTACACCCTGACCTATACTCCTAATGGACTACTCTCTCATGTGGTAAATAACCTCGGAGAGTTTGAGCACTATGATTATGTTGGAGCAGATCTTACTAAAATCACAGATAATTTAGGCACCCTGCTTGAGCTTGGATACACTAATCCCGCATTCACGCATTCTCCGACAACATTTAAAGATGGCGTTAGCAATATTTGGAGCAGAACTCTTAACCAGTACGGACAAACACTAAGTGTTATTCCTCCCTCTGGTGCACCAGTTGGCACAACAGAGTTTAAGTACGTTGAGGATATTCAAAAATCTAGTTACGGATATCTTTTGGGAGTTTTAAACGGCGGCGGGGAGAGAATATTAATAGACGGATACTCTGCCCTAGGGGATATACTTTCAGTTACAACATCTTTAGTCCCATCAATTGGGTTTCCTGTCACTGCTGCATCGCCAACTCCTACGATCACTCCACTTCCGCCGCCTAGCGGAGTTACAATTGGTACTGTTACAGGAGGCTCAACTGCCGTTATCGCTACTCGTGCTCCTACAACAAATACCCATTCATTTACTTATGATGCCTCTCAAAGGCTCACTGGATATATTACTCCTGACGGTAAAAACATTGATTATAACTATACCGGAAAAGATCTAACTTCCATTACTGATGAAGCAAACATAACTACAGTTTATGATTATTGTCCATCATGTAGTGCTCTTACAGGAGTTCACGCTGCTCTAGGTAAAAACTTAGCTTGGACCCTTGATAGTGATAAAAACATTACAAAGTTTAGAGATCCAAAACTTAAAGATACTATTTATACATACGGCACAGCGAACGAACTAAAGAAAACCGCCTATCCTGCAGACGCTGGCTCAGGAAATTTTAATATTGATTACACTTACGATAATTTTGGCAGAGTTAAAACGATTGCTAAGACAAGTATTAACACTGGCACAATCGGGTACGATGGAGCCGGTAGAGTAAATAGTATTGATTACCCTGGAGCAAACGCCTCAGATGGAAGTTTTGAGTATAATCTTGATGGCACGATCTATAAAGTGATAGATGATATAGGCACAGCTACCTATCTTTATGATGGAGCTAGGCGGGTTCAATCAGTCACCTACGACTATACTCCTCACCTTTTAATGCAACACCAAGAGGTGTCGTATACGTATAATGTAGATGGCTCGCGTCAAACAATGACCTGGAAAAATAACGGAGCTACAGTTGCCACTTGGAATTATGACTACAATCTAGCCGGGAGATTACAAATACTCTCTAATAACTTTGGTGAAGGAGTGAGCTCTACCTATGATGGAGAGGGAAAAGTTACCCTAGATTCTTTTAATAACGGCACTGCTACTAACTATAATTATTACCAAGCCAGAGGATGGCCGACAAAGATAACTCATCGGTTAGGAACTACCCCGTTTGCTAGATACCAACTTGAGTACGATAACGGACTTAAAACAGTAGGAGAGATCACAAAAGTTACTGAGCTTGACGGATCAGTAGTTGATTACACCTATGATGATCTTTATCGACTAACCTCAGAGGCTAGAGCTGGAAATAATCCGTACAGTAGAGCTTATACTTATGATCTATCAGGAAATATAACCGACCTAAATGGATCTTTATTCGCTACGTACGCAGCAAGTAACGATGTTAATACAATCGCCGGTGGAGTCATTACTAACTTTAATGGCAGGTTAATGCAGTACTCTGGAGCAGGAATTCCAGGAGGAAACTTCTTTTATGAAGATGATCTAAATCTAGGTGCACAGAATAATGGTGGTACAAATAATAACTACAGAACTGATGGGCATGGACGACGCGTTTTAAAATGGCTCTCTCCAAATACTCAACATGTATTTTACATCTTTGACGGGGATCAGTTGATCGGAGAGATTGATCGCAACGGTGTTCCGCAAGTAGCTTATACCTGGGGGAGAGACGGGTTAGTTTCAGAAAGGTTAATTCCAT
>CAZFXN010000094.1:0-5161 GCA_964523015.1 uncultured Bdellovibrionales bacterium | reverse complement strand
GTACGTTAATCGTACATAAGCATATTGATGGTATCAACCATTACCAAATAAAAACTTTTAACTCATTAAGAACCTTAAGATCGGAAATAAAAACATGAATGATGAAAACACAGCCCATAATATCAATTCTTCTGATGAAAACACCATCCCAGGAGCTGATACCTTACCAACTGCGCTAACTAGCTTGGTAAAAACCAACTTACTACTCGATAACGTACGAAGCCTCGAATTAAGTCAAAGCCAAGACCTAAATACAGAGGCAGTGGCTGAAATCATTGCAGGTAAGGACTTAGTAGTTATAGGTAAACCTAGAAAAAATACATTCGTACCAGTATTAGTTGGAGCAATCGAAAAACTCACTCTTGGATATGACAATAACGTAATATTAATTATTACACCAAATACTAAGTACAATACTATCATTTACGATCTAGTGACCAAGCTCTGTCGTGGCACTGACATCCTTCATGCTAATTGCTCAGCAAGAAATTCAAAACGTGAAATTGATACAAGATTATTTGTTGGTAGCTTCGAAGCAATTTCTAAAGGATTAAAGGGTAACAAGATACCAGCAGCCGAAACTAGCCTGATAGTTTTGCCTCAATTTAATACAGCTCTTGAAACCACAGATCTTGATGAGGTAGAGGAGATGTTTTCAGCCATGCCAAAACGACCACAGATTGTTATTACAACTGTAGATCAAAAAGGTGACGTATCTACATTCGTAAAAAAACTTATGACTGAAGCAAAGGAAATTACTATTACAGGTCAAGAAACTATGATTGAACATACATATTCAGAAGTTGGCAGCGACTTATTAGATAAAACTAATGCCCTATGTGACATTATCGAAACATCAAGTTCAGATGGAGTCCTAGTTTTCTGTAACTCTGATTCGGATACCGATCTTGCTCAGGTTATAATGCGAAAACGTGGATTCGGAGTAGAAAGAATTCTTTCTGACCGTGCTGAGCGAGATGACAGTAGAGACCCTGCTGATATTATGCGCCAAGTTGCGGATAAAGAAATTTCAGCTGTTATTACAAATGATCAAGCTCTTGATGGAATAGATCTGGATCTATTTGATCTAGTAATTAACTATGGCATTCCTCAAGATCCTACTTTATACATGAGCCGAATTGGAAATGATTCTGCACCGACTAAGTTAACAAAAGTTATTAGTCTGGTTGGATCTCTTGATTTTACTAATTTCCACGTAATCAAAAAAGCTATCAGCGCTACGCTGACTCTAAAACCATTGCCAGCAAAGGAAGATGTTTTAGCTGCTAAGATTGCTCGAATTGCAATTGTCGCATCTAAAGGTGACTACTCTAAGGATGAGCGTATTACCCAACTAATTCCTCTGATTATGGATAATCCAAGTAGAGATAATATTCTCTCCATGCTTCTTCATAATACTTTGACAGTGTTGCCTGAGCTAAAGAAAGCTAAAGAGGCCCCATCAAGATCTCCTCGTCCTGAAAGAGCTGAACGAACTGAAAAATTCGATCGATACGATAGAGGTGGTGATGATGACAACAGGCAAGACGATCGACGCGGTGGACGAAGAGAGCGTGGTGGATGGGGAGATCGTGACGACAGTAGAGATCGCCGTGGAGCCTCTTCTAGAGGTGGAGATCGCGATGATTCCCGTGGAGATAGGGGTGGAGATAGAGATGGCGGCCGAGAGGGAGGCTCAGATGGAGATCGCGGCGGACAATATGGTCGAAACAACCGTAACGACGATCGAGGCGGAGATCGCAGTAGAGGTCGTGGCGGGGATCGCGGTGAACGCGGCGGAGATCGTAGGGATCGTGGAGATCGAGGCAGTAGCTTTGATGGCGGATCAAACGATAGAAACGATGGAGACTCCTCAGATTATCGTAACCAAGAGCCACCAAAAAAAGATGTTAGATTCTATATTGGTCAAGGCACAAATGACGGATTCTCTAAGGAACTATTAGCTGGTTTAATGACTGAGCACTGTAGTCTTACTGAAGCCGACATTAAGCGACTATCTATCCGAAGTCGGTACAGCTTTGCTGATTTTGCGGAAGAGAACGCACCTGCTATAATAGAGAAGCTTGCTGGAGCATCTCTTAAAAGTGGTTCTCCATTATTTGTAAAGAAAGCAACAATCATAAGCACACCGAGAGAGCGTGTTGCCCGTGATGATAATGATAACTCCGGCTCTGACGATGCCATGAATGAGGGATCTGCCAATGGCGACACTAATGACGGTGGAGACACTAATTCAGGCGATAAAGGAGAGACTGCTGAAGAAAGCAACGGGGATAATTATCAGATTTAATTTCTATGAAGATTAAATGCTGCAAGGAATCAATAAACGAGAGCGCGTCCTTGAATTAAAAAAGGAGTTAGGGGCTGTCATCTTAGCCCACTACTACCAAGAATCTGAGATTCAGGACTTAGCTGATTTTGTAGGAGACAGTCTTGGCCTGGCTCAACAAGCTGCTAAAACTGATGCTCGGGTTATCGTCTTTGCTGGCGTTCATTTCATGGCTGAGACTGCCAAGATTTTAAATCCTAATAAACCAGTGTTGTTGCCAGATCTAAAGGCTGGATGCTCTTTAGCTGAAGGATGTCCGGCTCCAGATTTTAAAAAGTTCATTGATCAACACCCAGGCCACTACGTTATTACCTATGTAAACTGCTCAGCAGAGGTCAAAGCTCTAAGTGATGTACTCTGTACCTCTTCGAATGCGGTAAAAATTGTAGAATCTGTCCCTAAAGATGTTCCAATCATCTTTGCCCCGGATAAACACTTAGGTAAATATCTGATTAAAAAAACTGGTCGTGACATGGTGCTATGGGATGGCTCCTGTATAGTTCATGAGACCTTTAGTGAGAAAAAACTTATTCAGCTCAAAACACGATATCCTAAAGCTCTGATCGTTGCTCATCCAGAATGTCCAGAGAATATCCTCTCTTTAGCAGATCACATCGGATCAACATCCTCTCTTCTTCAGTTCGTTACAGAAAACCCAGCAACCCAATTTATAGTGGTAACAGAATCCGGAATTATGCATCAGATGAAACTAAAAAACCCAGAGAAAGAATTTATACCAGCCCCTCCAGAATCTGGCTGTTCCTGTAATGAATGCCCATATATGAGATTAAACACGGTTGATAAATTAATTTCATGTATGGAGAATATGTCTCCTCAAGTTGAGGTAGATCCGGCTATTATCAAGAAAGCATTAGTTCCATTAAATAGGATGCTTTCATTGAGTTAGTCCGAAATGAGTGACAAAAAAAATCTAATCGATCAAAACCAACGTTTCAAAAGTTTTTTTCTTGGCCCACAAGCTGAAAACGCACCATTAGTAAAAAAGCTCGGTACTTTTATATTTGCTCATTGGTTTGAGTGGCGCAAAAGAAACTTCCCTGATGACGGAGTTGCAGTAACAGAGGGAGATCAACTCAGTCCTGAGTTCATCGCTCAAACTGAGAAGATGAAACTGCACCTATTAGATCTTTTGGCCCGGTTTCAAAAAGAGGTTCCTAGCTTCTCACCAAGATATATCGGCCATATGGTTTCTGAGATCTCTATTCCGGCACTCTTAGGACATATCGTAACTCTGCTTCATAACCCAAATAACATTACTGATGAAGTCGCCCGAGTAAGTATCGAAATTGAACGAGAAGCAATTCATGATCTTATGACTATGGTTGGATACGATCCTGAGCAAGCTAGAGGACACTTTACTTCTGGTGGCACAGTAGCCAATGTTGAGGGATTAGTTAGAGCTCGATCTCGATTGGCTAAATGGATGGCTGGTGGAATTTTTAATGAAGAAAAGAATCCAACAGGAAGATCTCTATTTCAATATGCTCATCAAGGATGGGATGAGTTTCATACGATCACGAAAGGGGTCAAAGATGAAGAAATTAAGGAGAGACATTTTCTGCACTATAGCCCAATACAAGTATCCAAAAAGATCGATCAGATATTTAAGATAGATTATCGCGGACCAGTAGTCTTAGCTCCACAAAGCAAACACTATTCCTGGCCTAAGGGCATTATCATGCTCGGACTTGGAGCTGAAGCATTCTGGCCGATTGAACTTGATAAATTTGGAATGCTTTCAATGGAAGATCTGAAGAAAAAAGTTGAACGTGCAATGGCTGAGAATCGACCGATTCTAACTGTAGTTTCAGTTGCTGGCACAACAGAGCTTGGTGATTTTGATCCAATTCATAAAGTAAGAGACTACTTAGAAGATTTAAAGAAAAAATCTGGTATCCATATCTGGCACCACGTTGACGGGGCTTACGGTGGATTTTTTAAAACATTACCCAAACATAAAGACTCCCCTGTCACGAACCAGATGTTTGAAGCACTTGATGCGATAAGTAGCGCCGATTCAATCACAATCGATCCCCATAAACTTGGGTATGTGCCTTATGCTTCTGGTGCTTTTTTAGTAAAAAACTCTAGTGAGTATTACATTGCGCCATTTGATGCTCCTTATTTAAGATTTGATTATGATTCAAATAGATTACCTCAAACTCTAGAGGGATCACGCTCTGCTGGTGGTGCTGTAGCTACCTGGTTAACATCAAAGTGTCTTGGATTTGATGAAAATGGATACGGCCAGATCCTTGAGCAATCGATCAAACAACGTCAGGCTCTTGAAATAATGATTGCTGAATCAGATAAGAATATTCGAATTTCTCCTCATAGTCAGACAAACATTCTCTGTTTTTGCGTAGCTAAAGAGGGTGAAGCTGTCTCGATGACGAACAAAAGAACGGAAGAGATTTACGATATCTTTAACAGAGAGGGCGAAGTTCCATTCTTTGTTTCGAAAACAAGTTTATCATGGAAATCTTACGGCGAATATTTAAATGGCTATGTAGCAAAATGGAATGCTCAAATTGATGATCCAAATTTAACTTTAATTAGGCTCACCCTAATGAATCCATTTTTCAGCTCCTCAAATACTAAAGTAAATTACTCTAAGGAGTTTACTAAAGAGCTAGCGATAATAATAAATAGTTTGAAGTACTAATTGATTGACTGATTAAATAATAATATTAGTAAATCTAGTTGGTTACTGTTTCCATATGTTCCTTAAACGTATTGCTTAAAATAATTTTGTATTTCAGTGACTTTTAATATCATTTTTGCCATAAC
>CAZFXN010000093.1:0-5786 GCA_964523015.1 uncultured Bdellovibrionales bacterium | reverse complement strand
GCGGGGATTGGATTTGAACCAATGACCTCCGGGTTATGAGCCCGACGAGCTACCAGACTGCTCTACCCCGCAGAGGCTTTATATGTGAAATAGGGTAATAATGTCAAACGTCTGCGTTTTTTTCTGGTCTAAACTTATCGACCTTGATCTTATATCGAATATACTCCCCCTCAGTAAGGTGTCTAATTTGACCAACTTGCAGGTTTCCAAGCTTAAATGGCCCGTGCGATATCCGTTTTAATTTCTGAACAGGATGTCTCACCTTCTCCATGATTTTTTTAACAAGATGATTTCTCCCCTCTGTCACAATGACCTCAAGCCAGGTTGCATCATCTTGGACTTGGAGCTCTTTCAGCTTACATTGAACCAGTTGGCCATCAAGATACACCCCTGCTTCTAACTTCTTATATGTTTTCTCACTAATAACACCAGCTACTCGAGTGTGATAAATACGAGAGAACTGATTGCGTGGATGCATTAACTTATCAGCCATCTCACCATCATTGGTCAAAATCAAAAGGCCGGTGGTATCCCAATCAAGTCGCCCAACTGGATAGTATGAGCTATACCGTTTCGTTAAATAATCAGCGACTGTTGGGCGTCCTTCCGGATCGCTCATGCTAGAGATCACATGGCGTGGCTTGTTTAATAAAATAATCCCTTTTTCTTGAGAACGGATTACTTTTTTTCTTACCCGTACTGTATCCTCCGAAGGATCTACCTTGGTTCCTAATTCAGTAATCCGTTTGCCGTTTACAAAAACTTTACCATCCGTAATCAGCTCCTCTGATTTCCGACGAGATGCCACTCCACACTCAGAGAGATACTTCTGCAATCTTACTAACTGGTCTTTTTTTTTCACTTATATCCAAATTGAATTATTCGTTGGCTGCTTTTTGCTCAGTGACTTGATCATCAACGAGTTGACCAATAGAAAGATCTGTATCTTCGCTCTCTACATCCTCATGATCACTATCAAGACCACCTTCACCCGGATCTTCACTTAACTCTTTAAGATCTTTTAATGCAGGTAGCTCAGTTAAAGACTTTAATCCGAACAGCTCTAAAAACTGATCGGTCGTTCCATAAAGTGCTGGCTGTCCGACAGTTGCCTGGTAACCAATTATTCTAACAAGTTTTCGATCTAGTAACGTTTTAAGAGTTGGTGTTACATCCACTCCACGAATCGCCTCTATATCGCTTTTTACTACTGGTTGCCTGTAAGCAACGACAGCCAAAGTTTCTAGAGCAGGGGCACTGAGTCGTTTTGGTTTTGATTTTTTGAAATCTTGAATAAATGGCGCGAAAAATTCCATAGTTCTAAGTTGAAATCCTTCATTTACCTCAATCAATTCAATTGGGGCTACTCTGCTTTCTAATGAGTTCTTTAAAACATCGAGGGCATCCCGTGCCTCTCGTTCGTCGAACTTAGAGAGCGCACAGAGCTTGCTTAATGTTATCGGACTTCCAGCAACAAAAAGAAGTGCTTCAAAAAGACTGGGCAAATCCTCTATGGTAATCTGTGGTCGTGACTCTGTGGATGGAGGAGAGTTCGTTCCATCTAAATTATCTGTATCACTCTCAGCGTTATTCTCAGAGTCATTTTCAACCTCACTAGCTTTCAAATTTTCTATATCTTTTATCTCTTCTTCACTCATACTTCTTTGCTCATACTACTTATTATCCATTAACTGTAAGATTGGCTGCAACTTTTGTGTTTTCTGAGTTTTCATCAGACTCATTACCCGAGCCATCACCCGAACTGCTAATTGCACTATTAACATCAAACTCAGAAGTCAGCTGTTGATCATCAATTACGATACTTCCAAGAGCGATCTGTATCTCTTTAAAATTATCATCCTGAATGATTCTAATAGCACAACGTCGGCATAGCTCTAAGATTGCAATAAAGGAATTCACCAAAGACATTCTGCTTGTAAGATCAGGGATCAGCTTAGTAAAAGAAACTGGTCCTCGGGACTCCCTAAGTAGATCAAGAACTTTTACCATCCGCTCAACAACAGTGACTGAATCAACTTCAATTTTAAGAAGGAATCCCTCTTTACCAACACGTTCAAGAAGTTTTTGAAATGCCTGTCCTAACAACATCGAATCATGAGGACGGTAAACCTCTTCTGGATCTTCAAAATCAGAAAGGGATGGGGGTCGATCAAAAACATGAACACCTAAAAGATCCCGATTACCCAAAACTTGCGCGCCATCTTTGTAAATTTGAGCTGACCGGAGGCGCTCCAAAAGCTCTCTATGAGGATCTGGCATTGTTGATTCAAGTTCATTTTCAAACTGCAGTGGATCTTGTAAAAGTACTGCTGCTTTAATTGAAAGTAAGGTGGCAGCAACAACTAAATATTCTGCTGCGATATCAAGATCAAATTCCTGCATCTTCTCAATGCAAGCTAGGTACTGCTCTGTAACTGCAGCCAGTGATATTCGCTCGATCTCAAGCTCATGATTTTTCACCAAATGAAGCAAAAGATCTATCGGCCCATCAAATGTATCTAACTTAACCTCAAAAAAACTAGGGACGATCCCTGATCCTATTGATGGCGACGAGATACCACTATCTGAGGCATCACTATCTGAGGCATATGGTGCAGTACTATTACTCTCTTCCAAGATTTAGCTCTATAAAAAATCTTAACCAAACAACAACCCGCTGGCTCGAAGAAGCCACCCACGAGTTAGTTGATACTTAATGAAGGACACTAGGTTTAAGTTACTTTAACTTAACTGAGCTGTCCACAATCAATAGTGCACAATGATTCACTATAATGCGCTACAAGAATGCATAGTATGCTAAAATTCAGCAAAAAGCTAAAACATGATTATAGTACTTTCGATCCGCACTATTTTTTAGCGTAGTCTTTCTGTGTTCCTTTGCACCTAACAGCCTCATCGATCCTTTTTAGGGCTGACATATAAGCAGCTGTTCTAAGTGGTGTTTTGTGGATCTGACTAAGGTCAAAGATTGCATTTGAGGCCTTCTCCATACTAATAGTTAACTTTTGGTGCACCTCTTCAACGCCCCAATAGTATCCCTGTCTATTTTGGACCCATTCAAAGTAACTAACTGTAACTCCCCCTGAATTTGCCAAGATATCTGGAATAACTGGTATTCCTGCTTCATGAATAATGGCGTCCCCCTCATTATCGATAGGGCCATTAGCTAATTCAACAACACACTTGGCTCTTACTTTAGCGGCGTTAGATTTTGTAATTACGTTTTCCAAAGCGGCTGGTACTAAGATATCAACTTGCAGTCCAATTAAGTCTTCATTAGATATCTGATCACATCCTGTCATTCCTTTTACTGATCCTGTTGCCTCTTTATGAGCAGCGACATTTTCAGGATCAATTCCAGAGCTACAAAAAACTCCGCCACCTGAATCAGAAACTGCAATGATCTTGTATCCTGCTTTCTTTGCAATTCGCGCGAAATGATAACCGGCATTACCGTATCCTTGAATAGCAACTGTAAGATCTACACTACTTAGTCCCAACTTAGATCTCAGGCACTGTAGAGAGTAAAATCCGCCACGTGCTGTAGCATCGTCACGACCTAAGGAACCACCAAGGGCGATCGGCTTGCCAGTAATTACGGCAGGCTGCCAAGATCTTTTAATCTTTGAATACTCATCAGCCATCCATCCCATTATCATAGGATTAGTGTATACATCGGGAGCAGGCACATCTTGATCTGGCCCAATAACATCAGCAATTGCAGCAATATATGTCCGACTCATCCTCTCTATCTCAGCCAAAGACATCACTTTTGGATTAACGATAATTCCACCTTTTCCGCCGCCGTATGGAAGTCCTGCAGCAGCGCATTTAAAAGTCATCCAAAAAGCTAATGTCTTAACCTCATCGAAGGAAACATTTGGATGATATCTTATGCCGCCTTTTGCTGGCCCAAGAGCATCATTGTATTGAACTCTAAATCCTTGGAATATTTTTAATGATCCATCATCCATTCTAACTGGGACAGAAACTTGCAAGGATGCTTTCGGAGCTTTTAGTATCTCAATAGTTTCAGAATCGGCCTTGTAGTACTTTAGGGCGGCATCAAGTCTCTTACTTGCTTGTTCAAAAATTGCATCACTCATAAACCTTGCTCCGGAAAATAAAATTTCTGTCGAACAGATATTTGACCGAGCAAGTCAACTATAGTCTCTCATCGATGTCCAGTACTCTTACTGTATGCGATAGAGATCTAGGATAAATTGAGAGGCTTCTACTTTATTAGCATTTTCCCTATGGTTGAAATTAGACTAATGGTTTAAGTTGGTTAGTATGGCTTGGGTTAATAAACATGCCTGTAAAATAAGTTTACTAGGCTATTTTACTATCTCTGGATCATGAAATATACTGTAACTTCAATAAGATATTCCATTTCTAGACAGATAAAAGGTCCACTAATAGGTCGGATAATAGTTAGGAGCAATAGCAGATGATGGCCATAGGAATTTCTCAAAAAGGTTTCGATTACTCCGGTAAAACAGTTATCGATTGTCCATCATGCGGAACTAGATTCTGCGTTAAAAATGACATTATAAGAAAACATGCTGAACCGAATTTTCACTGCTCCCGATGTGATAACGTTTTTCGAGTAAGCCCAGCAGCACTTCGCGTTGAAGCTGCCAATGATTCTAAGGAGGCGGTTTCTGCTCAAAGAAACAATACGACCTCATCGGCTGCTTCAAGATTCTTTGATATTTCAAAAGAGCCGAATTTATCAAGTGGCGTTTCTGCACCACATGAATCTACTAGGCATGAATCTACTAGGCATGAATCATCTAGACACGAATCTTCTCACCAGGATAATCAGCTGAACTCTTATCAACAGGACTCTTATCAAACAAGCGCACAGGCAAAACTATCTAGCTCCGGCACAATAGGCGGAGAGGGCAGCAGAGAAGTTAGGCCCCGAAGACAGATGAAAGCAATTGAACTATTAAAGAATGTAAATATATTTACAAAAAAAGATAAGTCAAAAGAACCCACTGATTCAAGCTCAAAACAGGATCAGCGTATGAGGTCAACAGAGCAGATGGCCCAAGTTAATTCGCAGCACTCTGATCGACAATCAGGTCAACTGACCTCTGGTCGCTGGCAAGATCTTCTCTCTATTGCTACTCCGATCCTTATATTCTTACTCACACTAAGTCTTGTAACCTTTTATTTTGTTAAAAATCCGGACAGTGCAAGCTCTGTAATTTCAGCAATAGTACCAGCAGCATCAAGAATGGCTCCAGCAGGACTACACATCATGGAGACAGAATTTACTAAGATTATTTTAGATAGCGGCGAGGAAGTAGCTCTTATCTCTGGAGAGATTCAAAACAAAACAAACCAAAAATTTGGGGCGGTGCAACTTGAAGCCCAAGCATTCGATCGAGAGGGAGCAATCGTTAAAAAATCCCTAACAAGCTCAGCTACTGCACTTGTTAATACTAGAGTAAAATCTTTATCTCCAAAGATGATTGAATCATTACAAGATGCAAAGGGACCAAAAAGATTCGTCCTTGAGCCAAACCAAACTGAGAAGTTTACTGTGGCACTTCTTGGTGATGATATAAATCACGCTGCCTATTTTTCAATTAGAATCTACAGCGTAAGGGCACAGGGATAATTCTAAAGCTACTTCTTCGCTACTTATTTTTTCTCCCCATCCTCTTTGTCAGTAACATCGATAGTTGAACCCTCTTTGTAAGATTTCTTAAAGTTATTAATGGCCTTTCCGAGACCACTTCCTAACTCAGGCA
>CAZFXN010000092.1:0-6074 GCA_964523015.1 uncultured Bdellovibrionales bacterium | reverse complement strand
ATTACTAATGGATCATTCATCATAAATTATTCCAGTAAAAAGTGATCGTACCCTCTATTTTCAAATTTTTGAAGCGAGTCCTCTTTTTTTATTAAAATCTCTTTTTCCTTTGTAATTACGCCGATCTCTACACCAACGGCACTCGCTTTGAGCTTTTCGGGCACTGTATAAACCAACTGAAAGTCCTCACCACCTGAATATGCGTAGGTGTATGGATCTTTCCCAAAAGTCTTAGCAACCTCAGCTAATCCATCAGGGAGTGGCACCTTTGATTCATCAATAATCGCTCCAACATTACTTTGGGTACAGATATGATGGATCTCGCTTGATAGTCCGTCACTAACATCGATCATGGAATTAGCGATGAGTGGCAGAGTGTCTGCTAGATCAATACGACACTTAGGTTCCAGATGATACTTTTTAATCTGATCAAATCCAGCAGCTTTTTTTCTAAGCAATAAAAGACCACCTAAAGATCCACCAAGTGGGCCTGTCGTAAAAATTAGATCTCCAGGTTGTGCTCCTGAACGTGGGCAGAGATGTTTCTTTGATGGAACAATTCCAGTAACGGTGACAGAGATAACCATCTGCTGACCATGTGTGGTGTCTCCACCAAGCACAACACAGCTACATCTCTTGCAGGCATCTCCAATACCATGATAAATCTCCTCCATCCTTTCGATGTGAGTATCTTTAGTTAGGCAAAGAGATAGAAATATATATTTAGGACGACCACCAATGGCTACAATATCTGATACGGAGGACTCAATCGCTTTCATCCCGACCTGATAGGGAGAAAAATAATCAAAACTAAAATGATCTCGCTCAACGATCGTATCGGTACTGATCGCCATTAGTTCGTTGCCAACCTCGAACACAGCGGCATCATCACCATTTGGAATAATGATCTTAGAATCTAAATTCTCATCTATTATGCGGCGAATAAAAGCAAATTCCCCGCCAGCCTCTTTCAATAACATAAGGGTTTTAGCACAATTGACTTTGTTGTTCGTTAAAAGGAAAGTATGGCAATCTTAAACAATTGATTCAAGTGCCAGTGATATTTAGATGAGCAATCTAGAAGGACTGCAAATATTAGAAGCCTTTAATATAGCTGCAAAAAAGGCAGGGCTTGACTACCTGATCATAGGAGGCTTTGCCGCCTCTTTTTGGGGGAAACCAAGATTTACAGCCGATATTGATTATGTTGTTGAACTCTCTTCATTAGATTTAGTTCAAAAAGTTCTGGAAGAATTAAAATATAAATTAGATTTTTTGCACCCAAAGAAAGGGTTTGCACATTTCACACCTATTGAAGGTTCAGGTTTTAGAATGGACTTTATGTTGGTCGATCAAAATACATGGGCAAAGCTAAAAGCTGGTATGAAGGAGGCAGGATTTGGCTCTAAACTACTCTATCCAATTGTTGATCATCTCCATCTTATCTCAATGAAACTACATGCTGCGAAACAGATAGACAGAGAGGATTTTTACAAGGATCTAAATGACATAGTAGAAATTATGTTGGCACAGGACATGAGCTTTGAGAATCTTGAGAAAGAAGGTATAATAGAGAAACATGGCACAGAAAAAACAATCAAACTTCTCAAAGATCTCTATCAATCAAGGATCGAACGAAGGCAAAGCTGAAGCCGAGTTCAACAAAGAACTGTTCCGAACATCTACTCCTGAAGATCTATCTGAGATGCTACTTGCATCTGCACGATTATTACATGCTGATTGGATGACTGAAAAATTATCTGCTCGCTGGAATCCTGAAAGACTAAGAAATATGGTTCCATTTACACTCTGATGAAGTATTGCTCTCTCCCACGCAAGTCCAAATTCCTAACCGCTATTCATTAATAGAATAAGGTTTTGAACACAATTGACTTTGTTGTTCGTTAAAAGGAAAGTATGACAATATTGAATGTTATATTCAAGTACAGTCCTCTGATTCAAATGCAGGAGTAGCACTTATGTTAGATAAAAAAAATATTAAACCATCCATCCCTCTAGGTGGCCACAATCCATCATCAAAAAATGCTGGCACAAATCCTGGATCATTTGCTGCGAAACCAAATATTGGCGGACCACTTACATATAGCTCTCCTGATACTCCAGGGATGCCTGCTCCGTCAGAAATTACAGCAATGGATTGGAAAAATGAAACTGGTCGAAAGAATTTTACTCAACTTGAATCAGCTCGCGCTGGAATTATAACTAAAGAGATGCACCGCGTGGCCGAAGTTGAGCCACACCTAACTGCGGAACAGATCTGCACCGAAGTAGCAACCGGACGGATGATTATTCCAGCAAATACAGTTCATCTTTCTTACCTTTTAGATCCGATGTGTATCGGGCGCGCTGGTAAAACAAAGATTAATGCTAACATGGGCGCCTCCCCTGTTAACTCAGACACAAAGTTGGAGCTTGAAAAACTTGATTGGGCAATTCGTTGGGGTGCTGACACTGTGATGGATCTTTCTACCGGTGGCAATCTAGATGAATGTCGCGATGCTTTCCTACGCCACTCAACAGTTCCAATTGGAACTGTTCCTATTTACTCAATGATTATTGGTAAAAGCATTGAGGATCTTAACTACGATCTAATTTTAAAGACTCTCGAGCACCAAGCTAAACAAGGGGTTGATTATTTTACAATCCATGCTGGTGTACTAAAAGAGCATCTTCCATTTGTTAAAGATCGGTTAATTGGAATTGTCTCTCGTGGGGGATCTCTTTTAGCAAAATGGATGCTTCACCATAATAAGCAAAATCCGATGTATGAAATCTTTGATGACATCTGCGATATCATGAGAGAGTACGATGTAAGCTTCTCTCTTGGTGATGGATTACGTCCTGGTGGATTAGCCGATGCTTCTGATGAAGCACAACTAAGAGAGCTTTACACCCTAGGTGAACTTACTGAGCGTGCCTGGGCCAAAGGAGTTCAGGTAATGGTTGAGGGGCCCGGTCATGTACCGTTTGATCAGATTGAATACAACATGAAACTACAACGCACAGTTTGTCACGGTGCGCCGTTCTATGTTTTAGGACCATTAGTCACTGATATCTTCCCTGGATACGATCACATTACAAGTTGTATTGGAGCTACTGCTGCCGGATATCACGGCGCATCAATGCTTTGTTACGTTACTCCAAAAGAGCATTTAGGATTGCCAAAAAAAGATGACGTAAAGCAAGGGTGTATCGCTTACAAAATCGCAGCTCATGCGGCGGACGTGGCTTTAGGAATTCCAGGCAGTCGGGATCGGGATGACGAGTTAACTAAAGCTCGCGCTGCTCTTAACTGGAATAAGCATTTTGAGTTAAGTTTTGATCCTGATCTAGCTCGGGCCTATCATGATGAGGATCTCGATGTTGATACAGATTTTTGTGCCATGTGTGGACACGATTGGTGCAGTGTTAGAATCTCAAAAGAGATTGTAGAATTTTACTCAGGCAAATCTGAAGATCATCAACCAGAAAAGCGCTCTACAAAATCTCCTGGTATTAATTCAGAAGGGCTAAAGATCCTTGAGCAACGAGGAAACCTCTCCCAAGAAGAGATCTTTAGACTTGCTCACAAAGGCAAAAAAGCAGTCTGTCATTCTGATAATGTTACTGACGAAGAAAAAGCAAAAACATTACAGGATCAAGAATTGCAAGAGATTTCAGTACAGAATTAAGAGTTTACTTAAATTTCTTAACTATAGCTTTTTTAAAGTCGCGGATATCTTTTAGGCCGCTCTTTAGATTCTTATAGACGATTGCCCGATCAATTTTCATATATTCATGTACTAAAATATTTCTAAACCCAGCAATACCGCTTAATCTTTTATAAAGAGGCTTTGAAATTATCTTATTTTTTGCCAAGATTTCAAAAATCTCATGGCTATTCTCAGGTCGTTCAAATTTTAATTCAATAACTGTTAATTTTCCAACATCGATTAAAATTTCAATTGAGAGGTGTAAAAACCTCTCAGCCACACCATAAATTCTATAATCAGAAATGAAACTCTCTTTTCTTGCCTTAGAAATATCAGTCAGAAATTTTAGATATTCATCAAGACGACTTAGCTTAGCAAAGATGATTTCAAGAGTTTTCTTGGACATAGATTTTATTTAACTGATCTAAAAATGGGCGAAACTCAAAGTACTCACTCATTACTCTGCTTTCATACTCTAATCGAGCCACCTGGTCACTAATATAAATTGGCTTACCATACGATGTGACATTAAATCTCATCAGGATAGACGGAACATCATTTAGAACCACAACATCGCACTCGATCTGGGTAGCCTTAGTTAACTCTTTTATAAGAGAAAGACGAACCTTAAACCGGTTCTGAGCATTCATACCCCGAGGAAGTAAGACTGCAATATCAAGATCGCTATTTTTATTCGCGTAATTCTCAATCCGCGAACCAAAAGCATAGGCAACGACAACTTTGTATCGTTTGAAAATTAGCTCTATTTTTTTGCCGGACAATATTTGTAGCACTTTCATAACTTAAGGATCATAAAACATGCACATTAGCTTGTCGACGATCTTCTTAAATATTCCCTTTGATAATATAGTGGTAGAATTACTAGTCTGATCGATACTCGACATAGTAACTTTCAAAGGGATCCCATTCTGACTCTCCACTACTGTACTTTCTGAACTATTAATCCGATTAGTTACTGAACCCGTAGGTACTGGGTTGAGATCCCCACTCCCAACAATCCGATCCAAAGGACTTGTTAAATTAGCTAGTCTCTTTGTCGCAACATGAAGATATATCATCGTTGTCTTAATATCTTTGTGACCTAATAGCTCCTGAACAGTTCGAACATCAGTACCACGTTCAATTAAGTGCGTAGCAAAGCTATGACGAAAGGAATGGCATGTTGCCCGCTTTGTCAGGCCTAATATAGTCACCGCCTTTCTTAAATGATGATTCATCACAGTTTCATAAAGATGGTGGCGACGACGCACACCAGTTCTAGGACAACGTGATATTTTACTAGCGGCAAATACAAACTGCCACTCGATCCTCTTGTCAGCTCCTCGCAATTTTCTCTCTAGCGCATAAGGCAGATAAACACTTCCGAAACCATTTTTAAGATCCTGCTCATGAATTACTTTTATTCTAGCGATTAGAAATCTCAAAGGGGCAATTAAGGATTTAGGAAGAGGCACCACTCTATCCTTATCTCCTTTACCATTTCTAATCATGATTTGACCGCGACCAAAATCAATATTGTTTACTCTTAAGCTGAGACATTCATTCAGCCTTAATCCAGCACCGTAAAGTAGTGCTGCAATTACTTTAGGTACGCCTTTTAATGCACCAAGAATCTGCATCACCTCTTCTTCACTAAAAACAGTAGGTAAATAATGTGATTTTTTTGCTCTAATAAATTTTTCAAATCTTCCAGGATCAACCTTAATTACTTCTCGATATAGAAACACAATCGCATTTAATGCTTGATTTTGTGTTGAGGCAGAAACATTATCCTTTGTTGCCAGATGACTTAAATAATCAAAAACCTCCTTCTCCCCTAATTCCTTTGGATGGCGGAGTTTATGAAATCTAATATAACGAACGATCCACCCAACATAAGATTTCTCTGTTTTGTAGGAATAATGTTTTACCCGAATTACTCGCCTAACCTGATCGATCAATTTTTCCTTATGTACGATCTGTTGGCTTACAAGTAATTGTTTAGGGTTACTAAATGGTAAAACATTACCTGAGGATTTTCCCCTCCCCTTTTGATTCCCTCTAAAATTTGATGCTGCGTTGTACATAGCAAGTTCTATAATAATTCTATACTAGAATTATTATAAATATCTTAGAATGTCAACTAATTTTCAAACATTGAGCTTAAAACTGATTTGGTCTCTATAAGATCTTAGGGGGAACACGACAAAACCCCTCATGACCAATATCCAATATATAAAACCACCTAATTCAATGATATTAATAAGTTGATTATGATTATTGAATTTATTAGAGTCCGTAATTAAGCGTGATACCCACAAAAGTTGGGGGAACACGATAAAACGTATAATCTATATGTTA
>CAZFXN010000091.1:0-6118 GCA_964523015.1 uncultured Bdellovibrionales bacterium | reverse complement strand
AAATTGATACCAAACTGCCACCGCATGAACTCCCGGTTCCGGCGGTACAAGCATAGCAGTGATCTGCAAAAGCAATTTTCCCACTGGAGATTAGATCAAAAGATTCTATATCCCAAATTGTTTGCCTCTTGCCACTGAGAGGAAGTTCAAGCATCTGGTTAAAATCGCAGTCATAAAGTTCCCCTGTCCAGCTAACTGAAACAAGTGAACGACACATTATCTTCTCTGCGGCATGTGGATTAAAACTTGCCGCAAGCAGATTCATGTACTCCTCATAACGCTCCTCCCGTTTAAGTTGGTGCAGAAAGCGGCTAATTGGTACATTCGTAATGGTAAATAAATGGTTAAACTCTATCCCAAATAGATCTCGCAGCTCTTCTTTGTAGGCCAATTCAAGGGTGTCCTGCGGCGGAGGCAAAGAAGCACCTAGCGGATTATAGACCAGATCTAAAATCAGATCCGAATCAGGAACTCCGTATCCAAGTTCATTTAGAATTTTAAGCGCATCAATGCTTTTTTGAAAAACACCGCTTCCTCTTTGCTTTTCAACATTATCCTTTGAATAGCAGGGTAAAGAGGCGATTACATGAATTGAGTTTTCTCTAAGAAAATTCGACAGCGACTCCTGATCCGGCTCAAAAAATACTGTTAGGTTGCAACGATCAATTACATGAAGGCCCAATTCGCGAGCAGCAACAGCAATGGTGCGAAAATTTGCATTAAGCTCCGGCGCACCTCCAGTGATATCAACTGTTGTTATCTGTGGCGATCGCTTAAGAAGCTCGATGATACGCGCCCCAACCTCCTCGGTCATGATCTCTTTCCGTTTCGGTCCGGCTTCGACGTGGCAGTGAAGACAGGCTTGGTTACAGAGTTTGCCTACGTTTATCTGAACAGTAGTTAGCGGCGTGCGCTCTAGCGGCGCACACTGTTTTGAAACCGTCTCTCTAAAGGACTCTCGCTTATTCATTAATTTACTAACCTCATTGTGACAACCGTAAGTGCTGACATAAGCATTGCCGCCGGTAAAGTCGTAATCCATGCCAAAAGGATATTCATGATCATTCTGAGGTGGGCCTTGCCGGTCGTAAGACCTATTCCAAACAGTGCGCCGCAGGAGACATGAGTCGTCGATACAGGAATCCCAAGACGCGAAGCAAAAACCACAAGAAATGCTGTGACAGAATTCGCAATAAAGCCCTGGCCAGCGTTCATACTGGTAATCTTATGTGACATTGTCTCTGCCACTCGCTTGGCACTTATTAGCCCTCCAATAGCAATTGCGAATGCAACTAGTATAAACCCAAATTTAGGGGAAAGAACTTGTGAGAGCAGTAGGAGTGCTACGATTTTCGGTGTGTCGTTTAGTCCACGAGCAAACCCAACAAGGCCTGAACTAATATAATGCAAAACATCAAGTATGGGTCTCGCCTCTATCCCGAGAACGCTTCCGGAATACAGCATTCGGCACTCTGGACTCACTCCAGCATGCACAATGGGGATAACGGCCAAGGCAGAGAGTGGGATTGCGTCACCCGGTCTATGTGCCATCGGTAACATCGCCACCACTTCAGTTCCCACGCAAAGACACGAACGAGATGAAATCCCGCACTTAACTCTTACAGCTCGTGCTATGGGATAGATGAGTGAAGCAAGTGCAATAGAAATAACCGGACTCAAAATAAGCGGTAATACAAATGCGCTGCCTAGTTTAGTGAATGTGACACCCGCAGGTGAAATAGCAAGTCCAGCTCCGACAAGTGCCCCTGTAAGAGCGTGGGTAGTTGAAATCGGAAATCCAAGTCGGGTAGCAAGAAAAACTGTCGCGGCAGCACCAAAACCTACCGCAGCAGCAAAAATCGGATCAGCGATTACGGAATCAGGAACAAGACCCTTACCGCTAAAAGTTGAGAGTAATTCCTGCGCAAGGATAAGCGCAGCCAATGAACCTAGAAGTGTTGTAACTGTTGCCCAAAGAAGAGCGCGGTTAAATGTGGTTGTTGCACTTCCAAAAAGAGTAGCCACACCCTTAAAATTATCATTGGCACCGTTGGCAAATGCCAGGAATAATATCGAGACAATTATCACTAAGCTCATGCCAATTTCTCCTTAGACTCATTTTGACAGCAATCACATCCACCACCCCGCCTCCAGGTATGAAAGAGCTTAAGAAGCTCCATTGTGCGCTCGGATACTGTCCCTCTTTTCCAAACCCCCGCCGCGTACTTATTCGCTTCAGCCAATGTTGGGTAGATATGAATAGTGCCAAGAATCTTATTAAGTCCTAATCCGTGTTTCATTGCCGAGACGAATTCGGCGATAAGATCGCCAGCGTGTTCACCAACAATTGTTACCCCGAGAATCTTGTCTCCTTTAGGTGGAGTAAGAAGTTTGACAAAGCCGTGTGCACTTTCATCGGCAATGGCGCGGTCTAAGTCATCTATTCCGTATCTGGTAACCTTGTATTGTACCCCTTTCTCTTTCGCATCTGTTTCACTTAGTCCAACACGCGCAACTTCAGGGTCAGTAAACGTGCACCATGGAATCACTCGATAATCGGCCTTAAATGACCAAAATGGGGAGAGCAATGCATTAAGCGAGGCAAACCAGGCTTGATGTGCAGCAACATGTGTGAACTGGTAAGGGCCGGCGACATCACCACATACTAAAATATTAGGATAGTTGGTCCTTAGGAATTGGTCATGTGCAATTGTGCCACCTTTCTCAATCTCAACGCCCAACTCCTCTAAGCCAAATCCGGTTACGTTAGCTTTTCTGCCGAGTGCCAAGAGAAGCTCATCGAACTCGACTCTGACCTCTTGGTCGCCATGGGAGCATATAAGAAACTTATCGTCACCAGAAACCTCTACGCGCTCTGCCCTGTGGTCGGTAAGTATATTTACGCCCTCTTCCATTAAGCGTTTACAGATATAATCACTTACATCTGGATCCTCACGGCTTAGGACACAGTCATACGCTTCAATCTGCGTGACTTTCGCGCCTAACCTATGAAAGGCCTGCGCAAGTTCCGATCCGATCGGCCCGCCTCCTAATACGACTAGTCGCCTCGGTAGTTCGCGGATGTTCCACACCGAATCAGATGTTAAATATGAAATCTTATCAAGACCAGGGATAGAAGGAACAAGTGGCCTTGCTCCAGTCGCAACGATGATGCTACGAGTCGTTAAAATCCTCCCATCAACCTCTACCTCATACGGACTCAGTATCTTTGCAGCACCAGTAATACACTCAACTCCAAGTTCTGTGTATCTTTCAATTGAATCATGTGGCTCAACAGTTTTTATTACACGCTGAACCCGCTCCATAACATCAGCGAAGTTATATTTTACTTCGATTGATTCAAGCCCAAATTCTTTAGCCCGTTTGCTGTAGTGCAATATCTTGGCGGAACGAATCAGGGCCTTGCTTGGTACGCATCCTGTGTTTAGGCAATCGCCCCCCATCTTGTGTTTCTCAATCAGCGCGACTTTGGCTTTGACTGCGCTTGCAATATATGAGGAGACCAGCCCAGCTGAGCCAGCGCCGATTACAACCAAATTATAATCAAAGCTTTCTGGCTTCTTAAATCGCCGAAGTAGTCTATTACCCCGGTAAAAATCTACGAGTTTTTTCGCTATTAGTGGCACGATCCCCAGAATTGCAAACGAGATAAGTACTGGAGCGGATACTATTCCAGAGAGAGATTTTAGTTGGCTAAGCTGCGTTCCGGCGTTAACGTAAGCAATAGTTCCTGGAAGCATTCCAAGCTGACTCACCCAAAAGTAAGTTACTAGTCGTATATTGGTGATGCCCATTCCAAGGTTTACAAGAAAGAATGGAAATAAGGGGACAAGTCGAAGACCAAATAAATAAAAAGCGCCCTCTCTTTCAACGCCTTCATTGATCGTTTTTAATTTTTGCCCACCCCATGTCTGCACGCGCTTTCGCAGCAAGTAACGCGACAGCAAAAATGCAAGAGTAGCGCCAATAGTGCTAGCAACGGATGTTAGTAGCGTTCCAACAAGCAGTCCAAATAGTGCCCCGCCAGCGAGCGTTAGAATTGCAGCTCCAGGGAGAGAAAAGGCAGCTACAGTTATATAGGTTCCAACAAAAGCGAGCGTTGCTGTCAAAAAATTCTCTCGCACATACAGCGCAAGAGCTTCCTGATTCTGCTGCAAGGAATCTAACGTTAAATACTTTAATCCAGAGTTCAGCGTAATGCCGATGACTACCGCAAGTGCTGCGATATAAACTACTCTTCGGTATTTTTTGGGAAGCGCAGATGGCATTAGGTAATCTCCAATAGTTGAAATTTATTTTTGGTCATTTGGTCCTATTATTGCTACTTGGACTGTTAGTGCCGCTCAGACTTCATTTCTTACACTTTAGTTCCGAAATAGCACGGTTGAATCCTAGTATCTATGAGGAGCATCATTTAGTAATGCTTATACTTCACCTCGCTGACCTTGCTCAGATGGCCACAATTGGAATTTCTTTAGTGGGTTATCTCCCACAGTTGACACTTATACTAAGGCGACATGACACGAGGAATGTATCCCTAGCAACCTGGGTTATGTGGACGGTCAGTGCCGCACTCGCATTTTTTTACGGTATAGTGCACTATCTAATCGATAACTGCTGCCTTGCTCTCACGCTTACGAGCTCAATAAACTTAATCCTTTGCCTTACGACTTCAGTCGCAATTTTGATTAAGCGTCGACAAATGGCGGATCCAAAAACAGATGCTTTTAGCCTTTCGGGATCTGATTTTTGATTCATAGTCTTAAATAATCACTAAGATACTGGAAACACTAGACTCGTCTCGGTATGAATATTTGTAATTTTCGCCCGTCATCATACACTCATATAGGTGAAACAACTCTTAACTTAATTACAGGAGAAAATCATGGGCGATAAATCAGGCTGTTGTGGCGAAAATGCAAGCAAAACAAGTTGTGAGTCGGAAAAGCCAAAGGTAACCCCAGATTCAACATGTGAGTCAACCAAACCAGCTTCAAGCTGCGGGACAGAGAAGCCTGCATCTAGCTGTAGCACTACTCCAAAGGATTCAGGAACAAAGTCCGGTTGCTGTTAGGGATGAACGCTTCTGGATTGGGTGTGGCGATGTTGTTGTTTTTTTGTACAGGTATCGCCTTTGCAGAGACATCGGATGATTTCGCTCTGCTTAAGATCAAGCTTCGCCAAACCTTTCCCGAAGTAGTGTCCCTCTCAGTGGAAGAGTTTAAGCAGGAGCTTAGGAGCAATCCATCTAAGATCGTGATCATAGATAGTCGAGCAAGAGAGGAATACGAAGTAAGTCATTTGGATGGAGCCGTGCTGTTCGTGCCGAAAGTAGACTCCTTAAAGTCACTCGTCGAAAAGCTCCCTATGGATAAAGCGATTATTACCTACTGCTCAGTAGGATATCGAAGCTCCAAACTTGCTGAGCAGCTAATGGCAAAAGGATTTAGCAATGTGCGGTCTCTTGAGGGGGGTATCTTCGAATGGGCTAATCATAACAACGCCGTATTTTCAGGCAGCAAGCAGGTTAAGTACGTTCACCCTTTTAATAAAGCCTGGGGCAGATTTCTAAATAACGATCTGCATCCACCAGCATTTCAATAATGGAAAATAAATAACATGCGATCTTTTCAGGTAATTATAGCTCTGCTCCTCTCTGTGTTCGTCACATCAAAGCTTGTCAGAGCCGAGGACCATCTACCTATTGTCTTTGCCAAGGGGGAGCTTGCAAAGCAACGAGCTGCAGCAGCCGAGTTTGACCACTCCCATACTATTTGGAGCAAAATCTTACATGAGGTGGTAGTTCAGGATGGAGTAAAAAGTGGGGTTAAGTATTCAGCTCTTCGCAGCAGTCCAAAGGAGCTGCAGCGATACATCTACTCACTTTCTGATGTCACCAAGTCACAGTTTTCAAAATTTACTGAGGCACAGAAACTAAGCTTTTTAATAAATGCTTACAACGCATTTACCGTTACCTTAATCATCAATAATTATCCAGTATCTTCTATTAAGAAAATCGGAGGCTGGTTCTCTACCCCTTGGAAGATTCAATTTTTTAAACTATTTGGTGAGCTGCATTCCTTGGATGATATTGAAC
>CAZFXN010000090.1:0-6170 GCA_964523015.1 uncultured Bdellovibrionales bacterium | reverse complement strand
CTCGATCCTGCAAATCTAAGCACAGCAAATGATGCCTGTACCGACCTTGGAACTTCGTTAACTACGCCAGAGATAAAAGTAAATTGTACACTTAATGATGATCCTGCTGTTTCAACAACAAAAGCATCATGTGCTAATAACAAAACAGGAATAGTTTGGTGTAATTGTACAAGCACGGATATAACGAAGGAAGTATACGGGATATATGGAGAACCACTTTTACATTAAATCAACGTTTCTTTAACATCCCCCAAATCCCAACAAAACTTTGGTGATTAAGAGGGAATTCTAAAAGGACGTGAAGTAAGCTCAGGAAAAATAAAGTGATGTAGCCTAGGCGGTAATCAATAGCATAAATGACTAATGATATCGTCCAGGCTATTAGAATAGCTGCCATGCGGCTGTACGAGATTTGATGCCATCTGATTACGTTAGTTTTAGAAAACCAATTTAAATAATGATAGGTGTAGGCGTAGGCGATAAATCGCATTACGATTACAGTACCATTCCAATCTTGATTGACTCCAAGGACAGCAGAGAGTTTTTTATTAACATTCATAAACGGCTTTATTGACCGCTCAATGTATTCATTAATGATGTATCCATCCGCACTTACTGGATAGATGAAAAAGATAAAGCCACAAAGTAGAAATACAATAAAGGAAGCATAGCCGGAATTACTTTTACTTTTAAGTGCACCGTAAAGAATAAATGCTCCAGTAAACACAAATACGTGAATAATTGTTGGTAAAAAGATAGTAACTAAAATTGCGTAAGGTCGAAAATTACTTAAAAGTAATCCACATAATACTAAGGTGGCGGTTAGGATCACTTTATGCATTGTTCGTTTAAAAAGAGCCATTCCAAAGGCCGAGCCAAAGGCAACCCAGATAAGTAGAGTAATCCAATCAAAAGAGAATTTTATATTGTATATAAATGCAGCCGTTGCTGGAATTGCAGGTAAGCAGAGCCATAAGTAGTCAAATTTACCTGTAGAGAAGTACTTGCGATCGTGAAGCCAGGAGATCTCAGTAAGATAGTGTAATGGCCCTAGGACAGCGTAAGAGAAAAGGAAGAGTTCAAATGGTAGGGCAAAAGCTATCGCTGCTGAGACAATCATCAGGAAGATGTTGATGTAGTTAATCTGCGTAGTAGTCATGATTCTTAAAATTCCAACTCAATATCGTTTGGTATCTATCGAAGCAATCCCCTTATGACCCCTTACGAATCTTTCCTATTTTGAAACAATTTTAAAAAATAGCACCCCATATTGTTATCGACATCGTAAAATCTATCGACCATTATCAAGGTATGGGGTGTTTATGCCCATATAGGTTGTATCGGAGGATTAGTAATGTTGACACGGATTGTTTTTAGTTGTCTTTTCTGGGTGATAGCAGCACGGTGGGTGTATGCAGAGGTCCAGATACTGGTTCCCTCAGTTGTTCCCTCAATTGAGTATGCTCTTGAGCACATCCAAATTCCTACCCATGATAAGTGGCCTAAAGAGGGTTTTGATAAGTTATTTGCCCAACTTACAGAAAGTGTAAAAGAAGCAAAAATTTTCTAATATTATTTAACTGATACAAATTAAGCTGGGACAAACTTCCTGGCGCTGACTGTTTAATGTCATTATAAAATATAGTTACTCAGCAGAAGTCCTTAAAATCTAGATTTAGTAAAAATTATTATATTTTGGAATTTTTTGATTCTATAACGATGACTTGCTTCATTTGACTTGCCACTATTCAAGTTTTACTATCCCCGTCTTAATAAGGTTACCCATAAAGGTTAAACACTAATAATCGCTTTGAAGTTTAGGCATAATAGTTTTCTTAAGGTGTGGTAATGGTCAATGGCCCTAGTTCTGATGCTCCCTTTAATGGGGCAAGAGAAGAGCCCCTTCATGATGCATTTGGGGCACTGCCCCATTTAGCCCCACCACTCATTAACGATCCTCGTGTTATAGGATCAATCACACAACCCGAAATTATAGTTAGAAAGAAACTTCAGACTGAAATATTAGATCCCGCCACGACGAGCCGCCTTATTCCAGATTGCCCAAAAGATTTATGGCTCTTTAGAGCTACACGTGATGATGGATTTAGACTCTCTGTTGCAACTCATGCAGAGCCCGATTCAGGACAGTATAACTGTGGAGGTTTAAGAATAGTCCCAGAGGCTATGATCAACCGCCACTTTGATTCCGATATTATGGCTCTTAGACTCGGTATAGAGATGGATAATAAGGGGAGCTTTGCACGGATGACCGGCATTGCGGGACCTCGTGTGATTGAGGCATTTGAAAAAATTCAATTTGGAAAATATGTAGTATTACCACCACTTGGATATAGAGTTGGAGAAAATAAAGATCTTGAAACGATGGGGTTTATTGTCGATGCCTTAACTGCTTTTGAAGATGAATTTGGGGTGATGGCAATTACTGGTCAAGATGCCGGTCATGGAGATTTATCTAATGGTGAAAAATCATTAGATTATATCGCGGATCGGTTTGTTGGTTCAGGTAAGCTTAATACTGGTGAGCCGACAGGACATGGAAATTTCGCTCTATTAAAGGGCATGTTTAAGGGGCTAGGTAAGAATCTAGTTGATTCCAATATCGCCCTATTTGGATGCGGTAATGTTGGAGGGCCACTATTAGTAAGAATTCTAGAGCACGGAATGCAAGATATCTTTGTCTGTGAAGGGGTTGATGAAAAGCGGCGGATGTTAGCGAACTCACTAGGTATAAATAAAGTTTTTCCTGAAGAGAGAAAAGAAGAGCTTCTTAATTATAAAATTGATGCGGTTGTATTTAATACCCTTGGTAAATCGTTAGATAATGCAACGATAAAAGCGATTTGTAATAATCCGCATATTCAGATTGTTAGTGGATGCGAAAATATGATCTGGCCTGATCAATCTCAAGAAGAGAGATTTTTAGAGGCAAGAAAAATTATGTCACCTACAGAGCTTTGTGGTATGGGAGGCTGGTTAGCCGCTGCAGAGGAGAGTTTAGCTAGAAGAGCAGGGGATGAGACTTTTAGCATGCGACAAATGCTCAAACCTCTAGATAAAATGGCTGAAGTTGGTGAGCGTGTTGTAAAAGAGATTGTTCAAGGTGGATATGAGCTGTCATATGCCCAAGCTCTTATGAAGGTTTATGACCATCACGATGCCTGAGAGGAGAGTATCTTATATTCTAAGTTCCTAGTTTCCTATGATTTCCCCCCTTTTAGTTTAAGCTATCTTAGCAATATGCTCCTTCGATGATATAATGGTCATCTAAGGTCTATATGCTGATTAGGTTTTTATTTTATATTTCAATTGCTCACATTCTAGTTGGCTGTGTCTCAATACCACTTAGTTCAAAATATAAAGAACCCGTCGAGCGACCGGCAAATCTTGAAGAATACTATTCGAAAGGAAAGTCATTTGGGATTTATACTGAAAAGGTAATTTCTACAAACGATAAGGTTAATCAGTTAGAGCTACGAGTAGCATCTCAATATGGCGAAATTTTAATTGATTACTTTGATCATGAATCTAAGAGTGATGATTTAATATTGGTTTTTCCACTTTTAGGAGGAAAACCGATCGTTTCAACTCATTTTGCTAAGTATTTTTCTGATCACGGAATTGATGCTGCAATCATTCGCCGGAATGATGATTTTAAAAATCCAGCAAATTTTGATCGAATCGAAGAGATGCTTAGAGAGAGTGTTGTTAGAGATCGAATAGCACTTGATTTTTTTGAGCAAAAGTATCAAAAGAAAAATTTTGGAGGTTTTGGTGTTAGCCGTGGGGCAATTAACTTAGCAATGTCTGCCGGTGTTGATCCGAGACTTAAATACTCTTTCATCGCTATGGGAGCATCGGATTTACCTCTAATTTTTAAACATTCAAATGAGGGACGAATCAAAAAATATGTTAAACAAGTCATGGATCAAAAATCTATTTCAAAAAGTGAGTTTTATGCGTTTCTTGAAGAGAGAGTAAAAACTGATCCGAAAGCAGTCGCAAAGCATATTGATGCAAAAAATACCCTAATGCTACTTTGCGTTTTTGATGAAACAGTTCCCTATGAATATGGCCGAAGGCTTAGAAAAGCGATAGGAAATCCCCGGACTATTTTCTTACTGTCAAATCATTACACAGTTGTTGCATTCACTCAGATCTTTTCGTTGATTCCACCTGGGAGGGATGGAGGCCTTTTCCCGTTTAATTATATCGAGCTTGAATCCCTAGAATTTTTTAGAAAATCATTTAACCAGGAAAAACCAGTTTGGGGTCTCTTGCCATTTAAGATTATTCGGCTCCCGTTTGATTTAGTTGGGTACGCTCTTGAGAAGATCTTTTAGAAAAATCGTTTAGAGCTTTACCAAAATCAAAGTATGTATAGGGTTGAGTATATGCCGGTTCATTTTTACTTTTTGCGTTATTAACCCAGAATCTTAAATGCTTTGGATCGTACACTACGTTTTGAAAGTTTGACTTCATGACGATTTCAGGGATTATCTTTTCCATAAGAAGTGTTGGTGTAATTATTCCTTTATTTTCATTTAATATGTCATGCATCTTCTCATCAAAGTGACCGCCATAAACTATATCTTTAATGCCGGGTAAATTAGAGCGATCATCTTTAAGATCTTGCCCAGGCTTAAAGGCTAAAAATTGATCCCGATCTTTTACGTAAATTTCAGCTTCATTACGTTTGCCATCGGTCATTAAAAACCCAAAAGCATTTGTGCCAAGGGATGATTTAATAATTCGCCGTACATCTTTAAGTGAATCAGCATAAGTCATTACGTCACGCAGCATAAACGGCATCGGTTTTCCGCGAAGAGTTTCATTCTCTGGATTGCCGTTTCCCATCTCACCGAGGGTAATGCCACGGGCATTCATGCCGGATACCGCACCGATAAAACCAACCCAACCGATATTCGCAGAAGGATACCCTTTGTCAGGGATCGAAATAGTAATTAAAGGGTATTCATGCAGTTTAGATATTCTATGAAGTCCCCAATCAAGAATTCGCGCACTGTAAAGGGCTTTGTCAGGCGTCGCCGTGTTTAAAGCACAGAGATTACTGCATGAGGGGATGAGGCCACCTTTTAGCATCTGCATGAATCTCTCTTTTAATTTTTTCTTTCCTCCCCATTCAGTGATCTCAGGCAAAATATGGATAAAATGTACCAATTTCAGAGGGACTTTTGCTCCATGAGCTAGGCCATGCATCTCATCGATGTATTCTTGTGGAATATATGGCCGCATTCTCTCATAGACCTCTGCAAATAATTCCTCAAAATAGAAAGTCTTTAGAGAGTTTTTAAATAATAGGCCTAGGTTGTCCTGAATTTCTTGCCTTAAAAGTACTCCTTGCTGGTACCCTCGTTCATATGGAGTCCCTTGAACGAAGAGGACTCGAATTCTCCTATCATCAGTCGAGGTCAGATAAGCTTTTCTAACAACGGAATCATGCTTCTCTTTACTAGTTATAACGTCACTACGTACCAGGTAATGAAAAGGATCTAACGCTCTTGGTGTGCATCCAGCTAGAAGAGAGAAAGAGAAGAGAAGAAGATAAACTTTACTCCACATACATTTAGAATCGGCCATTTAGAATCGTCGCTTAAAATATAGAACGTAAAATAAAGAACCTGGTACCTGTAAAGTTAGTACCCGTAAGATCAATTTTACCCTAGATAGAGAGTTGGGACGAAGTTTAGTTTGTGCTAAATTAGCTCTAGGATAACTATCTGAAATTAAAGACTTTAATATTTTAAGAGCGATAGAATTGACCAGAGACCTGTTTAAATGCTACTACACTTCGTCTATAAGGACATTGTCTATAAAGACATTGTCTAGAAAGCTATTTTTTTGGAGACACGTTATGTCAGAATCAGATGTTCTAGTCGTTGTATCAAAGCTTAAGAAGTACATTAAGGCTCGTGCTGAGCTTAATACTTCAGGCGATGTTGCTGAAACTCTTTCAGGCATCGTTAGAGGGCTTTGTGATAAGGCTATCGAGAATGCAAAGAATGATGGTCGTAAAACAGTTATGGATCGTGATTTCGCTGCAATTTGCTCTAGCAACAGTGTAAATTAATCTAGCGTAAATTAATCTAGCGTAAATTAATCTAGCGTAAATTAATCTAGCGTAAATTAAT
>CAZFXN010000089.1:0-6232 GCA_964523015.1 uncultured Bdellovibrionales bacterium | reverse complement strand
GTTTGGGTAGAAAATATTTTAAAACTATGATCCACTTTGCCCTCAAAAGTATCACCATCGATGATGCGATTTATTTCTACACTAAAGCAGCAATCTGCTTTATCTGATACAGCAGCTTCATTAGGTAAATTTGTGGAGTAAAAAGCACGCGGTGTTGTGGGCTGCGAGATGGGAGACGTACAACCTATTAAGATCAAGAAAACAGATAGTAAATAGTATTTTAAGGACATATTTCAAATTCGATTTATATCATTATCGTAGTATTAAAAGCTACGAAAACTATGGTAGAGTTTCTCATTCTGTGATTCCAATTTGAAAAATAAATGGAGATCATCATCCGTTAATCCTCCGTAAGTGCCACCACTAAGCCTCAACTCCCTACAAGAAATCTCAACACTTGAATTTTTGTAAGTTTCTGATAATGTTGATTGTTGATAATGTTGATTGTACGGTGTTGACTGGTGTTGACACTGTTAGTGACAGGCCAATTGCAAAACCGTCATCACCTGAACAAAAAAATAAAGTAAATCCGGGGATGACGCGTAGCGGCATCCGGGTCGGGCCTCCAGATTTTCCACCCCAGTGCTTGGCATTACTTAGGCAGGCGATGCTGGCAGCACAAAATACCATCTAAGATCAGTGACTAATTTTCAACTTTTTACCAACTCGGAGACTTCTATTGTGGCAGCAATATAGACTTCTCGTGCGGCGTCCGCATTTATTAGCGCGATGCTAAGCCCGACTATCAAATCCGGCCAAGCCGACGGGATATATATTGTAATTAATCCGGCTGTCACAATGGCAATGTTTGCAAAAGCATCATTGCGAGCGGAAAGAAATGCAGCACGGGTTAGACTACCTGTGTGGTGACGAAAACGGGCCAGCATAATCGCACATGATAGATTAATTACTAAAGCTCCCGTGCCTGCGATAGTGAGAGGTAGTACGGCAGGAGGTATTGGTAACATAAACTTCTGCCAGGCCATCCATAGAGTGGCTAGTCCAGGGATAAGCAAGATCCCAGCCAGGACTTTCCCCATTTGCGCCCGTCTTAATGCGCTCCAACCGAGTGCATTAAGAATTAGAAAATTTATCAGAGTATCCTCAAGAAAATCGATACTATCGGCAAAAAGCGAAACCGAACCAATGCTGGTTGCTACTGCAAATTCAATTCCGAAATATCCCAGATTTAAAAAGGCGACCAATAGGACTGTTTTCTTAAAATGCTCATCCATTGACACAAAGCCAAGACAGATTGCCATTCAGACTAATTTGGCAATCATTTGTTTTCATCACAAGCCGAGTTTGGCCGCATGAAGTCGATCGGACTTCTCTCGCATGGCGATGAATTCGTGCAAGGTTATGAACTAAAGAATGACTTTTGTTCGAGGTAGATCCAAAACAAGAAAGAGTATGCAGATTTTTGAGATCCTCAACTCTCCTCAATCATGGTATATCATCACTCGACTTTCAGTCTTCGGCCGGTTAAGAAACTCACAGCAAAAAGTACTAAAAACACAACAAAGAGTATCTTGGCAATACCTACCATCTCTCCAGCTATGCCTCCAAAACCCAACACACCGGCGATGACAGCGAAAATAAAAAAAGTTAGTGCCCAGTTCAACATAAAGTTTCTCCAGTTCATTTAAGACTTAAAAAGGAATCAAGATTCTGCAAGTCATAGACTAAACTAGTGAAAGGTTAGTGTATATGATCATCATCATACAATAGTGCCATAGAGTCGGTTATAAACGCACAGGTTAAAAAAATAATGGATAGAATGAAAATATTAATTACAACATTAGTTCTCGTGCTATTGCTCTCAGGATGCTCTACCTGGGGAAAGTTTAATGATAAAGAGAAAGGTGCTGTGATTGGTGGCGGCACTGGCGCGATCATAGGAAACGTAGTTGCACCAGGTGTCGGCGGCACAGTTGTCGGCGGAGCGGTAGGTGCGCTTGGCGGCGGCCTGATCGGTAATGAAGTCGAAAAGAATAATAATAATAAGGATAAATAATGGTCGCAAAGAATAAAGGAAAAACACATCTAATCGTCATTTTAGTTATTTTCTTAATTGGATTTGTCGGATGCTCTGAGAAGGGATCCGCCGAAAAAGCAGGTGAGAGAATGGACGAAATTATCGACAACGTAAAGGAAGGAGAGCTTCCTCTTAAAGAGAAAGGGACACTGGAAAAGATGGGTGAGTCGATCGATGAGTCGGTGACTCGGTGAAGGGGCGGAAAAAGTTTTAGGAAAAAATACTTTATAACCATTGAGGCTGATAGGGTATGAGCGGGATCATATTGCTGATTCTTCACCCATGACACTATGCGTCTCTTAAAGTTTAATTTTACGAAGGTAATATGAAAAAAGAAAATTTGTTACTCGCAGCATTAATTGTTGGCGTTTTATCAAGCTGCTCAGCATCACGACCCTATGATTTGAGTCACGCGGAAATAAAGCTTGCTGAAGCCAAAAGCGATCCATTTATTGTAAAGAACTCACCCTTGGAACTAGCCGAAGCAGAGGGCACCACCTATAAGGCCGAAATGATGTGGCGGGAAAAGCATGATAAGGATGAGGTAACTCGGGTCGCCCGTCAAGCGATCGATCAGATCGATCGAGCTAGAATGTTAGCCGGCAAGAATGCTACAGCAAAGGTTGAGGAAAGTGCCTACCATTCTCGTGAGTTGTTAAATAAAGAGAGACAGATTACTAATCTTCAACGTGACGCACTCGATCGAGAAGCTACTCAGCGTGTTTTGCTAGAGGAATTGCAAGATATCAAAGATCAGGATTTACAAGAGAGAATGATTATCTCGTTGAATAGTGATTTGTTGTTTGGGGTAGATAAGGTAAATCTAAAACCAGGAGCAGAAAGGCAACTATTACCATTAACACAGTTTCTTATGTCACACCCTAATAATTCAGTTGCCATTGAAGGGCATACTGATAATACAGGAGACACTAAATACAATCAGACTCTTTCAGAAGCAAGAGCACGAACCGTACTTAGTTTTCTAGAACAGCATGGAATTTCCTCAGCTAGAGTAACCGCCATCGGCCTTGGTGAAAAATATCCAGTAACCGCCAACAATACAAATGCTGGCAGACTTCAAAATAGACGAGTGGAGATCCTCATTTCGTCAAGCGCAAAATTATAATTTAATTAGGAGATGATTAATATGAAAACAAATAAGATAAAATTTATTATACAAGCGTTTTTGGTGGCACTAACAATACCACTAGTTTGTATAGCTGATACAAAGTCAAATAAAGATGTACAAGTGTCTGATACTTGGATTCAAGCCAAGTTAGTGACAACTTACGCCCTAAACCGTAACTTGAGTATCTTTGATATAGGCGTAGATGTACGGGATCAGGTTGCTTATTTAGACGGCAATGTAGACTCACCTATCAAAAAAGATCTAGCAGGTGAGATTGCTAAATCTATTGATGGAGTTAAGGAAGTAAAGAACAGTATCATAGTCGATGCTTCGCCAAGTAAAGTAAAATCTGCCGAAAATAGAAGCAGAAGTTTTGGCCAAGTTGTAGATGACTTAACTACTACTGCCTCAGTTAAGACCAAGCTTTTGACAGATAGCAATGTAAAGGGTCTTGATATCAATGTTGATACTGAAAACAATAATGTTACGTTGCGGGGTCAAGTGGGAACGGATGCCGAACGCGAACTAATTGAAAAGATCGCATCAAATACTTCTGGTGTTAAAGCTGTTGCGAACAAGATTGAAGTAAAAAGTTAAAGGCAGTAAATATGCTGTACATATGCTGGGGTGAAAATGCACTCCAGCATATTCTCTTTTTCGGGGGAAGATTACGTAATCTCGCACACAGTGTTAGACATATAGTGAATTTCAAAAGTCCTTGCCGAAATGAGCGAGTGAGATTTTAGCAATATCTAATTGAAGAGAAGGAACTTAGTTCAAGTAATGAATGTTGCAGATTGATTTGATATTTTCTGGATGTTTTTGGAATTCGAGCAAAGCCTGGCAAAGTTTATCCATTAAAATGTCTTGATCTCTTGAGTACCAGTTCTTGAAGTACCGACCCTTTAGGACCTTCCAAAGCCTCTCAATCGGATTTAGCTCCGGACTGTAAGGCGGTAAAAAAGCGGGACAAAATTATGCCAGTTCAACCTTACGGTGTGATGCCATGAGGCATTATCAAGAACGAGATAAACCTTCTCGTTCTTGATCTTCTCAGAAAAATTATCTAGAAAAATCTGAAACACTTGGGTGTCTGTATAAGAAACTACAAGTGAAAATAATTCTCCGTCCACAGGGGATACAGCTCCTATTACTGACTGCCGTACGTGGAAGCCGTCGTTCTTGACTCGAGGTTTTGTGCCCTTCAAATACCACTGCCTGCAGGGACGTGGATCTCCTAGAACTAAATTGTTGCTCTGCTATCTCTTTAATCTCTTTAAAATATTCCTGCTCAAGTTTCCTAGCCCTTCCAGCTCGGGCTTTAGTTATGATCCCGTCGATCCCACGCTTATTAAATTTCAAAACCCGATCTCGGAGGGTACGCGGGGACATCCTGCGCATCTTTTCAACTTCCTTCCGGCTGTAACCTCTAAGAAGAAATTCAAGCGTATCAAGTCTAACAAAATCTTGCTGCGTCCGTGCGCATGCCTTTGCTATCTGAAGCTCTTCTTCAGTGCAATTATTCTTATTTATCTCTACAGATTTTCGCGGCACATATTATTGTATGCAACAAATTCACCCCGATAGATACTCCCTATTTCGGCAAGGACTTTTGAAATTCACTATATAGTTTCTCCAGTCTAACTATCTCCAATCTAACAAAGAGGTCTCTTCTCCTTTAGAAGAAGAGACCGCTTATGTTTTTAGTTCCCTAGAACTTCTCAGCACACGTAGCGCCGCCTTCTTTGAAACATGAAACAGTGAAAGTTAACGGAGGTGAACATACCATTGAACAAGAATATCCAGCCTCGCCTTTAATTGTGAGATCCGTGTTGTTTGAGGTGGCACTGGATGAGTTCGTGCTACTAATAGCAAATGATGTAGTTCCATTTGAACCGAACGGCTCAAGTAGCACTGTAGAACCGTTTAGTGAGTATTTAGCTTCTGAAAGACCACACTTTCCATCACCACTATAGCTGCCGCTTGCGGTGTCAGGATTAATCGCTGTGCACCCGCCTGCAATTGGTCCAATTGGTGTATCAGCAGTGCTACTCGTGCCACGAGATGCTGTGCCAGTATAATTAATTTCACAACTAGCACCACCTGTACATGTAACGGTCATTTCAACTGCAGCAGTTAGATCGCTATCTTCATTTATGTCTGAGTAGCGTAAGCGGTTTGCTGGCGACACGCTGCACTGAAATCCTTCTATTGCTCCGAATCCAACTGCATCAACAGAGAAACCATCATTTCCAACCAGATTTCCTAAATAGGACATCCCATTTTCGTCTGTAAGTGTGACCGCTTCACCATTTTGATTCACGGTGTCCGAAAAATTTAAAGTTTGAGCAGCTGTGGAGCCAGTGCAAGTATCAGATACTCTTGTTAAAGCCCCAGTCCAAGAACCGGAGACGTTACGATCGTCTTGCCCGAGGCCATTATTACTACCACCGCCACAACCTATGAATGGCGCACTGATTGCGAAAACTAATAAAGGGAAAATAATTGCTTTTCTCATGATGAATCCTGTTAAAGTATTAATTATGTTCCTGTGTCTATACAGCGACTGAAAAGGTTATGGCATGACAATACTCATGTCAGTTACATAAAAGCTGGTTTGATTTAGATTGATGTTAAAGTGCAACCCCTTCGAGTTGATCTGAGTTCATAGTGTTTTCCTTTTTATGTAAGTTAATTAACCTGGTCACGCTACCTTAGGTCTTGACTGCGACGCATGATACGAATCCATCGGTCCAATTTTTTACTTATCTACGTGGATCCTCAGTTTGTTCCGGTAAGGTATCAAATAGATTGACGTTTAATGTGAAAGAATCTTATGTGATCGCTGTCATACCGGCTAAAAAAGCGCTGCAGTAAAAGAAGCCCAGAGCAAAGAATGTTTGCTATTAAAGTAGCGGTGGCTATTAAAAGAGAGTCCTATATTATTATGGTAAATTTAGAAATAATGATTGTTCAACAATCGGTCTTCTCAGCGCTAGAGCTTGAAAGAAGATTGGAAGGGTTGGGCTTTCATGTGACAGCGATTGTTTCTGATGGTTTGGAGG
>CAZFXN010000088.1:2496-6425 GCA_964523015.1 uncultured Bdellovibrionales bacterium | reverse complement strand
TCTATCTTATATTTATCTTTTTGCATCATCTCCAACCGTTGATAATAAGCCTGTCTACTAACCCCCATAACCTGACAGAGTCGACTAATGCTGTTAGTCGACTCTGTCCTAATTCGGGTGATCACTGTTGGGTAAACTTTTTTTTCAGATCTTCTTGATAATGCTTGCCAGCTTCTTCTATCACGATCTCTAGACAATGAACTTTCAAGCTCATACGGGATAAGGCTAATTCCAGTTCTCGCTTTTCTTTGTCCAATTTAGATAATACTTCAGATTCTTTAAATCGGATTTTCTTGGATTTCATTTTCTTACCCCCAGTGACACCTCGGTACCTCTTTACCCAGCCATACACGGTGCTAGGGGCCCTTATAGCATACTTCTCGCAGGCTTGCTGGTAGCTCATGCCTCCTATAATTGCTGCTGAGACTTCTTGCTTTAATGCTTCTGTATAGCCAGTCCTTATTTCCTCTCCACTTTTCATTGGTCAACACTCCCTTTTAGGTGTCAACCTATTTCAGGACGAGACAACTACTATTCTTGTCGATCGGCCGATCTATTGGAACTGACATTCTTGCCAGCGCGCCCTACAATCCCGCGCATCAAAGATTCGCTAATGGTACCTGGTAGAACTCGCCGAACGAAACAGCAAGTCAAATATCAATTAAAAACCCATCACCAACTCCACCTTAATACTGACAGCACACTCCAGAAAATCAATTCCATAGATAAGAAGCGCTGTTAACTAGATCGAAACTATATCACGCAAGCGCCGCGAGGAGATTTGATGCCATTCAATCACGCTCGCTTTAGAAAACCAGTTGAGATAGTGATAGGTATGGGCAAAAGCCATTAACCTCATATAAGTGGTCACTCCATCCCAATCATAAAGAAATCCAAAAGTCTTCGTAAGCTCTGTGTAATCTTCTTGAAATGGCGCAACGCTCCTTAAAACGTATTCAGACACGCCCGTTGGACCGCTCACACCTAAATTTGGAATGGTTAGAACAGTGCAGGTAATAAAAAATAGTACCGAGAGATATCCCTAAAACCTGTCTCCTTTTAAGGCTCCGTAGAGCACAAAGAGCCCAGTGAATAAAAGTACATGAACCAAGGTCGGCAGATACGTTGCCGTAATGGTGGCAATTGGGCCGAGCGCTGTAATCATCAATGCGACGAGAAAACAAAAGTTGATTGCGATGGAGCGGCGAACCCCTCGCAGTGGAGAGACAAAAACAGCAGCACTAAGGAAGGTGCCCATAATAATTACTTCGCCAAGACAGCCTGATGATTCTTGTAAAAGAAAGAGAAAATAAACCAATTTTGATGCCTACATAGACAGCCTTGCCTTTCCTCACCCATTTCTTCGCATGCTCTGGTTCTCATTTAGTTGATGACCTATGCTCAAACAATAAGTCGCGTTAGGTAGACTAGTACATTGTAAAATAAATTATCCTGCCAACTACAAAGACCACTAAGACCACAAAGGAGCTTAATCCCTTTCTAACTGTTTGGTCTTAGTGGTCTTTGTGGTTGAATCATAATTTAGAAAGAGTAAAACTTATTTTACAGAGCACTAGACTATCCATTTAAATATTGTGTTGTATCTAGATAAATGGAAACTCCCTTAAATATAGTGTGGTTTAAACGCGACCTGAGATTGCATGATCACCAACCCTTTGCACAAGCAGCGCATACGGGCCTGGTCCTGCCGCTCTATATCGTAGAGCCCGAATATTTTAAGTTACCCGATGTTTCACGTCGTCATTGGTGTTTTATACATGACTGCTTGTTGTCTTTAAACAATGCTCTTTTAAAGTTTGGCGCTCCATTAGTAATCCGTATTGGAGATGCGGTCGAAGTATTTTAAGGTATTCGTGCTTGCTATCGAAATATCGTTTTATGGTCTCATGAGGAAACCGGAAACGCCTGGACCTATTCTAGAGATACTCGGGTTGCACGATGGTGTCGGGCACATAATATCGCTTGGCACGAGACGCCATCGGGAGGTGTAGTGCGGCGTCTAAAAGATCGCAACGGCTGGTAAAAAAATCGAGCTGCTCGTCTGGCACAAACAGTCGTTTACGCCCCTCATGAAATTAGAATATTATCAGAGGTGTCAAGTGACGATTTACCGGCGAAGAATAGTCTTTTATTTGGCGTGGGATCCGTCGGCAAAGTACAACGTGGTGGCCGGGAAGAAGCGATAGCTACCCTAGATTCGTTTTTAAAATTGCGCGGTGCTCATTACCTGAGAGCTATCTCCAAACCAGGCATTTCAGACCGACACTGTTCACGTATAAGCGCGCATCTGGCTTATGGAACGCTTGCAGTAAGAGAGGTTGAGCAACTAACCAGAGAAAAATTAAGAACGCTAGAGGGCATAGAAGAAGACAGCGCGAAGTACTGGAGACGCAATTTGATCGCATTTATGTCGCGCTTAGCCTGGCGCTGTCATTTTATCCAGAAACTAGAACAACAACCTGAAATCGAGTTTCGCTCAATTCACCCGGCTTTTGATGGTATGCGTGAGCCTTTCCATAGAGATGATTTTTTAGAAGCTTGGAAAACCGGACAGACCGGGTACCCACTGGTAGATGCCTGCATGCGTTCTTTGCCTCAAAATGGATGGATTACTTTTCGAATGCGAGCGCTGATTGTTTCATTCGCTAGCTACCATTTATGGCTAGACTGGAGACAAACAGCGCCAATTCTTGCACAACTTTTTACTGACTATGAGCCTGGCATCCATTACTCTCAGTTACAAATGCAGTCAGGGGTTACAGGTATAAATGCTTTGCGAATCTATAATCCGATAAAACAATCACTTGATCACGATCCTCAAGGTAGTTTTATTAGATCCTACATACCAGAGCTGGCGAATGTATCAAATCATTGGATTCATCAACCATGGCTCATGGACTCCCCACCTAAAAGCTATCCTCGGCCGATAGTGGATCATATCATATCTACGAAACGTGCGCGGTTAGAGATCTCTACTCGCTGGAAAACATCAGATTTTCGGCAGATTGCTCAATCAGTTAATGATAAACTTGGCAGTCGCAAAAAGCATACTGCAAGATCTAGAAGAAGGACTACTGAAAACAGCTCTAGACAGATGACATTCAATTTTTAATTGCTCTTAACAACAGTTACGATCACAGTGGAGTTTGATAAATGTATAATTTAGTTGCAGGAATCATTCTAGTTCTATTACAAGTGGAGTTCGCTTTGGCAGAGCAAATACAGAAGAATGTAATCGGTTCACCACTTAAAATATGCTGTACTCAGTTAGTCACTGGTTACTACCGAGATGGATATTGCCGCACTGGCCCGGATGACCTTGGCACCCATGTCATAGCAGCAACTGTCTCGAAGGAGTTTCTCGATTTCACTAGGTCTCGCGGCAACGATCTCCAAACCCCTCGCCCCGAGTATAATTTCCCCGGATTAAAGGCAGGAGACAAGTGGTGTCTCTGTGCTCTGCGTTGGAAAGAGGCAGAACAAGCAGGGCTGGCTCCACCGATAGACCTTGAAGCTACGAGCTCTAAAGCGCTTGAATTTATATCATTAGATACCTTGAAGAAGCACCAATCACCTGGCTGAGATTATCCCGAGATTCACTGAAAGCACAGTGGAAATTAGATTGGCTGAGCGACATTGTCTCGGTTATCCAGAAGAAGGCCCATTACTAATATCTTTGACGTCAGATAGCTCTCGTTAACTTTAGTTCACTCGCTCATAGACCAAAAATGCCTCAACTGTTATGGTTAACTTTTAGTATGACGGATTGAATCATGAATACTACTAACCTAAAATTTTATCGCCCCTGGATGAGCCTGGTGCTCCTTCTAGCAGGGCTTTACAACGCCATCTGGGGTGCATTTGTTATTTTAGCACCTAACAAGCTTTTTGAGTGGTCCGATATTGCT
>CAZFXN010000088.1:0-2486 GCA_964523015.1 uncultured Bdellovibrionales bacterium | reverse complement strand
GGGTTTACGGAATCGGCTACCTGATTGCGAGCTTAAATCCCCTAAGGTACTGGCCGATCGTATTGGTCGGATTACTCGGGAAAGTTTTCGGGCCAATAGGGTTTATTTATGCCCTCTATCGCGGAGTTTTTCCCCCTAGTTTTGGTTGGACGATTCTCACCAATGATCTTATCTGGTGGCTCCCATTTATTTTAATTCTTAGCGCAGCATTTAAAGAATATGACTCTTACAATCAACTGTTGAACCATGATGAAAATATTGCATTAAATCAACTCGAGCGAATAGCTTCTCAAAGCTCTGTAAGCTTAGTTTCACTCTCATACTCTAAGCCAGTTCTTCTAGTCTTCTTAAGGCACTTTGGCTGTACTTTTTGCAAGGAGATTCTCTTTGACTTGCAAAAGTCTTCTCAACTAAGTCTATATAATCTCGCTTTTGTGCATATGGTTGAAAAAGATATGGCCTCGAAATACCTAGACTGCTTTCCGAATAAGACCTCGATATCCGATCCTGATCTTGAGCTTTACAGAGCCTTCGGACTCGGACGAGGCAGGCCTTCTCAGGTTTTCGGAGCTAAAGTATTTTTAGGTGGATTACGAGCCCTGCTTAAAAAAGGTATCGGAGTTGGTCCTTTGGTCGGGGATGGATTTCAAATGCCTGGAACTTTTATCATAAATAAGGGCAAGATTGTTTATGCATATCGACCAGAGAGTATTAGTAACGAGTCCGACTTAAGACAAGCTTTCAGTTGCCCGATCTAAGATGCTAAATACGGAAGTCATTATCGTTGGCGGCGGAGTTGCAGGGATTTCTTGCGCCAGGGCATTGCAAGAGCGAGGCAGGGACTTTCTTTTGCTTGAAGGCTCAGATTCTCTGGGTGGGAGAGTAAAAAGTGATCGAGTTAATAACTTTATACTCGATCGAGGATTTCAAGTTTTCAACTCCTCTTATTCCAAAACTCTTGCTCTTTTGGGTGAACTTACTCCACAGTTCAACTCTTTTTATTCCGGAGCTCTGATTAAAACGGATACAGGACTTCATGCTCTTTGCGATCCGCTCAGAGAGCCAAGATACGCCTTGAAGACCTTAATTTCCCCGATTGGAACCGTGCTAGATAAGCTCCGAATGCTCTTGCTCAGAATCGATAGCCTAAGCGCTAAACCTTTCAGTTCCGAATCAATATTGGAGGAACTCGTTAGCCGCGGCTTTAGTCGCTCTATTATAGAGCAGTTTTTCCGGCCGTTTCTAGGGGGCATTTTTCTGGAATCCGAACTAACTACATCGTCGCAGGCATTCAAAAACGTCTTTTCAGGTTTTTCGCAAGGTCTTGCCCAACTTCCAAATGGGGGGATGGGAGAGATCTCTCGGAGGTTAGCTCTGCCCTTACCCAATGAGCTCGTTTTACTCGGAAGAAAAGTTGTTAAGCTGAGCGCTGGCCAGGTTACGTTAGGTGATGGTGAGATTATCTCAGGAAAGCAAATTGTGCTTGCTCTTGATGTAGATTCATTGAAAACTCTTTTACCATCTTTGGCTTTACCAAAATCAAGAACTGTTTATTGTTTCTACTTTGAAAGTAATCCGATACCTGAAATCAGAAGAATTTTGGCTCTCAACGGCTCCGGGAGAGGGTTTATCAACAATGTCGCTATGCTCTCGTCAGTGTCTTCTAGCTATGCGCCAATTGGCACTGAGCTCTTAAGTGTATCTGTGCTTTCTTCTTCCTCTGTGCCCGAGCTGCCATCAGCTGCTGAAATTAGAAAAGAAGTTTCAGAATGGTTCCCCGGATCAGAGCCCCGCTTTATTGCTTCCTACATAATTCAAGGTGCGTTGCCAGACCAAATAGATCAGGCGACAATTTTATTGACCAATCTAAAACTACCCGCTGGCGTCCTTCTTTGCGGAGATATAATCGGAATGACTAAGTATCACTCAGCTTCAATTGAGAGTGCCGTTCGTAGCGGGCTAGACTTAGGAGGAGCATTATGAAGTTAAATTATAAATTAGTCAGCCTGCTACATCTGAGCGCAACCACTGCAATGTGTGCTGTTATCTGGATCGTTCAATTAGCTCACTATCCAAGCTTTGAATATATAGACGCAGCTCGCTTTCCTCTTTTCGAAGTATTTCACCAGGAAGCAATTACCATAATTGTTTTACCTTTGATGCTATTGGAGATTACAACTTATGGATTACTCTATCAGCGCGGGCAAAGAGAGATAGGATTTCTTATTTCAGGACTAATTATATTGGTATTATGGCTCTCTACTTTCTTGATTCAAACACCAATTCACCAACAGCTTCAGAGCGGATTTAATACCGAACTAATTGCTGAGCTGATTAAGACTAACTGGATTAGAACTATTGGCTGGAGCCTTCGCTTTTTATTTATTCTTCGACTGTCGTTGCGGAATTAATATTCTTAGCCCTGCATGTGGACTGATCTTCCCCCGAATTGGTGGACACATATTTAGTGAATGAAGATGTGTATA
>CAZFXN010000087.1:0-6474 GCA_964523015.1 uncultured Bdellovibrionales bacterium | reverse complement strand
CCTCTCGCGTGACAGGCGAGCGTTCTAACCAACTGAACTACGACTCCGCAAAAACTCTCTAGCTGAACTCTCAAAGGCGAGAGTCCGCGAGTTCGGCCTTGTGGGCTCGAACCCTAATTCGACATAAACACTTCGCTAGCTTGTGTTTATGAAGTATCACTTTACGTAAGCATCACTCCTCGCTCTCGCTCGGAGCTGGCTTACGTCCTCTCGCGTGACAGGCGAGCGTTCTAACCAACTGAACTACGACTCCGCAAAAACAGGGCTAATTTACCTAGATAACTATTAATCTAGTCACTATAATCTCTGGTAATTTAACCGAAAGTCAGGGCAAATATGTACTCTAAATGAATAGTTCTGGCAAGTGAACCAAAGGTTGAAATATATCTACGCCCCATATGGATGAAAAGGCGACGTTCCCCCTAATATCTTGGCTTTCCTTAGTAAATAAACTATCTTTGTAATTCTCACCATTTTAGGGAAATTTTAGGAGCGTACCGCTGTGTCTGAATATGAACACTCATCGATAGAGAAAAAATGGCAGGATTACTGGGAGAAGAATAATACCTTTAAGGTAGGAAATGCTGGGGAAAAGAAGCTCTATTGCTTAGATATGTTTCCGTATCCTTCTGGAGATGGCCTGCATATTGGACACCCACTCGGTTACACAGCAACTGATATCTATAGTCGATATTTTCGGATGAAGGGTTTTACTGTTCTTCATCCCATGGGATTTGATGCTTTCGGATTACCAACTGAACAACATGCCGTAAAAGTAGGGGAGCATCCGGCTATAATTGCTGAGAGAAACTGTGGAATTTTTCGCCGTCAATTAAAATCTCTTGGATACTCTTATGATTGGGATAGGGAGATTAGCACCTGTACACCAGATTATTATAAATGGACACAGTGGATTTTTCTACAGTTATATAATTCCTGGTTTGATGAGGAAGCTGAGAAAGCACAACCAATTGAGGAGTTGCCAGTTCCTAGTGAAGTTAAAGCACTTGGAGAGGCAGAGCTTCAAAAATATAGAGAGCAGTATCGTTTAGCATATTACACCGAAGCGATGGTTAATTGGTGCCCTGAGTTAGGTAGCGTTTTAGCAAATGAAGAGGTTATTAACGGACTTTCAGAACGTGGAGGATTCCCGGTTGTGAAACGTCCAATGAAACAGTGGATGCTTAGGATCACAAAATATGCTGAGAGATTATTAAAAGAGATTGATGATGTAGATTGGCCAGAGAATATCAAAGAGCAACAGAGAAACTGGATCGGTAAAAAATTTGGATCTGAGATTGAATTTAAAATCCATGGTCAGGATGCTCAGCTAGTAGCATTTACAACTCGACCTGATACTCTTTTCGGAGTGACTTTCTTTGTAATCTCTCCTGAACATCCAATTGTTAGTCAAATTACTACTGCTGAACAAAAACAGAAAGTGGAAAGCTACTGTGATGCTGCACTTAAAATGAGTGAGCTAGATAGGACTATAGAGAATCGAAAGAAAACAGGGGTTTTTACTGGAAGCTATGTTGTAAATCCAATTAATTCTGAGCTTGTTCCAATTTATATCGGCGATTATGTCCTTATGAGTTTTGGTACTGGTGCAGTGATGGGGGTGCCTGCTCATGATGAGAGGGATTTTGATTTTGCAAGAACTTTTCAAATAGAGATTCGTCCTGTTATTAAACCTGATGATAGTGCAGCAGAGGAGTTAAGATTAGCAGTGCTTGAAGGGGAAGCTGCATTTACTGAATCAGGAAATATGTTGCCGTGTCATTTCCCAGTTGCAAAAGAGCTTTCACTTGAAGGCAAGCCTAATACTGAAGCAGCTACGCTGATTAATGAATGGCTTATAAAAAATAAAAAAGGCCAAAGTGTTGTTAATTACAAACTTCGCGATTGGTTATTCTCTAGGCAGAGATATTGGGGAGAACCGATTCCAATTATTCACTGGGAAGATGGAAGTATCACAACCCTTGAAGAGAGTGAGCTGCCTTTGCTTCTCCCTAAATTAGATGATTTTAAACCGTCCCAAGATGGAGAATCTCCGCTAGCAAAAGCTACAGAATGGTTGAATGTAACCTGTAAGAAAACTGGGATGAAAGGTCGTCGAGAAACTAACACTATGCCGAATTGGGCTGGATCATGTTGGTATTATCTACGGTATTTAGATCCGAAGAATGATAAAGAACCCTGGTCAAAAAGCATAGAGAAAAACTGGACCCCTGTTGATATCTATGTTGGAGGTGCTGAACATGCAGTTCTTCATCTTTTATACGCAAGATTTTGGCATAAAGTTCTTTATGATCTTGGATACGTTTCTACCAAAGAGCCGTTTAAAAAACTTATTAATCAAGGAATGATCTTAGCTCATGCTTTTAAAAATAGGCGCGGGGGATTAGTAGCTGTTGATCAAGTTGATATTCTTTCTGATGGAGTTGCAAAGCATAAAGAGACTGGCGAAGTTTTAGAGAAGATCTCAGCCAAGATGTCAAAGTCTTTAAGAAATGTAGTTAATCCTGATGAGATAGTTAAAGAGTACGGAGCTGATACCTTAAGATTACATATGATGTTTATGGGTCCGCTTGAGGGAACCAGAATGTGGGATAGTCAGGCGATCCTTGGTGTTAATAGATTTCTAAAAAAATCCTGGAAATTTGTAATCACTGAAAATGGAATACGAGAATGTGTCTCAGTAAAAGAAGAATCAGAGATAATTAAGCGGGAACTTCATAAAACGATTAAGAAAGTTACTGAATCAATGGAGGAGTTTCAGTTTAATACTCCTTTGGCAGCAATGATGGAGTTTTTAAATGCAGTTGGCAGCGATCCAGTTTCAAAAGAAACCTTGTCAGTGTTTGTAAGACTACTTGCTCCATTTGCCCCACATATTTGTGAAGAGATGTGGAGTGAGCTTGGTAATAAAGACACAGTTACGTTCGCAGTTTGGCCAACATTTGATCCAAGCTTACTTAAAGATGATATTGTTACTGTGGTAATCCAGATTGCTGGTAAGAAACGTGCGCTTGTAGATGTGCCTGCTGCAACTTCTCAGGATGCTTTAAAGGAAGAGATCATAAATAAGCTTAAGGGCACTCAGTACGAAGCCACCTCAAATGATAGGTTTATTACTGTATTTCATCAGGGGACTTCAGTGCCAAGGCTTGTGAATGTTATTAAGCAGTGACTTGTCTATAGAGTTAGGGAGAGTAAAGAAAATAGATAGAGCTATCCACTAAGCCCTAATTGATCGGCGATCTCTCTAAGAGCAGTAATTACATTTGTAGTATGTTCCGGTAATTCTATTCCGATCTCCTGGGCTCCTTGTTTGATGTCATCTCGATTGCAGCCTGCTGCAAAGTGTTTATCTTTCATCTTTTTGATAACAGATTTTGCTTCAATGGTATGAAGAGATTTGTCTGGTCTTACAAGAGTTGATGCAACAACGAGGCCACATAATTCATCAACAGCGAAAAGAGTTTTAGCCATCTGAGATGTGCGAGCAACCCCAGTGTAGGCAGCATGGCCCATAATCGCCTCTTTAATTTCATCATCGTAACCCATCTCAGTTAGAATCTGGTTTCCCTTATACGGATGACCATTGGGCGCAACTGGCTCAGGAAACATTTCATAATCAAAGTCATGGAGTAATCCAGCAATCCCCCAACGTTCGATATCAGCATCAGAGCAATCAAACTTTTTAGCATACCAGCGCATAGCGGCTTCTACTGTTAAGCAGTGATTTATAAGATTTTGATTTTTCATATATTCGCTAAGTAGTGCGAATGCCTCGGTCCTAGTTTTATTCATGAACGGATTCTCCATTATTACGTCGAGCAAAGGCAGAAGATTGGATCTGCTCCCCTTTTAATTGCAGTAATTTAAAGAGCAGTTGAATTTTGTGATCTTTAGATGCTTCATCTTTTGAAATTGAAGTAGCAAAAGAATTATTCCGACTTTTAACAAATATCTCGATATTGTCACCTGATAAGGATTTATCTGACGGTAAAGAAAAGATATCAGCCTCTTTTAGCAGATCCAATATTCTTGTGATTGAATCGGTATCTGATGGCGTTGTGGATTTGAGAGAGAAGAGAATATTATTAAATCTCCCTTCAATTGTTACACTTTCAATCTCTTGATCCAGGCTCTCAGGTGATTGGTTGTTAAGCGTGCTTAGCCAGCTCTCAAAATTATATTGGGTTACACTTTTAAATTTAACTGTTTGGAAATTGTAGACCACAGCAATTGCTAAGAGAACAGCAATCAAAGATCCTTTATAGAGCTTAAGAGTCATTTAGTTAGTTTACTTAAAAAGTTTAAATTAGTACAGGCAGGATATATCAAATGATCTTTAGTCTATCTGGACAAATGAAATTTCTAAGATTTCTTATAATAGGCTTAAGAAACTAGTTTTTCTTTGGCCAATCTCAGTAACGCTTCCTTTGTATTAAGGGAAGGATCATTAAGGACCATCTCTTTAAGGGCATTTAGAACGTTGCCTAAAATTGGCCCTTCGATAGCTCCTAAAGAGATTAGATCCTGACCAGTAATTGCAAGCTTAAGAAAATTAGTCGTGCGTGCTTGCTCAATCTTTAAGAGATCAATAAATCTCTTTTTCTCAGATTCAAAATCGGAGAGTTTAACCTTAGCCCCAAGCGCATCAGCCTCTTTAAATTTTAGCCAAGGATTTAAAAGCTGATCAAGATCCCGAATCAGTCGTCTAATGCCAGCAGGCCCGCAGCCAATCGGACGCATATGAAGTCGCACTAATAAAGAGACCTCTTTGATCACTGAATTTGGTAGCAGTAATCGCTTAAGAGCTTTTTTTGTAAGATCCGCACTTACTATCTCATGCTTATAAAAATGCCTTCGCTCATCATCCCCTACAGACAGAGTGTGAGGTTTTCCAAGGTCATGAAAAAGAGCTGTTAATCTAAGTAATAAATCCTGAGGAGTATTTTTAATGACCTCAAGAGTGTGCTCAAAGACGTCAAATCGATGGTATTCATTCTGTTCAAAATCATATGAAGGAACAATTTCAGGAATAATAAGATCTAAAGCCTTTAATTCTTTTAAAGCCCGTAAGGAATTCTCAGGATAGTCAGAGATAAGAATCTTTAAAAATTCATCCCTAATTCTCTCCATGCTGATTGTGGCTAAAGAGGAAATAAGAGAAAGTGCAGCTTGCCATGTTGTTTCTTCAACTGTTCTTCCCTGGGCATGTCCAAACCGAACCATTCTAAGAATTCGTAACGGGTCTTCTTTAAATCGAATCGTCGGATCATTTATTGCACGAATAGTATTTGATTTTAGATCTTCAATTCCAGAAAAAGGATCGATTAGTATCCTCTTTTCTAAAGAATAGGCGATGGCATTGATCGTGAAATCTCGACCAGATAGATCGATCTCGATTGAATCTGAATAGCGTGGATTAGAACCACCTAATTCTCTTGAGCCAGGGATCCTAAAAGTTGTAATTTCGATATGAGTATCATCAACTACAGCTAATACAGTTCCATGCTCAATGCCAGTAGGAATCCAATGAATTTTCTGATCAGATAATCGTTTACAGACTTCCTCTGGATGTAATCCAGTTGCTAAATCAATATCAATCTTTGATTTTTTTATCTGGGATTTTAGAATAGTATCTCTAACCGCACCTCCAACTAAATGTAACTGTGCATCATTGCCAAGAGCACTGAGTATTTTTTTTGGAATTTTAGATAAAGTGAATTTCTCTAGCCTTTTTAAGGCATCATTCAATTCCAAGGAAGTAGCGCCAAGAGAGTGGGACATTACCATCAAATCTAAATGTTATTACCGGCAGCCAAGCTGGTTTGACCGGAATTTTTCTCAGTGGCATTCGAGCTTCTTTCGGAGTTCTGCCACCTTTCTTTCTATTACACTTATTACAGCAAGTAACAATGTTGGTCCAACTAGTCACTCCACGTTTGCTGCGAGGAACGACGTGATCCAAAGTTGCTTCATTAGCTCTTAATGAGGTTCCACAATATTGGCATTCAAAATTATCACGAGCAAATATATTAGCTCTTGAAAGAGGAGGGGTTCCTTTATGTCTTTTTGTGTATCCTAAAAGTCGGACAACAGCAGGAGCTTTTATAGCAATTGATATAGAACGAATATGGTGATCATACTCTTCGACGATCTCAACTTTACCGAGGAAAAAAAGCGTCACAGCCTTTTTCCAGGAGATCACCTTAAGAGGCTCATAACTTGTGTTTAGAAGTAGCGCAGCTTGCACACAAAAACCAATAGTTGATAAGCGTTGTACCTATTATTAGTATAATCGGCATGTTAGGCAATGAGATTAAGTATCAAATGAATAAAAATATTACCTCTCTAAAAGGGTGATTCTCACCTAAAATGGAGCAACCAAAAAAGGTCATTATTGTGAGAAATATCTATTAGTTGTGCTATCTTGACACTTTTTGCCCAACTCTCTAT
>CAZFXN010000086.1:0-6679 GCA_964523015.1 uncultured Bdellovibrionales bacterium | reverse complement strand
ATCTCTACGGTTTTATTTTTGTTGAAACTTTCTCGTGGGGCTGTAGCTCAGCTGGCTAAAGAATTTACTAAGTAAATTCTAAGATAAAAGAGGGTGCGCTTTTCGCTCTCCCAGCTGCGTGTATCTCTACGGTTTTATTTTTGTTGAAACTTTCTCGTGGGGCTGTAGCTCAGCTGGGAGAGCGCTAGCTTTGCAAGCTAGATGTCAGGGGTTCGATCCCCCTCAGCTCCACATCTCTTTCTCTTTATTTGATCGCCTTTTCTTAGGCCATTTTTTTGGCCATCTTTACATAGTTCAATGACTAATTCTGATCACGATATGGCTGTACACTATATTGAAAATATAGATGGCGCCTCTTTACAAGATCTAGCCAAAGAATTCGGAACTCCTCTTTATCTTTATTCAAAAGCAACGATTCATGATCGATATAACAGTCTTGATTCAGCACTGCAAAATACACGTCATAAAATCTGTTATGCAGTAAAAGCGAGTTCTAATTTATCTATATTAAAAGAATTCAAAGAGCTTGGTGCTGGTTTTGACATTGTCTCTGGCGGAGAATTAATGCGTGTTTTAACCGCTGGCGGGCGAGGGGAGGACATTGTTTTTTCTGGAGTTGGTAAAACCAAAGATGAATTAATGTCGGCAGTATTAAATGATGTAGGATCAATCAATGTTGAGTCTGCTTCTGAGCTTATGGTTGTACAGCAAGTTGCTGCTACTTTAAACAAAAAGGCTAACGTTTCCTTTAGGGTCAATCCTGATATCGCTATTGACTCACATCAGCATTTAATTACTGGATTAAAAACGACTAAGTTTGGAGTAACTCTTGAGGAAGCCCAAGCTATGTGGGAATCAGTAAAGAATGCTTCTGAGATTAATCTTATTGGCATTGCCTGTCATATTGGTTCAGGAATCTATGATCTTGAACCGTTAAAAAATGCATATACTGCGATGATAGATGCCGCGACTAAACTTACTCAGAATGGCGCAAATTTAAAAAGAATTGATTTAGGTGGCGGTTTTGGAATTGGGTACTCAGGTCATCATGATGCACTTAATATCTCCCAATTTGGGAGGATGGTTGAGGAATTATCTAAGAATTGCCCGTATGAATTTGTATTTGAACCAGGCAAGTATTTAATTGGTGAAGCAGGATATCTTTTAAGTGAGGTTCTCTATATTAAAGAGAATGATACCAAGAAATTTGTAATTCTTGATGCTGGGATGAACGATTTGATGAGACCAGCATTATATGATGCCTATCATCGTATTGATGTAGTTGGGAGTAAGGATAGTTATAAAAATAAACCTATATCTACTTATGATATCGTTGGTCCAGTATGTGAATCAGCCTGTTTCTTTGCAAAAGATCGTGCTTTGCCAAAATTAAATGAAGGAGATCTTCTACTTGTTCGAGATGCCGGAGCTTATGGATTCTCCATGTCATCAAGGTATAATAGTAGAAAGCTTCCTCCTGAGGTAATGATTGATAGTGCTGGTAGTAAGCTTATACGTAGACGTGAAGAGTATGAGGATCATTGGAGTCATGAGATTTAGTAGTGGGATATTTAGAGGGATGTTTCAGTGAAGGAGACCCAACCTATTTTTCTTCTTGGAATTGCCGGTTGCTCTGGAAGCGGTAAAACATATCTTTCTAAGCAGTTACTTTCAAAACTTGGTCCAAAGATTGCTCAGGAAATTTCAGTAGATTCATATTATAATTGCCAAGATCATTTAGAATTTAAAGAGCGATGTAAAACTAACTATGATCACCCAGCATCTTTAGAATTATCATTGCTTTTAGAAAATTTAAAAAAATTAAAAATAGGAGAGGCTGTTGAGATCCCTGTTTATGATTTTGCTGTACACAATCGAACTAACAGTACTCAATTAATTAACTCTTCAATCATTAGCCCTTCTAAGTGCATTATTGTTGAAGGAATCCTGACTTTTCATCTTTCTGAACTCAAGGATATTTTTCATTATAAAATATTCGTGGATACCCCAATTGAGCTTTGCCTAGAGAGACGGTTGGCTCGTGATATAGTTGAAAGAGGACGAACAGAGGAGTCGGTTTACAGTCAGTGGAAAGATACTGTATTACCTATGTACAATGAATACTGTGCCCCAACTTCAAAGTTTGCTGATGAGATATATAAAGGGGATATTGTTGATGATATTTTTATTAATAGGATAACGGATAAAATTTTAACTACAACAAACATAAGAGGATAATCTGTGGTAGATAAAGCGAAGGACACATTCGTAAGAGATTTAAGCTTAGAGCCGTCTCTGATATCGGAATGTATGGCTCAGATGAGAGATGTCTCATATCAAGAAAATCGTTTCTTGTTTAGAAAAAATCTAGAGAAACTAGGTCAGATGATGGCCTTAGAGATTAGTAAATCTCTCTCTTTTGAGAGTAGGGAGATCCAAACACCTCTTGGTGTGGCCAGGTGCTCATTACTAAAAGAGCAACCTGTGATTGCTACAATTTTAAGAGCCGGATTACCCATGCAAACTGGTTTCTTAGATTATTTTGACAAAGCAGACGCTTGTTTTGTTTCGGCTTATAGGAAACATACTGGAGGTGCAAATTTTGAAATTGTACTTGGCTACCATAGTCACCCTTCTTTACAAGATCGAGTATTAATCCTTTGTGATCCAATGTTAGCCACTGGTAAATCAATGGTTGAGGTTTATAAAAAATTAACTGATATAGAGAAACCAAAGACGCTGCATATAGCTTGTGCTGTAGCTAGTAAACAAGGGATTCAGTATGTAAGAGAGCACATACCTCAGGCAATTATATGGGTAGCCGGAATCGATCCTGAACTAAATGATAAATTTTATATAGTGCCAGGTCTTGGCGATGCAGGAGATTTGGCTTTCGGAGAGAAAGAGCAGCATTAATCACTACTCAGTTTTTGCTTTTTTGCGCTTCTTTTTTTGCTCAAGAGCTGCAGCGACTTCTTCCGCTCCACGTTCAGTATAGCGCATGGTGACTCGCACATCCCCATGACCAAGTGCTTGAGCAACTAACCGAATATCATTTGAACTGTTTAATAGATCTAAAGCGAATGAATGACGTAAAAGGTGAGGATGAAGTTTTTGCTCTGAAGAGAGTTCATTAATTGCTCGCCAGAGAGATTTTGCCCCCATTAAAAATGAGTCAGGCTGTTCTGGGTCAGCGTTATAAGTGCTTATAAATAATGGCAGTGATCGATCCGTGTTTTTTGATAGTTTTGGAAAAAATTTAAGTAGAGTCTCTTCTCTTAGCTTTAGGTAAATAGTCATTATTGGGCGGAGATCTGAGGGGATATAAACGTTACGATACCGCTTACCCTTTGTTCGCACATTTTTAATCCACTCTAATTTCTCATCGATCTGACTGATTCGTAAGAGCCGGATCTCTTCAGCACGAAGACCTGTCTCTAGCAAAAAGTCAAAGAGAAATTGATTTCGCTGACGAATAAAAGAATCTTTCTCATTAATACGATCAATTGATTTTTTATGAACTAATACAATATCATTTTCATCTAGACCTTTAGGTTTTGCTACGGCAAGTTTAGGAGTTTTGACCTCGCGGGCCGGATTAGTAAAACCTTGGTGTTTTTCTGCTAACATACGCCCCATGTGTTTTAGAGTAGCAAGTCGTCTAGCTACTGTTGATGGAGCTTCTCCAGATCTCAGCTTTTCATTTATAAAGGAATTAGTCGCCGAAGCGTTCCAGTCATTTACTTTTAATTTTTCAGGCTTTGATACCCCGACAAAGTGAGCTAAAAACTTTATAAAATGATCTAAGTCAAGTCTCTTAGCTCTCGCCGTATGAGTGTCCCCATCTGCATAATACCGAATGTAACTCTCAATTAAATTAATAAATGAGGAATCATCAATCTTTGATGTTTGGTTGTCAGGGGCTAATAGACTCTGGTTCATGTTAAGTTAAGAGTGGGGTCAGTAAGAGAGAGTGTCAAGGAGTAAAATGATTCTACTCTTTAGGTTCTGAAAAGCTGTGAGCTCACTTTTGGCAGTTTGGACAAAAATGAGTCGACCTTCCTCCTAATATTACTCGTTTAATCAGAGATTTACATTTGATGCATGGTTCATTAGTTCGACCATATACAGCAAAGTGGTTTTGAAAGTTACCACCTCGATACACAGAATCAAACGATGATCCGTTATGCTTTATAGCTTTTGTTAGAACTTTCTGAATTGCTTTATATAAAGTCATCAACTCTTTAGGTTTTATTCTCTCTACTTTTTTTGTTGGCCTAATCTTTGAAAGAAAGCATGATTCGTCAACATAGATATTTCCAAGTCCAGCAATAAAAGTTTGATCTAGTAAAAGAGGCTTAAGAGTCCCGCGACGATTCTGAAAAAGCTCTATAAAACTTTGAGCTGTAAGGCTTTTATCAAGAGGCTCTGGACCTAGGTTGCCGATAACTTTATTTACATTTTTTACTAGATGAACACTCCCAAACTTTCTGGTATCTCTAAATCGAAGCTCATTTCCATCTTTAAAGGAAAAAATTGTTCGGGCATATGGATCAGATGCATCGTTTTTTGAAGCGACTAAAAGATCACCACTCATTTTAAGGTGTAAAAATAGAGTATGATTATCAGATAAATTAAATCTTAAATATTTTCCTCGTCGTTCAATCGATTGGATTTTTTTACCAGGCAGTTCGCTCTTGAGGGTTTTAACACATGTTTTTATAGAATTAGGCCAAAGCACAGTAACTTTAGAAAATGACCGTCCTACGAGAGGTTTTCGCAAAGCCCGAACAATAGTTTCAACTTCAGGCAACTCAGGCATGGTTAGTCCACTGCAATTTCAGAAACTACTGCTAAGACATCTTGAGTCTCTACAATTCTTAGAGTGTCATCCCATGGAACTTTAATACCTGCCTCTTTGGGTATTAATACGGTTGCACCAAGTGGTATTCCACTAACATTTGTTTCATGACCTAACTCATCGTCTTGGGCAGAAGCTACTTCTAAAACTTCTACCAGCAGACTCTCTTGCATACTTTCCTTAGCACCATCAGGTAGGTAGAGACCGCCATCAGACTGGCTCTGCTCTTTAGATATTTTAACTAAAACTCTATAGCCAAGAGGGAAAACTCTTTTAATAGATTTTATGGTTTGAGAACGAGGATTTGGAACAGAGGATAATTTCATAGTATTTTTAATTTTTTTTGAACTATCTGACATATTTAAGCAGTGATTGTTTAGCTTTATATCAATATTATATCAAAGCTACTGGATTGTAGTTTAATCTCAAAATAGGTCAAATCCTCAACTAACGTTTGATCGTTTTTTATAGAAAAATGAAGAAAATCATGCTATTGCATTACTAGAACGATCATTCTACTGTGATTAGACAGTCATAAAACTGAAGAATCATTAAAAAAAGAGTGTAATGGAAGGTTAAGGTTTAGAAAAAACTTGGAATTACCGTTTCTTACAGTGCGAAGAACAGAAAAAAGAAGAGAGCGAAGAGAGATTAAATATATCAAGTCATTAATACATACATTATCGAAAAATTGAGGGGATATGGATCAGAAAGCAACAATCACTTTACCAAATGGAACTAATGTTGAACTACCTGTAATCGTCGGCTCAGAAGATGAACACGCGATTGATATTAAAACGCTAAGAGCGAAAACAGGTTACATAACAATTGATTCCGGATTTATGAATACTGGTAGTTGTCATAGCGCAATTACATACATTGATGGTGAGAAAGGTATCCTTCGATATCGAGGAATTCCAATTGAGGTTCTTGCTGAAAGATCTAATTTTCTTGAAACATCATACTTACTAATTAAAGGTGAGTTGCCAAAAAAAGAAGAGCTGAGTAAATTCTCTGATGAGATTACACGCCATACAATGTTGCATGAGGATCTAAAAAGATTCTTTGATGGGTTTCCAAAAAATGCTCACCCTATGGCGATTCTAGCTTCGGTAGTATGTTCTCTATCCACGTTCTATCAAGATGAACCAGGTGATATTAAAGAGAAAGAGTATCGAAACTCAATCAGATTGCTAGCAAAGCTGCCAACAATCGCTGCCTATGCTTATAAAAAATCTATTGGACAGCCGTTTATCTATCCTGCAAATAAGCTTGAGTATTGTGAGAACTTTTTGCACATGATGTTTGCTTTGCCAGCTGAAGAATACGAGATTGATCCTGATGTAGCTGATGCTTTAAACCTACTTATGATTCTTCATGCTGATCACGAGCAGAACTGTTCTGCCTCAACTGTACGAGTAGTTGGAAGTAGTAAAGCTAATATTTATGCTTGTATCTCAGCAGGAATTTGCGCTCTTTGGGGACCACTTCATGGTGGAGCAAATCAAGAAGTAATTGAGATGCTTGAAGCGATCAGAGATGATGGTGGTGGTGTCAAGAAATACGTTGAGCTTGCAAAGGATAAAAACAGTTCATTTAGACTGATGGGCTTCGGTCATCGTGTTTACAAAAATCATGATCCAAGAGCTACAATCATTAAGGCATCTTGTGATAAGATGTTAAAGAAGCTTCGTATCTCTGATCCATTGTTAGATATAGCTAGAGAATTGGAAGAAGCAGCACTGACAGATTCCTACTTCGTAGAGCGAAAGCTTTATCCGAATGTCGATTTTTATAGTGGTATAATGTATCGGGCAA
>CAZFXN010000085.1:0-6964 GCA_964523015.1 uncultured Bdellovibrionales bacterium | reverse complement strand
AGATCTGTTCGAATTGATTGCTTCAATTCGGAAGCTTTCGAACTGGGACAATCTCGTAAGAGTCGACCAGGACAATATGGGCTCAAAACTTGGTTCTCGATCAACTCAAACTCATTCCGAAGCTGAGAAGTAAAATTACCATCGTCAGCGAAAGTAGGAACACTAATGATGAGTAAAAGTAAAAGAAGGCATATTACGAATCTAACCGTCATTTCATACCTACAAAAATCATTCGTTAACTCCGTAGTGTTGCCGATAGGCGTTAGTGTGTTCAATCTGTTGTGAAGATAATTGAAATCCAGAACTATTAGAGTCAGATAAGTAGGAAAGAATCTCGGTAATTTTGACTATTGAATAAACTTTAATATCAAGCGAGTGCTCCGCTTCTTGAACTGCCGATATCTCACTCTCTCCCTTCTCGCATCGATCAACCGCGATTACAACACCAGCTACTTCACAACCGTGATCATTTCGAAGCATAGGGATGACTTCCCGAAGGGTCATTCCAGCAGTTACAACGTCTTCGACGATTACCACTCTATTGTTAGCCTTTAGTGCTTTCCCCACCAAGCTGCCCTTATCTCCGTGGTCTTTGTTCTCTTTTCTGTTGAAAGTGTAGCCTATGTTGCGGTTATAATTCTGGGATAGAGCTATTGTTGTGCTAACGCAGAGTGGGATGCCTTTATATGCCGGTCCAAAAACCGAATCGATCTCACCAATTCCACTCTCAATGATGTGAGAGGCATAGAATCGCCCTAGCTCGGCGATCTGAGCTCCATCTTGAAACTTCCCCGTGTTTACAAAATAAGGAGTTTTACGCCCTGATTTAGTGGTGAAGTCGCCGAACATCAAAGCATTACTTGCGATAAGAAAATCAATGAATTTGCGTTGATGCTCCTTCATAATGCTTTTTGCTCCTATAAATTTATTTAATGAATATATGAATTTATGAAACTCTAACTCGTTTTTAAGTAGTTTAACACCTTTAAAAGTTGATCGGAGAAATCTGGATCCATTCCCTGAATCATAGAGCGAACATCCCCTGCTTTATCGATTACGATTACTCGCGTAGAGTGTTGATCTGGTAGTTGGCCAGATCCGACTTTAAAGACGTGATCCATAACCTCTTCTGTGTACTTCTCCTCGCCCCGCAAAAAGAACCAATTATCACGGTCGCTTATTCCGAGTTTGTCAGCAAACTCCTCCATCGCTGTAGGTGTGTCGTTCTCTGGGTCTACTGTAATTGAAAGAAAGGTTACTTGATCGTCACTGTTAAAATGACTCTTAGCTTTAAGAATTCCACTCTGTATAACGGGACATATGCTAGGGCAGCTCGTAAAAAAGAAGCTGACCACTCGCAGGTTGCCGTTAAAATCTGAAAACTTAATAGGTTTCTTTTTGCTTGATATAAACTCGAAATCTGGAACCTCTCCCAGAGATTGATAAAGAGAGCTGAGTTCTTCTGACTCGCTGCTCTGATTCTGACCAGAAGGAAGGGGAAGTGTAAAGTATAAACCAATCAATAAAACCGGCACAATCATGGCGAGAAATAGAGGCGAACTTCGTGTGGTCATAAGCTACAGGCTCCACTAAAATCAACACCAGTTAAATGAGTGAGTGATCAATTACTGCAAATATTAAGAGCCCCGGTAGATAAAATAAGGAAGCATGCAGTAATCTCTTAGCACTCTGATGAGTAGCATTTACGATGAATCGAATCCCACTCCATAAAAAAAGAGTGCCGAGAAGTAAAGCTCCCCAAAAGTATGCACCTCCCGATGCTCCAAAGTAGATAGGAAGGAGGGATACCGGCATTAGCAAGAGGCAGTGAAAAAGGACTTGAGAAAAAGTGCGGGTTTCATCGATACAGGGCAGCATTTTTAAACCCCCTCGGCGATAGTCTTCGCGATAGATCCAAGCGATGGCAAAGAAGTGCGGATGCTGCCAGATAAATAGGATACTGAACAGCACCCACGCACCAATATCTAAACCTCCGGTAGCGGCTGCCCATCCTCCGACTGGTGGTAGCGCACCCGGAATTGCTCCTACAGCGGTGTTTAACCAAGAAACCTTCTTTAGAGGGGTATAAACCACGACGTAAAGAAAAGAAGTGAGCAGGGCGAGAAAGGCAGTAAGTAGATTGACTTGCAAGGCGAGGATCGCAACGCCGAGTAGGACGAGAATCACTCCAAAAGCCAAGGCGTTCGCCGGGCTGATTCGCCCCGCTGGTAGGGATCGATTCTTCGTGCGTTCCATTTTGCGGTCATTGTCGCGCTCTATGAAGTTATTGAGGACGGCTGAGCCACAACAGCTCAAGTAAGTTCCTAACAGTGTGAAAAACAGGGTGGTGACAGGTAAAAATCCTCCACTAGCCAAAAAGTAGCCCGTGCTAGTAACGACCAGAACCATAAGTCCGATCCGTGGCTTGGTCATGGAAAGGTAATCTCGCACTGTCGTTTGAGTGGTATCCCCTCTAAGTTTGGTGACCGGCAAAGCTACACAATCGTGAGCATGGCCTTCCTCTATCGAGGGGAGTTTTGGGGCTGTATTCATATCAAACCTCCGGATCTTCTTATGAGCGCAGTGAGCAGACCTCTCATAGGTGACGCTACCGATTCTTCCAAAAGTCTAGCACTGCAAAGAAGAGTTAGCTAGGAGTACTGCGCCCTAAATTTCTCGGTGTTGAGAACTACAATCGCCTTACTTTGAAGAATCTATGGGAGAGGCTCTGCTCGCTAACTACATCGACCATCTATGAAATTCTCGCAGTTACCAAACGGCTCACTTTCTTAAGCAGTCTTCGATGAGTTTGAAGGCCGACATAGCAGTTTAATTGGTTACTTATAGGTCGCTGTCTCGCTTCGGTCAGATTGGGTTCCCAATCCCGAGCAAGAACAGGCTCTCTCTGGCACGAGCATTGCCTTATCTTCGTCAATGCAAAGGCCGGGAATCGTCGGCACCGCTCCTTTTCTAATTATATGGGCGGCTTAGGACTAACAATTTTTATTGAGAAGGTAGAAATGGGAAATATCAGGTTGTTTGGATTTGCACTCTCTATAGTTATTACATCGATTTTTGGCTGGCTCCCCCAACAGGCTCAGGGATCAGATAAAAGTGATGATGCAATGCTTATAAGAAGTATTGCCGGAGAGGAGGTCTGTACTGAGAAGAAACCCAAAGCCTTGAAGCAATTCAAGAAAAAGATCGCAAATCTGAAGCTGAAGATTGAGAGATCCAAGAATCGAGCTAAGCAGGTATCAAAGCTTAGAAGGAGACTTGGTTTAACTCGACAAGAACTGAGAATTAATCGGGCCATCTGTTTGGGCAACTATAAGAGCATCGGTGCAAATGAAACTATTGCAGGTTCCTTCTTTGGATTTACTTCTCCAACTTCAGTTGAGATCTCTCAGCTTCCCTTCAATCCGGTAACCAAACACTATACCGCCACTCTAAAGGGGTTCGGATTTTCGCCTTTAGCCAAACTTGCTCTCCTGCCAACAGCGAATGTGAAAGTGGAGGTCTGGCACCAGTATATTAATGAATCTGAGATTCAAGTTTTTATCCCGGGTCCGATTGCGAGCACCTTAAAGCTTGATCTCGTGGCTGTTGTTCAATATTTCAAGTTCGACGTCTCTACCCTCTCAATTGTTGCAACCTCACCTTTTGTAGTGCAGCTGACTAATGGCCAAAATAGTGCGAGTAAAGAAGGTAAGGCTCCAATTGGGATTAATCTTGAACCAGTGGAAGATTTTTCCGCCACCAGCCCATTCACAAATATGATGAAAGCTTCTCGCGATTGGATCTCCGGCGGCACAAACGGAGATTGGAACAACGGCTTAGCTCTGGCGAAAGACTCTCAAGGTTGGATCCCCTCACTTCTCCCTGGACAAACAGCTCGAACATTGATCAATTGGGATCTTCCGATCTGTCTTTATCAAGGTAAGTATACACTAATGTACAAAGGAGAGGGAATTCTCCAACTTTCTGGAGGAATTCAGACCCTCCCAGCCGAATCCACCCCTGGGTACGTGGTGTTCCAGTCAAGTCCAGCTAGTCCTCATTGTGGCATCCAAATAAATATTACCAGCACCAATCCTTCGAACTACATCAGAGATATAGTCGTAGTTAGGGATGGTGGGAGCTGTAGTAGCGATCAAGCAAGATTCTGTAAGAATAACAGTGACTGCTCTACGGGCGATAGCTGCCTTTCTTTTAAGGATCATTACGAAGATAGGAATTTTGATCCCGACTACCTAAAAGCGCTCTCGAGCTTTGATACAATACGCTTTATGAATTGGGGCCGGATAAACAATCATCCTCATTCTGATTGGTCTCTCAGAGCAAAGCCGACCGATGCACGGTATACTTCGTCTAAAGGTGTGCCTCTGGAGATAATGGTACGATTAGCCAATACTCTTAAAGTTAATCCTTGGTTCACTTTGCCTCATCTCGCTACTGCCCAGTATATCGATGGGTATGCACAGATTATTCGAGACACCCTGTATCCTGAACTTTACGCTTACATTGAATATTCTAATGAGGTTTGGAATTCTCAGTTTATGCAATCTCAATATGCTAAAGAGCAGGGTCTGGCGTTAGGTTTAAGCTCAAATGCTTTTCAGGCACAGCTAAGGTATTACGCCCTTAAGTCCACAGAGATGTTTAAGAGATTCGAAACGGTTTTTGCTGGACAGATGAATCGAATTTCACGAGTTCTCGCCACCCAAGCTGGCAATCAATGGACTACTGAGCAAGTGGTGACATTTGCTGATACAGCCGCACACTCCGATGCTGTAGCTATAGCGCCCTACTTTGGAGGAGCATGGGGCAGCAGTGGAGCAAAAGTCCAAGAAGCCCTCGCACTAGGTTTGGATGGTTTGTTGGATGCCCTTGAAATAGAGGTGCTGAGTAAAGGTGCACAGATTGAGGGGCATAAAAACTGGGCAACGCAACACTCTTTAAAGCTCGTTGCATACGAGGGTGGCCAGCATTTGGTAGGAGTTTGGGGGAATGAAAACAATGCTGAGCTTACGAAGCTTTTCGTGGCAGCCAATAAAGATCAGCGAATGGCAGATCTTTATAAGTTATACTTCGACATCTGGTTCGCACATGGCGGAAAGCTTTTCGCTTTCTACAGAAGATTCGGGGTATATTCTAAATGGGGTAGTTGGGGATTGCAGGAGTATCAGAATCAACCTTTAGCTCAGACACCGAAACTCCAAGCCATCATTGAACTTCAGCAGGAGTATGGCAGCTGACATTAGCCGGTAGCCGTTAACCAAGTTTTTTACGAAAGTACCTGACTTAAAGCACTGGAGACCTTTTTTAACTGTTCGATCTCGATAGTCAGCGGGGGTAAGAGCCGAAGTACGGTCGGGCCAGCTGGAAGCACTAGGACGCCAAGTTTGAGCATAGCCTCGATGTACAGTTGGGACCTCTCTTTTAGTTCAATCCCGAACATTAAGCCGAGGTTTCTAATCTCACGGATCTTGTCCGTCTTAATTTCAACCAGAAGAGATCGAAGCAATTCCCCCTTTGCTTGGGCGGCGGACACCAGATCGCTGTCTCTTATGAAGTCCAAGGTGGCGAGGCCAGCCGCACAGCAGAGGGGGTTGCCACCAAATGTGCTACCGTGCTTGCCAGTCTCGACCTTAATTTTCTCACTACAGAGAACAGCCCCCATCGGAACTCCCCCTGCTATAGATTTGGCTAAACATAACAGATCCGGACTAAGCCCGAAGTGTTCGCAAGCAAACATTTTCCCTGTTCGCGCAAATCCCGTTTGAATCTCATCAATGATTAATATTATTTCGCGCTTCCGACACAACTCCTGCGCTCCGCATAAAAATTCACGAGTGCCAATATTCACCCCACCCTCTCCCTGTATAATCTCAAGCATAACAGCCGCGGTTCGCTCACTGACCGCACCTTCCAATTTATCAAGCTTGTTAAAAGTCACATGATGAACGTCCGGCAGGAGTGGTTCAAACCCCTCCCTATACTTGGGATTAAAGGTTGCTGAGAGAGCTCCGAATGTTCGACCGTGAAAGGCCTTCGTGGCGCAGATAATCTCGCTGCGGCCAGTTGAGATCCGAGCAAATTTCATCGCTGCCTCAACTGCTTCAGTTCCCGAATTACAAAGAAATCCTCTCTGTAACCTTGACGGTGCGATTTCAGTAAGTCTGCGAAGAAACTCACGCCGCTTTTCATTTCCAAAAATGCCTGGACACGTGATCAGGGTGCGAGCCTGTTCAGTAATTGCCTTAACAACGTAGGGATTCGCATGTCCGATATTGGCGCTGCCCTGACCAGCTATACAGTCTATATACTCTCGACCCTGATCGTCCCACACTAATGCATTATCGCCCCTAACCAGGTTAATACCCCGTTTGGGGTATACTGCAAGCTCGTGCGGATCGTTACTACTATCTATTTCAGGTGTGAGCGTCATCGAATCACCGTTCCTTTACCTTCAATTGCATCTCGGATCGGGTTCGGACCCCGTCCATCTGCGATAACGACTTCCTCTGCTCCATTATCGAAAAGCCTTTTTATCGCCAATAACTTTCTCCTTATTCTGCCGCTCGCAATCTGCTCACGGTCGCTCAGCTCTTCGCGGGAGAGTCTCTTCAAGACCGACTCTGGATCTCGGCTATCACTTAGTAAACCAGAGGCCTCAATTAAATGGATAACCTGTTTGGAATGAAACTCCTGCTGAAGACACCCCACTATATCGTCATTTTCAGAATTAATTGCAATACCGTTTTCATCTGCAATCGGGACAGTAAGAACGGGGAGGTACCCGTTATCCAAAAGAAGAGGGATAAGGGATAGGAAAATCAATTAACATTTTCTAAGTACCGAAGAAGTATGAGTTTTTGCCTAGCCAGGCTGGAGGTAGGTTTAGATGTCATCGCAAACTAGCGCTGATCATGATCCTAAGTGGTATTTTTTGTTTTTCACT
>CAZFXN010000084.1:0-7080 GCA_964523015.1 uncultured Bdellovibrionales bacterium | reverse complement strand
AACTCCTGAAATAGAGGGAGGGGTAGTCCTGATAGACCCATATACCGGAAAAATTCCAGCAGTTGTAGGAGGGTACGATTTTAATAAAAGCCAATTTAACAGAGTCACTCAGTCGCTTAGACAGCCAGGATCGGCTTTCAAGCCAATTTTATATCTTTCTGCTATTGATGGATTTAACTACACCCCGACAACGATAGTCTACGATGCCCCGCGAACTTTTAGAGTAGGGAACGAAGTGTGGGCGCCTGGCAATTTTGATAATAAATTTCTTGGACCGATAACTCTTAGGCGAGCACTAGAGCAATCTAGAAATTTAGCATCAGCAGATATTATTGCTAGGATCGGAGTTGATGCCACAATAAGTTATGCTCGAAAGATGGGAATAACTACTGATCTAGGTCGCAACTTATCGCTTGCGTTAGGTAGTAGTGAAGTTACTCCTCTTGAACTGACTAGAGCATATGGCGTCTTAGCTGCTAAAGGAGTGTTGGTAGATACAGTTTTTGTCACAACGATTCGAGATCGAAATGGAGAGGTTCTTTTTGATTACAAAGATAATCTTTTAAAAACAGGAAAACAGGTAGTTGATGAAAACAGCGTCTTTGTTTTAACAAATTTACTAAAAGGTGTTGTTGAGCGTGGCACTGGCGTACGAGTAAAACCAATTGGTAGGCCAGCAGCTGGAAAAACAGGAACATCAAATGATCAGATGGATGCCTGGTTTATAGGGTTTACTCCCGAATGGGTTAGTGGTGTTTGGGTTGGCTTTGACCTTAAGAAAAAGATCGGCGAAAAAGAAACTGGCGGAAAGATCGCTGCTCCAATCTGGCTTGATTTTATGAAGCCGTTTCTTGAGTATAAAGATGAGCAGAATTACCAAAAGCAGATTGCAGAAAATATTGAAGAAGCTGAAAAACTCGGCATAGAACCAGAAGAACCTGTTAAGCCCACCCCACTAGATTTTAGTGTGCCAGCAGGAGTAGATCCGTTCTGGGTTGAACGTTCATCAGGACTATTAAGTTGTGGTGGTTGCGAAGGAGCAATTCTTGAATACTTTAAAAAGAATACCCAACCAAGCAGATCTTCAATTGATACTAAAGAGGATGCTCAGAGCTATTTGCAGTCTCCGGATATGTAGAATTCCTACAAGTCCCTATTTGACTTGATTTGCCTCCTTGTAGTAGGTAGTGCCTATGACAGAACCAGATGAGTTTTGGGAAAGCATTGACGCCTTTGCTTCAAAACTGAATGCAAGTCCAGAGACTTGCTTTGTGATCAAAAACGGCACTGCCGTTACTGGATATTTAATTACTCTGCCATGCACCAAAGATACCTTGCCAGCACTTAACAGTGATCGTTTCTCTGTTCCAGAGGATGCAGATACTCTTTATGTCCATGATCTAGCAATGAAACCTGAGTCAGTTGGAAAGGGAGAAGCCACCAAGTTGGTTCAGCATGCATTAAATAAAGCTGCTGAAATGGGCTTAACCGAAGCTTGCCTAATCGCTGTACAAAGTTCAAGTGGCTATTGGTCCAGATTTGGTTTTAAGGTAGTTGATGATTTATCTCCTGAATTTAAAGCAAAGTTATCTTCATATGGAGAAGATGCAGTTTTCATGGGAATGAAGATAGAGCAAGCAGCTCCAGATATTAGTCTTGAAAACGAGACTTTTGAGCCTAGAAGCTGATGTGATAATCTCATGCAATGCGATTAAAAATCATCTCAAATATCTTAGAAAACATCGACCATCACGGAACTGTCGATCGGGATCAGCCAGATCTTTACTATGATTATAGAGGGAAGGCTAAGGGGTGCGATGAGGCAGCAAGAACATTACCAAGTAAAATCTCAGTTGTTACTGAAAATAAAGGAAAAGAGATCGAGTTATCTCTAAATTCAAATACAACGATCGATTATGAAGACATTAAAGTCGGAGAGAGAGAATTATCAAAGCCGTATTTAGATGCTCTTTATAAAGTTCACTCTAAAGATCATGTTGAGGGACTAAAGTCTACTTCATTACAGGTAAAGCTCGGTGAGTGTAATCAAGAATTTGGCAACGAGGCGAGTGTTTGGAGTGGAACATACCGAGCTGCAATCTCATCAGTAAAAGCTTCGCTTCGTTGTGTAGATCTAATCGTTGAGGATCCAAATAATCAAACTCGTGCTTTTGCAAATGTCTGGCCGGCTGGTCACCATGCTGAAGGATCTAGTCCTGATTCCAGTAATGATATTGCAATGGGATTCTGCTATTTATCAAATGCCTCAATAGCTGCCATATATGCAAGAGATCTTGGGTTTAGAACACTTGTTATAGATATAGACAACCATAGTGGAAACGGCACACGGAAATCATTGATGAATAAAGATGGTTTGGCTGTGATAGATCTCGTTTACTGCTCTCCATTTGATGAAAAGAGTAGCAGGTATCTAGATGGTTTTTATGATTCAAAGAAGGAAAAGGTTATTGGAATAGCGCGGGAATTTCCATATAGGCATGACGATCCTATTTTAGGAACAAAACATCACCCCGTATATTCAGCCTCAAATATTTTAAGTTTAGAGTTTAGGGGAAAAGAGTATAGAGAGAAAGAATATAGAGAAGAAATCACTAGGGTCGAACCAGCCGCCTCCCCAAATGAAATTTTAGATCGATATAACAAAGAGGCAATGCCGTGGATTGAAAAATTTAATCCTGAAATTATTATCTGGTCTATCGGTGTAGATAGTGCGTTTGACGATCCACTTGGTGCTCTCGGATTTGCCCCAAGTACCTTTTATGAAATAATTAAAAAAACCTCAGATCATTTTCCTACTGCAAAAGTGATGGGTGTTATGGAGGGAGGCTATAAAGCTGAGAATTGGAAAAACTGCCTCTGGCCGGCGTTATATGGATTAGTCAGCTAATATAATTCATAGTTCATCCCCTATATATCAGCTTGACCATATTTCCGAATGAAGTTCAGCTTACCTTTAAATTTCGTTGAAAATTAAAGGTATGGTTAATAGAAGTATCAACCCATCGAAAACACACAGTTGTTTTCTCTTTGGAGCAAGAGGAACTGGGAAAACCTCACTTATTAAGGAGCGTTTTTTTAATGATCAGACACTTTATATCGATCTTTTAAGAGATTCTGAATTTGAGAGCCTTAATCTAGATCCTGATTCACTAGAAACCCGTATCGCGGCAAGATCTAATATAAAAAGAGTAGTCATTGATGAAGTTCAAAAAGTACCTGCGTTGCTCGACATGGTTCACCTGCTTATTGAGAAAAAGAAAGGAATCCAATTTATTCTCACCGGATCTAGTGCCCGAAAGTTAAAGCGTGGAGGCGCGAACTTACTAGCTGGACGAGCTTGGGTATATAACCTTTATCCTCTTACCCATGTTGAGTATGGAGATGGCTTTGATCTGCAATCAGCTTGTTAGAGATCTTAAACCATTCCAACGGTTTCTTCCTATCGCGGCGCAATCTTCTGGTCAAATTATTAACTTCAGTCAGATTGGGCGAGATGTTGGAGTCGCACCACAAACTGCCGAGGGTTATTTTCAGATCCTTGAGGATACGTTATTAGGCTTTCACCTTCCGTCCTACCACCCTTCGCTTAGAAAACAAGAGCGCATGAGCTCTAAGTTTTACCTGTTTGATATCGGAGTACTTCGAGCCTTGTTAAGGACAATAGGCACTCCATTACAATCGGGCACTTACGCATTTGGAAGAGCATTTGAGCATTTTGTTATTCGTGAAATAATATCCCTGTCGTCCTACCAACGAAAAAACGATGAATTTTATTACTATGCAACTCATGGTGGTAGAGAAATTGATCTTGTTATTGATAGGGGCTCAAAAGAAAAAATTTTTATAGAGATTAAATCTAAGGATAATATATCCGCAGAAGATATTCGACATCTTGAAGCCATTAGCAGTGAAAAGAAATTAAAAGACTCCTCTTATTACTGTCTCTCTCTAGATAAGAACGCAAAGAAATTTGGTAACGTGTTATGCTTACCTTGGCAAGAAGGGCTAAAAGAGTTGGGGCTTATTACTTCTAACTAGATGCCGATTCGTATCGTCGTAAACCTCAACTTCAAATAGTTGAAGCTAAAGAGGAACACTAGTTCGATCCACCTCTTTCTGATACTCTTTTGGCATTCGATTATAATCAGCCAGATCAATTATAAATGGAAGGTTACTTTCCTGTAGCTTCTCCCTTATCTCTCCTAAAAGTAAGAGATCCATCTTTTCAGAATCTTTAAGACAGAGATCAAGATCAGAGTTTTTTTGGGCCTTCTTTGCAATTCGAGAACCAAAAACAAAGACTGGCTTGTCTGTTAATCCCCTCACGATTGTTCGAACTATAGTGAGCTGCTCTGGTGTGACCCCTTCGTCCACTAGATATCCTTAAGATTGCTTAGAGTTGCGAAAAGTCGATCTGCTTCTTCAACAAATTTTGGAATCACCTGATACACTTCGTTGGCAGTTTCGCTGTTGTATGTGTGAGAGGTCAGATTTCGCTTTTCAATAAAAAGGAGCCATGAAGCAGAATCACTTAAGAGCTTTAGAGTCGCCAAGGCTTTTTGGAATGGTAACAGAAGACTTGATTTATCAACCATATTTTACTTTTTAACATCAATGATTATGAAAACCAATCTATAGATTGCCTGGTCATTGACTGTTTATTGTCTAACTAGATGCCGACTCATATCGCCGTAAACCTAATCGCCAGGCAATTGAAATTAAGAACCAAAGTACAACCATTGTAAAGATCATGTATATGACTAAAGCCCAGGCTGAGCTGTCTATTAAAAAATGAACTGGGGCACTGCCAACAAGCAAAATTGGGATTGCGATCGTAAACAGTCGCTTAAAAAATGATCGATATAAAATATCCGGCCATTTTGCGACAGCTTGCAATTGAATTCGAACAAAGTTAAGAGCAGTTCCATCAATCATCCAAAACATTCCCATGCAGATAAGGACCTCTATTAGCACAAGGAGTGATAATCCAGACAATACAAGGATAGGCAATAGCAACCATTTGGTAAGAGTCAGCTCTAAAATTGATCCGTAATAGATAAGTAATCCCCACGGCACAAAAAAATTAAACAAGGTACCTGGGCGTAACCGTGAAAAGAGAACAGTGAAAAGAGTCCCCAAAGGTCTTAGAAGTTTATAATCTAGGTTCCCAGTTTTTATATCATCTGAAAAAACCCAGAAGGACTCACTGATAAATGTAATGTGTAAATGCTCAACAGTAAGCATAAAAGAGACAAAGAATAGAAAATGATACCGATTCCAATCGCCCATACTTGGAATAGTATTAAATAAAATATCAGCAGTTATGATTGCACTTACATAGAAAAGGAGGTCCATTATGGCAACGAGGATAAAGTGTCCTCTAAAGCTCATCGCTTGAGCAAAGCTTGCTGCGACAAACTGGCGATAAACATCTAGGTAATGAAATAATCGCTTTGTCATATTCCAGCCGCCGTATAGAGCTTTACTCCCTTATTCCATATTACCTTAAGCATAAAAAAGGCGATTATGATCCAAAAAAGTATAATGAAAAATGAAGAGAGAAATCCGTACTCCCCCTGTCCCATAAATATCTTAATCGGAACGAAAGTCAGATAGGGGAAAGGGGTATAAGCTAAAATAGATTGGAGCCACTGTGGATATAGATCGATCGGAATAATTGATCCCGAAAGAAATTGAGATATTGTAATAAGCATGACTCTTAACACCCAAGTTTCCTCCATCCAAAAAGAGAGAAGTGCAATTGAAAACATTAAAATAAACCAGAGTACCCCAACTTCTAAAGAGATAACTATTCCTTGCAATAGCGGAATCCAACTTGCCCATTCCACAAGACCACTCATTAGTAAAGCAAAGACGGTAAAGAGACAGATTGTTAACTGAGTTAATTGAAAACCTAGGAATGAACCGGTATGAAATTTCCAAAAATCAAATGGATATAATAAAAAGGCAGAGATTCGACCCATTCGGATGTCTTCAGAGACTTTTGAGTTTATATATGCCAAACCAAGAAAGGCCACGACCATTGACCATGCTTGATAGTTGAGCATCTCTTGAAGGGTGTAGTTTTTAATGATGGAGAGATCGTTAAGAGCATAAATAGATGACCAGATATTATATTTAACGAGATAGAATACTAGAACTGGTGCAATAACCATTAAGATAAAGTTGAACTTGTAAGCCATCTGATTGGTCCAAGTAATCTTTATTGTCTGCCACCATTTTAGAAGATCTGCATTTGGCATTCTAATTTTTATACTCTAATTGTTTTTACGATCTTCCAACCAGTTCAGGTTTTGAAATAATTGACTTCATTACTCGCTCAATTGGAAGTTTGTCGGTCGAAAAATCTAAGACTGGATATTTTGATAATACCTCTGAAGCAATCTCTCTAAAATTATCCTCAGAAATTCTAAGTTCTACTCGCGTTGAATCCTCGCTCCATTCTGGAAATAATTTTTCCCAAATTGGATCTAACTTATTTGGAGCTTGGCTAAATATTATTGAAACAAATTTATCCCTTCCAAGGAGGCTCTCAAACTTAGCAATTGGCCCGTCAAAGTATCCTTGACCATTTAAGATTAGTGCTACTCGATCACAGAGTGCTTCGACATCAGCCATATAATGAGAAGTTAAAATAATCGTTGTCCTATATTGTTTTTGATAGGAGATAAGAAAGTTACGAATATTCATCTGAGCAACGACATCTAATCCAATTGTTGGCTCATCTAAGAATAAAACTTCAGGTTGGTGCAAAAGACAGGCGATCATCTCCATCTTCATTCTCTCTCCAAGAGAGAGTCGGCGCACATGAGTGGTTAAAAGATCGGTTACATCAAGTAACAGAGCTAGTTCATCTAAGCGCTCTCTAAATACAGGTTCTTTAATTTCATAGTAGGCTTTCAGTAAAAGAAAAGAGTCCATTGCTGGGATATCCCACCATAGCTGAGATTTTTGACCCATTACTAAAGAGATCTTCCTTCGAAATTCAATGTCACGTTTAAAGGGCTCAAATCCTAAGACAGAAACTTCACCGTCACT
>CAZFXN010000083.1:0-7118 GCA_964523015.1 uncultured Bdellovibrionales bacterium | reverse complement strand
GAGAGGATTTGAACCTCCGACTTCTAGTTCCCAAAACTAGCGCTCTAGCCAGGCTGAGCTACACCCCGAAAACAGTTAACAGGCGGTCGACTCTATATTCTAGTGAGTCTTCGATCAATAGCGAACATAACTATTTGGTATTCGTCACATTACGGTTTGATTTTGGCTCAAAACGATATTATTGTACCAAAAGTTTTCTTTTCTTAACCCGCTTTTAAAGTCAAATTATGAACATTGTAACAATAAGAGAGATTCATCGAGATAAGGTAAGCCTAGGCGAGTATACAATCTCAGGCTGGATAAGAACTTATCGAGAATCAAAGAATGTCGCATTTATTGAACTTACTGACGGGACTGCCGTTAAAGGGCTTCAGGTTGTCCTAAACCCTGAGCTTCGTAGCTATATTGAGAATAAAGATAGATTTACAACTGGAGCCTCCATAAAGGTCAAAGGGAACCTTATTAAATCTCAGGGAAAGGGTCAGGCCTATGATTTTGAAGCACTAGAGATAGAGGTTTTAGGGGATGCTGATCCTGAAGAATATCCACTACAGAAAAAAGGGCACTCTTTAGAATTTTTAAGAACTATTCTTCATTTGCGACCGCGGGCTAATACATACGGAGCAGTTTTTCGTGTGCGTTCAGCAGCAGCAATGGCTGTGCATACTTTTTTTCAACAACGGGGATTTTACTATTTGACAAGTCCAATTATTACTACCGCTGACTGCGAAGGAGCTGGACAGATGTTTCGTGTATCAACCCTTGATGCCGCTAAACCACCTATGAAAGATGGAAAGGTTGATTATGATGCTGATTTTTTTAAACAGGAAGCCAGCCTGACAGTTTCTGGACAGCTTGAAGGGGAGATGTTTGCAACAGCCCTGTCCTGTATTTATACATTTGGGCCGACATTTAGAGCTGAAAATTCAAACACAACTAGGCATCTCTCTGAGTTTTGGATGATAGAGCCAGAGATGTCGTTTTATGATCTTAGCGATAACATGTCGTTGGCCGAGGATTTTGTAAAATTCCTTATTAATTATGTTTTAGAACATTGCCCAGAAGAGATGGCCTTTTTTGATCAGTGGATAGAAAAGGGGATCATCGAGGCAGTAAAAAAAGTTGCCCAATCTAAATTTGAAAGGATTACTTACACTCAGGCAATTGAGATTTTAGAAAAAAGTAATAAGAAGTTTGATTACCCAGTGAAGTGGGGAATTGATCTACAATCAGAGCATGAGAGATTTCTAACTGATGAGCATTTTAATGGACCAGTTTTTGTTACTGATTATCCAAAGGAGATAAAGGCTTTTTACATGAGGCTTAATGAGGACGGTAAAACTGTCAGAGCTATGGATATGTTAGTACCACGCGTTGGTGAGCTTATCGGGGGCTCTCAACGTGAAGAGCGTCATGATGTTCTACTACAAAAGATTAAAGCTCAGAACATTAAAGAGGAGGATCTGTGGTGGTATTTAGAGCTTCGAAAATTTGGAACAGTGCCTCACGCTGGATTTGGTCTCGGATTTGAAAGATTCCTTATGTACATAACCGGCATGCAAAATATTAGAGACGTGATCCCATGCCCACGATTTCCAGGATTCGCGAAGTTTTAGCTAAATTAGAGATAAATTAGGGATGCTGCCAGGCATTTAAAAAGATTTTTTACCGCCACCAAATCACCGCCACAATGGCGGTGGATACTATATTCCACAGGGCTTCTAATTGGCCCTCTCTCCAAAAGTCATCCTAGCAAACATCTGGTTATGAGCAGAGCAGAGCACTCTAAGATTCTCACCTATAGATTTTCCTCCTAATGCAGATGGCTGAATATGATCAAAGTTTAAATAATGTTTTTGAGTACATCTAGTGCCATCAGGAGATATGTAAGAGCATTGTAAATTATCCCGATTTAAAATTTCCCTCTTAAGAGCTACTGGAAGATATCTTGAATTCTTATTAGATGGCTTTCCTTTTTCTGTTTTACTTGTACTTAAAGATTTATTGATTAACTCAGTAAAAACATTCTCCATAGATAAATCTGAACCTAATTTATTTGAGAATTTACATTTTAAAAGCTGGACTTTATCAAAGATCTCTTTAGTGACAGAAAACTTTATCTCGTAGCGAGTTTCTGATAATGGCATTTCACTTTTTAGTTCAAAAGAATTATCTTTGAAAAGCTCTAGGGATTCATTTTTTGGCGTTATATTAGGAACTACTTTTATCTCTTTTATTGTTTCTTTAGGTTTAGTTACTGGAATTATCTCAGCAACTAAGGCTTTCACATCTTTTGCTGACTTGCCTATAATATCGGAAATAGTAGCCTTTTCAGTTTTTACAGCGTTTGCGGCTGTTGCAATTGAACAGAGTGTTATATCCCCATTAAGAAAACTTCCCTCACATTCAGGATAATCTCTTAAAAATCTAGCCGCTGTTATTCTTCTAAAGGTACTGCCTTAAGATAACTTAAGCTTTCTAACGCAGTAATCAAATAAACTAGAGTATCCTTGTTCTAGATAAAGCCTTCTATTATCAAATTCTCCTAAGTGAGTTAAAAATTTTAAAACAATGGATCGTTCCTTACTTTGCAGTATTGAAATTCTCTCTGTAAGTTCAGTATTTGAAATTTCACTAATGTTTTTATTAATCATAAACCACCACCCCAATTAATTTATTTTATACTTATACCACATGGTTTTTCGGGGCACGGTGAGCCATCAAGGAGGCGAGATCTGGCATTCCGACTCAAGAACGTGGTGACATTTTATATTTAATTTTTATAGGTGATTTATGAGCGTTTAATTAATATTTAATCACGATTCGAGTTCTCTTAACGAGATGCATGAAAAACCTTGTCAATATAGATCAACAAATAAATCTCTGTTTTAGATGTTTTTGATTATCTCTCTTTGATCTAAAGAAGGATCATGAAAATATATTCCTACCGCCACAGTGGCGGTAAAATGATGGTAGGGGATCCCACAGATATCAACCTTGAAGTTGATGGTGTCTAAGGATCTACAAATACTAAAGCTTTACTTATTAGCTTCGTAATTTCTAACGGCAGCTAGGATTCTAAAGAGTCGACTAGTAAGCTCATAGGGATTCATCTCAGCACTTAGTGGAGTTGCGCCAGCGAGTCCAAATCCGGTTTCCATACGTTCAAGCTTTTCTAGAAAATCCCCTCGTAAAAGGGCAGATAATTCTAGTTTTACGAAATCGCGACGGACTTTTCTGATCTCTAGTAAAGATTGTACTGCCCCAATATTAGACATGATATTCTCATCAAGGGTACGGTTTTGAACCTTTAAGTTTTTGCAGATTGGTAATGATAGATGACTACCGTATCGTTTTGGATCCGCAATTGATTTAAGAGGCGAGAAAAATAGTTCACCGCCCTCAGTTATAGTAATAGAGGTTGCAAATGAATCCTTCTTTGCTTCTGAGCTGGCAACAGGAACGGATACTTGAATAAGGCCAGGCTCTATGATCGTAACAGGCACTCCAGTTTTTTCAGAGATTCCCTGAGGAGTAATGATCATACCTACTGCCTTCTCCGGGGTAACAGGAGTATGCACTAAAAGTTCAACAGTAGATTCAGCCAAAACTGTGGAAGTTAATAGAAGAGATATAACTAATAGGAGATGTTTCATTTTAACCTCTCCTGTAATTCTTTTAAAATATCAACACTACCTTGATAGGCCTGGATATCTTGCTCTAATCCTTTAGAGAGCTCAACCATTAATCTAGCTCTCTCCACCTTAGGTAAATCCTCTGAGACATCAACTGTTGTTAGTTGAGTGCTTGGTAAACAGGAACGAAGAATTTGATATCTATCGGTGGTAACAACTCGATCTCCGGAACCACTAACGTAAAATTTATATGATAACTCAGTCAGAGGAGCTCTAATCTCAGCTTCAAAAAAAGTACGATCAAGCTCATCAAGAGAGCCTTCCATCGTAATATCCATGGCCTCACCATCAATGACGACAGAAGCTCTAGCCTTAAGTCCCAGATCTTTAGTCATCGGGAGTAAAAACATTAACTTCATTGTTTGACCAGGTAATGGCAATGCCTCAGCAAGGATCGGCTTATGGACTAGTGGCATCTCTGCTGCAAAAGCATTTAGATGACCGCATAATATGGTCACAAAAGTGGAAGCTACAAATAAAGCTTTAAATAAAGCTTTAAATAAAATTGTGAAGATGTATTGCTTTCTCATATATGCCTACCTCGCTCTTACTTACTTACTGCCTCCTAGTAATTTAACTCTCCATTCTCCCTGTTCTCCGACTACTAGATTCTTAAAGTATCCAACAAATTCCCCATCTTCTAACTTTTTACCAGTTAACTGTAATACAAACCCGTTTGAAGCTACCTTTAATACGTCACCTGGTTTTAATTCACTGGTTGAAATTACTGCAGGGGTCCACCCTTCCATGCCCACAATCACTGCAATTCGCTCTTTATCAGGAAAAGATATGAACGTTAATGAATGTTTAGTATCAGGGTAAAGCCCATGGACTTCACCGTGATATATTCCAGCACCTAATAAAGGAAAGAGAGAGTCCGTAGAACCAGCTTTTGGCATTAGTGGCTCAGAAGTTGATGGAGATTTCTCAACTGCTGTAGGATCGTCTCCTGAAGTCAGCCTAGCTTTAGGAGAGGTGTTATCATAAGAATTCTCTGTGCCAGAGAATCTATAATAAATTGCAAAAAGCATTAGTATTGCAAATATAGCTGCCCCTGGAATTCGTTTTTTTGGAGGTAGTGAGAGATCTTCAAACTTTAACTTACTTTTTGCAGATAAGATCTCATTAACAGCATCTTCGACAGATTGGTCAGATTGCACATCTTGTCTTTCTATTGGAGCAGGCTCTTTAATAGGCTCCTCAATTATCTCTTTTGGCTTTACTACTGGTTTACGCTCAACTTTAAGTAAGTTCGGAGCGGAGATTCTTATTGGTTCTTCTTGTCGGACAATAGGAGGAGGAGCAGGAAGAGGTGTAGAAAGAGATGTTGGCGGTGTTGGTGGTTGTGTTGGAGATGCCATCAAAGTAGGAGGCTGGATAGGTGCTTGCGTTGCTTCACCAGGTCGCCCACTTACAAATGTTCTTGTGGGAGTCGGTCTTTCAGCAGGCCGCTCAGCAGCTCGTTCAGTAGTTCGCTCCGTAGCTTGTTCAGGTTTTTGCGGAGTTGGTATTTTTTCCGGAGTTTTTGTCTGTGTACCTGTTGGCATCTTTTCTGTTGAAGATAAGAATTCCAATAATTCCTCAGATGACCGTGGACGATCCTCTTTTCGATAAGCTAGACAATGCATAATTGTTTGAGCAAGTTTTGGGGAGATATCAGAAACAACTTTTGAGATCGGTTTTATGTTTCCGTCTTGACGTATCTTTAACTGATCAATTAAGTTCGCTCCATCAAAAGGATGAGAGCCAGATAAGAGTTCATAAAAAGTTACAGCTAAGGAGTAAAGATCGGCGGACTCTTTATATTCTTTCCCCTCAAGAACTTCAGGGGCCATATAGCTAAATGTTCCGACACCTTTTTGAAGTTCCTCAATTGAAGAATCATCACCTGGTAGGAGAGCTACTCCAAAGTCAGCTAGTCTTGTTTCGCGATCATTAATTACAAGGATATTATCAGGCTTAATATCTCGATGGATAATCCCTGATTTATGTACAGCACAAAGGGCTTCTAAAGATTGTTTAAAAAATCTCTCGGCTTGTGCTGGAGCTAGTTTACCTAGACGGCTGGACACATATTTTCTTAAATCCCCTTCAGGAGCGTATTCCATCGAGAGGTAGCATAAGGTGTCAATGGAATGAAAATCTTCAATACGCACAACGTAGCGGTGACGAGCAGCCACCATAGCCAAAGCTTCTTTTCGTAGTTTCTCACCGAGTGAAGATGGTGATTGTGTTTTGCCTTGATTATTAACCAGGACTTTCAGAGCAACATGGGTGTCAGGAGAGAGTGCATTTCGCGCGTGATAGACTACGCTTTGAGATCCACGACCAACAATGCCTAAGATCTCAAACCGGCCATCAAAGATGCGTTTAGTTTTTCCTACCTGAACCATTAAAAACCATTACTCATATTTTGCTTACCATAATCGAGTTGGTAAGCATGTCAATGAAGCGCGTTACATGACTCCACCCTTAAGTTATTGGTAAAACTGCCTCTCTTGTGTCATACGGAGGTGCTTTATACCTGTTTATAAATATTAATTATTGCCCTATTTTATGCGAATATTTCGTATGAAATTTCTATCTACTTTGATTGATTGGGTTTTTGTGCCGGGCACTAGATCAGTTGGTTATTTCTCTAAGTATTATAATAATATAAACACCACCTTAAGGCTTATAGTACTTCATATGAAATTTCATATGGAGGAGGAGCTCCTCTACTGATTTAACTAGTCCCTTTTTTTTGGTTGGTACTGAAAATGAGATTATTTCACTCTGGCCATTTGTTGCTGATGGGCATGAGATTAGGGTTCTTAAGTAGACTTTTACAGAGTGCTTTTTCAGTGGGCCAACTTTGGACCTCTTAATAACACCCATTGGGCCGGCAATAATCTTTACCTGAGGTTCATGATTTTCAAATGTAGCGATGCTTAAACCCTTACCAGGCAAGGTTTCAAGATGTTTTTTTTTCTTAGCAGCAAAGAGATTATAATGGCAATCAGATATAGATTCTAAATCATATTGAATAAACGAAATGATAACTGATTGAGATTGAGAAAGAGGGGTTACCTCGTTAGTCACAGTTGGCAGAGCAAAAGATAGGATAGGGGATATACATATAGCAGTTACAATGCCTGTAACCATCATAAAACAGGTTGTAAAATAAGTAGTAAAACGGCAGATAAAACAATCGGTAAAACGCCTCATAATTATAGTATCGGCAGCCTTAAAATCACACAAAAGCCCTAATTCCACATAACTATGATGAGCATTTATAAGAGCTATCTTCAGCTATTTTTTCTCCGATTTTTCCTCCTTGATTGACCTAATCTTAAATTTTGCCTAAGTTTGGGGGTCTTAAAGTCCAAGATTCAGGCACCCGTAGCTCAGTTGGATAGAGCACCTGCCTTCTAAGCAGGGGGT
>CAZFXN010000082.1:0-7211 GCA_964523015.1 uncultured Bdellovibrionales bacterium | reverse complement strand
GTGGAAAATTGGGGGGAAATTAGGGTGGGGGAAATTGAGGGTAGAAGAAAACGACGTTCTATAACAACGAGCATTAGTTGGGTCTTAAAAATTCGTGAACTTGAAAACTTCTGTCCCTATTTGATGGGAGTATATCTATGTAGAATCCTGTTTAACGCAATTGTTGTAGCTGTAAACATACGAGCCTGAAATACAGAGTACTGCTCACCATCTTGTTGTTGAACTGGTATGATATGAATTCCCTTTCTTGGTGGTTTATTAACACAATCGCACGCTGCTGGATTACCTAAGTAAAGAGGATCATAGCCTGGTTCGTTTCCATCTATAGGAGATCCACAGGTATAACTCTTACTATAACTCTTACATAGTGCGTAATTAAGAGTCCCTGATGTTGTTGTCTGCTTGCCTAAAGGATCCCTTAGAGCATTAAAGAGAAAATCTTTTTGCGGGTTACTAGCATTAGGATGATCTATAAAAGTCAAGACAACTTCAATCCCCTCTTCGACCATTCGATGTGCAAGCTCGGCAAATTCCCTTACTGCATTATTAGCTGGAAAAGCTGCAGGATAAGTTACACTTGGAAACTCTCGCGACAAAATCGGATTACGAGGGAAGTACATACATTGGTTCCGTCCCTGTAAACAGTTGGCCATAGTTATACTTGGAACTGCGTCCATATAAATAATCGCCATTCTTCGAATTGATTCTTTCTGAGCTACAGGAATAAAATTAGGATCCCTAAATGTGTTATAAGCTTGATACAGAGCCCCTATAGCGAAATCACTCTGAGTAGCGGTTGGCTCATAGTTTGGATAAACGTTAGCGGCAGTTACATTTGTAAAATATCGATTTTCAGGATTTGCAATTGCAACAGGAATCATAGCTGCTTGCGGTGCAGGATATCCCGACTTCATCACTCCACCCAATCGTAATGTAGATAACGCAACCGCAGCGTTAGGTGTTTGGGCGGGATCGTTTAAACAAGTCCGATAAGGAATGCGGGCTAGTGATGGATCAATATTTGGTGGCTCTCCACCAATCGTAGCATTTACCATACTTGCTGGGAAATATCCTGCGGGGGCTGCTATCTGACTAATGCAGACCTCTCTATATCTATTACTAGTGGATCCTTGTGTTGGGCCAACATTGAAAGCGCATTCTCCGGCAGAGATTGTCCCCTCTCCACGGAAATTAAATCCTCTTTGAATAGTGAATCCTGAACTTCCTACTTCTATATTGCCCTCCATCGTTGGATTGGTAAGGTTTGAGCAAGAGTTTGTTGAATGAACAACTGGCATATTTACATCGTAGGCATTAGGTAGTGCAGTAAAAATATGCGGAGCATTACCAGAGGTAAATCCATTAATGTTCACATTTGTCCCTGTTCTTATCTCATGGCCCATCTCTCGAGCACAGATGGACATCCCTTGATAAAGCAAATTTAGAGATGTCTGTTTATTAAGCGTTGTCCCAGCTCCTGGGGGAATAGTTACATTATTCAGATTTCCAAACTGTGATAATGTATAAGTAGGATCTGGAATTGTCCCTATAGCGCCATCATCTGGTCCACCTAGTGGTAAAATCAAAGTCGATCTTGGTTGGGAGTTCCATGGCGCAGGCCATGACGCACTATACCTATGATGGTATGGGACATAAGGCATTAGTGGGATCGTGGAGTTAGAATAAGCAGCTAAACCAAAAGGGATGCCGTATGAATCAAGCATGTATAGTGCCTGCTGCACCGCCCTTTGAAACCAATATTTAAAGGGACCAAAACAGACTTGATCTAAATGATTCTGTGTTGCAATACCTGCCCTATAAGGCACTCTTGATGTCGGTCCTGTTGGTCCAGCAGGCACTGTGCCTAAAAATCCAGTACCTCCCCAAGTAAAGATATCTCCAGCATGACTACCAGAAAGACCGCTTATGTACTGTATAGGATCCAAAGACTGGGGAAGCACTAAACCACCTGCATAAGTCTGAGATGAGACTGGGGGCAAAGAGTTCGCATAAGCTGAATCTGACAAAGCGCCAGTTATAATAGGATCAATATTTGGTACAATCGTAAAGTTCGAATTACGTGTCTCCTTAGTAGCAAAAGGAGCAAAATACGGAACCATAGGAGACGCTGAATAGTGTCCAGGATAAACGCCACCAAGATGAGAGTCCCACATTAGAGGCAAACTATTACTTTCCAACAATGTATTATTTAGAGCAAATCCCGAATTTCCTGCAGTCGAATGCATAAAAGGAGGAGGCGCATATTGACCATTAAACACCTGTCCCTGTCGTGGTGAAATACTAGAAAGAACAAAAGTGGCTGGGGCCTTAAGTCCAACACAACCTGAGCCACCCATCAGATATGGTGCCGCCGCAATTATAGGAACAGATCCTGTCCGGGCACAGTCTTTAACATCAATACAAAAGCTCTGTGCTTGAATTTGTCCTGAATCAATTAGCCCAGGATTATAGTCGTATTTTACTTTACAGCTAAAGGCATTTGATACTGCATCAACTGGGGAAAACTCAAGCGACATTAAGCCCACAGCATTAGCAGTTGCAACAAATGAAGCTGGATCGCAGTTATTCATCTGTGCACTGTTAAGCTTTCTACCTAGCTGATTACATGCTACCTCAAACATTACTCCTGGTCCGCTATCTACGTTAGAGTTCGCATTTGTCCCTGAGCCAGCATTTGATCCAGCAAACAAAGCTGATGAAATATCTAAATTAAATTGAGCTCTATCGGTATACGTTTCCTCCGTTTGAATAATCAAAAATCCGTAGGCCAGAAGGAAGACCACGCACATAAGCAAAAACACAATAACCCATCCACCTTGGTCTTTTACTCGCTTTATAAAATCATCAGACATAAAACTACCTAAGGATATTAAACACACCAGAGTGTGCGAAATTTTGAAAAGGCACTAAATTAAACAAAATACTAGCCTTTCCTTCACAGGCCCAAGCAAAGAATGGAGCATAAGGCAGGTAAATGGCTGTTACTGGTAACCCAGCATTCCCGCCAAGCGTCGGCAAAGTATCGGCATCAAGCAAGATCCTTGACTCTTCGGCATTAATTTTTTTGTCGTTCATCTCATTTGCATAGTTATTTGCAGCAGTGTCAATCAACTGATCAACAGGTGCATTGGATGCCATTACATCGGGGTCAGAGGATATGGTGAAAGTTCCTAAACCCATACCGGCCTTCGCTCCGGATATCCCTACATCTAAATATCCAATGACAGCCCTACAATTGGAAACTGGTGCTATGGCTGAAAGTTGAGATCCTGCAGTTGTAGCATTAATTATATTGGTATTAACTTCCGTGAGTAGAAACTGATTCACAATTAACGATGGCCAAGGTGCGAACTGATCGTTAGCATCAAGAGTAAATGGTCTAATGTTGCTTTGGGTAAAGGCGTTATAGAGAGCAGAATAAATATTACGTTTCATGTCATGCAGTGAATGCATTGCCCATAATCCATTAATTATTGATATCAAGAGAATAATACCAACAGCAAACTCTATGACGGACACACCAGCCTCGTTGGCTTTTCGATTAGTGATTAGTTTTAGTTTTGACATGGCGTAATTTTTCTTCCCCTTTCTTCCCCCAAAAAATTAACACGCCCAGGGTTCCCTAGCAATTATGCTTCATATATCCCATCATATATCCCAATATGAGGATCCTGCTGTAAAACAAACATACTTTGAACCTAAAAGCATCAATGGAATATTCATGCATGCCTTCCAATCTGTAACTTTACCCGGCTCAGGGTTCTCATCACATTGCACAGGAACGACAATCATCTCTCCGGCTAATGGCATAGTCTGGGCATCTACATCCGCTGGGATTATCCATGTCGATGCAGTTTTTGCTTTCTTTGACAAAACACGCTGCGCTTCACCTAGCGCAAGATTGAGAACTCTCAATCTTTGCTCATTAAGTGGCAATGTTTTGCAACCTGTATTTGCTTGGATATATGACGGAAGATATGCCGGCTGTGCGGCCAACTGTGGAAGCTTTAATTGAGTTGAAGTCGGGGCAGTCACAGATCCATCATCCGGGGTCTCAACAGAGGAAACACGTGCAGCTGTAATTGCTAACCAGTGCATGGCAGAGGAATATCTCGCTAAAGTAATAAGGTCTACGCCAAGGATGACACAAAACAAAAGTAACGGCACAACAATTGTTGCTTCAATCATGCCTGAGCCACGCTGACATGCGGCCGTGCTCCTAGTAAATTTTATTAGTTTTTTTGGTGTATTGTTCACACCCTATAGTTCAGCAATTACCATGCCCAACATATTGAGGTAACTCTTTAAAATGTCACTACAAATGATAGTTTGGTTACCTAAATATTAGATTTAGCAATAACATATGGTACATAATTTGCAGAGATAATGTAGTTGGTGGAGGTGTCCGTTGAAAACAGTTCTAAAACATAAAAAATCAAGGAACTCTGAAAAAGGAGTCCAATTACTTGAGGCAGGCATTCTAATTACTGTCTTTATACTAATCCTTTCAGTAGCAACCCCAAGCTTAACGCAATCGTTAGCAAATTTAAAAACTCAACAGCAGACAGCATTTAGTCTTAATTCTTCCTATCCAAAGGGCCTACTTCCTTAAGGTCTCTATTCGAAAAGCTAACTTCCTTCAAAAATAACCAGATTGACTTGTGTCTTATTGATATCACTTAAACACACATCGTCCGAGAGCAACGTAAAAAAAAGATAGAACACATAACGTTGTGTTCTATCTTTTTTCCCCTATGAATTAGTACTAATCACTGCAGAATTTAATATGGATAACCGTTTCGTGGACAGTATGCATTGGTTTCAAAGGTTTCAACTGTAGTACAATACTTTTTCATACATGACATTGTACCAAAGTTTGGATCATTCTGATCCAGATTATATAAATTTTGTATCTCCTGTGGCACACCAACAATTCCAAGCTGATGATACTCTTGAAGCCTTAAAAGTATTTCAGGTAAATTTCTTGTGTAACAGACTCCAGGGGTTTGGCCTTGCCATTGTCCACTCATAAAGAAAGTAAGCCAACGATACAATGCACCTCCACCAGCTAATTGTGTAACACCACTATTATTTATGCAGAATTTCGTCAACCTAACCATATCAGTATCTTCGTATACAGTTTGGGGGCCAGTTGGTCCTTGAATTACCTTTGAAATCTGTAGGAAAAATAAATTTTGAATAGCCGCAACTATTTGATTAAATCCCTGTGGGGAAAGCTTATCAACTAGAGGTGTTGCACACTGAATAAGCTTATTATAGTGAGCAGCATTTACATTAAAATTTGCACCCTTTACAGTATTTACTGCCTGTATTGTATTTCCTGTTTCTAGTGAAGTAGTAACCTGAGCAGCATTCTTAGATTCAAATAAATCAGGAATTGTTGGATGCCCTTTATCATAATTATGATATGGCTCTGCATAGACAGCCGTAGATACTATAAGAGCAACTAAGCCAAAAACTATATAACCTTTATTTTTCATCTGCTTTCTCAAAAAAGATTGACAACGCACCCATTCAATATCCAAACACAAATCAATTACCCATTACAACTATGCATTACTATGCATTACTATGCATAAAGTGTTCCAAGTAAATTTTATCTATTAAATTTTACGTTCCTAAAAAGTGTACGAAAAGAAAAAATGAAAAGGGGCCGCTATTATGGCGACCCCTTTCTTTAATGCACCAAAATCTATTGATGCTTTACCTCAATTGTCATCCTAAAAATCAGCAAGGATAAAAGACCCACCCTCTGACACCTCAGCCGGTTCTACCGAATTTGTCGATGACGGAGAACCAATCAAATTTCCATGATCTACTAGGGCTTTAAGAAAATCAGCTTGTGTGCCCGGAATAGTGCTTCCACTTTTCATTGACGTATTCCCATCAGATCGAGTAGTGCTACCATCTCCGGATCCTCCACCATCAGCCATAAGTGTTAAAGGTTGATTTGCCATACACGCTTCAAGATCTGCTGTTTTTTGTGTAACGAGATTTTGATAAGCATTAATTACTGTGAGATCAAAACCTTCCGGTGTACTTAATAAAGCATCCATAACGTCGGCAGCTTCAAGAGAGCACAGTTGCGGAGTACTTGACGGCGGACAAATAGTGCCTAAGGGGCACGCGGTAGCTAGTCCTTTATTAGTCACTGATCTTAAAGATACCTGCGCATTAACCGTTGAGCTAGCTAAGAGAATTCCTAGTGTCGCTATTATCATATTTTTATTTAAGACTCTCATATAAATTTCTCCATTATATTTTTTATACTTCATCAATCTCTTTAGTATAGGCTCTTTAGTATAGGAATCCAGTTGCTGGGCAGTACGCATTCTCCTGTGGACTCTCTATAGTAGTACAAAATTTCTCCATACATGACATAGTCCCTAGTGTAGGATCGTTTTGTGCCAGGTTAAACAAAGTCTTTACTGCCAGTGGAACCTGAATCAAACCAGACTTATGATACTCTTGTAATCTTGGAAGAATATCAGTCAAATTACGGGTATAACATATACCAGGAGTTTGTCCTGGCCATTGTCCACTCATATAGAAAGAAACCCAGCGGAACAATTCGCCACCACCCTCAAGTTGGGTGACTCCAGTTAATCCTGTGCAATAACTAGTAAGTCGAACAAGATCTGAATCAATGCTCACTTGCTGTGGCCCTGTTGGTCCCTGTATCGTTTCAGTAAGTTGAACAAAGAATAACTGCTGCACTGCCGCTATAATCTGCTGGAATGCTTGAGCGGGCAGGGTATCAACTAGCGGAGTATTACAAGCAAGAAATGGATTGTTGTAGCCTTGATTAATTTGGAAATTAGCACCCTTTTGTGCATTTACTGCCTGAGCTGTATTTGCTGTCTCAACAGATGTCGTGGCATGACTAGAATTTAGACTGTAAACTACATCAGGAACATTAGGATCGCCAAAATCATTATTATGCACAGGTGCACCATACGCACTGCTCGACACCATCACCCCAACTAATCCGGCTAATGCAATCTTCTTAAAACTTATCTTTCTCATTTTTTATTCTCCTAAAAGAACGAACCTAAAATCAAAACCCAGACTCGCGTATCGAGCGTATGGGGGTCACTGCATAAAGCGTTCCCTGAAAATGGTCGGGTGAAATGAAAAATGTACCCAAAAGGGCTCTTTGTTAAATGATA
>CAZFXN010000081.1:0-7454 GCA_964523015.1 uncultured Bdellovibrionales bacterium | reverse complement strand
TATCTATCTTCGTCAAAACCTCTGGACTTTGAATTAGAGCTTCTAAAAGTCGAGATCTCTTTGGTGAAGCATAATAAAGAAAATTTGGATCAAGCCCGGTTAGATATCTATTTTTTGGATTATGAAAATAAAGAAACGGAAAGTCATCCCAATAAAGATTTGCAATAATTTCATCTTGCTCTGTATTTAAAGCTAAAAAATCTGAGATCTCTTTAAATTTATCTGGGTTGTTACCACTATCAATTATTGATTTAGCTTTGATGGTCTTTGTGTAACCAAGAGCGAAAAGCAAGCAAGCAGTTATAATTAAATTTTTCTCCCATGTAGCATCTGTCATTAGATTTAGATCACGGAAGATCAGCGCTGCTGCAAATAAGGTGGCCGGTATCCAGTACTCAATCATTCGACCATGTCTAAGTGCTAATACTAAAAAGAAAACAGAGATAAGAAGAAAAATTATAGTGTCAGGTTTGAATGCTGTTTTTTTAAGATAAGATATAAGCATCAGGGCAACAACTACTAGATGAAGTAACCAAAACTCTTTAAGTATAAATTCTAATGATGCTGGTGCCCATTCGGCGCCAACCTGAAGAGCTAAAGGATTTACTGTTTTAAAATTTAAATGGAATAGAAGATATTCAAAATTTTGTGCAAATGAAGGATTAATTATCAATCCTAAAGCATAACCGATAAGAATATAAGCAGAAGCCCGAGTGGGCCAATCCTTTGTCCTATATCCAGTAACTAACCAAGCAATAAATGTAATTGGGAGTAATAGAATCGCCCCATGGTACGTCCAAGCAAAGATAAAAGCTAAGAGGGCGGCTGACAGATGCTTTTGTTTATAGATAAAATAGATACCAAAAAACAACATTGGAATTGCTAAGGTTTGCGCTCTTAACATGCTTGTTCTCACTAAATATCCTTCACTGATTGCAAAAAGCAGTAAAATAAAAAACCAAGGATGGGGTACAGATAATCTAGCAAGCAGTACAAATAGCAAAACTGTACAGAGGGTGCCAAACGCAACAATCGCAATCTTAATCCCTAAAAATGAGTTTATGAATGTAAATGGTGTGAGGAGTATATGAAAGAAGAGGTGATGATCAGGTCCATGATCTGAAAGAATAGTAAATGGCAAACTTGAGATGCCCCTAAAGAGACCATTAGATAGTAAATCTCTAGCCACGGCAAAATGAAAAAAAGCATCATAATCAAAAAGTCTAGTTGCTGGTAAGACGGCAAATCCATAGACGCTGAGAATTAAAAGGAAGAATATCCATCGTTTCATTAGGCACACTTTATCTCAGATTGAATATAGGGAGTACTATGCATTTTTCTACTTCTACTAAACCTCTTTGCAGTTATCTTCATTATAGTGCAGATTAATACCTACTCTTTTAGTATTGACTCTATATGGATAAAATTGAACGTGCTCTTAAGTGGATCATTGAGATCTTAAATCGAAAAAATATTCCGTATCATATAACTGGTGGTTTTGCTGCCCATCTTTATGGAGCTAAGCGATCTATTAATGATATCGATTTAGCTGTTCCAGATAATAGAATTGCTGAGATCTTTGAGGAGGTGAAACAATATGTAACTTACCCTCCAGGACAGTATCAAGATTCAACTTGGGATATATATCAGATGGCTCTGATTTATCAGGGACAGGAAATTGATATCTCTGGCAAAGGCAAGATCTTTAATAAACATACTAAAACTTGGGATGTCTTAATAGATAATCTTGAAAATGTTAATAAAATGAAGATTTATGGAATCTCAGTAGCAGTGCAGAATAAGGTTGATTTAATTTCTTACAAGGATAAAATTTCATTCGATGAGGAGAAGCACCAAGAGGATATTGTTGCTGTAAAAAAATGGAAACGGCTACCTGATTTTTTAAAGAGTATGTTTTCGTAAGATCGTATGTCTAATGATAAAGTCGATAAAATTTCAGTCCCTGAGTCGATTAAAGGAACCACATTTTATGATAATTCTAGTTACGAAAAAGAGTACCTAAACTCTGTTAAAGATCCAATCCGGTTCTGGGAAAAACAAGCCAACCAATTTCTTAGTTGGGAAAAGCCATGGAGCAAAGTTTTAAAGTTTGATTATAGTGCGGCAAAAATCGAATGGTTTTTGGATGCCAAACTTAATGTTTGTTTTAACTGTGTTGATCGCCATCTTGAAACCCGAGCTAAAAAGCCAGCTATTATTTGGGAAGGAGATGAGCCAGGGGATGCCCGAAGCATAACTTATCAGGAACTACATGAATCTGTTTGTCGATTTGCAAATGTCTTAAAGGTACACGGAATAAAAAAGGGGGATCGCGTTGCAATCTATATGCCGATGGTACCTGAAGCAGCGATGGCGATGCTTGCTTGCGCTAGGATTGGAGCGGTTCATTCAGTGATTTTTGCCGGATTTTCTGCTGATTCAATTAGGGATCGAGTAGAAGACTCAGAGTGCAAAATAATTATTACTGCGAATAAAGGACTACGCGGTGGGAAAGAGATTGATCTAAAAGCGATCGTTGATCAGGCAGTAACGACTGATAGCTCGGTCAAAAAAATATTAGTTCACCGAAGAACAACTTCAGATGTAGCAATGATTGATGGCCGAGACTTTTGGCTTGATGATGAGATGTCCAAAGTCTCAAGCGAATGTCCTTATGAGATCATGGATTCTGAAGATCCGCTCTTTATTCTTTATACTTCTGGCTCTACAGGAAAGCCAAAAGGAGTTCTTCATACTCAAGCCGGATATCTTTTATATGCAACTGTTACTCATAAATATGTTTTTGATTATCGTGAAGAGGATATTCATTTTTGTGCTGCTGATATCGGCTGGATAACTGGGCATTCTTACGTTGTTTATGGCCCCCTCTGTAATGGTGCCACAACTGTAATGTTTGAGTCGATCCCAACTTATCCAAATCCGGGACGGTATTGGGATGTTATAGATCGAACCAAAGCTACAATTTTTTACACTGCACCGACTGCAATAAGAGCTCTTATTAAAGAGGGGGATAACTGGGTAAGTAAATATGAACTTGATTCTCTAAGAATCCTTGGAACAGTTGGCGAGCCGATAAATCGAGATTCCTGGCTCTGGTATTTTAATAATGTAGGAAAAGGGAGATGTCCAGTTGTTGATACCTGGTGGCAGACCGAAACAGGAGGCATTCTTATAACGCCACTTCCTGGTGCAACGCCGACAAAACCTGGGTGTGCAACGAAGCCATTTTTTGGTGTGCAGCCATGCATTGTGGATGAAGAGGGTAGGGAGTTAACTGAGAATCAAGTTAGTGGGGCCCTTTGTATCAAACACCCTTGGCCAGGACAGATGCGCACCGTTTGGGGCGATCACGAGCGATTTAGAAAAACTTATTTCAGTCAATTCCCAGGCAAATATTTTACAGGAGATGGGTGCATCCGGGATGAGGATGGGTATTACTGGATCACTGGACGGATGGATGATGTATTAAAGGTGTCGGGTCACAGGATTGGATCAGCAGAGATTGAAACTGCTCTTGTTGCCTCTGGCCTTGTTGCCGAAGCTGCAGTTGTTGGTTTTCCTCATGAGATTAAGGGCCAAGGGATCTTTGCTTATTGTATTTTAAGGAATGGCATACTTTCCAATGATGAGACTTTAACAAAGGTAAAAACGGCAGTGCGAAATCACTATGGGCCAATTGGAATTCCGGATAGACTTATATTCGTTCCCGGCCTGCCTAAAACTCGCTCTGGTAAAATCATGCGCCGGATTCTACGTAAGATTGCTCATGGCGAATTTACTGAGTTAGGTGATACAACTACCCTTGCCGATCCTAAAGTTGTAAATGAGATAATAAACTCCTGCCAAATGTAAGATAAAAACAGAGATATTTTTTACTTTCGCTGAATACTGGTGGTTCTACGGGCTCTTCTGCTTATTTGTACTAGCACTCCTAGCTGTCGATTTAGGAATCTTTAATCGAACTCATCACAAGATATCAATGAAAGAGGCCGGTATTTGGAGTGCCATCTGGGTGGCACTAGCCTTAATTTTTAATTATTCTCTCTATCTTTATGCGAGTAATGACTTTCAGAATAATATAGATTCAACGGGAGCTTTGCTTCTTAATCCAGACAAAGAAGCTAAAAGGATAGCGCTTGAATTTTTGACTGGCTACGTTGTTGAAAAATCTCTAGCCATTATTTTTAGATTTAGCTAACGCTCCAGCATCAACCAAATCCTGAGGTCTACCTGCCGCGAGTTTGGCGGAAATTAAATCATCTCTGCTAATAAAAGGAATTTCTAGTTTCTGGATCTTTACTATTTCTTTTCGATTATAGGCTTTGTGAAACTCTACCCCCGGTATTCGATTAAAGATATCAATCCGGTTTGGAGCTACTCCTACTTGAAATACGGAACTCGGATCTGAAAAATCATTCTCTTTGACATTATCTAATGGTGCACCGAACCGACTTAGAGCAGCGTGTACTTTTTTGGAATTTTCTTGCGTACTCTCAACCAAAAGATCAAGATTTTTTGTGTATCTCGGTTCAGTGTAACGGATCACCGCCACTCCACCGATGACCAAGAATTTAACCTGGAAATCTATGAAACTTTGCAATAGATCTATTAAGTCTGAGTTCATTTGGATCTTTTCCTTGAATCTCCCATGCCTGTACTACTAGATCCCATGCCGCGGTAAATTTCGCTTCATCACCTAGTTCATCCCAAAACGCGTAATCTTGCGCCTTGTCATCCTGACCAAACTGCAGCTTTTTGAGGGTTACCTTTCTTTCTTTCTTCATGATGTAACAAATTCTAACAATTGCTTACAGGTACATTATACCGTTTACCTTGGTATTCGTCATTAGCCAATAACTAGTAAGCAATTATATTAAAGAATGAGTTCAATCGGTTACAAATAGGAAGATGTTGTTAGGCCTATCAACTCCTAAGCGGATACCCGGCTTTCTCTAACGCAGCAATCACACCCTTTTCAAGCTCTTTGATCTTTTCTGCTGAGAGGGTTTCCGTGTTATCCCCGAAAGTGAGTCTTAATGTCACAGCTTTTTTATCTTCAGGTAATTGAAAAACTACAGAGATCTTTGTTTCCAAAATCTCTTTTCTTTTTAACTTATAAACAACATCTAATAGGTCAGAGACTGGGACTCGATCACCAGCTACAAAGGTGCAATCAAAGACACTTGATGGAAATTTTGAAATCGGGGAGTATCTCGTTTTTTTCTGGGAAGCCGTTTCTGCAACATCAGTAATATCAATAATCCCGAGAGCCACATTCCCTCTAACCTTATAGTTACTAAGAACTGAAGGATGGATTGAAAGAACTGCTCCAGCATTTTTGCCCATTACCTTAATCCATTGCGATTCGTTTGGATGATTTCCAAGCCACTCTGCTGGTACTACCTGATTTTTGTTTTTTGAATCAGGATTAATAATTTGTGCCGGAATATTAGCAAAACCTAAGTACCTCTCCATAGTATTTAGAACTTGAAGGAACGGTGATCTCTCTCGATCAAAGATAACAAATCCAACCTGCGACCTTTCATTAGAGAAATTCTGAGAATCAGCTAAATAGGATCGCCCTATTTCAAAAAAGGCAAACCGCTCAAAGGATTTTTGGTTTAATGATACAGCTTGCAGGAGAGAGGGGATTAAAGATGGCCTCATCCTGTCTGCCTCTTCGCTAAGAGGGTTTATAAGCTTTAACTCCTCATTTATTACTGGCCATGCGGCACGCTTTAAAAAATCCTCGCAAACTAAAGGGTAAGTTTGTATTTCAAGTGCTCTAGCGTTCAGTGTGAAAAAATCTTGAGTTTTTCTATGAAGGGTTAATTGCGGGGAGAGTCTTACCGGAGTTATATCTCCAGCCGGAGAAGTAGGTTCTATCTTATCGTAGCCAATAATTCTGCCGATCTCTTCAACCAGGTCTGCTTCATACTCTATATCTTTTGTAGCTCGATAAGAGGGGACAGTTACGTTAAGAGAGTCACCATTCTTTGCTACTTCAAAATCTAAAGATTGGAAAATCGTAGTTGCAACTTCACTTGAGATTTCTTTCCCTAAAAGCTTACTGATATTGGTTAAAGAGGTCTTAATTGTAAGAGGTTTATATTCTGAGAGATTAGGCCCAGCATACTCAAGCTTCCCTACAATTTTTGCCTGAGGGCAGAGTTTTATTACTAAACTTGCTGCTCTAAGAATTGTTCTCTCTAGTAGTTGAGAATCTAGAGATTTTTCATACCGTTGTGAGGAATCAGTGCGAATTCCAATCCGGGTAGAGAGGCGTCGAGTCTCTGCGGCCTTCCAATTAGCAGTTTCAATAAAGATATTTTTTGTGTTTTCAGTAACGCCGCTATCTTCTCCACCGATAATGCCCGCTATGACCATCGGCTCTTTTGAATTAGATATAACTGTATCTCCAGTTTCTAGTGAAACAGTTTCGCCATTAAGGACTTTTACATTTGTATTCTTTTCTAATCGATGAATTACTAATTTTCCATCCTTAATCGTATCCCGATCAAAGATATGTAGCGGAATGCCTAACTCCAGCATTACATAGTTACCGATATCAACCATGTTATTAATTGGTCGAAGACCTGCAGCAACAAGTCTCTCTTTTATCCAATCAGGACTTTCAGTAATGGTGACTCCATCAAGTGAAATTCCAAAATATCCTAGACACGAGGTGTCGCCCTTAACTTCAGGAACAATAGGGGACCGATCGCTCGTATAAAGTTTGCTGATTGATTTTGTCCAGTCAGCATCAAATGGATTCTTTAGATCAGTTTTAAACACGGCGGCAAATTCACGAGCCATTCCGTAGTGGCCCCAAAGATCCGGACGATGGGTTAGTGATTTATTATCAACTTCAAAAACAACATCACTTCCTGCATTTAAAACTTCAGCTAGTGTTTTGCCGACCTTTGTATCACTAGGCAATTCCCAAATTCCGTCATGATCTTCGCCCACGCCTAGCTCAGCCTCTGAACAGAGCATCCCTTGTGATACAATTCCACGAATGGGTTTTGCCTCAAGCTTCATGCCATTTGGCATTACAGTACCAATCGGGGCAAAGGCGACTTTTATTCCAGGCCTTACATTCGGAGCACCGCAAACAACTTCTTTTATCTCTCCGTCCGCAGTTTTAAATTTCACTAACTTTAATTTCTCAGCATTTGGATGAGGGTTTGTTTCAAGTGTTTCAACGATTGTGATTGTTTTAAGATATTCACCAGAGGTAATAACACCCTCGACCTCAGCGGTAGCTAAGGTAAATTGCTGACCAAGCTCAGTTGGTGGCAGTTGTGGCAAGTCAACAAAATCACGGATCCAATTTAAAGAGATATGCATGATAAACTTAATATGATTTAAACTGTGAAATAAATCTTAGATCGCCTGAGTGAATCAATCTGATATCATCAATACCGTAACGC
>CAZFXN010000080.1:0-7520 GCA_964523015.1 uncultured Bdellovibrionales bacterium | reverse complement strand
ACAATGAGATTCGATTTAGTCCAGACATCGGCCAATGTTGTTGCGATATCGCAACCCACATTTTTGTAATCAGCATCTGAGAATTGACAGCCTTCGCCAGCATTGGTCTCTATAAGGACTTTATGACCATGGGCCACTAGCTCAGCCGCTCCATCAGGCGTAACACCAACACGTTTCTCAAGTGTTTTTCTCTCTCTTGGAATCCCTATAATCATTACTAATCCTTGCGATATTTACTTATTTATTCTGGGCCTCTATAGTTCTTGTTTGTGCCAATAACTATAAAGATTTAAGCGCCTATGAATGCCACACCCATAAGCGGAACCGACGTTGCTAAGAATATTGAATTAGGAATAAAACGCAAGGTCGATGATCTAAAATATAAGTATAAAGCCGTCCCTGGTCTAGGGGTAATACTTGTGGGGGATAATCCAGCTTCCAAATACTACGTAGCAACTAAGGAAAAGGTAGCTGCCAGAGCGGGCCTTTTAAGCTTTGAAACTTTGCTTTCTAAAGATGCAACCTTTGAAGAGGTTGCTAAGGTAATTACTGAATATAATAACGATCCAAAGATCCATGGCATCCTTTTACAGCTCCCAGTCCCAAAACATTTAGACTCAGATAAGCTTTTGGATTTAATTGACCCGGCCAAAGATGCCGATGGGCTTCATCCGCAGAATCAGGGATTGCTTGTAACTGGCAAAGTTGGTCCACGACCGTGCACGCCTTTAGGTGCAATGAAGTTAATAGATGTAGCGATGATGAAGCAGTCAAAAATTGGGGACGCTGCCTCTGCAAATTTTCTAGAAGGCATTGATATTGCAAACCTTCCACCAGTAGATCTTAAGGGCAAAAGAGCTGTTGTGGTAGGACGCTCAATCCTTGTTGGTAAACCGCTAGCCCTAATGCTTTTAGAAAGAAATGCTACGGTAACAATTGCACATTCAAAGACTGCTGACCTTAATGGAGTTTGTAAAGAGGCAGATATATTAGTTGCCGCTGTTGGAGTGCCAGAATTGATCGGGAAAGATCATGTAAAGCCTGGTGCTATAGTAATTGATGTTGGAATTAACCGTTTAGATAACGGCAAACTTGTCGGAGATGTAAAGTACGATGAGGCAGCTAAGGTTGCTGGCGCCATTACTCCAGTTCCGGGTGGTGTTGGCCCAATGACGGTAATAATGCTTATTAGTAATACCGTAGCAAATTTTGAAAGGAATTATGAACGACTCTCTTAAACGTACACCTTTATTTAATGAACATGTCAGACTCGGTGCCAAAATGGTGCCGTTTGCCGGTTGGGAGATGCCAGTAAAGTATGCTGGTGTTATTGAGGAGCATGTTGCGGTACGAAGTAACGCTGGACTCTTTGATGTAAGTCACATGGGTGAAGTGTTCGTCAGTGGCCCAGAGGCAGAAAAGGCACTTAGTTATTTATGCTGCAATGATGTATCAAAATTAGTTGATGGAAAGGCTCAGTATACTGCGATTACTAATGATGATGGCGGACTAGTTGATGACATTATTATTTACCGAATGAAGGAGCAGGAATATTTAATCTGCGTTAATGCAGCCAATAAAGATAAGGATTTTGCTTGGTTTATTAAACACAATAAGTTTGATGCTGAGTTTGTGGACGTCAGTCATAAATTTGGACAGATCGCGATTCAGGGACCTAAGGCGATATCAATTTTTGAAAAAGTCCTTGGCGAAAAAATAATAAATTTTTTGCCATCATTTAGTCATATAACTAAGAGGATCACGACTCAGAAGGGAGAGGCTCAAGTAATAGTAGCCCGTACTGGGTATACTGGCGAAGATGGAGTTGAGATATTTACTCCTTGGGATCTGACTGAAGCTGTATGGTGTGAGATTTTAAAAGTAGGAGAGGGTCAGGGACTTGTACCGTGTGGACTAGGAGCGCGTGATACTTTAAGACTTGAAGCATGTTTACCGCTTTATGGTCATGAATTAGGAGAGGAGTTCTCTGCGATTGAATCAGGAATAGGATTCTTTGTGAAAATTTCTGAGCGTGATTTTAAAGGTAAGAAAACAATTCAAGCTCATAAAGAGAATGGATCTCCTAGAAGTTTGGTCGGATTTTTTGTGGAAGAGCCAGGAATAGTGAGAGATGGCACAAAGGTATTTAATTCAGAAGGGATCGAGGTTGGATTAGTTACTAGTGGTACTAAAACACCATCGTTTGAAAAACCACTAGGGCTTGCAATTATAAAGAGTGAGTTTGCCAAAGTTGATACAGAGATCCTCGCTGATGTTAGGGGCAAGAAAATTAAGTGTAAAATAGCAAGAAAGCCTTTTTATAAAAGAAGTTTAGGTAGTTAATTTAGGAGTGAATTATGGAATTTCCAAGCGATCGAAAATATACAAAAGATCACGAATGGATAAAAATCGACGGAAATAACGCTACTATCGGTATTACAGAATTTGCTCAGAGTGAGTTAGGAGAGCTGGTCTTTGTTGATCTGCCTGCTGCTGGCAAAGAGGTTGAGCAGGGTGGTACGTTGTGTGTTGTAGAATCTACTAAGGCTGCTTCTGATGTTTATAGTCCTGTAGCTGGCAAGGTGATTGAAGCTAATTCAAAATTAAGTAATGAGCCTGCTTTAATAAATAGTGATCCATACGGACAAGGTTGGATTGCAAAACTCACTGGCCTAAAATCTATCGAAGATGGGACATTAATGGATGCGGCTGGATATGCAAAGTTTCTTGGTAGTAAAGCTTAGGTAAGTATAAGAAAGCGAACGGAAGAAAATAAGGAAGAAAGAGAAGAAAGAGAAGAAAGAAAGGAGTAGGTATGAATTTTGTCGATCGGCACATAGGTCCCAACGAAGCAGAGATAACTCAGATGCTGCAGAGTCTCGGACTTAATACGCTGCAAGCCTTAGTAGATAAAACTGTTCCGAAAAATATAAGTGCTGCTGAGCCGTTATCATTACCTGATGGAATAAGTGAGGTTGCAGTTTTAAAAGAGCTTAAAGAGAAAGTTTCTAAAAATGAGGTTTGGAGATCTTTTATCGGTCTAGGTTACTTCGGAACTATTACTCCATCTGTTATTCAAAGAAATATTTTAGAGAATCCAGGTTGGTATACTCAATACACACCTTACCAAGCTGAAATTTCTCAAGGACGCTTAGAAGCATTACTTAATTTTCAGACAATGATCTGTGAGCTAACAGGACTAGATGTTGCTAATGCTTCTATGCTTGATGAGGGAACAGCCGCGGCCGAAGCGATGACTTTGGCCTATAGAGTTAGAGGGAGTGAGACACGAAACATATTTCTAGTCTCAGCGACCGTTCATCCTCATACTAAAGATGTTATTGAAACACGTGCCGAGCCACTAGGAATTCGGATTGAAACCCTTAATCCCTTAAGTAGTGAAGTGGCTGATGATGTTTTTGGAGTATTAGTTCAGTATCCTGATACGTTTGGATCCGTCGCTGACTATAGTAATGTCTCCTCCTCAGTAGGCGCAAAAAAAGCACTGATGATCGTAGCAACTGATTTACTAGCACTAACACTTTTAAAGCCTCCCGGAGAATGGGGAGCTGATATCGCGATCGGTAACAGTCAAAGATTCGGTGTACCGATGGGATTTGGCGGACCACATGCAGCATTTTTTGCAGTAAAAGATGAATTTAAAAGATCAATGCCTGGTAGATTAATCGGAGTTTCAAAAGACTCATCAGGTAAGCCTGGGCTTAGATTATCACTTCAAACTCGGGAGCAGCATATACGGAGAGAGAAGGCGACGAGTAATATCTGCACAGCACAGGTGTTACTTGCAATTATGGCCTCAATGTATGCCGTTTATCATGGTCCAAAAAAACTAAAAGAGATCGCCCTAGATGTACATAGTAAGACCTCAAGACTAAAAGAGACCTGTGAAAAGGCAGGATTAAAAATTCGAGATAAAATTTTCTTTGATACCTTAACAATTGAGGATCACGGGAGTAAAACCTCGATTTTAGAGAGAGCACGCTCTGCAAAGGTAAATCTTAATGAGCATGTTGATGGTGTTATTACAGTTTCTCTTGATGAAACAGTCACAGAGGAAGAACTAAAGACACTGACGAAGGTTTTAATTGGAAAAGAAACCCCTCTTAGTGAGCCGATCCAAGTTCTACCAAGCTCCCTTAGCCGCGTTACTGAGTATTTAAAACATTCGGTCTTTAATCAGTATCACTCCGAAACTGAATTTTTACGATATGTGACAAGACTTCAATCTAAAGATCTGTCCCTAGCAAATTCTATGATCCCGCTTGGATCATGCACTATGAAGTTAAACGCAACCACTGAAATGGTGGCAGTTACTTGGCCAGAGATTAACGCGCTTCATCCATTTACTCCGCTAAGTCAGGCCAAAGGATATATGGCCATGATTAATGAATTAGAAGACATGCTCTGCGCTATTACCGGATTTGATGCAGCTTCTTTGCAACCAAACTCTGGTGCTCAAGGAGAGTATGCCGGTCTTTTAGCAATCATGGGGTTTCATAAGAGTCGAGAAGAAGGACATAGAAATATCTGCCTTATTCCAACATCTGCCCACGGCACAAATCCAGCTAGTGCCGCTTTAGCAGGGATGGAGGTAGTCGCTGTTGCTTGTGATGAGATGGGAAATATTGATCTAGAAGATTTACGGAAAAAAGCAGATCAACATTCAATGAAGCTAGCTGCTTTAATGGTTACATATCCATCTACCCACGGTGTATTTGAAGAGGGAATTACAGAGGTCTGTAAAATCGTGCATCAGTTTGGTGGTCAAGTTTATATGGACGGTGCCAATCTAAATGCCCAGGTTGGACTTACCAAACCTAACGATATTGGGGCAGATGTTTGCCATATTAATCTTCATAAAACATTTTGTATCCCTCATGGTGGTGGCGGACCAGGAGTTGGTCCGATTGCTGTTAGAGAGCATTTAGCGGAATTTTTACCAGGGCATAGATTCGGTAATATGGACACTAAGGTTGGTCCAGTTAGTGCAGCTCCTTGGGGCAGTGCATCTATATTAGTAATTCCTTGGATCTATATAAAACTTATGGGCGGAAAGGGGTTAACCCGAGCGACTGAGTGCGCTATATTAAATGCAAACTACATTGCTCATCGATTATCTGAGTTTTACCCAGTGCTTTATAGCGGTAAAGAGAAGATGGTCGCTCATGAATGTATCTTTGACTTAAGAGGGGTAAAAAAGACATCAGGTGTTGAAGTTGAGGATGTGGCCAAGCGATTAATGGATTACGGGTTTCATGCACCAACTGTATCGTTTCCAGTGCCAGGCACTATGATGGTTGAGCCTACTGAGAGCGAGTGTAAAGCAGAGCTAGATAGATTTTGCGATGCTATGATCTCAATTAGAGCTGAGATTAAAGAGATTGAGGATGGCAAGGCCGACAGAGTTAATAATCTTTTAAAGAATGCACCGCATACAGCGGAGAGTTTACTTAGTGATAGTTGGGATCGTCCATATAGTCGAGAAAAGGCTGCTTACCCAGTCCCTGGTTTAAGAAATTATAAATTTTGGCCAGCAGTAGGTAGGATCGATAATGTATATGGTGATAAAAATCTTATATGTTCGTGTGCCTCAATGGCTGAGTATGTATAAAGATAAATTTTTTTTCATAAAATTATTATTTATTACCACTCTCTTTTTTTGCTCCTTAGCTCTTACTAATGCACTCGCTGAAAATTCCCTTTTTGAAAAAGATGCTGGTTACAAAAAAGGGCACAAGGAAGATGGCGGCACTGTATTTTTTGAGAAAGGATTTGCTACCTCGCCCTTTGGAGAAGAGCACGCAAAAGGGCAAAGAAATCGATCGAAAACTCAAAAGCTAAGAGAGTATCAGGAGAAACGGTTAGATAATGAGGGAGTACCTGAGAGTGAGAGAGTTCGTCAGGCGCGTATCGAGCATGAAAGACTCAAAGCTGAAAAAGAAAATAACTATAAAGAACGATTATCTAAAAGAGAGTTAGAGCTAGATCGTTTAAAAGGGGAGAGATCTAAAAAAGAAGGCCGCACAGATTCAAGTGTACTGGAATCAGATCAGGAGATTAAAAACATAACTGATCAGGTTAAGCCGATCTCTCTTAAAGATCTTGGTCCAGTTGAGATCGCAGTGTTTATTTCAGGAGAGCCAAAAACTCATCTATTTAAAGAGTTAAATAAGATTATAAAAGCTAAAGAGCTTCGAGGGGTAAAGTTCCCTGAGGTGTCAGTTATTGGACGTCCCTTTTCTGATAAAAAATTTGCAAAGTTAATGTTAAAGTTAAAGCCAAAGGAAACACCAATTAGGTACCTTTTAGCACTACCTAAAGATATTACCTTTAAGTACTCCCCAGTTTGGCTAGTGACTCAAAAATCAGGCGTGACCACCACCTTTGAGGGGGATTTTCCTTTGGAAGCGGTTTTGGAGTAGAGTTTTTTGTTGAGGTCAATTTAATCAGTAAATTTTAAATAGTTTTCACAAGAGAATAAGTATTGCTCAATAAATAATTCCTTTAATGGAACAATACTGTTTTTCTCATAGAAAGTTAGCATTGCCTCACGATAACTTATCTCACTAATACTACGATAGGATAACGGGGCGAGGTTATTAGCTAAAAGAATTGCATTTGCAGTCAATCGCGAGGTCCGCTTATTCCCGTCCTCGAATGGCTGTAGGTAACTAATCCCTGCAAGAGCAAGAATGGCTTGGCAAAATGGATCTCTGAGGTTTTTGAGAGCGGTGATTAGCTCCTCGCTAGTTTCCTGTAGCTGTGAAGTTACCTGCATAGGTCTGTATAATGATCCAGTAATGCCGATCACTTTGTTTCTAAATCCGAAAGCGATATTTAGATCTGTAACAAGGAGTCGATGTAGTTCCAGAATATGGGCCAACTTGAGGTCTTTAAATTCTGGTTGTACTTTTAAAATAAAGTCGAATGCTATCTTGTGATTAAGAATCATTATAGCCTCTTCTTTCGTGCGCCCTGTTGCTTCTAGGCCATCGCGAATAAGAATCTCTGTATCAAGCAAGGTGTATGTGTTTCCCTCGATTTTTGAAGATTTCCATGAAAGCTCAATGACAAAACGCTCAAGCTCTTTTTTTAAAATAGTCGAACTAGCCTGATATGATGATTTTACATATTTTTCTGTAGCTTGAGTAAGAGCTTCCAATTCCTGCGGCTCAAAGAGATTTTTGGGGATTGTTGCAAAAAGTTGAAAATTAAAATCCTTGTTTCCTTGGCGCAGATCGATGTCAGTTTGACAATATTGGTGTGCATCAATCGGGACCAAAGCCACCATTCTTGGATTCAATTCATATCGAGTAGATTTATTACTACCTAGTTGGGTAAAGAAGCCAGCATTGCATAATTTAACCATGTCCCGCCGCAATGTTGGCGCTGAGGATTTTTGTTTTTGATTAAAATTAAGTAAATTTGCAATCTCGCTTAGAGCATACTGTTGCCCGAGCTGTGCCTGAGATAAGATCAGCTTTTGCCTATCATTGAAT
>CAZFXN010000079.1:0-7652 GCA_964523015.1 uncultured Bdellovibrionales bacterium | reverse complement strand
ATCTGTGGTCGAAATTCATTTGAAAGAGTCCGATACACATCACAGAATTTTGTAAGATCTGATTCGAGTTTTTTGTTATCAAGGTTACTTAGGGGATAGACTAGCCGGGGATAATGCACGTCATTATATGAGTCAGGAATGACACCGACTCTGCGAAGCATCTCATCACAATTTTTTGCAAATGATTTAACCAGAGCATCTGGAGGAGGCTTATGATCAGCATCGCCAAATCCGAATTCAACTTGGCGGTTATCAGGGTCGAAGAAATAAATTAGATAAATTCCTTGACTTGTTTTTTGTCCTTCACTAAGGAGGGAGATGAATGGTTTTGCGCGAAGTATACCTTGGCCGCGGATAGCACTAATCTGCAAATTGTATTTTTGAAGAATCGGCGATAATTCGTTTTCTATTTTTGTTCGAAGTTCTTTTACTGTCGGATTGCTTGCTTTTGGGTTCTCTTTAACGGCGTCGAAATAAACATCAAAAACCTCTTTAAATAGTGTGGCAAGTTCCATTTTGTGTAGGCTCTCCAATGTAGATGTGGCTAGCTTTTATAACCTTTTATAGTTTTAAGTATCAAGCATTGTGGGAGAAGCCGAAGAGGAACCCCAAAAATTGGGGTGGTATGGTTAAATTGAAGCGAATAATCCTTGATTTTGCTAACTTATTTAAAGTAATACCACGGGTAGGCATTACTTATATGATATATTCCTGGCAACAAAGATCATTGGATATTCAAATTGGCGGGATCATGCCCATATGTCTTCTCATTATTTGTAGTCTCTTAGTTGGGTGTTCAACACCAAAGTACGTTGCCCCTGCTGACCCATTCGAAATTAATCACTACTATTATACTGCGAACCAAGAGCGAATGAAGCAACTAACTAATGAGATGGAGGATGTAAATTTTACTCGCGATTATACTGAAGCTGAGCTTGATCAAAACATCGAGCTCATAAGAGGGTTTATTGACCTTTCACAGAATGGACATATTCCAGCCCGTCATTTGTTGGGCATGTATCAGGTAGCATTCGGTCTAGGTACAAATCTTGAACTTAACAATCCTAAGACGCGTTCGGCCTCTCTTCGGATAATAAAAAAGGAGGGCAAGACAGAAAAGGAAGCAAAAGCGGAAGCGGACAAGATTTTTGATATTGGTGTTGAAAATATCTATGAGTCAGCACGTACCGGATATCAAGAGTCCGTGTCAATGTTAAAACTGATAGAAGTCGACTTGCCTGCTGTTGACCGTCAGCCTAGGGCTGTGGCGCAAGCACAAAGAGCGTACCAGAATGATGTTAATAAAAATGATACGATGCTAAGCAACATTGGTACCGCCGTGGTTGTTGCTGCACTTATTGGGGGCGCGATTGCTGTGGCCGCAAAACATGGAGGCGGTGGTGGTGGCGTGCCGACTACGTCATATAAGCCGGTAAATAATAATAATTTATTTGATTCAATAGACTTTCGAGGCTGTTGTTCATATCACGATGGTATTAGTCATGATCTCTTTGGCAATGAGCATTGCAGCATTTTTGGTGCTGTTTTGTGTAATGATGGAAATCCAAGCCCAACATGTAGGTGTAATTAGTTCATCTATTACCGATCCCTATTCAACCAAAATAGGAGATCATAGGGGTCTACGCGCGGTGTGTTGAATTCGTTTGTTGTTAGATAAGCAACTCCGGTATTGCCCAGGTATATAATGGGTGGATTGAAAGAAAATTCATTCCAGGGTGACAAGTAGGAAAAGTCGCTGCCATACGTGCTAAAATCATTGAATATTGAGGTGTAGCCGAAGTCGCTGCCGTATGTTCCAAATTCATTGGCTATAGACTCATAGATAAATTGGTTTGAAGAGAATACACCAAGGTACTGTCCGTCATCGGCGATGATTAATCCACCATCTAGTAGATAGTAACTAGAGATTGGAATTGTGCCGAAAAATGATGGCGGAGGTGGAGAGTATAAAGGTGGGACTAGCGCGCAGCCGTTTACTTCAAGTATTACATCGATCCAATAAGTTTTTATGGCTTTGAATTTCTTTAACTTCTTATTATTTTTGGCTACCTGCTTTTTCTTTGAAATTGCTTTTTTAGCCACGGATATTTTTTTGTTAATACCGGAAATTTTCGTGAAAACAGCGTTTAAAGTATCCTCAATCGAAAAATAATCTAACGTGCCATCATCTTTAACTAAGATTATGTAAGGGCCAATTGTGTTCACATCACAATAAAGATTCGTGGTTGAAATTTGAACTCCAGTTGTTGCAGCGGCGGTTGAAATAAATGAGAGAAAGATGACCAGGCACAGGGCCTGAATTGTTCGGAAGAATGGTGATGATAGGCTGTGACTCATATGTTGCTCCCTTAATTTTAGGGAGTATGCGACCATCGCAGATACTAATCAAGAGGAGGCGTGTCCCAGCCCCATTTTTATTGCGTTAACCAGCACCAATAAATGGTGCTGGTTTTGTTAAGGGCACGAAAAGATCTTATGCCCCTCCCCATCCTCCCTACAAATTGCCGCGCAGCGATCCTTCGCATAATCCCAAGCACTAAAGGAACATCCTTTATCGTCGGTGATGATGAGGGGGTCGTCGCCGAAGGAGGTGTAGCTTTTGTATATTTCGGTTGGATCTTCTCCTCTTTCAGTCCTCTCCTTTTCCCTGCCTTTTTCTCTTTTTAATCAAACAAGTTCTCCTTCGGCTTTTATTATCAGATTATCAAAGTGAGCTATGAGGGCTTTTGGTTTTTCAGTAAGGCGGGAGACGACGGAGGTGGCCCAAGTTCTGTAGACTCTTCGTCGGTCTAAATCCCAGCCGACGACGGGGTTAGAGATTACGTCTTCGATGTTTGAGATCTTGTCGGCGAGTTTTATAAGGCATGCTTGCCGGGACATTTTAGGGGCCTTTTCAATCTGTTTGGCCTTTCGCTCAAGTTTCGGCAATGTTTTATCGTCAGTTACCTCTTTTACGATTGAAGTAATCTCCTGTCCGAAAAGGGTAGTAAGCTCCTGCTCGGTTGTATCTGTGTCCTCTATGGTGTCATGAAGTATTGCCGCTGCTAGGACGGTTTCATCTTGGATATTGCCTAACACCTGTAGGACTGTGTTGCTGTATTTATATTTTCTCTTTCTTAGCTTTAATGTGTTGTTGCTTCCATAGAAGCATTGGTTGTGTGCGGATCCTCATTTGCAATTCTGGGTCTTTAGTCAGGGCCTCAGCTTTTATCTCACCATCTTCGAGAAAGCTATTAAGGAACGTCATCTCTAGATTTGTAAATTTGGTAACTTCGGCAATTGCGGAGACCACCGTACTTTTTAGTTGGTGAGTGAGGTCGCTTAGAAGTACATGGTCTTTTTCCCCAGGCTGCTGAAGTAAAGGGATTAGCTTATCTTTCACCTCCCTTTCGTCTAGTGTATAGGCACTTGGTTTGATTTCCCTTATATCGGTGCGTGAAGCTGCGACGTAGCAGATGAATGCAAGGCGAAAGTTAACATCGTGCAACAGATTGGGTCTTTCGTTGAGCAGATTAAAAACATCAAATGCATCTCGCGCCGCAAAGCGCGACACTAGCGCTGTAAATTTGCCAGCAGCAAGCTCTTCTAAAGTAAGCGTAGGAACTTCGAGCGGCTCTATAGATAGGTCAGCCAATAGGTCAGCGGGAGGGAATTTGCTGCGTTGAACTATTTTCCCATGAAGAGGGATTCTAGATACGTAATTAATGTCAACCTCCAGGTTCTGACTGCCACCAAAGACACTGTCAAACCTTAGGCGCAACTTACCTCCGGCGTGGCTTGTCGGGACGCGCTTTACTACGCAGCGCTCTCGTTCACAAATCGTCCGTAATGCCTCCTCGAATACCTGTCGCGCTGCTGGAAGGTCTTTCACATCCGAGACACCAATTAGATTAAGGTCAATGTCTACTGACAGTCTGGGTAAGTTCAAGTGTAAAAGATTAAGGGCTGTTCCACCTTTAAGAAGCCACCACTCTCGAATTGTTTCATGAGAGTATAGTCACCTTAGGATCGCAGTAAGATTCAGCACCTTCTCAATCATTAGGCGATCAAATTTAGTTCTGCGTTCAATTTCTTCGATAAGTTTTCTATCAGCCATAATTATAACCCTTCAAAACTGTCATCAATTAACGTGTTGGGCACAATTAAATTCCAGCGGGAAATTAGGCGCCTCGGACCTTTATCTGCGCGCAGAAAATACACCTTCGACCGGGGACCTTTCTTTTCAAGCCGACTCAGTAGCCCTGCTGGAACAGCTAGCTCTTTCATTCTTTGCTCTAGGTAAAACCCTACCCTTGCAATCAATCCCGAACTACCCAGAAGAACAAGATACTCCTCTAGCTCTTTAAATCGTAGGCCCCCGATAGACGCACAGCTCCGCCAAACTTCATCAATGCCTCCTGCCAAGTCGGGACGATCTAGAACATCTACCAAGGTACGCTCGATAGATGTATATTGAATTTCAGCATTATCTCGGACTGAATGATCAACCCATTGTGTTTGGTAAACGGATTTTCGAAGATGTGGTCTTGGTCGAATTGGGGTAAATGGAATCTCATGGAACGTTAGCGCCTTTACTGAAGATAACGTAAGGTATGTAACGCGACGAAATGTGCTTTGAGCGATTCCGTGAAGTTCTAAGGCCGTGTGATGTGACAACAGGGAATCGGGAGCAAGTTTACTTGCAAGAGCGAACTTATCAAATACAACACGCCCTTTTGTCCCTTCTGGTGCATGCACATACACGCCTCGTTTGACCTGGAGAATTCTTCCTTGACGCACCCAGCGGTCAATATGTGAATTAACGGTACTCGGATTAACCTTAATATTGCGCTTAGACATCAATGAAATAAGATCCGCGCGAGAAAATACGGGATGAAGCGCTAGAAATTGTTCCGGTTTTAGTTGCATAAATATACCATAACTACCAATATATTAGCAGTTAGAGAGATAATACGCAACTAGAATACTTCTCACTTGAACACCCAATAACTAGCCTGCGTCTTTTTCTGCCACCAAGCGGGCAGGGTTAATCAAAATAGTGTGGCCGTCCCTGTTTTTTTGTAAAACAAGCTTGCATTCTTTAATTGTTTGATATAGAAATATACTAGAATATGCCTTGTATTGATGAGAGAGGACTAATGGAAAAGGAACTAATATCGAGACTTCATAAGAATTTTAAAGATTTTGCTCACGTGGAAGATGGGGTTGAGTTTTGGTATGCCCGGGATTTACAGGGTTTGCTTGGATACAATCGTTGGGAAAACTTTTCTACTACGGTGGACAAGGGCAGAGCCGCTTGCGCAGCTTCCAAAAACGAAGTTCTAGACCATTTTCGTGACGTTACGAAAATGGTCGACATCGGATCTTCCGCCAACAGGGAGATTAATGATATCAAACTCACCCGTTACGCCTGCTATCTCATCGCTCAAAATGGAGACCCTAGAAAGGCCGAAATCGCTTTTGCACAAACATATTTTGCAGTTCAAACGAGGAAGCAGGAATTAATTGAGCAGAGACTCGCGGAGCTAGAAAGGTTATCGGCTCGGGAAAAACTTTCGCAGTCAGAGAAAAATATTTATGCAGGGGTAGGAGCCAATTTCAGTAGAGCATAAAGGAAGCAACAAAGAGGTTAGAGGTGCTTTGTTAGGAGCAGGGATTGCTCCGGAAAAACTGCCTCCAGCAGAGGATGTAAGAAAGATTGAATCGAGGCTTAAAGCCGAGAACAAGAAACTTACTCAGGTGCGGGATTAGGTTTTGTTTAGGTCGGTCTGTTAGATGGCAAGGTTTATAGGGAGATGCCGGGGTGAAATTTCGCAGTTAAGGGACATCCTCTAATCCTGCCGCCAAAGGGGAGTAATACACGGGCCCGGGTGGGGGAGTTTCTTTTGGGATTAATTGTGTCACCATCGATTAGGGAAGGTACGAGAGTATTTGTGCAGTATTATTCATGCTGTAAAATCAATTAGTTAGAAACTTCTGGTTGACAAAGTATCATATATATTGGTATTCTGTCAACTGTAACACATGGAGATAAAGATGCTATTGGGAACAAGATTACGACAACTTCGACTTGCTGCAGGGTTGTCACTCGATGCCCTCGCCAGCGCAATGGGTGACCTGATTACAAAGCAAGCGCTGTCTAAATATGAGACTGGAAAGTCGCAGCCGACTCAAGTGGTATTAAACAAACTTGCACTCGCTCTCGACGTAAAGGCAAGCGGTCTTACGTCAGAGCCTGATCTGAGAGTCGATTTTCACGGATTCAGGAAGAGGACGAAATTAGGGAAGAGGGCTGAAGAGGAGATAAAGAGTAAAGTTGCTTGGATGCTAGAGCAACGAATTCATCTCCAGAAATTCTATAAACCCCTCGACTCAAAGACGGTCCCATATGAATGCTTTGGTATTTCTTCCCTGGAGGATGTTGAGACGGCAGCCGGTGAGCTTCGTGCTCAGTGGATGCTTGGGGATGCCCCGATCGCAGATGTGACTAATACGCTAGAAGAACACCTTGTACATGTTTTGGAGCTTCAAAATACAGACCACTTTGATGGCCTTTCAGCTACCGCAAAGGATGAGAGTGGTAATATTATTGGTGGTGCTGTTGTAAGCTGCCATGAAACATCTGGAGAGCGTCAACGATTCAATTTAGGCCATGAGCTTGGTCATTTAGTGTTAAAAGTTAGCAAAGAAGTTGATGTTGAGGATGCGGCCAATCGCTTCGCGGCAGCCTTCCTAGCGCCTAAGGAAACGTTTCTTTCGCTGACGGGGCTAAAACGTCACCATTTGACGCTTAATGAATTGCTATTGTTGAAGCAGCGCCTTGGATTAAGTCTTCAGGCTCTGGTCTATCGAATGAAAGATTTGGGTGTAATTTCAGCAACACTGCATAAACAATTGTGCATAGATTTCAGCAGGCAGGGGTGGCGGAAAAGTGAACCCGGTGCTTTGCCGCGCGAAGAGCCTAAGTGGTTTAGGCGAGCGATTCTTCAGGCTGTCACTGAAAGTTGGATCACCAAGGAAGATGGTGAACGTATGTTGGGAGAGACTATTGACGTTGGGGAGCCACTTACACTTGAAGACCGTCGTGTTTTCATGAAACTTCCATTGGAGGAAAGACGAAATATAATGGCTAAACAGGCTGAAGATCTCGCTGAGGACTATAAGTCTGATTCTGGATGGAAGGAGATAGAGGGTAGTGACTTCATCGAATACTAGACCGGTAGACCCGAAGCGTGGTGAACTATGGTGGGTTGATCTTGATCCAACTAAAGGATCTGAAATTCAAAAGACTAGACCTGTTGTTGTGCTGAGTTCAGATTCACTGAGGGCTCTTCCTCTTCGCCTTGTGGTTCCCGTTACAGGGTGGAAACCGCACTTTAGTTGGAGATACTCTCACGTCTATCTTGAACCTTCTAAGTCCAACGGGCTCGATAAGTCCAGTGCGGCTGATGTGCTACAACTTCGCGCGGTTGCCATCGAGCGTTTTGAGAACAAAATTGGGATCGTGAATGCGACCCAAATTGCAGAAATTGCAGCAGCAGTGGCTGCAGTGGTTGAATATGAGTGAGAACTCATAGTCCATGGAGATGCAATCTGTGGCGGAGTATCTTTTATCTAGACGCGATGCATAG
>CAZFXN010000078.1:7298-7706 GCA_964523015.1 uncultured Bdellovibrionales bacterium | reverse complement strand
AGGGGCTCCCAAGCAAAGCTTGGGTGGGGTGGAGATAAATAGCAGTTGTCATAAGCAAAAATGTAAAGCCGGTAGGCTTTTCAAGAAAATTTTACAACAAACCATATTTAACAAACACTCATATTAGTGTCTCAATCTTTATGACAACTGCGTTAGCTCTACAATCGCCATTTCAAAACGCATCGCCTTAAAGTCAATCTTGGACCTAGCCCTCATTACTGGAGCGATGTGAACTCGTAAGAATTCAAGGTTAGCTTTAGTGGGTTTGCGCCAAAATTCATCTTTACTGACAGCATCGATATCTTTTGCTGACTCGCGAACGACAACGTTATTTTTTGGCAGTGCTGCAATCTCTTCACGAATGGCTTTAACGGCAGAGGTAAAAACTTCGTTAGAACTGGCTGCTTG
>CAZFXN010000078.1:0-7288 GCA_964523015.1 uncultured Bdellovibrionales bacterium | reverse complement strand
GGCTGCTTGTGCAGCTTCCATTTGCTTTAGGCGAGTTTGAAACATCCGAACAGGAAGAGGAATCTGTTCGCCTGGTTCTTTTCCCCTTGGTTGTAACTTGAAGTAATCAAAATTTGACCAGCAATCGATGATTAAAAACTTATCTTTCTCTTTGCACCACGGTTTACGTTTCTCTGGAACATCAAGAACACGAGTTCCACGTCCGATCATCTGCCAGAACTTCACATAAGAATAAACTGGCTTGGCAAAAACAAGATTTACAATTTCGCGAACATCAATGCCCGTATCAAGCATATCAACAGAGATTGCAATTCGTGGAAAATCATTCTTTTTGAATTGCTTTTAACATTGATGGATATGTCTCAACGTAAATTCGTCGATCCTTTGGTAATCCTTTGTCTCCATCTTTTGGATATACTGGTTCGGCTGGGATATGTTCTTTAAATGCCTCTAGTGCCTGATCAAGTAGCGCGACCCTATCAACCAGGAATAGAATTCTTTTTGCCCACCTTGCACGGATAAGAACATCAAAAAGGGCTGCTGCTGTGCGAGTTTTTCCTGTCCCGGTCGCCATTACTAAGAGGAATTTTTGTTTTTTCTCTTCAATACCCTCTAGGATGCTGCAGATTGCCGCAATCTGATAATCGCGTCCAGCAAATATCAGTGTTAATTAACTCAACCGATAATGGTTTGCGAGTTTCACGACGTTGTTCCATCCACTCAAGATCATCACGAGTCGGATATCCATAGACTTTGAAAGGTGGGTAGAAGTCGTATTCCCAAAACTTAGTGTTATAGCCATTTGTTAGGAAAAGAAAAGGGAAGTTGCCACCATGAATCTTTTGTAAGTTAGTTCCGTATTTAACAGCTTGTTCTTTGCCTTGATCTTCGTGCTTTGAAGTGCGCTTGGCTTCAATTACCGCAATCGGTTTCCCGCGATGTAACAGGGCATAATCTGCAAACTGATGATTATCGAATTTGGTTTTAGGATCAGTAACTCGTGGTGTTCCAGCAGCTACAAGATCGATATCGAGTTCTTGGGTACACTGTGCAATATCGTTAACATCCCAGCCAGCAAGGGCTAGGTGCTTGTCGATAATTTCCTGCCTGGTTTGTGCTTCGTTTTTTGCCATGTGTCAGGAAAATATAAAACTTCGTACCCCCGTTAGCCAGACTCGACTGCGCTCCTTTGGAGCAATGGCGTATGGAGGTGGCGGGAATCGAACCCGCGTCCGAGAAGTCTTAACTTTAGCTTTCTACACGTTTAGTGGGCAGTTATTTTTAACTAGCTAATTCTCTGTCCACGAGAGGTCAACTAGCGATCCTTTATGTCTCACTCAAATCGTAAAGGCACCGATCTAAGCCAGCTCACAGTGTGTAGCTGCTAAGGCGCCGTGAGCAAACCCCCTAACAACCGGTCCGGCGATTAGGCCAGACCTTTGTGATTAAGCAGCAAGGGCGTAAACGCCATTGTCTACAACATCATCATTTGCATTTATATTTTTCCGCTTTTTTACGAGGCCGGCGGAGTCCTCGACGTGCTGACTAAAATCTCATAAATCCCGTCGAAACCTTTACACCCCCGAAAGGCTTAGCGACTAACAAAATGGCAAAGCCATTTTGGGTCGCCATAAATACAAAACTACTACTACCAGATCGGGGTAATAAAACACCTAAGATCTATTATAGCCATTTGATGCAGAAAGTTAAAGGGGTGGGGGAGAAATAAATTGGTAAGTGAATATCAAAATAGAGATAGAGATAGAGAAAAAGATAGAGAAAAACTATCTTTATGGGGCTTTTCATGAGCTTACATCAGTTGACACTGACTATAAGTTATCCGATCACGTAGCACTCTATACTGAACTTGAGATTGATGCTTCTTAACTTATTATTTGCATGACAAAGGCGAAGTGCGCACCGCTGCCTAGCAGCACTAGCACATGCCACAAATCGTGGGCAGTGAATCGTTTGCTAAATATCTTGCTTGGATTTAATGCAAAAATAATTGCGCCAACTGAATAAAAAATCGCTCCGGTGATAAGCAGGTTAAATGCCAAAGGATGCAAGGTCCTAAGAAGTGTTGGCATCATGATAACAAAAGCCCAACCCATTGCCAGAAATATTGCGACTTGAATGTTGCGATGCGTTGGCCCTCGAGTTAATGATAACCAAATTCCAATGAGTGCCAAGGTCCACTCACCTATTAACAGGGATAAGCCAAAATTACCTTTTATTACAAACAAACACACTGGAGTGTAAGTGCCAGCAATGAGAAGATAGATTGCGGCATAATCAAATTTTTCTAGTTTTTTAATTGTTTCTTGTGAGCAATTGAGGCCATGGAAGAGACCACTGGCTAAAAAAAGCGCGACGAGTGCAAAGCTATAGATAAGCAAAGGGGCAACACTGGCACAAGTTCCATCACTGCAACGAATCAGGAATACTGCCCCTACAGCTCCGGCAAGTGCACCTAATAGGTGTGACCAAGCAGCAAAAGGTTCACGCAACTTAAATTTAGCTTTTAAAGGAATGGCTAGTTTTCCTCGCATACACACTTAGCCTAACATAGATTTCAAATAAGAACGCTATCGGCAAAGATTCGTATCTACCCAGCGACACCTGTTATGGCTGAGTATACTGGCAAAGCATCTCGTGGCACGAACAGCACTTCAACTCCATTCCATTCTAATTTGATAGAGCAGCAACAGCAGCGAGCGCTACTATAGTGCCCATTGCAAATATAAATAGCTTTGCATTCCACCATGTTTCGTTGGCTAATTACAATCTGCTAGTTGATTCTGTGGTTGTCATTGTTATTCTATTTTCCTACCTATCGGTGGTTCTCCTTAACTAAACTCCCTTCTAAAGGTTCTACCGTTTGACCAGGCAAAATCCTCACTGAATTCAAGAGTAATAATAATGAGTGTAGAGATTATATACCAGATAGCAAAGGCTATTATAATGTCTCCAAATACTCCGAGTGACAGACCAGTGATTGAGAAAAGAGCTATCGGTATCAATCCAAATAATAACCCTAAAAAGATCACTAAAAGTATTTGGGGAGCCCTATTGTTTAGCGTGCCTCCACCTATGATAACAGAGGTAATAAGATCTGCTTCAGCATTTACTGAGGCTACAAATGATAGAAAAGTTATAAGTCCAAAACGTAAGGCAACTACAAATGAAGAGAAGAAAACTATCCAAAGAATATACCGATATTTATAAAGAATTGGTTCGGTTGTAATAATCCAAAATAAAATTATTGAACCAACAATTAATAAAAGAGATTTTAAAATACTTCCAAAAAAATCACGACCTGAACGAGAGAAGTTTATAATTGTTCGAAATGTATCTTTGATAAGAATCTTAGTTGGCAAGGAATGAGAGTGCCAAATAGCGTGCATTGGGGCAAAAGAGGAGAGAAAAATAATGGGAAGCATAAAAAACAGCACAAGACTGATAAGGATCGGTTTAATAATCCAATTGGAAGCAATAAGATTATTTAAGTTATGCTCAGTAATAAACGCAGCTAGGGTTCCATCCCAGAGTTGAAGCGAGCTGTAAATGGAAACGAAACATAAGATTTCAAAGATAAGAAGTGGGATATGTCCTATCGTTAAAGCACGAAATGGTGCTAGTAGGATGTCGAGTAACGAGAGGGAGATCGGACGCAATGAATCAGTCATTATGTAAATCGATTTTGTATACCATAACTCATCATACTTTAATGTTATGCGATCTTTTTATAGATTTGTTTGATCTGTTTAAACAGTGGAAAGATAGGGAGAAAAGATAGGGCTGGTTTTATTGATAAAAAGAAAGCAGGGGTCTGAGGCAAGACCCCTGCGATTTTGAGTGAGAGTGAGTATTCAGAGTGCTGTATCCATCTAACACTCTATATAGAGCAAGGCTTGTACCATCTTTCTAGTATGTTGGTTTCTATAGGGTAGGATCGAATTTAATGAATAAGTTAGGAAAAGGAGTACTATTTTACAGTGTATTTTTTGCGTGGAAAATTTAGCAGGTATTGTTACTGCTTTAAAAAATCTGCGAAAAATTTTGACTAAGCGGCTTGGTTGTCTTCGGTTGTTACTATTCCTTCAAGCGCACTCTTTAGTTTAGCTTTTGCTCTGCAAAGCCTAGTTTTATAGGCAAAGGAATTTATCCCGAGTCGTTGAGAGGCTTCCTTGTTTGATTCACCATTAAAAGATCTGATTAGGAGGTCCTGCTCTTTAGGCTTTAGATAAGTTAAGCTTTCTTGAATTAATTCATCTTTTGTTCTTCTTACTTCTCGACCTAGAACTGCTTCTATAGTCGTATCGGGACCAGCATGAAGATCGGGTTCTTTAAGAGGGACCATCTCATTATTTTCCGTGCGAAATCTAAAAAATGCATGTTTGATACAAAGAGAGGTTAATGGAACTATCGAATTAGAATTTTTTGCCTTTTCAATATCTAGATACTTAACCAGTCTAATCCAGACCTCGGTGGCAACATCTTCTATCATTTCTTGATTTATGTTGGTGCTTATTCTTAAGAGAACTGATTTTGTTAAATTCCTTAGTTCGTCAAACTGAGCTTCTGTCATTGCACGGAGTTCATCTTTTGTAGTTATATCTCGAAAAGATTTAAGATTAGGTGATTCTTGTTTTGATTCATCGGTTGACACAGATCTTATAGGGTGAAGACCCTTTTTTGATTGATTATCAGAATGAAGATCAAAAGACGGGAGATCGGCCGATTGGAGATCAATGGTATTTTCGAGAACAAAGCTATTTAATGGAGGTAGCGCTTTTAGAATAGGCTCACAATGTAGGGCCTTTGGTACCAGTTCCGCTTGATCTTTTAGTTGAGTTCTCATCTGCCTCGAAGTTACTTGCATGGAGGCAATCCTATCAAATCTTTCATTCTTAACTAATATCGCATGGTAAGATTATGTCAAGAATAAGGGAAATGACTACAAAAATCATTATTTTAGTGGCTAGGTTAAGATAGGAAACGGAGTATAATGCTATCTGAACACGGAAGCAGCTCCTATCGGTTTTCTTACTACCTGCTTTTGCTCTTTAAGATTCATTCCCTAAATTTCAACTCATAACTGGTATTGAAGTGTGCATTGCTTTTAAGCACTGACAGCTATTTGTACAGGAATCCAGCATGGCTCATGAGAACGATCAAAGATTAGATCCAAATGGTGATCAAGGAGGAGGCAACGGCGGCAAAGGTGGCGGTCAAGATGGTCGCTCCGATGGTCAGCAACTTACTCCTATAGATCCGCGAGCTGCCGAAGGGATGATAGGTGTTAATACAGCAGATCTTTTATTTTTTGATGAAAGTCTTTTTGCCGTTGCCACACGAAATGTTGATCCAGCCTTAGAAGTAAGAGATCTTTTTATAAGTGCCTCTAAGGGGAGGGAGATCTGTGCAACTGTAGAGCAATTAGAAAGAACTAATGAATTCCAGGTTGAGCAAGATTATGACTTAACAAGACGGGCTGAAGCTTTAGTTAGTGACTTTAGAGGGTCTGTTACGGCTTTTGATTATGCTCTTTATATGAAAGGAAAAGAGGAATGGGACTCTCAGAAGTATCAAGGTAGTCATAGATTTTCCGTTGGTACCATTTCAGCTATTGCAGATGGTAATCATGTCTCAGCTTTAGTTGAAGCAAATCATTCACGCACTGGGCAATCATTATTGCCCCCATGGCAATGTATGTTTCCTGGGGTCGTTGCTCAGTATCAAGAGCCACCTAGCGGAGGTAGTTCACAAGGTGGTCCTCAAAGAGGATTACGGAAGATAGCTTTGAAGCTTGATACAGGAATCTTTTTTAAGCCAGATCAAGATGAATTTGTAGATGCATATTCCACAAAGGTGGCAGTTCTTTTAAAAGAAGTAGCACCAAGCGAGTATGTTGGAAGTGAGTATCCAGAAATTACAGGTAATCGCAACTTTCGTGCAGAGCCTATCTATTCCCAAAAAGCATGGGAGGAGGGGATTACTGCCGTGCGTGCTGATATTCACAAGATTTTTAATGAGCGATCAAGTAATGCACGAGGTTGGGGGATAACTCTTGATGATATCGCGCAGAGAACCACCTCTTTTTTAACTGGCTTTATCTTTGTCGAAGCAGAAGCTAAGTTTCGTCTTTTTAAAGATGAAAACGGAACTTTGCATCTGCCAGCAGATCGTATGCGTTATCGAATTACCGACAATGAAGTGCTTCATATAAATGGAGCCTCAATCTTGTATGGTGACAATAAAGAGAGACCGATCAATATTATCGTAAGAAATGATTTCTTAAAAGGCACTCCAATTATTGAATTTGTGGATCTTTCAAAGAGGAAGCAAGCTAGTTAGTTGTATGATTATGTCGTTTGATGAGATCTTCTTTGACTTGGACGCGACCAGATAAAACCTAAGATTATAACGCCAACAATTGCAATTGTAGCATCTATCATCGGGGGGAATTCCTTAAAAAAAATAGAATATATCAGGGATGGTGGAAGTAGGATTGTAACTAGCAATTTTGATTTTAGTGAAATTACCCCATGAATATTCCAATCAATAATAACCTTTCCAAAAAGTTTATGGTTAATAAACCAGTGATAGATCCTCTCAGAGCTTCTTGAGAAACAGAAAGCGGCGAGTAAGATAAAGGGAGTTGTTGGCATTATGGGTAGAAATATTCCAATGACTCCAAGTGCGAAACTTAAAAATCCTAAAATTAAATAGATGCTTTTTACTACAGACATTTAATTAAAGTGCCCGTTGTTGTCTTAGTTTATTGTAGCCATCGAGCGCAGCTGTTTTGTAGCAACTTGTAAGAGTTGGATAATTAAAGACTGCATTAATCAGATAATCAAGACCAGCTTTAAAAGCCATTACTGCTTGACCGACATGAATTAGCTCAGTAGCACCTTCGCCTATGATGTGAACGCCTAAAAGCTCCTTTGTTTTTCTATGGAAAATTAATTTTAAAAGACCGTCTCGATCGCCAACTAAAAATCCGCGAGTATTCTCTTGGTATCGGGCAATCCCAGTCTCGTACGGAATTTCTTTGTCTGTTAACTCTTTTTCATTTTTCCCGATTAGTGCCATCTCAGGGATTGAGTAGATGCCGTATGGAAGTGGAATTTCAATTGGATGAGCTTCAATATTAAAAATGTTACAGGTTGCGATACGACCCTGCTCGGCTGAAGTTGAGGCCAGGGCAGGAAATCCAATCACATCGCCAGCAGCATAGATATTAGGTACGGTAGTTTGGAATTTTTCATTTACTTTTAAT
>CAZFXN010000077.1:0-7890 GCA_964523015.1 uncultured Bdellovibrionales bacterium | reverse complement strand
TACCCTTTCCTCTCCGAGATTAAAATATCCCTGCCCAGCAGTTGCGGCAGTGTGAGCAGAACCGGAATAATAAACTAACCAATCCGCCTCGGCTAAAAGAGTTGTAGAACCAGACACTCCTCCATACTCACTAAATCCTTTCGGTCTAAATAAAACTATATCCTCCTTACCATCCCCATCAAAATCGGCACGTTCATCATTTTGCCAACAGATCGGTTGAGTTGTTGCGCAGTCTCCATGCGCTGTTGGAGCTGTTGGATTTGAAACTGTAAGTGCACCAGTCTCATTAAATGGCTCAATGCAACCGTTACGAATACAAACAGTAGGTAAATATTGAACCTTATTGTAGGCTGGAAACGCTGCACTATGAGGCTCATAAAGTGGCCAAGGTAATTTTTCAGCTCTGTCTGGATCAACATTTCCACCCTCAGGTAAAGGTTCGCTATAGGAGCTCCATATCTTTAATGCCTTTGGTGGGGTCCTAGGTGACGGTGTCATACTCAAGTTAGTATCTATTGCTTTTTGCCATAAAGACGCTGCGTCCTGAAAGCAATTTTTTGCAGCAAGTCCTGGACTTACTCCCATGCACTTATCAGTAAACTGATCTGTTTTATAAAGTTGCGTTAGCGACGGAGTAGATTTTAAATAACTTACCTTAGGTTGAGATTGTGAGTTTACAGCGCTAGCAAATATTTCAGGTGTAGAGCCAGCCTCAACTGCAACACTAGCGGCATGATGAACTACAGAAGCAACTCGATAGTTAAAAAAGAGATAAAGTGCGTATAGAGTAACAAACAGAAACAACGGCAAGACGAGTGCCAGTGTAATCAGAGTGCTGCCACGAGATCTCGACATCCTACCTTAATATTAGTGAGGAAATTATTCTTAATTATTTCCTATTATAACTTCAACGCGACGGTTTCTTTTCCGTCCTGCTTCTGTTGAATTTGAAGCTATCGGATCATTTTCACCGTAACCTTTAACAAATAGCGCGCCTTTATCAACACCATTTCCTACAAGATCATCAGCGACAGTCCAGGCTCGATCTTCAGATAACTTTTGATTATAAATTAAAGTTCCATCAGAATCTGTATGTCCCTCAACGTATATGTTTCTACCCTTAACACTTGATATTACCTCTCCTATGTCTTTAGTTGTCCGTCTTGCAGATGATGTCAGTTTTGATTTATCAAACTCAAAAAGAACATCCGGGAGGTTTACAACAACTCCACGTTTAGTACTTCTCGCATCGGCCCCTCGATTACGTAATTCTTCAATCAGCTGACGATTCTCTGCTAACCGTCTCTCTTGTTCAGCTAGGGATTGGCCACGTTGATCAATCTGGCGATCGCGCTCCGCTACTCCACTACCTACTGCACCGCCGGCCAAAAGACCTGCGCCAGAACCGATAGCGATACCTGCGCCAGTATGTCCTGTTGCATGTCCAACTATTGCACCTAGGCCAGCTCCAAGAGCTCCACCAGTAAGGGCACCTTTTTCGGTAGTACCAAGCCCACCGTTTCCTTGACAGGCTGTTAATGAAATTAAAAAGAAAACTACTAATGTTCGTTTAAACAGGGACATGGACTCTTCCTTTAGTTACTAAGACGTTTAGCTTCTGAAAACTCGTAATCAGCGTCAGCTTTTCTATTTAATGAAAGATAAAGATCTCCAAGCTCTTTATGATATCTAGAATTATTAGGACAGAGTCTCAGAGCGCGTCGGTAATGGAACAATTGATCTGAGATATCTTGCTGTGATTTAGCATTAGAAATTTCAGTTTCTGCTTTTCTACAATCATCACTTAATCCCGGCTGAGCGAGAGGCTGCGAATGGGCGTTAGCAGAATAAGTTGAGCTGGTAGTCGGGGCTTGAATATTACTAGGTACTACAGTTGGTTCAATTCTTGTAGTGCCGTTACGGCTATCCTCTTGAGTAGGCACTTGCCGCTCTTGCCAAACGCTTGATCCACGAACTGTTTCAGGGGTAATAGTTCGCTCATTAAGAGATCCTGATCTGCTCTTTGGCAAAACCACTGCTCCTAAAGAGGAATGGGAAGTTGGGACTCTATCTTTATAACTTATATTGTCCTGCCCAATACGACGTAGCTCCTGGATCTCAGTTTGCTGACTTGCAATAAGTTTTTGCTGTCGCTCTAGCGCTTCATCTTGACGTTGCATTACCTCTTCATGGGCCTGAAGAGCATTACCAACAGCAGCGCCTGCAACGGCCCCAGCTAGAGCACCTACGGCTAATCCGGCACCAGCATCACCAGTTTGACTGCCAACAATGGCTCCCATACCAGCACCAAGCACACCCCCTGCAGTCGCACCTATTCCAGTGGTTTCACTTGGTTGAGTACATGAAGTCAGCGATAACGAGATTACTGACAAAGGAAGTATCAAAGAAGAAAAGAATAACTTGTAATTCATTTTTTTATCCACATCTAAAAGTTCTAATACTGAAACAAAGATACCGTTAATTTATGAAGCAAAGTTCATCAGATCTATATTAAAGATTACTGACCCTTTACTGACCTTCATAAGCTTTAAATCTGTTATCGTGATATTCTTGTCTTTTAATATCTTCAATCTCTTTTTGCTGCCTTTCAATCTGCTCCTGCTGAAGCTTTAATTTCTGCACCTGCTCTTCTGACAATTTAGTGTTTGATTCAAGCGCGTCACCGATGACAGCCCCAGTCAACGCACCAGCAACTGCCCCAACAGCAACGCCACCTCCAGTTTTGCCGAGCTCATGCCCAACAACTGCACCAGTACCAGCACCGAGAGCCCCTCCAGCAATTGCACCCTGTTCAGAACCGCTCATGGAAGAATTAGAAGAGCAGCCACTAATAAGAATGATTGAACAAAGAAATGGTAATATTAAAATGATTCGCACGTCACTCACCTAAAAAATCAATCAATGAAGATGCACCGACATTAAAAGAGTCGAGATTTAAACTATTCTAATAATCTAACAAAACAACGTATCACGCAACGATGAAATTGGGTTAATTCTATAGGTTATTTCTTTTTCTTCTTCTTATAGGTCACCTTGCCTAATTCGTATCTAAGACTCTGACCATTATCATGTATGATGTGTAGTTCGACCATTCGTGAAGCACCTTTGGATGCTTTGTATCCGATGAGCGAGAATCCTACTTCGTATCCCTTTGATGTTGGGGGAGTTCCTTGAAAATAACCTAATAAAGAAGATCCACTAATTGGGAACATCTATGTTTTTACAAAGAATTGATCAGCATTCCATAATGGAGGTTCATCTACTCACTCCACGGCTTTGGAAGGATAATTTCAAAAATCAGCCACTACTCTCAGATTTAGAGAAGTTAGAGACTCGAGTCAACAACGCCGCTCAGTGACCGGGTACATTATGCCACCTAAGACAACTGTCAGATGGCCAGTTGAATGCGAAAATTCTTAATTGAGTTTAAAAGCAGAGAATTATTTGATTACCCTTCGGAGAAAATTTTTGAGGCAGACGGCCAAGACGGTTCTCATTTGACCAATACTGTTTCTATTACCGCTGATGGGAAAAAGACAATTCAAACTTGGATCCTAACACACCCTAATCAGGTTACCCTAAAAAAGAGTCTTAAACTTAGGCTCTATAGCCAGCCTGAACTAAGTAACATGTTCCAATCTGTAGGATTTAGTAATTTAATCTCATATGGAGACTGGAATGGGTCGTCCTTTACTTCTAATTCAAAACGCTTAATCATGATCGGGAGTAAGTAAGGATAGTAGCTCAAATATCTTATTATAACAGAGCGTCGTCGGATGACCTGTTACAGCACACTGAAAAGCTAGATCTAAAAATCTGTAAAAATCTTGACTACACCTTACTCCTGAAGGATCAGGTACCTGCGAGCATCTGGGATCGTGAGGAATGGGAATGGAAATAAGTCGTTTTGAAGTATTTCTGATCGCGCTTGATCCAACAGTTGGGCAACAGTTGGGCACGAAATTAGAAAAACAAGACCTTGTGTAGTTATATCTCCTGATGAAATGAATAGGCATATTGCAACGGTTATTGTTGCACCAATGACTTCAAAAAAGAGAAGTTATCCGACTCGGATTCAATGTAAATTTAAAGGGCGAGCAGGCGAAATAGTTTTAGATCAAATTCGCACGGTTAATAAAGCCAGACTAACAAAAAAACTTGGAACAATAGACAGTCGTACACAACGAAACACCTTGAGAGTTCTGCAAGAAATGTTCTCCGCGTAAGCAGATAATGTAGGAATGAGGTAGAGCAGTTCTCTCTTTTTATCGAAATTACTTTCGGTGGGGCTCCAAAAATAAAAGACCAGTGTCTGAAATCTGAATCTTTAAGATACTATAAGATAGTGATTATTTAAGGCGTAATTCCAGATTACTTCATCACCTGCTGATTCGAGACCAACTTCATTTACATGCTTACATTCGGGGAAAAACACTCTTTAGTAGCTTAACTAGAGGAAAAGATAAATTGGCATCAATTGTAATGTAATCTTTGTAGTTCATTATATTAATATTTTAATAATTGACTCAATTAACCTAAATTAGGCTGCACCCCTCCTGGGGTACCATAATGCTTCACAGCATCTGCTCTATCTAATTCGGTTGGGGCAATGAATTTTTGATATTTTTTTGAGTAGTAGAGACAGCCAACTTCCTTTGGATTAAGTGAGTTAATCAGATCCTCAGCATTCTGTAATGCTAAAAGCCATTCCTTTTTTAACTCTATCAGATCAATTTTTTTAGATAATTTTAAGCGCTCAAAATCCTCGACTCGATACTTTCCTCTACGCTTAATTAGTTCAAGTAATGATAGTGGGGTAAAACCGGGATCTTTCGCAGAAGCTGCCCAACATAGCGCACCTAGTGGTAAGATGGTGCGATTAATAAAAAGAACATCTAGAAAATCACGAGGCTCTTCACGGCCTGCCAGTGCCAAGACTTTGTTTATTGCTAGATCTATAGGATGAAGAGTGTATCCCGACTCAGGGTTGAAAACAGTTGGCATAAATCGCCAAGCTGAATCGTGGGCCCATTCAATTTTGGTTGAATGCTTCCCCTTTATAACTTGGGCACGAATATAACCAGGTTGCTTTAAGTCAATTTCTATCGCGTAATTTTTACTCTCAAGAAGTTTTTTGTCAGCTTCAAAAGCCGAAGCAACTCGTTCTATTGAATCATGAAAGTAATCTAGATCGTTACTGAACCGCTCAGACTTTGGCTCAAAATGCAACGCAGCACCACCAGCAAGATAACTGTCACTACTTCTATTTTGAGCAAGAAGTTTAGCTAGCTCATTTTGAAACTTTGTTAAGGGCACAAGCTTGCTCCGATTTGCCAGGCGTCACGGTTACCATACTTCATTAACTGTTTCCGAATCCAGGGTACATCTTTAAGGGTGATTCGAAATTCAGGATCGTATGACCAAAAACATGAAGTTCGATATTTCTTAAAAGCTTTTCGAGCCTCTCTAACTGACACCATTGACTTTGCTTGTTGAGTTGATAATTCACGACGACTAATTCGCCCACCTTTAGAGCCAATTGCTGACAGGTATTTTCTTACGTTTTTATCCATTATTCATCATAACCGGCTTATGATGAATAAACAAGCAAGAATCAGTACTGCTCGGTTAGCTACTGAATAGATTCAAGGAATTAGGGCATTTGGAAGATTGAAGATGCTGCCAATTTCAGGCAGTGTACCCAATTTCAGGCAGCGTCCCCATTTAGCGTTTTCTGCGGTCTTCTAAAGAATAAGATAACGACTCCGATACAGATGGCACTATCAGCCACGTTAAATGCTGGCCAGTGATTCGTTCCAATATAGAGATCAAGAAAATCTACAACCATTCCATGTTGAAATCTATCTATAATATTACCAAAGGCTCCACCAATAATCATAGCCAATGCTATCTGAGCTATCTTATCATCTTTGTAATCACGGAGAAAAAAATAAAGTACCGTACCAAGTGCTATAGTAATTGAGATAGCTAAGAGAGCGTGTCGTAGGCCCTCTGGGAGATCGGAGAACATTCCAAAAGCTGCTCCAAGATTATAAGTTAGGATAAGATTAAAAAAATTAGGGATAATAACGATGACGTCACCTCGCTGAATATTTTCTAAGACTAGATACTTTGTTATTTGATCGAGTCCGATTACAGATAAAATCGTCCACAATATTGGACCGTAACGATTCATACTCCCTTTCCCCAAGTGCTTATTTTATATTTTTTAAAATTTGTACTGTATTTTAATGATCATTTAATTGATCTAGAAAATCTAACCAATTGTTTGAATCATCTCTTGAACGTCTATCTCAATAACTTTACCGGACTTATCAGCCGCTAAAAGATTAACTCCCTCAATAAAGTTAGCAGTAACTAGGCCAGGTATCGAGAGGTCTTTTGCAAGCTTCAGCTCATAAAGGGTGACTTTTCTAAGCATAGTACCAATGTTTTTCTCACCAATGTTTTTCCCCTTCCCCTTTTTTTTACCAGCACCAAACTTTTTTTTCCTTCCTTGCTGCCCTATCTCCTCTTCCACAATAGATTCAGTGCTTACCATCTGCCAAACTTTAGCGTGTCCATCTTTGCCTGCAGTTGCTAACAGTGTGCCTGGTCCTCTGACTGACAATGAGTAGATCGGACCATCGTGTACTTTCAATGATGTGACAGGCTGCATCCCCTTTATCTTCCATACCTCAAGACTGCCGTCTTGAAGTCCAACAAATAAAAACTGTCCAGTCTCATCAATCTGCAACTTATCTATTCCAACTCCATTTCCAACCCGTGACCTCACTCGGATTGATTTTCCTGTAAAAAATCTATCTCCAGAATAATTCTTATCGTATTTTCCTTCGTACTTGCCGATCCCATATCGCTGCCAGGTCACTAAGTCTCCTCGCCAATCTCCACTAAAAAACACCCTCCCTTGCGGATGGTAAGCGAGAGCCGATGGTATAGAACCAGCTCCAACATACCGATGCAGGAGTCGCTCAGATCTACCACTCTCTTCACCATTAAACTGGGCAGCAAATCTCCAATTGTAGATCATACTGTCTGCTCCACTGATAAGCAGGCTCTCTCCATCAGGAGAAAATTTTAGGGCAGTAATTCGAGTAGTCAGGGAATTAAGTGTTCCTAAAATACGCCCCTCTGGAATTGAAAACAGCTCTATTCCACGAGCATTCTTAAATCCAAGAAGTCCTTTAGTCGGATTAAAATCAACAAACTCTGCGCTATTGCCTACCTCTCCTAAAATATAGGTATCAGATTCGTTATCTCGAACTTGTTTAGGAGTAGCCGTGAAATACGGAGTTCCATAAATTATACCATTATTTCCAATGGTTACGGCAATCTTAAGATTATTCTTGGTTAACCATGAAAATATTCGCCCATGTATTAGTCCCTGCCCTGTTTTATAGCTCAATCTCTGAATCGAATCGGCTTTTTTAAAGGAATCTAGGCTAAGTGAAACCTCTGATTTTGGAAATTTCACAAGTGAACTCTCTCCGTCATATGGACTTAGGGACTGGGACGTGACAGTATTACCAACTTCAAGGCGATTGTCGCCTATGGTCGCGGAAGCCTGGTCATGCTCTCCTTGTTTAAGGGAGCGTTTAGGGGAGCGTTGAGAGAAGTGTTGAGAAGAACCGCTTGCTTCAACATCTTGCTGCACACTTGGGACACAGCCAGTCAGTAGTGTGCCAGTCAGTAGTGCACCTGAAAAAAGCGCACCTGAAACGAATACACAGTTAAGGGCCAAATAAAGAGTATCTCCATTTGATATGCTCTTTATAAAGATACCCTTGATGATTTTGCACCAGACAAAACTAGAAATGATAATTTTTTTACAAGTATTCATTTTAAATT
>CAZFXN010000076.1:0-8427 GCA_964523015.1 uncultured Bdellovibrionales bacterium | reverse complement strand
CTATAGCAATGCTTGGGCTTATTATTCTAGGTTTTGGGAAAGTGGAGCATGTTGAGTAGGTGAAAAACTCCCCCTATTTTTCATAGAAAACATCCTATAATTGGTCCTTAAAATAGTTATAAATTATTATTGAACAGGTAGTTAGCGTAGTTCTGCTCCATATGGTCCAACAGGCCCATTAAGTATTTCAGATGTTACACTTCGTCTTTGAACTCACACCTCTTCAAACTCTAGACTAGCGTCTGTGACAGCATCTCCTACATAGAGTATCTCTTCCTTCAGAGAGCGATGGTAATGGTCACTATACGCGAACCCAATCTCCCAAAGGTACGCCGCGACAGCATACCAGTGGACAATCCGGTTCGTGTACCGATCGATCCCAGGACACCACCGTAAATGGCGAGAAGTGGACCACTACATAACACCGCAAGCGCACACCCCATGAATCTCAAATTGTTGGCCAGTAAATTTGCCACCAATTACACATTATATGGACTACAGGCGTATGGAATAAATCAAGAAGAAAAGCCCCATGGAAATCTCGATGAGATGGCCGCCGAAGATATAAAGTTAATTAAAGAACATCAGCCTGTGGGCCCTTATCGGTTATGGGGTTATTCATTCGGAGCCCGTGTTGCCTTCGAAGCAGCGTGCCAGCTAGAAAAAGCAGGAGAGCAGGTAGAATCACTGTGTCTTATAGCGCCTGGCTCTCCAAAAGTACGAAATGAGGTTAGCTCCAACCGAGCAGCTAACTTATCTTTCTCCGATAGAGCTTTTGTGACGATTCTGTTTTCTGTCTTTGCAGGCAGCATCAATCATCCATATTTAAGTGAGTGTCTCGAAATAGTAAAAGATGAAGAAAACTTCGCGTCATTTGTTTTTAAGAAATTCAAAAACTTTCATCCTTCACTGGTAAGGAGAATAATCGATATTGTAGTACTCACATATCAGTTTAAATATGATTTTGATGATATTGAAGCAAAACGTCCTAGAGCACCTATTAGAATCTTCAAAGCTAACGGCGACAATCATTCATTCATTGAAATGTACCGGGATGATCCATTAGAAGATCAGATAACCTTCGATCTTGAGACGGAACATTATAATATTCTAAGAGAGTCAGGCATTGATGAATTGGCAAGGGTTCTCCGATTTAGTCAATCTTCAATAGCTAGAGAGCAAGCCTTGCCTAATAGCGACTTCTTAAAAAAGACAGCATGAAAACTTGAGCATTTGACAATTGAAATTAATACGGAGCTAATATGCACCTCGATGAAACAAAAACCTCAGCAATTAACATTGGAGCAGAAGAACTTATGATTATGAAACAATACGAATGGATCTTGTTCGATGCCGATGAGACCTTATTTCATTTTGACTCCTTTCAAGGTCTGCAGCGCATGTTCTCCAAGTTTAGTTATGACTTTACGAATGATGACTTTGTAGAATACGAATCCATTAACAAGCCGCTCTGGGTTGATTACCAAAACGGCCTTATTAATGCTCAGCAGTTACAGCAAACGCGATTCAAGAATTGGGCCAACAAGCTCCAGACAAGTTCCGAAGAATTGAATGCCTCATTTCTTACTTCTATGGCGGAGATCTGCGCCCCAGTAGACGGGGCAGAACAATTGCTGACTTCAATTAAAGGGAAAGCAAAGCTAGGAGTTGTTACTAACGGATTTGTACAACTTCAGCGCTTACGACTTGAGAAAACTGGATTGTTACACTTTTTTGATCTGCTAGTGATTTCCGAAGAAGTCGGGGTAGCCAAGCCTGATCGACGAATCTTTGACCATGCTCTTACCGCCATGGGAAATCCTCGTGCAGATAAAGTTTTGATGGTCGGCGATAATCCTCACTCAGACATTCAGGGAGGCATAAACGTTGGCATAGACACATGTTGGATTAATAGAACTAGTAAACCTACACCAGCAGGAATTGAACCCAGCTATCTATTACCATCACTCGTCGATCTACAGAGAATGTTATTAGATTCTTTTAATAATATTGTCAGATAAGGATTGCACAATGCCACACATAACCATCAAAAGCTTTCCAATCGTCATCAGCGATGAAAAACGGGATCTGCTAATTACAAGACTTACTGATGCCATTGTCAGTGCCTTTGACTGTGACGATAGAGTGATATCTATCGTCCATGAATCTGTGATCAGAAGTGATTGGCATGATCAGGTATATGCGCCAGAGATTATGAATAAAGCCAATTTACTGATTAAAAAACCAAATTATTGATCTGATAAAACTATGAGAGTTGAACATGCAAATAAGATCCCTTTGATTGTCAGCGCGGAAGTCTTGGATGCAATAAGCTCGGGCAGGCCGGTGGTGGCATTGGAGTCGAATGTTATTACTCATGGGCTCAGATATCCCGACAATGCTGAAGTCGCCAGTCGAATCGAGGCTGCTGTTAGAGAAGGTGGCGCTACTCCTGCCACCATCTGCATTGACAATGGCTACATCAAAGTTGGAATGACCGAGTCCGACATAGAGCGTTTTGCGACCATGAAAAATATTCCTAAAGTTAGTAGTAGAGACATATCAGTAATCCTGGCTAAGGGTGGAAATGGAGCAACCACAGTATCGGCTTCACTGGTCGCGGCCGAACTAGCAAACATTCAATTTCTCGCATCTTCTGGCATTGGTGGAGTACATCGTGGCGCTGAGAAAACGATGGATATCTCGTCAGATCTAATCCACCCTCCTGTTGGCAGTCCCACAAAAGTAATTGGCGTAGGAATGAATTTTCATTCATTTGTTACTGGGCTTGGTGAGGCATTGCCGGATTATCCTATTTTGTTTCATAAGACAAGCTCGGCGCTTACCGGTTGTGGCTCTAATATTATTGTGCCACACAATACTAATGAGCCAGTACCAGAGGGTGAATTGGCTGTCATTATAGGGAAGCAAGGAAGATTTATTGATCCCTCTGATTCACTCGATTACGTTGCGGGGTTCACCTGCGCTAATGATATAAGCGCACGTGATCTTGAGTTTCGTACATCGCAGTGGACAAGTGGTAAGATGTTAGATACGTTTTGTCCACTGGGCCCCATGTTAGTTACTTCAGATGAAATTCCAGAACTTGGCAAATTGCGAATTAATACACTACTAAATGGCAATATGATTCAAGATGGACAAATTTCGGACTTGATTTTTGATATACCTAAATTGATTTCTGAAATATCCTCAGTGGTAACCTTAGAGATAGGAGACGTTATTTTAACAGGAACACCATCGGATTTAGGTGCTTTAAGACACCTGATTTTCTTAAGGCATGGAGATATAATTACTGTAGAAATTAAAGATGTAGGCGTGCTTGAGAATCAGGTGAAGTATTTACAGCGAAAGTAATAAGTTCTTGGAGAAGAAAGCTGGGATCGACCTATTCTTGCTGCATAAAAATTTGGATAGATGTTCAGCTTCACGATCAGCTACAGTGACCGGAGTATGATCGGCCTTTCCTTCTATTTTGAGTGCCTTGCAAAAGTGTTACTAGTTAACCCATTCTCACTGCGACCATGTGAGACTCTTTTATGCCTCTTCAAGGTGTTTTATATCAAAAAATCACAGCAGTGGCTTACTATAAGTATTGTAATATCAATGGATTGAAGAATTCCTGCGAATTATCATCTATAATACATCATAATTGGTCGCAAAAATCATTATAGAATCCTAGAAATTGGTGGTATAATTAATGCAGATTATATGAAAATCACTAGATCGTTAATGCAGGAGCTTCATCAGTGGTTTGATAGACCAAATAGAAAACCGCTGATCCTTAAAGGCGCACGTCAAGTTGGCAAGACTCATCTACTTAAGGAGTTTGGTGCTTCGAGATTCGAGCGAACTCACTATGTTAATTTTGAGCTTACTCCTAAAGCCCGTGGTCTCTTTGAAGGGGACTTGGATCCAAAGAGAATTATTAGAGATATAAGTTTTCTCCTCGGACATGAAGTCGTGCCCGGTAGGGATCTCTTACTCCTTGATGAGCTACAACTTGCACCGCTTGGGATTACCAGTCTTAAATATTTTTGTGAAGAGCTGCCGAATCTTGCAGTTTGTGCAGCGGGTTCACTCATAGGATTAAATTTAGGTGAAAATTCCTTTCCTGTTGGCAAGGTAGAGATAAAAACTTTATACCCACTTACTTTTTTTGAATTTCTTTCAGCCACGAGGAATGAGCTAGTTTGGAAGTATATTACAGGTCTTGTTGCAGGGGAGCCTCAATCTGAACTGGCACATGAAAAAGCTTTCACTTGTTTAAAGCAGTTTTTTGTATGTGGAGGTATGCCAGCAATTGTAAGGCTATTTGCAGAGAACATTGAGACAGAGTTTGAGATGTATAGGCGGATAAGGGAGGAGCAGATCGCCATTGTTGAGGCGTACATGAATGATTTTGCGAAGCACTGCGGTAAGACAAATTCGCTTCACCTTGAGCGTGTATTTAGAGCAATTCCGTCTCAGATGGCCAATCAGGTTGATTCGAAGGCGCACCGCTTTAAATTCAAAGATGTTGTGCCTGGAATAGCACAGTACGCGCCTCTTGCATCGGCTTTTGATTGGTTAGTAGGTGCTGGACTAGCTCTCAGGGTGCCAATAATAAAAAGCGCGATTCCACCGCTTAATCCCAGAGTGAAAGAGGGATTTTCAAAGTTCTATCTGCACGATGTGGGGCTTTTGGGGGCTTTGGCAGACATCGCAGTTGATGGAATTCTTAATTTTGACTTTTCAAACTTTAAGGGATATTTCGCTGAGAATTTTGTTGCTCAAGAACTGATCGCTAAAGACATTAGATCTTTATATTGTTGGAGAGAGGGAAGCTCCGAGGTTGAATTTATTTTGGATAAAGGGAGCTTTGCTCTACCAATCGAGGTAAAGTCCGGAAACTTTAGGCATGCAAAAAGCTTAAGAGTTTTCATGGAACGGTACAATCCAAAGAAAGGGGTTATGTTGGTTGGAGAATCAAGAGGTGAGTATTCGCAAAATAGGGTTACAGTACTGCCAATTTATTGTGCTGGATTGATTTCAAATTTTTTTTAAGATTACCTTTTCTCTAATCAATTTCGCCAGTTACTGGCCCCCATAGGTTTTTACCAAAAGCGGCGAATCGTGCCTATTTTCACCGCATATTTTACGGTGATTAGAATGTGGATACATAAAAGAAAAAACTGGCATGACTTTATTTGGAATGACAAGGTTATCGCCTATAAACTTGCTGAAATACGCCATCAACAGGGGTTCCTCTTAGGACGAATGCAAGAACTTGGATTTGAATTAAAGCAAGAAGCAAATCTTAATACTCTGACTAGGGATGTTATTAAATCATCTGCGATTGAAGGTGAGAACTTAAATCGAGAGGAGGTTAGATCATCAATAGCACGGCGACTTGGAATTGATATTGGAGGTCTTGTATCCACAAGTCGAAGCGTTGATGGTATTGTGGAGGTGATGTTAGACGCCACTCAGAAATTTTCTGATCCACTTACAAAGACGCGCCTCTTTAATTGGCAGGCAGCTTTGTTTCCAACAGGGCGTAGTGGAATGAAACAGATTAATCAAGATCCTGTGAATGAACGTCAGAATAATATTCTTAATATGATGTTAAAGGACGATTTCAAAGGATATATGAATACATCTAAGTACGCCAAGTTGGCAGCTTGTTCAAATGATACGGCTCTAAGAGACATTCAGGATCTTAAAGCTCGAAGGATCCTTGTCCAGAACGAAGGTGGCGGACGTAGTACGAGTTACCGTTTGCAAAAGAAATCTATGGATTTGCTAACGCTCTAATTCACTAACATTAATTTCTTTTACTGATAATTGCTTCAAGTGCTCGGGAGAAGCTTACAATTTTTCTTATCAGTGAATTATAGAAAGAATAAGCATCGGCAGGTCGTGATTCTAATAACTTGTTATACAAGGCATGCTCATAGGGTAGGCTTACGTTTTTAGGAGCCAATATCTTAATTCCAAGTCTCTCTAACCTTGGCGATGCAATTAGTAACAAAAGTGCAGCCTCAGTGATCTTTTGGTTTTCAAGATCTCTTGATCCGGCAATTACCAGGTCACCTCCTGGTAGTTCGGCTAGATTTATATCACCAAGTTTATAATTCACAAACTAACCTAACTTTTTTAGAAAATTCGATTGGATTAATTGCCGGGTATCGAATTAACCCTGGCTCAATTGCCTTGAAAAATTCCAGCAATTTTGCTTTCTCTATTAATCCTTTACTTAAAAAGGCTTGAACATCAGAAACGTCTTGTGAATGTCCACGCTCAATTTTAGATAGTGCTTGTGAATACAGATCGTAATGTCTAAATTCAACCTGTTCTAATTTCTTAATAAGAGGGCTTCGCTCACGCCAATTGGGAAGCGGAGGGATAAACTGATCAGGGGAAGCTAATTCAACATTAATATCTAATTCCTCTTTTATCTGAGCAATGGCTTCAAACGAATGTTTTGGTTCTGGATCAAGCTTGATATCTACATCTATAGTTTGAGACCTTATTCCAAAATCTAAGGCTGTGGCGCCACCGGTAAAATAGACAATCCCTGCCCCCTTTGCCTTGGCAGCAAAAGCCTCCATAAAATCATCTAGTTTCTTTTTTGATGTAGTTAAACGCATATCTCATAGTAAAGGAATTGCTAAATCAAAACTACTAAGTGCCAAATCTGAGCAGTCCATTTTATCACTACACTAGATTAAATATCAATTTAGCACTTCCCCCTATATTCCTTAACAATTTCACCCGTAATCATTTACGAAAATTACTGAGATCTACTCATTCTATCTATGATTTTAGCCTGTTAGGGGTCAATTCATTAAAGCCTCGGCATCTTAAGTACGATCTACTACTTTCGTAGTGGCGGTAATTTTTTAGAACTTGGGAGTGTAGAAAAAGATAAAATTAATTACATAATGCCGCTTCGTTTTCAGATCTTTTGATTAGATCTCGTAATAGTGATTGCTTTCCACTCGCCAAAAAACCATGTGCTATAAGGTTAAAATAATTTATTGATGGTGATAGAGGGAGTGGGGTTATGATCAGTTTAAATAAAAATATTTGCGAGATTCATGAAATTTCAAATGCTGAATTAACCACGAGAATTTCAATCTTACAAAGCAAAGAAAGATCAGTAGTCCTAAAGTTTTTAATTCACTTAGGAGAATTTGATAAAAGAGGGCGTTATCTTAAAGCCGGATACTCTAGTTCAATCGATTACTGCATCAGAAAGTTAAATCTTTGTTGGTCCAGTATCAAAACCAAAAGAAACCATGAATTTATATCCGGCCAAATTAGCGGACATTTGTCATAACCTTCCCATTCCAGATATAGATTTCAAGCTCCACCAAATTTACATTCCAGTATCTAAGCCCAAAAGAGGTGTGAATATACTTAGCATTTTGAGTTGCAAGAACAATGTCTGCCATAATTACCCGTGACGGTGGCAGATTATATTACAATGGCTCCACTACTCAAAATGTAGCTTAAATTTAAAGATCTCTCAGGAACTTTTGCTCATAAGATCACGCCGCTTTTGATAATGCGTGCATCACCCGAGCTACAGTCTCGAGGGTTGGATTACCTGAAGGCGAAATCATTCTAAATAAAGTGCGCTTAGGGATCTGCGCTTTGGCGGCAAATTGTTCTTTATTAGCAACACTTAAAAATGCTGCCAAAATCTCTTTAAAAGCATCAACATCACCATCGCTCAGTGCCTGTAGAAGTGCTTCAAAGATTAACGTGCTATCACGAAATGTTCGCTTAGGATCCTTTCGAGATAACCTAACTCCTTTCTTAAGGGTAATTTCCGGCATATTTTCGAAGCAAAAACCGCGCTTGCGTGATGTCTTTATTTTGCCCATTTTTATTTCCTCCAAGAATTAATATTACTAATTGTCCAGTTTTGTCGCGACCTCGGGCGAAATATACTCGACGTCCATTTTTCCAGCGTAGTTCAGCTAATCCCAGTCCTAAATCTTTAGCATCTCCAAAATGGTGCTGGTCTTCAATTCGCAAGATACGAGCATCTACTTGTGCTTTCCCCTTGGCATCAAGACTCTCAAACCACTTAAGAAATTCTGGTAATCTTACGATTTGCATTAAATATAGATTGCCATATATGGCACGATAGTGCAAGTGATAACAGTAATGAACGATATGGGTCAAAAAAATGTTACCAAAACAGAAAAAATTAACCATGCTGTAGAGGTCGTTGGCTCATAAATCATGTTACCGAAATAAGGAGCATGAGTTTTCGCAGTGGCGGTGAATTTTTAGAATTCAGGAGAGCAAAAGAAAAAGATAGAAATATTAAAAAATCTTGCTTGATGGACAGGAAAAAGCTTGACATCGTTTTTCTTGTATATCGTTCCGCGATCACAATCTGCACACAGATGC
>CAZFXN010000075.1:0-8929 GCA_964523015.1 uncultured Bdellovibrionales bacterium | reverse complement strand
AGCAGTGCCACCTCCGAGCTATTTGTAACACTGACTCTTTGCAACACATCAACGAGATAGTGGTATGGATTAACATCATGTAACTTGCAGGTGGCAAGCAGGCTATAAACAATACCGGCATACTTTGCCCCGATTTCGGTCCAGCAGAACATCCAATTCTTTCTCCCTACGGCGATGGGCCGTATCTGTCTTTCAAGATGATTAGTATCAATGTAAGCGGTCAAAATAGGACGTCCAATTTTGACCGCTTACGTCCGGAAAGACGTAGCGTAAAATCGTGCAATGATATCGAGATACGCGCGATCAAAGTATAGGTGGTGAATTTTTGGAGGACCTTCCGAGCGACACAGTATCACTTTCAATGAAATTTCCGCAGACGTAGCGAGCGGGAGTACCGAAAAAAAGGGCTCCTTATTATCATTGCCACGTCCTGGAAGATCTTTCGTGCGGAGCAAAAATAGAGTACCGAAAATTTATCCCCCTACACTTTCGCTGCACACACTGCTAGATCAATCGACAACGACATCAGCAAAATTGTCCATGGTACGCTGAGTACAGAGCTTATGCATTCGCGCGATAAAGTCGACTCGTGGCATCGCCACCTGCTTCTCCATACAGTAACGCCTTAGAGTGACGGTGCTATTCTCAACCTCTTTATTACCCACAATCACGATATTTGGAATCTTGTGAGTAACAGCTTCTCTGATTTTTTTGTTAAATGAATTATCTGTTAGATCGACCTCTGCACGAATAAGCTGCGATCTCAACTCTTTAACAATCTCATTACAATACTCAAGACAATCATCGCGCACTGGAATAATTCTCGCCTGAATTGGAGCTAGCCAAGTTGGGAATGCCCCACCAAGATGCTCAATTAGAAATGATAAAAACCGCTCATGTGTTGATAGAGGTGCTCGATGAAAGATATAAGGCCTGTGCTCCTCGCCATCTGCCCCAACATATTTTAGATCGAAATTGATTGCACCTTGAAAATCAAGCTGCACTGTTCCAATACTCTCCTCTTTTCCTAAAAGAGTAGTAGCTTGAAAATCAATCTTAGGTCCATAAAAAGCTGCCTCACCTTCACCGATCTGATATGGGAGCTTTGAGTCATCAAGAATTGTCTTTAAATATTCCTCTGAGAACTTCCAAGCATCAGGATTATCAATATACTTCTCTTTGTTTTTAGGATCGTGCAGAGAGAGCCTTAAAGTAATTCCTTCAAATCTAAACTGTTTATAATAATCTAAGTGCATCTCTATCTGGGATCTCACCTCCTCCTCTAAATGCTCTTTACCACAATAGATGTGAGCATCATTCATACACATACAACGAACTCTTTGAAGTCCTGACAATGTGCCTGATGCCTCAAAACGGTAACATGTCCCGTATTCAGCTAACCTTAAAGGAAGCTCCCTATAACTTCTTGGTCTATGACTATAGATTAAGTGATGGTGCGGGCAGTTCATCGCCTTTAAATAATAATTGGCCTCTCCCTCAAGGGTCATTGGCGGAAACATGCTATCTTTATAATAAGGAAGGTGTCCTGATCTTAGATACAACTCCTCTTTAGCAACATGCGGAGTAGAGACCCGTTGATAGCCATATTTAAACTCTACCTCTTTGGCTAAATTCTCAATCTCATCTCTAAGGATCATTCCGTTTGGTAACCAAAGTGGTAACCCAGGCCCAACAGAATCCTCAAATGTAAAAAGCTCAAGCTCTTTTCCTAATTTTCTATGATCTCTTTGACGAGCAAGCTCTCTCCGTTTTAGATAATCCTCTAGCTCGGCTCTATTATTATAAGCAACTGCATAAACACGGGTTAGTTGAGGATTTTTCTCGCTCCCTCTCCAGTAAGCACCAGCAATAGAATCCAACTTAAAACAATCAGGGGGCAACTCCCCAGTATGTTTTACATGAGGACCTTTACACATATCCTCAAACGGACCGTTAACATAAAACCCAAGCTCTTTTTCTCCTTTAGTGACAAGCTCTTCGGCATACTCAACTTTATACTGCTGCCCTGTACCTTTGAGTTTTTGAATTGCATCACTAACTGGCAATTTTGTTTCAGTAAACTCCTGACGGTCTGCAATTATTCTTCGCATTCGCTTTTCAATATCAGCGAAATCATCAGAGGTTAGTGGCGTATCAAATTCAAAATCATAGTAAAATCCATTATCAATCGGGGGACCGAATGCCAAACTAGCTTTTGGGCGAATCTGCAGTATTGCTTGGGCCATCACATGAGCCAATGAATGGCGAATGCGGTAGAGTTTGTCGTCTGATGAGATCTCTTTCATATAGGTGCAATATCGTTGATTAAGTATCCAATTAAGTTTTATGAAGTTAAGAAAGGCATTATAGATGATTTAATATAATTTGGTACAGTATTGTTAAAAGTACCAATTTTAAGGATTCTAGAAAAATCATTAAGAAAAAGATACTCTACCGCTTATGACTATTGAGATTATTGATTCACATGCCCATTTAGACTTTGAGGAGTTCGAGGCTGATTTTAACGATATTTTAGCCCGAGCTAAAGATGCCGGAGTAGTCTCTATGATTACGATCGGATCAAGTGATGGGTTTGAATCTGCACCTAAAGCTATCGCCTTAGCCGAAAAGTATTCAAATATCTGGGCCAGTGCAGGGATCCATCCTCATGCCGCAGCCACTGAGTTCAATCCTACAAAGCTAAAGGAATTCTGTACTCATCCTAGAGTAGTTGCTATAGGCGAAACAGGTTTAGATTTTTTTAGAGATTGGTCACCAAAAGAGGATCAGGAGAGATGGTTTCGTGCTCAAATTGAGATTGCGAAAGAGCTAAAGAAACCTCTGATTATTCATTCCCGAAATGCTGGGGCCGAGTGTTTTAGTATCTTATCAGAAACAAAAGCAATGGAAGTTGGTGGAGTATTTCATTGCTATTCTGAAGATGCTGAGTTTGCAAAAAAACTTAGAGATATAAATTTTCTAGTCTCTTTTCCTGGAACTATTACCTTTAAAAAAAATGATGCTTTACGAGAGATCGTTAAAGCAATTCCAATTGAACAGATCATGGTTGAAACTGACGCTCCCTATATGTCACCTGAACCTTTTCGTGGCAAACGATGCGAAAGTGCCTTCGTTGCTGAAACAGCTAAGATGGTGGCCAAAGTAAAGGGGATGGAATTTGCAGAGTGTGCAAAGATTTTAACAGCAACTACCAGAGGATTTTTTAAGATATGATCTTTGGAGAATTTGAAGTTTCTACCCATAATTTAGGCTTTTTTAGGCTTGATGGCGGATCCATGTTTGGATCTGTACCAAAGAATATTTGGAATAAACTAATCCAAGGAGATAGTGAAAACTGTATCCGATTAGCAGCACGATCTCTTGTAATCCGACATCTAGATAGAGTTTTCCTAGTTGATGTAGGACTAGGAGATAAATGGTCTGGCAAAGCTAAAGAGATCTTTGCTGTAGATAATTTTCCTGTTTCTAAATGGGGATTTGATCCTAAAGAGATTACCGATGTCATTCTAACTCATATGCATTTCGATCATGGTGGGGGTATTGCGAAATGGAAAGATGAGAATAGCAAAACCATTGAGCCAGTCTATCCAAAAGCTATGCACTATCTACAAGAGAGTCAGCTTGAGGTTGCAAAAAATCCTAACATTCGTGAAAGAGCTAGCTACCTAAAAGAAAATATCTCTGCCCTTGATCTTGTAAATTTGACTAAGACCAATGGAGATCAGGAGATCTATCCAGGCATCAAGGTTCATGAATGTAACGGTCACACCCGTGGACAGCAATGGGTTGAGGTAACTAATAAAGATCGAAGCATTATGTTTGCAACGGACCTAATTCCAACATCTCGCCATCTGCCACTCCCCTATCATATGGGATACGATCTTTGGGTTGAGAAACTATTAGAGGAAAAGGATGCCTTTCTTTCAAAAGCAGTAAAAACTAACTCAATCGTTGTATTTCAACACGATCCGGAAGTTTCCGCTGCTACTATAAAAAAAGATGAGCGAGGTCATTACGCCGTAGATGAAATCGTAGATCTTTAGAACGAACTTTGCATTAATCTCTTTTCTCTAGCCCTGTATCAATCTCATCCCCAAGAAGTGGTGGAAGATCTGGATGAATCTGTTTACCGCCATGTCCCTCCATAAACGGCTGCTTGGCAAGTTGAATATCTCGTTGCAGATACATTAGAGCATCGATAACTGTTTCAGGACGAGGAGGGCAACCAGGAATATACATATCCACAGGTAATAATTTATCTATCCCTGCAACGGTTGCATAGTTATCATAAAATCCACCAGAGGATGCGCACGCTCCAAACGCGACAACCCATTTAGGCTCAGCCATCTGCTCATAGACTCTAAGTAGAACTGGTGCCTGTTTATGATTAATAGTACCAACGACCATTAATAGATCTGCCTGACGTGGAGTAAAGCGCGGCAACGCTGCGCCGAATCGATCACTATCATAGTGAGAGCAGCTAAAAGCCATAAACTCCATACCGCAGCATGCAGTAACAAATGGATATGAAAATAAAGAATACTTCCGAGCCCAACCAAGAGCACTATCAAGAGTGGTTAACAAATAACCTGAGTCATCCGCACGTGGATTCATAAAGCTGCCTATAAGCTAAATTGAAGTCCCATTGTACCTTTGAAAAAGGGTAGGCACAAGAAGAAGTATATTTAGCTCTTTAGCTCGTCTTTATTGTAATTATCCGAAAGATTAAGATGCGCAATGATTAATCCTAAGATTTTGACGCAGCAAGGATCTCTTTTACTTTACCGATCAGCAACTCTGGATCGGCTGGCGTTGTTTGAATCATGCGCTAACATAAGTTCCTCCAACTTTAGTTATGGCCTAAGACTCATTAATCGTGCCACGAAATACGCTACAAATAAAATGTGAGACATGAGCCAAATAGATTGACGGCCTTGAGTTCTTGGCTCTGTTCTCCAGCCATGTGGCTAAACCCTCCTCCTCATGGGCCGCCTGCATTAAGCGCATCTACGAGGTTAATCCTCTGGAGTGCCCCAAGGGCAAAGGGGAAATGCGCATCCTGGCGTTCCTGCACGACGCAATCGAAATCTCTAAAATCATGACCAGCTTGGACCTCCCGCCCTTTGAGCCCCCAGCCCCACTGCCACGCGCTCCACCAGACTTAGACGAGAATTACTCCCAAGACACAGACTCATTTTAAGCCCTCCAACTGCCGGCTCAGAATTCCTGCGCCAAAAAGCTCCGCTCAGATTCAATAAAATTACCCTCGCAGATCCGGCTCACCAGATCTTCGCCAAATCCAGGTCCGTGCACCAGGCACCGCTGCTCTCAGGGCCTGGCACCACTAAAACACCCACTGTGATTCAACTAACCTAAAACAACAACAACTCATAACTAGCCTAGCTACCTGGCTCGACTCCTGATCTGATCGATCTTCCTAGGCGTAAAGAGGAATCTTCCTACCTGAGTGCATATAGTATTCCCAGTAGGACAAAGAATCCTGTTCCAATAAAAATGAGTGTTGCATCCCACCCCGTTTCATTCGGATCCTTATTTTCTGGTCTTAATGGAGGGCTAGTTTCTGGTATTTGTAGTGCAGTCATGGCGTTCTCCTTTTCTTCAAGCTTTTGTAATTAGAAAGAGACTAAAATGAGAAAAGGGCCACCTATATGAAATAGCTCATATGGATCTAAGCTTATACTAAATTTAATTTCTCCTAGGACGCAGTTATTTAAACAAAAGTTCTTGATTTGGATTTTTCCCATCCGCCCGGACTTGTCCGCGTTGAGCATCCGCCGCCATCACATCGAGTGTGCGATGATCCGCTTGCTGTTTCGCCCACATCGTTTCGACTCTAGTGCTCGGCCACCAAAACCTTCCGTACTTTACCCACGCTTCGAGTTCCTCACCCGTTGCCTCACTCACAATCACCCGAAATGTAATCATATACCGCGACATCCCAGAACCCGCGCCAAAAGGATTAGACCAGAGGGGAGACATGTATATTTTCCGCAGTGTTACACTATTGGATCTCGCCCAGTTCTTAAGGCGCCAGCCGTACCACCAAAGGCCAAGGACGGGAGAGAAGGTGAACACCGAACTCAGCAAGACAATCCAACTGAGAGTTAGCAAAGGACTTCCTCCTGTCGTTACTTGGCGCGGATCTCTTCGGTCGTAAATAAGTCCTATCGAAGTTCCGACTTCATAATGAATTACGCGGCGAGAATTATTGCGCATATCCAAGCATTTGCTAAAGCTTCGTCCAGTAGTGTCGTGGTAGGAAATCTCATAACAACCTTGTCCCTTTCCGACAACCTGACCAGCCGTTTCCACACCGTGATAAAGTATTGGTCCTAAATAAGATAAACCCCAAATACTGACCGCGGCGACAACGATGAACCAGAGCCAAGAGAATATTATGGTAGGCCAGCTGAAATATGACATACCTCGCATTATCGACCAGATTTGAGAAAGGGTTAAGCGATTACTGAAATTTGAGACGCTGAGCACAATTGCATGCACCGAGGTTTATCGAGCAACCAACTACTCTCGACTACATTTATGCAGTTTCCAATGCTCTTAGAGTAAATAAAAACCTAATGATTCCCGTTGATCCTGGATCGGCGAAGGGGCGCCACCTAACCTATTTACCGAATTCTCTCTCAAGAGCGATCAGCTTTTGTCCACCCGCATTGCCACAAACTCACAATCTTAACCACTTGATTGCAAAACCTATTTGTAACCCGTGAACGATTACTAAACACTTTTAAAAATCTTTTAAAGATGCTATAATAGAATCATGATTAATCCCAAAGATATCCATCCGCTCACCGACTTCAAGAGAAATACTGCGAAGTTTTTGGCTCGGTTTGAAAAATTAGGACGGCCTCAGATATTGACCGTAGATGGAAGGCCCAAAATGGTGCTTCTAACGATCGCTGCATTCGAGAAGTTAACCAATGAGCTTGAAAGATCTCCGTTGAACGCGGAATCAACTCGATTGAAAGAAGCCGCAGACATCTCTGATTTCGCTTTCAAAATGAATGAACAAAACATACGTCGGAAGTTTCCTAGCGCTACGGAAGAAGAAATTCAAGAACAGATGAACGACTTCCTGAAAGATTCTCATCATGCAGAGTTTGAGCGTCCGATCTCATCCGAAAGGAGGAGGCGAATCCTTGGAAAATAATTTCTTCAGTAATATAAAACTTATTACCCGTAACTGCCAAGAACTTGAACTTGCATACGCACTCGTAGGTGCTTTTGCGGTTGGCGTACGAGCCCGACCACGAACTACTAAAGATATTGATTTTGCCGTGGCTGTTGATTCGGATAAAGAGGCAGAAACAATCGTGTTTGGCTTTCAGAATCTTGGGTATAAAATAGTCGCCGTCTTTGAGCATTCTGTAAGCAAATGTCTGACGACCGTGAGATTGCTATTGCCTGGTTCAAAAGGTAATCAACCGGATCTCGATCTTATGTTTGCAATAAGTGGAATTGAAAAAGAGGTTGTAGCAAACGCAACCTCTGTTGAGATTGTCCCGACAGTCAAAGTTCCTGTTGCAACAACCGGGCATCTCATAGCGTTAAAAATATTATCATGCGATGATGAACTACGCCCAAATGACAGATCAGATCTTCTCGCGCTTTTTCACGAGGCAATTTCAGCTGATATCAACATCGCCCGAAGCGCGCTTGATCTTATGCAACAGAGAGGTTACGGAAACAAGAAAGATCTACAGGGCCTTTTAAATAAATTTCTGAAAAGTAGTAGTTGATTATCCTGTTGGGCCAGATTCGCTAAGCCAGAGCGTTTTACATAAATATAGTAAACCCAAAAAGTCCATTCGTTAAAAAAATCCAAGAATTTTTTGGGTTTACTATCCCCCGGAGGGACAATAACTAGTTATCCCTTATAAAAATAGAGTCAACCCACAGAGTTGGTAAGAAAAGGTCAGAATAATTATAAGGCCAAAATTAATTAGCTATCGTAAGCAATCTAGCCAGCTGATTTTTTTTGTGAACGGACTTTTTGGGGTAACTATACCACTACTGACTCACTTCCCGCGCGACTTTTGCAGCATGCGAGTCGACTAAATCAAGATAAGCTAATCTAGGTAGTAGATCCCCACTTGCTTTTATAACCGATCTTACGCCCTCGGATTTAACATCACCATACATAGCGACCTGAGCTAGCATATATGCTGGATATCCTAAAATCATTTCCGGTTTCGTTAGCATTCCACCAGCCTTAACTCGCTCAACATATTCTTCTGGCACGGGGCGAGTACAGCTGTAAGCACTCATTTTTGGTAGCGTTTTCCTGCAAGAAAAGGGGAGTTTGCCCTTCATGCTCGGCCAAGAGATCAGTTAAGTTCGCAGAACACCTGTATGCGCAGGTCTTGGAATCAGTGCCAAATCGGCACGTAGTCTTTACCATTCCGAAACCGCTGCGCAGCTATTTTAGATACGACCGCAACCTTAACAGTCGCACCTACACGGACTCCTGGCAAACGGGCTCTTTACACCCGATGGAACGTTTATGCCTTTTAAGGAGATTAATCAGGGCAAGCTTACCGGATACTACTCCTGCCGCGCTAGAGGGGAGCGAAAGAAGAAACTCTTCGCTGTTATTTCAGACAAACTCCCAGAGCCTCGGGCCAAGGCCTCTTCATCTTGGGCCACCTGTATGAAACGAGTTTTAGAAATTGACCCTCTTCAGTGTCCAAGGTGCAAAAGTCAGATGAGAATTGTGCCTTTCATTCAGGATGCTGCTGAAATTAGAAAAATCATGCGCTCACTTAATATCTCAGAGTTTCAAAAACCGCCTCCTCTGCCACGCGCTCCACCTAAATCTGAGATCGACTATGATTTTGACTTCGGTTAACCTGTTCTTGTTTGATGGGTC
>CAZFXN010000074.1:0-9102 GCA_964523015.1 uncultured Bdellovibrionales bacterium | reverse complement strand
TCGCGAAATACTAACGTAGGAAACAGTGACAGGAGCCAATCCTCCGCTGCTTATTCCAGAACTTTTAATGGAGACAATAGTACTACTAAAAGAGCGCTCGATTTAAGTAGTGATACTAAAAGTAGTTCATTTTTAAGTAGGGTTGGGACCTCCATTAGCGATTCATTTTTAGGCATCGGACATTATTCTTCAAGATTTGGCGAGAGCTTTTTAGATCAAGTAACTTCCCCAAAGATATTAAAGATTCAACAAGGACTTGGAAGATCTCTCGGTGGTGTTGCTTCTTTAGCAGGAGTTGGCTATCGACTCTATCAAGCAGGTAGTGAGGATTTTAAAGAGAGAGAGCTTAGATTTACAGAAACAAGAAAGGAATTAGTCTTATCTTTAGGCTCAATGGCTGGAGCAGTTGGTGTTGGTGAGGCAGGGTATTTAGCCACTGCTGCAGTTGCTAGCTTAGGTGCTCCTGTCACAGTAGTTGCAGGATTAGGAGTTGCTACTGCTTTAGGTGCTGGATATACGGCATACAAGATTCGTGAAGGATTAGATGCATACTATGGTAGGGGACACAGTAATTCGAATGAATAATATCAACAATTAATATGCGCAATAAAGATCTCCGCAAAAATCGCTGCATAAATCGCTGCATAGATCGCTGTAAAGATCACTGTAAAAGCGTATAGCAAAATCCATTCTGGCTAAGTAGTATAGGGCGTTCAATGTAGTAGAGCTATCTCGCTCTCATTGTTTGTGACTCTCCCTAATATGGTCTTTAGTTCGTTTATCTTTCTTTTCTGCTTTTTACCGATTGTCTCGGTATTTTACTTTCTGTCCCCTAAGAAATTTAAAAATATAGTTCTCCTAGTTGGTAGTTTGGTGTTTTATGCCTGGGGCGCACCAAACATGTTGTTACCGTTAGTTCTTAGCTGTACTTCTGATTATTTTCTTAGTCGGTATCTTGTTTCAGGAAAATTAAAAGATATCACTCGGCGAAAGATTCTTCTCATCTCAGTATCTATCAATGTTGCGTTGTTAGCTTATTACAAATATATGAACTTTTTTGTGGCTGAGTTCGATCAGGTTTTATCCATACTTAAGATAGGTGGGATTAGCTGGGCTCAGGTAGCACTGCCAATTGGGATATCCTTTTTTACCTTTCAAAAGGTATCTTACTTAGTTGATGTTTATCGCGGCACTGCACCTCGAGCGAGAAATTTACCGGACTATATCCTCTATGTCTCGCTTTTTCCTCAGCTTATAGCTGGCCCAATAGTGCGCTATGTAGATGTAGCATCTGAGATAGTAGATCGTAAAACATCACTAGATCTCTATTTAGCTGGACTTTTTAGGTTTGTTATCGGGTTATCAAAAAAAGTTCTGATTGCTGATGCGATGGGCACAGTTGCTGATGGAGTATTCGGCATGGATCCAGAGATGTTAACTCTGCAATGGGCTTGGGTGGGTGTGCTAGCCTATGCTTTTCAGATCTATTTTGATTTCTCTGGATATTCCGATATGGCAATCGGGCTTGGTTGGATATTTGGATTTCATTTTAAGGAGAACTTTTTAAGACCATATCAGTCGCTTAATATTACTGAGTTTTGGAGAAGGTGGCATATTTCACTCTCTACCTTTATGCGCGAGTACCTTTACTACCCTTTGGGTGGAAGTCATGGATCTAAAATTTAAACTTATCGTAATTTATGGTTGGTATTTTTATTCTCTGGACTTTGGCATGGGGCAGCTTGGAACTTTGTAGTTTGGGGAGCGTATCACGGTTTCTTTTTGGTAATTGATAAAGTTTTTTGGTTACGGATATCTCAAAAATTACCATCGATCGTTAATACTGCCATTACATTTATCATTGTACTTTTTGGTTGGGTTTTGTTTAGAGCAGCATCTTTAAGTGAGGCCGTTTATTTTTCTAAAGTAATGCTTGGGTTAGCATCTCCAACTGTAGCTCTAGATATTCCATCAGCTGTTTTAATTGATAATCGAGCAATTTTCATAATGGTCATTGCGTTTACTCTCTCTTTTGTCCCTAAGTTTCAAATTGAGCCAATATCAGTGCGTATCCCTCAAGGTGCATTTGGATTAGTCACAAAAGGGGCTGCAGTCGCTATCTTACTTATTCTTTCGACATCATTTATGGCCTCACGTGGTTATACACCGTTTTTATATTTTAGGTTTTAAATGAGCAAGATAACCAAGATTATAATTTGTTGTATCTGTTCATTTCTGTTTCTTATGCCGTTAGCTGAGTTCAGCGTTAATCAGATAAGATCAGATTCCGTTAAAGTGGCATTAGCTGGAGTCGAAGAGGAATCGCAAGGGATTAATTTTACTGTAAGTGAGATTTTAGCTCAAAATGTTCAATCTAAGATCGTAAAAGAGTTTCAGCGTGCAGTATCACTAGTTCGATATCTTATTAAAACAGATAACCAAATTAATTATCTACTATTTAAAACTGCATCCTCAAATCCAAAATCAAAAGTTATACTTGGATTAAATGATCATTTGATCGAGCGTAACTACATCCGAAATGCTAATCGATTTGGCCGAGCAAATGAGCAGAAACTAAATACAGTTGTCGAGAAGCTAAAAAGAGTACAGTCGTTTCTCTCAACAAAGGGTGTAAATCTTATCTTTGTAATCAGTCCTAACAAGCCCTCGTTTTATCCTGAAGTTATCCCTCCTCGATACGTAATCCCAGGTGCAGATACCCGATTTGATCCACGTCAATTTATCACTGCTCAACTTAGAAAAGAGAAAGTTAACTTTATCGATGGATTTGAGTTGTTGAAAGACAAGGAGCGCATATTAAAGGAGCCAATGTTCGCTACCTCTGGTACTCATTGGAATGAGCTTGGAGGTTGCTTAGTAGCATCTGAGATAATGAAAAAAGCTCAGAGTTTATTCTATACTGAGATACGTCAAATAGATTGTCAGATCGATGGGACAAGAGAGAGGCCGGTATATCAGGATACGGATCTTTTGCAGCTCGCTAATTTTTAGTTTCCAGATCTGCTTTTAAAAACTGCGCCTAAAGTTAACACTAAAGTTACTAGCTCAGCAGATGCTCTCCGTCCTAAATTATTACTTATTGGCTCAAGTTTTTGTTGGTAAATTTTAAGACACTTTGAAAGAACGAATGCTACTACCGATAATGATTTTTATTATTACTTTAAAAGATTAGTTAAGAGTTCTCAGGATAAAGGACGGCAACTTGAGAAAGATAAAGTAAAGCTAGCAAGTAAGATTTTTTCAAAAGATCTCGTAGTTATTGAGATTAACCAGGCCTCTTTACATCGCTCCGGTTTTGGATTCCCTGAGTTTGTGATTGATAACTATTCTGACTCTAACTAAGCATCTCTTGTATCTCTTTTGAGCCCGGCACCATATATCTACGCCAAGTAATAAGTGTCCCGATAAAAATTACAATCACACTTGCCCAGCATAATATTGGAAATTGACTTGTTTGAGATAAAAATAAGGCAGAAGCGTATAGTACCAAGTTAGAGAAGTAATTTATTGATGAACGTATCCCGGCAACCTCTAGTCTAATCTTGTTGGGCACCGTTCTTTGTAAGATCTCTAATTCAGCTAAAGTAAAACCGTACAGTCCTAATCTAGAGATGATTATCGCTCCAAGAAATAGATTTATTGAGGATGGTGCTAAGGCAAACAGAGATACCATAAGACAGGTTATCTGAAAGGTGATTGCATATGCTGCTAATTTTACTATCCCCAACTTTTTACTTAGTGGCTCATAAATAAAAGTTGGTAAAACTCCCACCAATGCTCCAAGCCCACGAACTATTCCAAGGGTACTTTCAGGAAGCAAGATAGCTTCTTTTAAGTAGGCAGTTAGTAAGCTTCCATGTGGAGTTAGCACGGTAAACCAGAGACATGCATTGGTGATCAAAAGAGGGAATACGTACTGACCTGATGCTAGTTTAAAGCTTTTAATAAAATTTCGACGGGGCTCTTTAATCAAGCTATCATCACCACCCTCATCGCTTCCCCTTTGAAGAACACTCTCATTTTTAAAAACAATAGTTAATAAAATAGCCTCAGCGATAAAAGTAAAAATATTAACTATCGCTATAAAATTAAATCCAGTTGGCATGATCAGTAAAAATCCAGCAATAACTGGAGCGATTACCTCCATTAGCATATCTGCTCTTCTGATCTGACTATTTACCTTAGCTAATGTAGAGCGATGAAAAATAGTCGGTACCCAATCTGAAGCTAAAGAGATATCAGAGAGATTGGCTCCGACTTTAGCAATAATTCCTCCGACTATGATCGGTAAAAGTAACTCCCAGGAAGTTTTGCCATGGCCCGCCTTATATAAGAAATATGTAACAGTAAGTATGCCAATTGCTTGCATGGCAATTGCTACCATTACATTTTGTAAACGGTGACTTTTGTTAAACCATTGAGATAGTCTCGGGGCACACAATAGAACTGATAGAGTTGTAGCTAAATAATAGGCAGCTACTTCAGCTAACGATCCGGGGTTCATCTTAGTCAGGGCTATTGGAACGGCTATATCCCAGGCATGATCTCCAAATTTAGTAATCGCTCTACCAATAACAACCGCATGATTTGATTTGAGAATTTTAGTCATGGAATCTTAGTTATCTTTGTAGATAGTTCTATCTTGCCTTATACCTAAAACAACCAACCATATGGTCATCGACCATTCCTGTTGCTTGCATGTGGGCATAGATAATAGTGGATCCAACAAATTTGAAGCCTCTCGTTTTTAGGTCTTTGGATAAGGCGTCAGATTCTGGCGAAGAAGCAGGTATTGTTTTTTGAGTAATTCCTTTTTTATTTCTTAGAGTTTTATATTTTGTAAAATCCCAAATATATTTATCAAAAGTGCCGAATTCTTTTTTGACTTCAAGAAATCGAGCAGCATTGTTGATTGCTGCTTCAATCTTAAGTCTGTTTCTAATAATGCCAGCATCATTCATTAGGCGGATGACATCTTTTTTGGCAAACTTAGAAACTTTTTTCGGATCAAAATTAACAAATGCTTTTCGAAATGCCGGTCGTTTCTTTAAGACAGTTAGCCAGCTAAGCCCGGCTTGAAACGCCTCAAGAGTTAACATTTCAAATATTTTTCTATCATCATGAACTGGGCGGCCCCATTCAGTATCGTGATATTTTATGTAGATCGGATGACTTAAACACCACCAACACCGAGTCTTAGATCTTTGCTTCTTTTTCATAAATTATAAAACACATACTAGGTTGAAGTTGGGGTTTATGCTCCAGGTTTACTATGTGTATCAGTTTTAGCTACGCATCGTGCTCTTGTTAGTGATTTCCTAACTCCGCGGCCTCCGTGTTCTCCTGTGTGTCCATTATTTTTATATTTCATGTCGTAGGTTTGTGTTAATTCAATTTAGAATTAACACAGGAGACCACGGAGTGCACGGAGAGGTTATAGATCCTTCTAAGTTTAAGCAGCAAGTTTAGCTTTTAATGTGTGAACATTAATAGGGGTAAAATTAAACCAAACTCTTTCAGTCTCTCGATCGTATTTGTTGTTTAATTCAACAAAGAATTGATCAATCTGTTCTAATCTGTCTCGTCGCTCCTTAACTGAGGTGATGCGACCAATGGTTCGTAATCCGATATATTCAAAGAATGTAATATGGGTATTTTCGTTACTTAGTCTCTCAAGTTTAGAAAATATATCTGCAATTATAGAAACCTTCATGTTTGTGAAAGGTAATGCGCATACTATCAAATCAAACTTAGTCTCCTCAGGCATGTTCTGAACCGGGCCTTCAAAAAAATCTATGCACTGACTATGTTTAATAAAATCTTTATTGCTTGATAGCTTTCTTCTTAATCTCGCCATAAAGCGAGGGTTAATTTCACAGACTGTTAATCTATCACCATCAACCATGTCCTTTATTATACTCTGTGTCACCGATCCGGTGCCGGGTCCTACTTCTAGGATTGATTGTGTTTTGTTTGTTTTTCTTAGTGGGTTGGTCATTGCCATGGCTGCCCAACGGGAGCTTGGTACGGCAGAACCTGTCTCTTCAAACTTATTTAGAAATTCCCTAAAAAAAACTACATGGTCATTCATAAAAGCACACTTATAAAGGCACTTGTAAAAAGGAGCGAATACTTAGCCCTATAGTACCGTTATCGGTATTATATCATGGAATGTGATAAATGGGATCTAGGGGTAAATAGATATCATAACCGTTTGTATGTCCACTGAGAAAGATTGTTATTTTAACCTGGTCCTAAAGGTACTATACCAATAGATCGAGCCACCTATCATTTAACAGACAACGACCGAGATCAGGGAAATTATGATTGTTCATAGTAAAGAGAACCTTTGGATAAGATTTAAGGAGTATCAATTTGTAGATCCAAAGACAGGGTTTCGATTCGATATAAGTCGGGTTAATTTTCCTGATTCTTTATTTAAAGACCATTCAGAACGAATAAATTCTGCGTATCATAGTATGGAGCTATTAGAGAAAGGTGCGATAGCTAACCCAGATGAAAAAAGAATGGTTGGCCATTATTGGCTGAGAGATTCAAAGCTAGCACCAACCGCAGAAATTAAAAATCAGATCGATAAATCAATTGAGAGCATCAAGGAATTTTCGAACGATATTCTATCTGGCAAGATAAAAGGATCTACCGGCATTAAATTCGAATCGATGTTAATTATCGGCATAGGCGGATCCGCTCTTGGACCTCAGTTTGTCGCCAATGCATTAGGATCTGCTAATGATGCGATAAAGCCCTATTTTATTGATAATACTGATCCTGAAGGTATCGAAAGAACTATCTCCTCCATTCCAAATCTTTCAGCGACTTTAGTTGTTGTCATCTCTAAATCTGGCGGAACTCCTGAGCCACGTAATGGAATGATTGAAGCAAAGGTACGATTTGAATCTGTTAATCTTTCGTTTAATAAACACGCTGTTGCTGTAACTGGTGATGGAAGTGCTCTAGATAAAACTGCTGTTACAGAAAAATGGTTGGCTAGGTTTCCAATGTGGGATTGGGTTGGAGGACGCACAAGTGAAGTTAGTGCTGTCGGGCTTTTACCAGCAGCTCTTCAAGGGTTTGATATTGATGGCCTACTAAATGGGGCTAAAGAGATGGATATCTTAACCAGGAATAAAGATCCAAAACAAAATCCGGCCATGTTGCTTTCGTTAATGTGGTATTTTTTAGGGGACGGCAAAGGAACAAAGGCTATGGTTGTTTTGCCATATCGGGACAGATTAGAGCTTTTGAGCCGGTATTTACAGCAATTAGTGATGGAGAGTGTAGGGAAGGAAAAAGATCTAGATGGAAAGGTTGTTAATCAAGGGTTAGCTGTTTATGGAAACAAAGGATCCACAGATCAGCATGCCTATGTACAACAGCTTCGTGACGGTTTAAATAATTTCTTTGCAGTTTTTGTCGAAGCAGACAGAGATACTTTGAATAGCAAAAAAGCTGTTGAAGTTGAACCAGGGGTAACTAGTAGTGACTACCTTCACGGATTTTTACTAGGTACTAGGCAGGCACTTTATGAAAATGGTCGGCAATCAATCACGATATCAATCTCTAAAGTTGATGCTTTTAATGTCGGCATGTTGATTGCTTTATTCGAGCGGGCAGTTGGTTTTTATGCTTCGATGATTAACGTTAATGCCTACCACCAGCCTGGGGTAGAGGCGGGGAAAAAAGCAGCATCTTCAATCTTAGAAGCTCAGAGAAAGATCCTTGATTTTCTAAATATCAAGGAAGCTGGGATGGGGGCGGAGGAGATAGCAAAAGGAATTTCTGAAGATCCGGAAACTGTCATGAAACTAGCATGTCACTTGGTTAATACCGAGCGATTAGGTTTCACTAAGGGCGCCAATGGAGAGCAGATATTTTCATTGAAAGGAAATTAGGGATGAAAGAAGAAGAGTATCCAAATCTTTTGGGTAAAAAGGTTTTGCTCGTAGATGACGACGAGTTTGTCCTTAAAGCAACAGAGAGTTTTCTTCATAGCTATGGGGTTGTTGTGGAGGCAGTATCTAGCTCCAAGAACGCCCTAGAGAAGTTTTCAGAGCTTAGGATCGACCTTGTGATCTTAGATGTAAATCTTGGCGGAGTTGATGGTGTCACTACCTATCGAGCTCTTCGTAAGAAATCAAAAACGCTCCCAATTTTATTATGTTCTGGAGATTTTATCTCTGCTGAGACTGCTGACATTAAAGATGATAAGCATGTCATGTTTCTTAGAAAGCCTTACGAGCCAGAAAAATTTCTTATTGAAATATCACTTCTTATAAGTTAGTCTTCAGTAGCTTTAAGTAGGTTAAATAATCTCTATTTTAAGAGTGTTTCACAATTGGTCAGCTAATGCTCTAATTAGTTGAACGTGTTAAACAAAATAAAACGGGATACCGTAAAATAACCTGGCAAGTAGTTGTAATTATTTTGTAAAAATTAGATTGGGGAAGCGTTGACACACCCCAACCATTCTGATACCTTCCCCAACTCTTAAGAACGCTAGCGCGGAAAGCGCGATCTTTAGCTGGATATACTGAGTTTTTACTCGTAAAAACAGTGCCTTAAGAAGGGCTTCCTTCTTGGGCGTTAAGGATGCACCGCGAGCCACATTGTGATGGTTCGTGGTAGTTTTGTGCGCAGTTCTTATGATGTCTTATGATGTTGTTTGTTTTTTGACAATTTGGTTAAGAGTAGAAGTCATCAGATCGAAATAGATTTGATACCCAGTCAATGTAATTTGATTAATGCTTAATATTCGTAGCAGCGAGAATTCTGAAAGGAGACTCGTTGGCTTTCGATGAATGGCTAAGTAAAAAAGTTTCATAAGTCGTACTAAACGATCACTCGTTAGTACGCAGAGTAGCAGAGTTAGATTAAACTCAAGAGTTTGATCCTGGCTCAGAGTGAACGCTGGCGGCGTGCCTCAGACATGCAAGTCGTACGAGAAAGTTCCCGCAAGGGAGCAAGTAAAGTGGCGCACGGGTGAGTAATATTTAGGTAATGTACAGTTTCGCTGGGGATAACGAGGGGAAACTCTCGCTAATACCGAATACTCCGCGAGAA
>CAZFXN010000073.1:0-9683 GCA_964523015.1 uncultured Bdellovibrionales bacterium | reverse complement strand
GCTTTTGCCTATCATTGAATGATTTATCGCTCATAGTCATCTTATTTATCGCTCATGATGAGCGATAAAACAAGCTAATTTGAGCGATAAATAAGATATTTCCCAAAATTATAAGGTCAGTACTGAGAGTAGGATTGAGTTCACTAAGAATCAGTTTAAATTAGTAATTAAATAAATATAATGACTCCAATGAGTTAGTAACCAAATCTCGCTAAAATTCGTAAGATACACTCAGATTAAGACACCCCATAACTATATATGAGTACGCATAAGTTCAATGCATAGGCACACGGTTTAGTCGATTTTTGATGGTTTGGTTTTAATGAAGCTGGGAGTAATAACCCTTCATATTTTTCTGTTTGGTTTTCTGTTAACCGGAGAATCTCTCCGCGCCGAAAACGTAATCAATTTCTATAATCACAATTCTGCAAAAACAGTTTTTACTGATGAGGCCACTGCTACTGCATCTCCAGAGATTGGATATTTTGAAAAGCGTAGTAATAAACCTAAATTAGAAAAAGCTTCAGTTTCTACTAAGGGCCAAGCTGCTCAATCACCAGCTACTGCCGCTCCAACAGTAATGCCTAACAGCAAAGATGCAATCGTAAAGATGTATGGTGATCCTGATCAGAACGTTCCTCTGCCTGGACGTGAAGATGCTCCAGCACCGTTTCGAGCAATGATGGCTTCATTAGAGCTTGGTGATACTGAATTAGCCCAAAAGTACGCTAAGCAGTACGTAAAATATCTTAAAGGTGTTCAGACAAAAACAGATGAAGTAATGGCGCTTGTTAATAAAGCGATGAGTGCAGAGGGAATGATTCAAAAGCAAGAGTTGCTTGATGACGAAGCACCAGCAGTAGTTGAGCAGGGATTTGATGAAGAGAAAGCTAGAGATGATGTCCAAGTAGCGCTTAAAGATACCGTACCACAAGATCCATTTGGTGAAGTTGACGTTTATTTCTTTTTTAAGATGGATGATGAGAATTCACGTCTTGTATTGCCTGAGATCGCTGCATTTTACGCAGTGATTAAAGATGATCCAAAAATAAAGTTTGTCGCGCTCTCTTTAGATAACGCATCTCGTGAAGATCTACAGGAGTATAAAGATACCCTTGGAATTACTTTTCCAATTAGAGGCGGTATAAAACTAGCTAAAAAATTAAATGTATCAGCAGTACCAGCAACTTTAATTATGACTCATAACTCGCCACAAAAAGTCGTAGTTGAAAATGGATTTCGTCGGGCCTTTTATCTAGAAGAGGTCACCAACCTTATGAAAGGTAAGGGGGGGAAATAGTGATGAGTAAATTGTTGCGCATAGTATTTCTTTTCACACTAACCTCGCTTGTCGTAACAAGTGCTTGGGGGCAGAGCTTGCCACCAATAGGGCCTCCACCTCCTCCTGGCTTTGGAGGGGGCTTCTTTGGTGGTGGATCCGGAGAAGAGCAGTATGAAGCTGTAGCGGAGCCTGGATTGCCGCTTGGCAAGTATTACCGCGATATAATTAACGGGGACTTTCAAGATTCCTTAATAGATCCTGAGAATGAATTTAGTGGATTCTCAATCACTGATAATATTCAAAATAATATAGCCGCGATCCATTTAAATTCCAATAATCCTTGTACAGGCTCACCTACATGTAACTCTCCTTTTGCTGAAACTCAGATAGTTCCTGGTTCAAGAGGGATTCCACTCCAAGCTTTAATTCCTGGATCTATGAAAGCTGAGAGTGATTATCTTTGGAATACTGACGCAGTCAATATGTCACAAGATAACCTAAGCTCCCCACAAGTTGTTAGAGATGTAAGTCTTTTCTTAGCTGAGAGTGCAGTAGCCCAAGGGGAAGCTAATGCCAGGATGAAGGCTGCTAACCTTACAAATAATACAATGCTCCAAAATATCGCATTTAGCTTAGCGACTGATAAGTTTGAAGGATCGCAAGTAGCCTACCAAACATACTACTGGTGTATTCAAAAAAATCTTAAAGACGGAGCTGGCTTTGCCAAAGCTCATCAGCGGTGTGCTAAAGATGATGGTAAAAAAAGCTCTGGAGCAGGTGGGTCAGCAGGAAGTGTAACAGGACTTAAATTCTCAGATAATCCGGGGTTTGAGGGAAGTGATGATAAAAAGATCCTACTTACAGCTATACTTTTTAAGGAAGAGATCGATACAAGTGAAAATGGAGCAACGTTAGCAGAGGTTAAGCAGGCCTTTAAGGATATCTATGGAGATATCGAGTTTAGTTTAGGTGGTGCGCTAGGAGGAATCTTTGGTGGAGGCACTTTTGGAGATGGTATTTTAGAGAATAGATATAGGATGATTCATGGTGTTAAATCACCTGCGGATTCTTACCAGCTTTTAATAATAGAGAAATTTAATTCCCTACGTGATATTATTGAGAGATATTGCACTCATGTAAATGCACATACTGCACTGACTGGGTCGGCCTCTTCAGATCCCTCAAATTTTCAAAGACTTCCTGAAAAACAACCTGGCGCAGATGGAATAGGCAACGTTAGCTCAGAGTTTTTAAAGCGAGTTTCAACCCCAGGATTCTCTATGACCCCTGCCATTATAGTAGGAATACGATCCCTTTATGAACTATTTTATCTAAATCATGAAAAATCACCGGCACCAAAAGAAACAAAGCTATTTTGTGGTCCAGTAAAAAATGTTGGGCCTTATAAAGTTGAAAATAATGGTGACTTTAAAAAATTCTATGAAGAGCTAAGAAACGATGGCGGCAAGGTATTTTTCCAATCACTCTATCACTTATCTAGATTACTGGCATTAGGGGAGTGGTTAACGAGAGCTGCAATTGCAGAGCAAACCGTAGAGTTCTTAAGTGTTGGTATTAACGTAGGTGGTAATATAGAGAATCTTGCCAAGGATTTAATTTATCGCACCGTTGGTTCGCGAGATATTAAGTTTGAAATAGAGAGAGTAAATGCACAGCTTAGAGAGTATGTTTTAGCAAACTTTGAGCGCACTGACAGAAACAATCAGATTGCTGCTCAAGCAGGAGCGAATTTAATACAGGATGGACAGAGATAGTATTTAATAGTGGTTTTTTGAAAGTTTTATATGGATTTAGTTAGTCAAATATTTAGTTTTGTACTTAGTGCCCAGTCTGGACCAAGTCCTCAAGACTATCTTGCTTGCGGAGAGGCATGTCCAGCCTCAGCATTTAATGCAATTACTGCAGCCTTTAGTACCCTTGGTTACTATGCTCAGGCAGAGTGGCTTCACCTTATACATAGTGGCGGTCTCGGCACCTGGGGTATTCTTGCTTACGTCATAGCTGGAATAACGATCATTATTAGTATGGCTATGGGGATGCCACCAAGGATGTATCTTTGGCTTGCTGTTGGTCCAGCAGTATTTTTCTGGCTTACTGACGCACGAACACCAGTTCAGGGAGTGGCCTGGCGAGTTGGTGTTGATTCAGAGAATGAATCAATGGGGCTTCGCGATATGAAAGAAGTTTGGAAGCTCGCTGAAGTCGGACTTCTAAATGACAACTATATTATTCGTAATGGAATGCACCCAAGATCGGATGGTCCACCTGAATCAGGCTCCAGTATTGATTCCTGTTCAGATGCTGCTTGTGTTTCCTCTTTCTTTGCAATGGTTGATCATGTTGTTAGTGACACAATACAGCAACTAGTATGGATCATGGGTGTTTCAAGAGCGCGCCCTGCCTCTCCAGGAGAAAACTCAAATGTATTTTCAGATATCTCTGATGTCGAGGTAGATGATAGTCTTAGAATGTGGGATCTGACTACTAATATTAAATGGGAATTTGTACAGAGTATAACTGCGGCACGGGTAGCTAATAATGATGTTCGCCAACTCTTTTCGCAATTTATGGCCAGCGAGTGTGGTGCATTGTTCATGGAATCAATCGATAAAAAAGAGATGACTGCTGCTACCTACTCACATGGTACTGACATTAATGGTTATGTGATGACTTTAAAAGGAGTTGATCCAGGATTTATTGGTCCACCAGCCCCACCCGGTCAGCTATATATGAATAGCTTTAACTGTGGGTCAACTGACGTGTCAAATAGTTATGAGGGACCAGCCTTCAATCTAATGGATAGGCTAGAGACAAAATCAATGCCAACTCCAAAAGCACTTAAAAACATTGCAGCTCAAACTAATAATAATAACTCTATAGGTTTAGAGAGCGGGATTAAAACTTACTACGATGAACTTCATGAACAATATAAAATAAATCAAAATGTGATGGGAGATGTTCGTGAAGTATTGAATTGTCGAACGTATTTTATAATGCTTATGCAAGGGATACGATGGGAAGCTTCTCAGATAACTTATCAGTTATTGAGATCCGCTCCTCAAGACATGTTGCCTGGAGCATACGCCGCACAGATGCTTTATGGATGGGATATAAAAGATCCAGATACTGGGAAAAAAATCGGAATTGTAGAGGCTCCAAAATATCTCGAAAATTTAATTTTAATTCATTTATTTAGAAATGAATTAAAGATTGCACCATCTCAGATTACTGAGCAGCGATTAACCAGTGGACAGCAAACTGTAAAAAACGTACAGGACTTTCAACGTATTAATGGCCAGGTATCAAAGTATGGCGAGTTATATACTTGGGCCTTAATGGTGCCGTATTTCCAAGGAAAGCTTCTTTACTTTTTGGCAATTGCCTATCCATTTGCTGCTGTTCTTGTAATTGTTCCAGGGATGCATGGAGCAATGTTTCAGTGGATGCAGTTTTGGGTCTGGGTTAAGTTATGGGATCTAGGATTTGCCATGGTTACTATTCTTGAACGCTCTGTTTGGGCTATGACAAGTAATAGTTTAGCTAGTGGAACGATTAATGAAGCAATCTTTGCAGTTAAAAATCTAAACCCAACTTGCATAGAGCCGGGGTATTTTGATTCCTCAATGATTACAACTTACACCCCACAAGTTTCTATGCCTGTCTTATGGGGTGAGCCGATGACAGCTCTTGTCGATCGATTATTAAAACTTTCAAATAATATCGATCTTGATATGTCGAATACATATTACATCTATATTATGTCAGCGCTTTATTTTGCAATTCCAGCAGTGACAGGACAACTAGTACTCGGCGCAAAATCAGGGGCTGCCGGGATGATCAGTTCTGCAATCGGCCAAATTGCCTCTCCAGGTGGTAGTGCCGCCGGTCAAGCAGCCGCCGCAGATCTTGGACAAAAGATGAAGATGGCCCAAGCAACTGGCCGACAAGAGGCGTTTGCGAGTGCGATGCGAAAAGATGGACTAGCAGCTGGCGTGCTAGGAAAGTCTAACGAACAACTGGGGGGGAGTATCTACTCATCGGCTGCGCAAACAAAAGGTAGTTTGTTTGGAACTCTTGGTCACCTTGAAGATAAAGCAGCTGGAGTTATGAATTCTGCTATGGGTGTTAATCGATCTCTTGCTACATTAGGTGGATCAGTTGCTGGTTGGGCAGCTGATAAAGTAAAAGGCACTGGGGATAAAAATGGAATACTCGCTAATTTGGGGGCTAGTACTGCCGGATATTTAGTGGATCAAAACAGACATGGAGAGGCGGTAAGATACAACCAGCAAGGTTTAGCTCATGCACGGAATCAGATTGCTCAAACTGAAGCGGGATTTAATGCACAAGCCAGATCAAGTATCGCTGGCCTTAAGGCAAGTCGTGGTGAATCTGGGGCGTCTTTTGCTGGTGAGCAGGCAGCGTGGGATTCAGCTAATAATTATGCTCAATCAAATTCAGATTTTGCGGCAGCAATTGGTCTTGGTGCTGGATATCTTGATCCTGGGCAGAAACCAACCAACATGCAAGGCATGGCTATGAATGGAATGTTAGGATCTGATGCTAGTTCTGCTGCCAAAGATCTTAAATATGGGGATGGATTTTCGCAATCAGTTGGAGGGATTTACTCCGCATCATCAGGGGAAATTGGTGGCTTAAGTGGTGCCGCTACCGCGAGAACCAGAGATGCCGACATGTCATTAGAGCCGGCAGGTGGTTCCTCATACAATCCTGCCACCATTATGTCAGATGCGGGTAAGTATGCAGATAGTTTAGGTGGAGTTTCTGAGGCCGTAAATAAAATGGCGAATTCAGATGAATAAGATAACTTTAATCTATAAAGAGTAAGATATGGTAGATACAGCCAACGCACCGGGAAGGACAGATACCGCTGCATCTGCAAGAGCAGTAGAATTAAACAGTATTGTAGATAGAGTTATTTCAGAGTGGAGCAAGAAAGACACAGATTCAAGCGGTATGGATCCTTTTAAAATACTTGGGTTACCATATGATGCCTCGAGAAACGATGTATTAACAGCATCAGGAACATTAATAAGAAAGGTGCACCCGGATGTAAATCGAACGAATTCTGATGTTAGTCAATCACAGCTTCACGAAGTTTTAAAAGGGATTCTTTGGGCACGTGATGCTGCAGATACTGAAATACAAACAGGAAAGTCAAAACAGAGACAGGATAATGCCACAGGTCCTGATCTTGTTCACGCCGAAATGGGAGTAAGTCCTCGTGAAGTTGCAAATGCCGCAATGCATGGCCCTGATAAGCCAGAGCAAGGATTGAGTAGGTCAGGGAGCGTGCAACGGGGACAGGGATCGGATTATGGTAATCGTGACGATAGAGGTGGTAGTGGTGGTGGCGGGAGAGGACCAAACATTCGCCAAGGTAGTGGAGCTGCAGATGAACCAGAGAACAAAAAGGGCATTAATGATTTAAAGAAAGGGGATGCCTGGAGAGATCCTTTGCAGGCCTTTGTTTATGGTAGTGATCCTACAATCTTTCAGGGAACAAGCGAAGCTTTTGTAAAACTTCAGATGGCTAGATTGTGTGGAGGCGCAAGTAAGCAGCTTGGCCATAGGATTTCAAACCTAGAATTGCATTATGCTGTCGTTGGACGTAATGACAAAGAGTATCTTAAAAGTAAGTATAGTAAGTCGGGTGATGGTGACAATGCACATAGGGTAACAGAGAGACGAGAGTCATCTGTCTCAAGTTGGGATGAAAGGAATATCCGACTGGCAGTATCAGCTGGGCGTTTGATGGACCAGGAGATGATGCTTCGGCTTCATGTCAGAAATAGTATCTTAAAGATGATGGATGAGAGCTCGGGATTATTTGGTAATATTAATGCTGATCATATTGATCTGATTTATAAAGGGGTTGGATTTGCTAGAGGAGAAAAGGATGCAAAGGGAAACTATATTGTAACAAAAGACAGCGTTGTTTGTAGCGATTTCATGGCTCAAATTACGAATAAAGATCATATGAAAATGAGACCTGCATATGCCGCACTTCAGCAAGGCGAATTTCCTGAGGTTGCTGTATTTAAGTATAATGAAGTAGAACTTAAGCTTACCAGAGAAGGCATTGAGCAGATTAAAAACGCTATTCATGCAGTAGCGTATAAGTCTATTAACTTAATTGACTTTAAAGAATTCGGAGAGCTGTGGGCAATTAATGGCGCAAGAGAAGATTGGACAGCAGCACAGGCTAAATTAGCTACCGGATTAACAGAAGAGGTATCCTATGAAAATGGTCTTATAAAGGGGAGGTTTAGTCTATTCTTCGGAATGTTAGAGAGTTTAGCGGAAAGTACTAGAGCATGGAGATCATAAGAGAACGATTATCTGCACGTCGTATAAATAAGTAAAAAATCGAATTAATAATACAGCTGCAAACGTGGATTTTGTTTACGCTTAGGGCATTTAGATCTATTGCTGCCAACCTAACCCATTAAACATATTCAACATACCTCCCCCCTAACAAAAACCACTATTTTTCAAAAATTGTGTGAAATCCTCCCACATTTATGGTACTTTCGCAGATATTGATTGCATAACTTGTTATGTAATTAAAGAAGATCAGGTTCCCCCAATCTGACCTTTGGGCTTAGGAGCAATCCTGAGCCCAATTTTTTTCTATAGTATTTTTCTCTACTGTCTATTTCAATCCAGTCCCAAGCAATAACCACCTCTGCTCAGTTGGCTGACCACTCCGTGACATTGCTGGTCTCGTCCAGGATCGAGACTTAAAGATAAAGTGGATATTCCCATCCTCTGCTACGGCTGATGGTGGTGGGTTTTTATCTTCTGCTCCTTTTTTTGCTGCGGCTAAAAGGATCTCATCAAATTTTGAGCTGCCTGATCCATCAGTTATTTTAATTGATATAATTTTACCAGCGAGATCTAATACTGCTTCGACAGTGACCATCTCTTTGATTCTATAGATATCTTGAGCTAGTAAATAATCCCATCCTGATTGTCGCATCTCTCCAAATACTCTTGAAGCTACGCGCCTTACAAACACTGCATGTTGTGATGCTTTAGTATTTAGGAGAGTTAAATCTCCATCCGGTAACTGTGGAAGGTAATCAGGTACACCACTGGTACCAAAAAATGCAGCTCCAGTACCTGTTGCTCTTGAAAATTCTCTAGGTTGTTGAGAGAGCTCTTGCTGATCGGAATCTTGATTCTGCTTTTTATTAGCTTGAGAGTTGGTACTGTATTTTGCTAGGAGTCCTTGATCGGAGAGTTTTAGTTCTTGCCTTTTTTGAGGGACTTCTTTCTTTTCGATTTCTTTTTTTTCAGTTTCTTTTTTCGAGGCCTCCTTTTTAGGCACTTCTTTTATTTCGGGCACTGCTTTTTCTGGCGCTCTTTCACCAGGAATACCACCGGCATCTCCGCGCTTAAGCATCTCTTTCTCTACTTGATTGTTTGTATCTGAGAGGTAGCTCTGCTTTTCTGGAATTAGGTTATTTTGAATATCGGAAGGGGAAACGATCTGCTTAGATGGTTTGGACTGTGTCGGCTCTACGAACCGAATAGTCATCCTTGTCGGGATGATAATCTCGCTTTGCGTTTTGATGGTCAGTAAAAAAACTAGATGAAATATAACGGAGAAGGCAATTGCCAACTGAAAGTTATTCCTTACATTAAAGTCAGTGTGTACCATACGTTAAGGAGTAGAGCAGCCGTAGAAGATCCTTTGACCTTTCATGATAATTTAATCATAATAACAGTACCACAGCGTAATCTTTCTAGGAAAACCAATGTTAGGACTTAGTCCATTAGAGTTAGCCGTTATTGCAATACTGATTGTTCTCCTTTTTGGAACTCGTCGGCTGCCTGAGTTAGGAAGTGGTCTCGGAAAGGCCATTAATAACTTTAAGAAATCTTATAAAGAGGGTTCAGCTATCGATGTTACTGACAAAGAGGATGGGGAGAAAAAATAAGTAGCGAAGAAATAGTCCTAGAATTAACCCCGTGCTCTCCTAACTCCGCGCTCTCCGCGTCCTCCAGTGTTTTCATTCCTAAAGCTAATCGACTCTAGAACTCAAAAGTCCTTACCGGGATAGAGAGATAATCTTATTCTTAAGATAAATAGTTACTTCTACGTAGAAGTAACTTGGATCAATTTTATTAACATTCTCATCTAAAGTTGGTGGCGATTTTTACTAGTGCCTACACAAAAAAAGATCACTATTTTTTATTTTTCGCTTGACAGGATTCCAGGAGCATCCTCTTAAGCTAAGATCAAACTTGAATTAAGACCCATTAAAGGGCTTACGAGTCCCTACAAAAATTCTTTTTAAATGGCACCTCGATTTTTGGTAAAGATGCGAGATCTCGCCTCCTCGCCTCTCAA
>CAZFXN010000072.1:0-9961 GCA_964523015.1 uncultured Bdellovibrionales bacterium | reverse complement strand
TCTGGCTCGGAGAAGCTTACGGCGATGCCGAAAGTAAACGCTTCGTAGCACGCTACATAGAGCGCGGTCCTATCTCACTAGAGAAACTCACCTTCAAAGAAAATGTCGTTACCTATAGCACTAAGGACGGTGTTGCACATGAATTCGAGCCCCTAGAGTTCTTGGGCAATTTGCATGAAAAAAGTCTTCGAGATCGATCCACTAGAATGCCCCAACTGCAAAAACACAATGCGTATCATAGCCTTCATTACAAACACGGCTGAGGTTAAGAAAATAATGGACTCCCTCCGCCTTAAAGCTTTTAAACCGCCAGCTCCACTAGCTCGGGCGCCGCCTTCTGAACCGGCTCTAGAGATAGATCCAGAATATTCTAACTAAATTTCAGGCCCATATTTAGGCGGCCTTTTTAGGGGTCTATCTAAATCCCGCCTAAAACACGCCCTTTTGCCATATAATACTCATTCCCTAAAGCCTCGCTCTCAATGGACCACCAAAAAACACGCCCTAAACCTGCTCAAGTACACCTTTAGGCTAAATATTCACTTCTTGCTTTAAGGTAGTTAAACACACTTCTAACGTTCCTATGGTAACTGCTTAGTATTCTAGGTAATGATTGATTTTCCTATCCGTAATAATAGCTATGTTTTGTTCCTTGCCGTTTATTAATGCTTGCTATCTTGGGCAAACATCGATTTTTGCTTTGGCAGCTCTTTTGTATCTGCAAAGTCAGTTGGTTGAAAAAAATAACAAGCCAACCCAGCTATCTATATTTATAGCTGTGTTGATGTTAGTCGGTCTAAGTATCAAACCCCAATATTTGCTACTTGCTCTACCTGTCGTAATTACTCATGGATATTTAATTTCCATCATAATTTTATTTCTTACTATTTTACTTGCTTGGGGATTTTTATCCCTATGGCTAACCCCTGTTTGGGTTTTCGACTATCTAAATAATTGAACGTCTTATGCTACAGGAATACTGCCTAGCTCTTATGAATTTTGGAAAAACAGTGAAATTGCCACAGCTTCTAACTTATTTTTTGGTCAAGTTAATATAGAGATAGTGAATACCGCGGTATATTGCCTCTTTCTTATCCTATCTATTGTTCTCGCTTTCAAAAGTCGGTACGGCAGAAAGTCGCTCGAACAACTAGGGCAGAGCTCTATAATAATAGGGTATGCGGGATATCTACTCTTTAGTCCCCATATCGGCATGTACGAAGAGATCCTTATCTTAGCACCAACTTTATACGCGCTAATACGGGTTAATCTTTCAGAGAGATGGAAGATTTCAATATTTTATATCAGCATCATACTTTTTCAGTATGTTGATATATTTGCCTGGCTGATGTTTTCATTAAAGGCTATTTATTTTCTGTTTTTGACTAGCAAAATAAAAAGAGAAGAAAAGGCAGTCCTTCCTTAATAGATTTTTAACGGTCTCGATTTCTGCAAACTTTGGTACCTTAGTTACCGCCACTCGTCTTAAGAATGCGCCCCGGCTGCTGAGATTCATGCCTGTTTTTTTGAGGAAAAGCAGTTGTTAAGAATAACTATAGTTGCTCATCTTTAATGATATATTGCGGGCGGTTCTTGACCTCATCATATATTCTCCATATATACTCTCCAATAATCCCGAGCATAAGCATGCTCAAGCCCCCGATCATTAAGACTAAGATCATCAAAGGTGCCCAGCCGACAAAAGGTGTACTTGAGAAGAAGTAAGCGTAAATCACGGTTACTGAGTAAGCAACTCCAAGCATGAAAAATAGGAACCCCAGCATAGACATGAAACGTATCGGCATATAGCTGACATTGAGATAAGCAATCCAAAAATTATGGATTCGCCGTAAAAGTGTATATTGAGTCCTGCCAAATTCGCGCTTTAATCTAGTATATGGCAAGAATGTTATTGAATAACCGACCCAAAATATATCACCCTGATAAAACCGATTACGCTCCTTAAGTTGATTTATCGCTTCGAGAGGTCTCCGATCTATTAAAGCAAAGTCAAAACCTCCCAAAGGCATTTGAGGATAACTCATTCGCATTAATCGATAAAAGAGATTGGAAGTTAGTCTGGCAAACCAGTGATCTGTTCTCTTGCTCCTGAAACTGACAACAATATCGGAGCCCTTTTCCCAACTCTGAACCATGTTACCAATTTGCGAGATGGGGTCTTGCAAATCTGCAGAGACATTAACAACCGCATCTCCTCTAGCCTTTCGCCATCCAGCAAGAATGGCTGCCATTTGTCCGAAATTTCTGGAGAATTGAATAGCCTTGACCCTCGAGTCTTTATCCATACATTTTTTAATTTCATCAAAGGATCCGTCTGATGAACCATCGTCAATAAATAATATCTCAAACTCTAAATGCATAAGAACTTCATGGAACACCTTTCGGATATCACGATAAATTAAAGCGATAGTTTCACTGTTTTGAAAAACCGGGATTACAATAGATACCAACATCTTTTTTGAGCTAGATTTCATATCACTAGAGTCCTTCATCTTTATAAAATCGCATAAGAGTAAATTATTAAATCCTAGCTAAAAATTCTTGAATTACTCATGTCTTCCGCTCCCAAACCTGAACCATCTTATTTCCTCTGGGATTCAATTTAAACCCCTGTTCAGAGAGATAAGTATAGAAGTTTATTGAATTGCTCTCAAACAGGAGCTTTAGATATAACCAGCTTGAACCCGCAGCATCATTACCGATAAGAAAATCGGAGTTACTTATTAGGCCCTCCGCCTGCGTGAGATTGATCGTGTCATAGAAGCCACAGCCACATCGCTGACATTGAATTTCAGTCACCAAAAAAGACTTGGTAAGAAAGCATAGGCTGGGATCCGCAAAAACAGCGGTTTTCCCACCGGGGGGTATCATCTCATCCACAAGATGAGAGTTTGAGTACTGTCTTTCTCTAGGCTTATAAAGGAGGTACTCACCACTACGATAACATGTGCATATAAGGAAAAAAGAAAACACCAGCGAAGCAAGACTAAAAGCTAATTGATTAATTCGGTGAGACTTTAGTAGGCTCCTACCAGAGTGAGTAAAATGACATGCATATAGACCAAGAACCCATGGAAGGACAAGAATAAAGTAATGAGTATAAGAGCGAATCAGTAGCGGGGTAAGAAACAGAAGCAATGCGGTGTAATTAAGCACAATAAATGATCTAAGACTTAATTCAGTTATTCGCGATGTCACATAGACAGAGAAAAGAGCAGGTGAAATAAATAATAGCGCGTTTGGGATTGTAGAAAACTGGACTGGGTGGAAGATATATCCATCCCCCAAAATCAGTCTGATAAATTCTGCAGTTTTAAGGTCATATAAGTACAGGAAGGAAAGAGCAGAACCACAGACAATAAATATCAATCCGGAAACAACTGCCAGGCATAAGTGAAGTCGTCGAATTAAAGTCTGCGGCAACGTTATACAGTAAACAAGAAGCGCCGGAAGAAGTAACAATCCGTACTGCTTTGAAAGAACACAGAGTCCTGCTAATACACCTACTTTATAACCGCTAAGATGACGGTTCTCTATCTTTAACAACTCATTTACGGCAAGAAGAGCAAAAAATACAACAAAAGGTTCTAATACTAGTAAGTCACCCTGAAGAAACAACGAAGAAAATAGTAAGATAGAGCCGCATAGCAGTCTCTTAGAAAACGAAATTCCAAATTTTCCAAGAATGCTGATAAAAATTAATGAGGATAAAGTTTGAACGAGGATCGTTGCACCAAGATAGGCAGCATAGGCATTTTTTATGGGAATAACCTTCATGACAAACATAAAAAAATATAAAGCCAAAGGGGTGTACCCCATGGGAAAATCTCGATAAGGGACCTCCCCTTGGTACATACGCTTTACAACTGTGAGATAGGCGCCCGCATCTCTATTCATAGGAGCATAGACGACATCGATCCCAATTATTGTTATTAGTAAAGTCGAAAGGATTACGTTAAGTGTTGTCGTGTTGAAGTACTTACGTGCTGGCAAGTTGATCACACTAGTCCTGTTATAAAATCATGCTCTAAGCGCAAGATGCTAAGATAGCTAAAAAAGCATTGTCTTACATCGACAAATTACCGCTTTACTTTACCTGGTATTCCAAGCGACACTCTTTACATTATTCCTTCACTTGGCAATATGTGGCTTTTGTCTGAAAATTAAAAACTCTTTTTATGGCGATTAACGTTACCAAAACCTACCTGCCGAATCTAGATGAATACTGTTCTTACCTGAAAAAAATTTGGGAGTCGGGACAGGTAACAAATCATGGTCCTTTTGTTACCCAGCTTGAAAACGAATTAAAAAAATATCTAGGTGTAAAACACTTATTTTGCACATCCAATGCTACAGTGGGGCTTCAGATCGCTATTAAAGCACTTAGCTTATCGGGCGAGATAATCACAACACCTTTTTCTTATGTTGCAACAACTTCTGTTATTAAATGGGAAGGTTGCGAGCCTAAATACGTTGACATTGATGCTGACACCCTCTGTTTGGATCCTCAAAAAATCAGCGACGCAATCACTAAAAGGACGACAGCTATTTTCCCAGTGCATGTTTACGGCAATGCTTGCAACGTTGACGCAATTGCTGACATAGCTAGAAAATATAAATTGAAAGTCCTTTACGATGCAGCACATAGTTTTGCCACTCAGCTTAATGATCGCTCAATACTTGAATTTGGGGACATTTCCGTTCTGAGTTTTCATGCAACTAAGCTTTTTCATACTGTAGAAGGAGGAGCAATTGTCACGTCTGACGATCAGCTCGCACATCGCATATCCTATATGCGCAATTTTGGGCATAAAGGACCGGAGGATTTTTATGGTTTAGGTATTAATGGGAAAATGTCGGAATTGCACGCGGCCATGGGGCTCTGCCTCCTGCCCAAGATGCCTGCTATTATAAAGCAGCGGCAACATTTATCCTCGATATATGATTCTCATCTATCTTATCATCCGAATATTAGACGTCCCGGCTTTGCCTCCGCATTAGATTATAATTATGCATATTATCCAATAATTCTTAATACAGAAGAAATGCTGCTTCGAATGATGAGTACTCTTAACCAAAATCAGATTTTCCCCCGACGCTACTTTTATCCTGCGCTCAATAAACTCAATTACGTGGAGTCAACAGAAATGCCTATTGCTGAGGACATAGCTTCAAAAGTTCTCTGCCTGCCGCTTGCTGCAGAGCTCTCTGAGAGAGAGGTAGAATCTATAAGCCAATTAGTCATATCTGCGTTGGATTCTGCGGCACCAAGCTTACATCTTCGCTGAATTATATTGTTATGTTGACCAAATAGAAGGGGAGTGGTTATGAAAATTGCGATAATGCAGCCCTATCTATTTCCGTATATCGGATATTACCAACTTATGAATGCAGTAGATGAGTTTGTGATCTATGACAACATTAAGTACACAAAAAAAGGGTGGATTAATCGAAACCGAATTCTAGTGAACAAAAAAGAGGTGTTGATTACAGTTCCCTTAAAGGGTGCCCCCGATTATTTAGATATTAGGGATAGGAGCATTGCCGTAACTTGGAGAGAAGAACGGCTAACCTTGATAAATAAAATCAAGGAGTCCTACAGGAATGCCCCGCAATTCAAAGAGGTTTTCCCAATTATTAATGCGGCTATTCTCTTTGAAGAAACAAACCTATATAAATTTCTTAATAATTCGTTACATATAATAAAAGATTATTTAGAGATTGAAACTCGACTAATTGTGTCATCTGAAATTCGAATCGATCATGAACTGAAAGCTGAAGAAAAGGTTTTAGCAATATGTAAAACCAAAAAGGCGAATATGTACTTTAATTCAATTGGTGGAATGACTCTCTACAATAAAGACACATTCAATCGTGAAAAAATAGACTTATTTTTTTTAAAATCAAAGGAGATCAAATACCAGCAATTTGCCAATGATTTCGTTCCATGGCTGTCTATTATCGACGTAATGATGTTTAACTCAAGAGATGAAGTGAGATCTCTACTTCTGTTATATACTTTGATATGAAAAGTATTGTATTTTCAGAACTATCCAGATTTAATTGGATTTATCTCGACAGCAACTAACTTATTGTAACAATCATTCGAATGGCTAGGGACTACAATCAAGAACTTAAAGACTGCACAGATCATAAATATGCGTATAATTTTGATCTCGATGTTATGCATCCTTTCATGCTAAGAGCTTTTGCCACTTTTTTCAAAAAAGGAACCTTATTGGAGCTGGGCAGTTTTAAAGGTGATTTCACTAAACTCTTACTCCCCTACTTTAATGACATTACTTGTGTCGAAGCATCGGACCAAGCGATGAAGGAAGCTAAGAGTTTGTTAGGGGATAAGGTGATGTTCATACATTCTGTCCTCGAGGAGCTGGAGCTCATAAAAAAGTATGACAATATAATACTAACACATGTCTTAGAGCACCTTGACGATCCCATATCGGTATTGAGGCGAGTTAATTCTGAGTGGCTCTCAGATGGCGGGAGATTATTTTTGACGTGTCCGAACGCCAATGCGCCCTCTAGGCAAATCGCTGTGAAGATGGGCTTACTTGATCACAACGCAGCCATCACCTCATCTGAGAAAGAGCACGGCCATCGGATTACATATTCATTGGATACCCTGGAAAGAGATGCGAGGACGGCGGGTCTAAATGTCGTACATAGATCAGGCATTTTCTTCAAGGCATTGGCTAACTTCCAGTGGGATCAGTTGCTTGTTACAAATATTATTTCAAAAGAATACCTTGAGGGTTGTTATCAACTTGGTCAGCAATATCCTGACCTATGTTCGAGCATTTTTCTTCTGTGTGAAAAAGGAAATGCTCGTTAACAATATGACTAAGTTTGTATGGAGAAAGATAGGAATTCTATTTAATCCGGCTGAGCATAAAAGACCAGTATGGATGGAAGAGTTTGCCCAAGCACCGTCGACCCTAATATTCCCCAAGTTTATTAGAATTTACTTCTCATCTCGCCCAAAGCCAGATCCGTCTGGGCAGTATATTAGTAATTCCGGTTTTATTGATGTGGATCGAAATAACCTCCATAAGGTTATCAAGATAAGTTCCCAACCGATAATACCGCTTGGAGATCTTGGAACGTTCGATGAGTTTGGAATCTATCCAGTCTCAGTGATACATCACAAGCAAGAATATTTAGCCTATTACGGCGGCTGGACTCGATGTGACTCCGTTCCCTTTAATGTTGCGATAGGTATAGCGAAAAGCGATGACGGTGAAATCTTTCACAAGATTGGGGAAGGACCACTTTTATCCTATAGCATAGATGAACCTTTTATTTTAAGTGGTCCCAAGATAAGGCGATTCAACAATAAGTTATACCTCTTTTATATTGCCGGTAAAAAATGGATTTTTTCTGAGGGAAAAGCTGAGCCCATCTACAAAATACGACTAGCAATTTCTGATGATGGAATTGTTTGGCAAAAGGTCAATAAAGACATTATAGCTGATAAGCTAGAGCCTGATGAAGCACAAGCAAGTCCGGATGTTATTTATTTAAATGGGATCTATCACATGTTTTTCTGTTACCGATATGGCACCGGTTATCGGAGCAAGGAGCGTGCTTACAGGATAGGGTATGCCTGGTCTGAAGATTTATTGAACTGGACGCGAGACGATTCGAGAGCAGGGATAGATGTTTCAGATGAGGGCTGGGATTCGGAGATGATTTGCTACCCGCATGTCTTTGAAGTTGATGGTAGTATAAACTTACTGTACTTAGGTAGTCAATTTGGAAAATTTGGATTTGGATTGGCGATATTAGAAAATCGATGAAACCTTATGAAGTGGATTAAGCACGGAAAGATATTTGATCCGTCCCAAGTGAAGCTTTTAAGCAACTGCAAAATGTTTGCACAATCTCCACAAGCTTTAGTGTTTGATAATTTCGTAAGAATTTACTTTTCAACTAGGCAAGAAAAATCAGCCACTGGCATGTTCGCTAGTTTCATATCCTATGTCGATTTCACAAAGGACTTTAGTAAAATATTGAAAATTTCAGATCGACCCGTAATTCAACTTGGTGAGCCCGGAACGTTTGACGAGCATGGGATCTTTCCGTTTAGTCCTTTAAATGTGGGAGATAAAATTATTGCATATACCTGTGGTTGGAGTAGGAGAAAATCGGTGCCAGTTGAAACATCTATTGGACTGGCCGTAAGTCTGAACCAGGGTGAATCATTCGAGAAGGTTGGGGCTGGACCAATTCTGACCGCCTCAATAAAAGAGCCGTTCTTAGTAGGGGATGCATTTGTGAGGATTTATAATGATACCTATCATATGTGGTATATTTTTGGCACGAAGTGGATTCCCGAAACCAGTCAAGAACCTCCATCTAGAGTTTATAAGATTGGACATGCGCTGTCTTGCGATGGAGTCACTTGGAATAAAGAAGAAGCTCAGCAGGTTATTAAAGATCGATTGAGTATAGATGAATGCCAAGCACTGCCTTCTGTTTTAAAAATTGGCAATCGTTATCATATGTATTTTTGTTATCGCGAAGCTTCCGATTTTAGAAATAATTCAAAACGTTCGTATAAAATTGGCTATGCCTATTCCGAGAATCTTAGAAACTGGACAAGAGACGATAATAATTCGGGTATAACACTAACAGCAAATAGCTGGGATTCTGATATGATGTGCTATCCCAACATCTTTCAATGTGAGCATAGAATATATTTACTTTACAATGGAAATGAATTTGGAAAGCATGGTTTTGGACTGGCCGAACTGGAGCACGAATAACTTTTATGACTAAGCAAATCTCTTACCTAAGAAAGCAAGCAACTGTCGATGATATTGAAAATCATCTTATGCGGTGCGATCAGAGATTTGTTCCCGTTTTAAGTGAGAGAGTGAACCTAAGAGAGTATGCAGAAAAAATATTTAATTATGCGATAACATTCGAAGCGTGGAATGCTGATAAACTGGTTGGGCTAGTGGCAGTCTATTTTGATGATAAAATTCAAAGAGAAGGATTTGTTACCAGTGTAAGCGTTGATTTTGAATTACAAGGGAGGGGTATTGCAAGGGACCTCTTCAAAAATTGTTATAAGTATTCGTATGCGCAAAATTTTTCATCTCTTCGCCTTGAAGTAATCAAGAGCAACGCTAGGGCTATTCAATTGTATGAAGAGCTTGGTTTTGAACCCATTGGTGACAATAAGGAAATAATTACAATGCGGAAATATCTAAGTATCGACGAATCAAAAGATTTACCGAGTTAAGTGGCTCAGTTCTTTCAGACGCTAACTTTTTGAGATATTAAAGTTTTCTCATCTTTGTTTATATGTGATCTAGTCCGACTTTAGAAAAATTACAAAATGCCGATGACTTGAGTGTGAAACTGAGTTATGGGATAGCTCTATGCGCGAAAGTGAATTAACTAATTATTACAACATGTTAGGCCTTACTTCTCAAGCTTCTGCTGATGAGATAGAAGAGTCTTATGCAAAGCTCAGCAGAAAATATCGACAGCTTATAGAGACTGGGGTTGGGTTAGCTGGAGAGAAGCAAAAGGCTGAAATAGACTTTGAAATCATTACCTTAGCATATAATGCACTTGTTGATGATAAGGGCCGAAGCCTATATGACAGGCTCTTACCAGAGGGTGTAAAAAACTGGGATGATAGGTTTGGAAGGGAAAAAACCATCTGTAATTGGTGGGGAGCACCGCCATCTGAAGTTGAGGTTAAAGCTCGTCAACGTAAGGAGACCGGTGGATCTACAAGGGAGACCTTTGGTATTCCTATGGATCAAAGAGAACCCACTCTTAGCTCGTTTGATAGACCAGATATTTTAAGACCGATGTCTCAGATGATTCGTAGTCGACAGAGCGCATGGTCACTGGACCCTTCGACACGGCCGAAGCGGTGAAGCGTTGGATCCCGATTACCTGA
>CAZFXN010000071.1:4949-10668 GCA_964523015.1 uncultured Bdellovibrionales bacterium | reverse complement strand
GGTGAAGAGAAGAAAGATAAGAAAGATGGACCTAGATTAGGGATCTCTCTTTAGTGGACTGCTGAAAACTAGGACGAGCAGTGAGTGGATCTTGATATCTCGAGTTACTAGGGATTTATGTCACTCGCTATATATTAAGTGAGAGAATAACAGTCCGAATAGATCATCCAAAATGGTGTCATAGCTTGCTTTAGACTCATTATCTCCCACAAAGGTGAGGGGAGTTTCCAGCTTTGGGAAGTTACTATACTATCTAATAGTGCCTCTAAGTTATCAACATGCCTATGCAAATTTCTGTACGAGGATTTCAGTATTTTATCAAGTTATCGAGTTTCACACGAAGCATAGCAAATCTGAATGTCACAGGGGAAATGCTATTTATAAAAGCTCGTGTGCTGACAAAGATTTGAATAGCTGATATACCCATTTAACTATATAAATCTATTTACTATTACAGCTACTACTGAATGAAAAGCGCGTTACGTTACGATAAAAAATTAGACCTTGACGACTCAAGCTCGGTCTCCAAGCTTCTCCGATGGATCAAACCTGGCTCAAGAGTGCTTGAGCTCGGGCCTGCGACTGGTTACATGACTAGATTTCTTGCTGAAGATTTGAAGTGCGAAATGTACTGCATAGAAATTGATAAAGATGCGGCGAAAACAACTGAACCGCTATGCAAGCAAATGATTGTAGGTAGTGTTGAGGAAAGCTGTATCCTTGAGCAACTTGATGTAGATGATTTTGATTATATTATATTTGCCGATGTTCTCGAGCATCTTATAGATCCTTGGAAGACACTTCGTCAAATCCGACCTCTACTAAAAAAAGATGGCCAATGCCTAATCTCGATTCCAAACGTAAGCCACGCTGGTCTCATCTCAGAAATAATGAGGGGGGGATTTGATTACCGCGGAGAGGGCATTCTTGATGTAACTCATTTAAGATTTTTTACGCGGAAATCTCTTAAGTCATTAATGAGGGATACTGGCTTTGCAATTCAAAGTTGGGATAGAACAGTGATAAATCCAACGCAAAGTGAGTTTAAAAAAGCTTACGTTCAAAATCCTTCCTCAATCCAAAACTATCTCAAAGGAAATCGCGACTGGGACACATATCAATTCCTTCTTTGCGCAACTCCATTTGATAATGCTAATGAAAATGAAATTGACCGGGACGACACAATTGTATTTCATGAGTCTAGAATGTTTCAAATCTTCTGGGATACAGGTACTGGTTTTAATCCAAGTCAATCTTTTCAGCAATCATTAAACATCGAGCAGAAATCACATGATTTAGTTTTTGAACTGAAGAACATTGATACCTTACATGCACTGAGAATAGATCCACTAGATGCAATTGGTGCTTTTAAGCTGAAAGCAATATCCATAACAGGCAAATCTAACTTTAATTTATATTCTTGGAACACTACAATCAGCGAGTTTCCCCTTAATGCAGGGAAACTTAACATTGAAGTTATAGATTCGGATGATGGGGCCTACCAGCTCTCTACCAATGAGGATCCTTACATTGTTATCGGAGATCTGACTAATACTCCACAGGAACTGCAATCACCATACACAGTTAGAATATCAATCACATATGATACAGACTGGGCTCTTTCTAAGTTCTTAAAGGATTATGGCCATGGCAGCACCAACGAAAACATCAAGACTCAACTAAAAAACATCTACAAAACCAGTGATGAACTCCGCGAGCAGGTTGCTCGTTACCGTAGTCTAGTTCTCAGCAAAGAAGAGGAATATAGGAAATCCACTCTTCTGCTAAACGAAAGAACTGAATCTCTCCTTGAATACCAAAACTTAGCACATACACGAGGCCTTCAGTTTATACGAGTGAACAGAAAGATAAAAACTCTTAGCGGTCAGAACAGGCATCTTGAAAAAACAATTCAAGGCCTGCAAGGCGAGGTCGCACATAAGAATAATGAGCTTTTATTCTTACTCAACTCAAGGTCGTGGAAAATCACTGCACCCCTACGAAAAGTACTTCACAAAATAAGAAAGATTAAATCTCTCTTTCAATTGAAAAAATCTTGTGATGATGAGAGCCCCTGCCGCAATGAAGCTTCCTGGATCCGCAAACATTTGCCATCGGAAGAGGAGCTTGAGAACATGGAAGAATCTCTACCAAAGCTCGCATACAAACCCCTCATATCAATTATACTTCCAGTGTATAATCCTGAGCCAGAGCTACTCAAAGAGGCCCTGGATTCCGTAATAAGCCAAATCTATCAAAATTGGGAACTATGCGTCGCAGATGATGCTTCACCTAAACTGCTTATTCAGGAAACATTAAAAGATTACGCCGCAAATGATTCGAGAATCAAACTCACATTGCGCAAAGAAAATGGTCACATAGCCCATGCTTCGAACTCTGCCCTTAAACTTGCAACTGGTGAGTTCGTTGCCTTCTTAGATCATGATGACCTACTTACACCCCATGCACTTTATAAAATAGCAGAAGCCCTTAACGAAGACCCTACGCTAGATTTAATCTACAGCAATGAAGATAAAATCGATATCCATGGTAATATATCTACACCTACTTTTAAATCAACTTGGGACCCAGACTACTTCATGTCATTCATGTATATCGGGCACCTCTCTGTATACAGAACAGATTTAGTGACTAAAGCAGGAGGCTTTAGACCCGGATACGAAGGAAGTCAAGACTATGATCTAGCTCTCAGGATAACCGAAATCACAAAAAACATTAAGCATCTTCCTGCAATCCTATACCACTGGAGAATGCATAAGGACTCTGTTTCCCAAAATATTCATGCGAAACCCTACGCGTTTACAGCAGCTATAAAGTCTTTAAAAGACTCACTAAAGAGAAGAGGCATAGAGGGCAAGGTGACTACCACTAAAACCGCAGGAATTTATAAACCTTGCTACCCACTATCCAACAACGAAAAAATAACGGTCTTACTGTATACTGACACTGACAATGTAGATAACGAGATAAACTTTTTTACAAAAGACGACATACCCTACCCGAATATAGAGATCATAAATAGTTTGGATTTTGTTGAAACTGCGCAGGGAATTAACTCGGAATTTACGAAACTCGACTTTTGGAAGAAAGCCTTACCGAAAATAAATTCTCCATATATTCTTCTACTTGATTCCCCTCTTGAGCCGTTAGAAGAGAACTGGCTTGAAGCACTCCTTGAGCAGGGGCTGAGACCTGAAGTAGACATAGTCGGTGCAAAAATCATTTCTGAACACAATCAGATTCTACATGCTGGCTATACCGTGAACAATTGTCAAGTTCACAGCAATTTCTATCACCGAGATATAAGCGACCCGGGATATGCAGCAAGGCTCATAACCACGAATAATGTTACGGCGGTCTCATCTGCATGCGCTTTTATGCAATCTGAGTTGTTTAGAAAAACACTCGAAAACAAATACACTGAAAGAATAGCAGTAGAAATAGCGCTTGGGATGAACGCTCGCCACAACAATAAGATTGTGCTCTGGACTCCATATGCAACTTTTAGATATTGTGGTGCTCCTATAAAAGAATCGTTCAATTTAAAAGACAACCTTGGAGACTACAATATCCTTGAGCGAGAATTTGCAATCTCAAAATACCATGATCCCTTTTATCCTGAGGGGCTTTCAACTGATTGTGCAAACTTCAAAATTGCGATCTAGTGCAACATGAATCAATGTAGTGTCATCATACCTGTCTATAACGCCTTCAAGGATACTATTGAATGCCTGGATAGCGTTATCCGTCATACTACCGAAGCACATCGAATAATAGTAATTGATGACTGTAGTTCAAGTGGTGAGTTACTAGATATCCTTCCCCGTCGCATACGTTGCCAGGCAAATTTATTGATTTCTCGAAATACAGAGAATCTTGGATTTATTGGCACCTGCAATTTAGGAATAGCAATTGCACAAACTGACGATGTCGTTTTGTTGAATAGCGATACTATCGTGACTGAAGGATGGCTCAGAAAAATGTACGGTGCTGCCTACTCGAGTGCAACTGTAGGTTCAGTTACACCGCTTACAAATAATGGTACTATCTGCTCCTTTCCTACATTTTGTGCTGACAATGCACTACCAGAAGGATACTCACTCAAAAACATAGCTCAATTGATCGAAGAGGTCTCTGACAAGTGGTATCCGTCTCTTCCCTCAGCAGTTGGATTCTGCATGTACATCAAACGAGAAGTCATAGACAAAATCGGCGTTCTAGACTCTGCATTTGGCAAAGGGTATGGCGAAGAAAACGACTTCTGCTGTCGATCTCAAGCTGCTGGATATAAAGATATTCTTGATGATGCTACCTACGTCTTTCACAAAGGAAGCATGTCATTCCAAGGTGCAAAAGACGATTTGACGAAACGTAATTCAGAGATTATCAGAGAGAGATACCCTAAGTACTTTGAAGATGTAGCCAAATTCTGTGCTGAGTTTCCACTCTCCACTATTCACGCGAAAATACTTGATGCGATGGTCCTTAGGTGGAACGAATCTAAATCGAAACGTGTCCTTCACATTCTACATAACGGTCCGTTTGAGGAAATATATCACTCCATCGGCGGAACAGAGTATTTAGTCCAAGATATTATCAATCACACGGAAGACTCTGCAAACTGGAGCTTGGTAAAAAGCCCTGACGGGTTCCACCTAACTGCACATTTGCCGAATGCTCATAGAAGATACACTAAGAAGCTTACCGACTTCTCACTCAAAGAGCTTATTTCAAGAAAGTATTTTGACATTGTTCATCTTCACCACTCTTTGCGATTTGATATCGTGGAGCTATCTCAAGCACTCATAGATCATGGGAACTATTTTGTCTCCATCCATGACTACCACCTTATTTGCCCGAAGTTATACTTAATAACTTCTCAAGGAAAACATTGTAATGGCCATGAATGTACAACAAGTTGCAGTATAGCAGAAAGTGATATTTCTAAGCAGCGACGCATAGCAAAAAAACTTTTAGAAAATGCGAATAAAGTTTTTTGTTTCTCAAACTCAACTCGACACTATGTCGACCGAATCTTACGAGCAGAGATTCCGTGGTACCAAATGAGCCATGGAATTCTAAATGTTAGGGACCAAGGAAAGATTAGTGCCAAAGCAAAGACTCCTCCCTCAGCAGAGAGACCCCTCAAAGTTGCCTTTGTGGGCTACCTCCCAATTCACAAAGCATCTCTTGTCATTACAGATATTGCACGAACTAAAACATTAGAATCAGGAGTTCCTATCGAATGGCACATTCTTGGGCAGCTCTACACCGAGGAAGGTCACTTAGCCACTCAACATGGACCATATACTAGAGAAAACTTGTATTCTCAAATCCGGGAATTAGACCCAGATGTAATAGGAATCCTTTCTCTTTGTCCTGAGACTTACAGTATTACACTTGATGAGGCTTGGAATGCTGGAGTACCTGTTATCTCTACACCATTTGGTGCTCCCGCAGAGCGAGTATCTTACTATAATGGAGGCTGGGTATTAGATACTGTAACTAAAAAATCCTTCCTCTCCCAGCTTGATATCATCGCCAAAAACTGGAAAGAATACAAAGCGATAGTTCAGAATGTAGCTCAGATACCTCTACGCACAATCTCATCGGAATCAGCAGAACAAGAAGAATTGTACACACATTTTTCGAAAGCTACTGCGAAAACATCAAGCTTACTCTTAAAGCTTGAGGGATT
>CAZFXN010000071.1:0-4939 GCA_964523015.1 uncultured Bdellovibrionales bacterium | reverse complement strand
AAGTTAGCCTTCAAAAGCACTGGGGCACTGAACTTACTCCGATCAATTCAGAAGAAAGCTACAACCTCTTAGCGAGATCTCCCTAAAGCTACCGAAGCTAACGCGGGAGCTTGCACTTTATTTATGTCACCAAAATGCATCTCAAGCCATAAACCAAGATTTATGAGATTTAGTAGCTTGAAATTATTATCTGCCTTCTTTTTCATATGATCATCAATAAGCGAATTTACCTGTGCAGGATCAACTACCTCGCTAAATATTGTTCCTGATGCAGATAAATCTTTGGCTAATTCTCGAAGCGAAGAATTTAACCAGTGAGCAACAGGAGCATTAAAGCCTTTCTTTTTACGATATATAACAGAGTGAGGAAGTCGATGCTCTTGGCTTTTCTTCAGGATGTATTTTTTAGTAAATCCCTTCATTTTCAAATCAACCGGCAATGAAGCAGCAAATTCCACCATTCTATGATCAAGAAACGGACACCTGACTTCAAGCGAGTGTGCCATCGACATTCGATCTGCCTTCACCAATATATCATCAACCAGCCACGTCTTGATATCGACATACATTGCTTGGTCAAGCCAGTGTCCATTATCGCAACACGCCGCCACTGACTTAAAATGAGAAAGAGGCTCGCTTAAATCCGCAACGTCAAAGTTCTTTAACAATCGCGCTCTTTCATTATCAGAAAATATAGTTCTCCAATGATAATGGGCTTGAACTTGGTCCATACCTCGACCAGCAAGGAATTGCCTAAGTTTATAATCAAAACTAACCTTATTATGAGTCACCGGGAGTAGGTTGTCTGCCGCTGAAGCAATAAAATTTAACAAAGGAAGAGGAATCTTAGAAAAGATTCTATGCCATTTATCCGCAGCATATGTTTCATAGCCAGCGAATATCTCATCTCCACCATCCCCTGATAATGCTACGGTAACTTTCTCGCGAGCAAACTGTGATAAGTAATAGGTTGGTATCATAGAATTGTCAGAAAAAGGCTCATCTGCGAGATATACAATATCCCGGAGTATATCAACCATGTTTGGAGATATTGTTTTCGAATGGTGATTGACATTTAAATAGTTCGCTAGCTCACTCGCTTCCGAGAGTTCGCTATAACCTGGCTCATCAAATCCAATGGAACAGGTAAAAACATTATCTGAGTTTTTAAAATTGCACATCGAACGCACAATAGAAGAAGAATCAAGTCCTCCACTTAGAAAAGCGCCAAGCGGAACATCACTGATCATTCGAATCCTCGTGGCATCATCTAGTAACGCATTTAGTTCGTCTGATGCACTTGCTTCCGTCTGAGAAGTTTTAGTCGCAAAGAAGTCCTCTAATTTCCAATAAGGCTCAACATGCCAAGGCCTGTCAGGCTCAATAAACAATGAGTGAGCTGCTTCTAGTTTTTGCACTCCCTTAAATATTGATTGATTAGAAAGAACATAACCCAGCGCTAAGTACTGATTAACAGCTTTCCTATTTAATTCTTTCTTGATTTGTGGATCTAAAACAAGTGCTTTTATTTGCGAAGAGAAGGAAATACTTCCATCTGAAAACTGATAATAGTAGAGTGGCTTTTTGCCCAGTCGATCTCGAGCAATAAATAAGGTGTGCTGCTCCTTATCCCAAATAGCAAACGCGAACATACCATTTAGTTTTTCAAGACAACCTCTGCCCCATTTTTTATACGCCTCTAAAATCACCTCGGTATCAGAATTAGAGCGAAATTGAGCACCCTCACTTTCTAGTATTTTGCGAATATCTTGAAAATTATAGATCTCCCCATTAAAGGTAATCCAATATCGTCCAGTGCTATCAGACATGGGCTGCTTACCATGCTCACTTAGATCTATAATCGACAATCGTCTATGACCGAGACTTACAAAATCATCAGAGTACAGGCCTTCTCCATCAGGACCCCTGAGATACATCTCATCAGTCATAGCTTTTACGACATCTCGTGTAGGGCTTTGAGACCAACTCAGTTTTCCAGCTATTCCACACATATTAAGACACCAAAAAATCTCTAAAATGTACTTCTGCACTTTGGGTAAAAGCAAAATCAAGCGCAGGATTTGGGTTCATAAGACTCTTGAGACTATCGCTCTTAAAGCCTAACGATCTTCCAGACAGCTCAAACACCTTGAGTGCCAGCCAAGCACATTGCCAAGGCACAGGAAAAAAAATCCTATCTTTCGAAAGCCTCTCAGCCAGAATGCTTAAGATATCACGAAAAGTATGCCCATTTTGACTGGCTGCAATAAAAGGCTCAGTAATATTGAGTGTATCATCCGAAGAGAGCTTTAAGAGAAGTTCTGATAAATCATCTTGATGACAAAGATACATTTTTTTACTGCCACCAACTATCGGTATTATTTTTGCTAGCTTAACAAGCCCTGTCAGTGTTCCGATCATTCCACCCGGCTTTTCCCCATACACAAGTCCAGGTCGAACAACGGCTCCACCCGCATTTAGTACATCCTCTTCCATCAAAAGCTTTGCCTTTCCATACAGTGAACTAGAGCCTTCAAATGCACTAATGCTGGAGATGAGTATGATTTTTTTTACCCCTGCCTCCTTTGCCGCCTTTAAGAGCAATCGAGTTCCTTCTACATTAGTACCATAGATCCTACCCCACTTTATTGCCTTCATGTCGTAAGCACAGTGAATAAGAACGTCAACACCGTTAAACGCCTCATGGGGAGGCTTCTCGCCTAACTTATATGTAAAAGCTTCACCATTTTTCTTTGAACGATTTAATCCCCGTACCACATGACCTCGCTCGCCTAAGAATGCAGAGATCTGAGACCCCACATACCCTGTAGATCCAGTAATTAGAAATTGTAATGTGCTACTCATTTTCCCTCGCTCAAAGAAGTAGCTGCGATACGAGCAGCATTTGCCATTGCGGTAAAAGTTATTGTCGGTGCTGGGATAGACGGTAAAACCGAGGCATCAACTACATGTATATTACTCGAATTAAACGGCCTTCCCAAGAGATCAGTTTGAAATTCAGTCGGTTCACGGCTCATGGGAAAAGTAGCTCCAGCATGTCTTCCATCTCCTGGCTTGCCAATCTGAAGCATTGGTGAGACAGGGATAGCTCCTGTATATTTTCGAAGAACCATAAGTTTTTTGACAATCTTGCGGATCGTAAGAGCAGCGCTTATGTTTTTCTTTCCGCTTAGGTGAAGCAGATTCGTAGATTTATCAAGTCTCAGCTCAATTGAAGACGATGCCTCTGAATGCAAGTATCCCTGAACGACAAGCATTCTCTCTAAAATATAGGGCATTAAAATCAATTTCAATGGACCTAGAAATTTCAAAGTTTGAGAGAATGCTTTCTTGTAAAGATCCGAATAACTATACACTTGCAAGTGCACAAATTTCTTAGAGATTGCTTTATCAAAAACTTCAATGAATACTTGAGAGAGAGTATGGAGAGATTCCTTCATTGCCCCAGGAGTTCTCTGGAACTGAAACATAGGCAGGATGAAATACTCACTCACTGGCATTGGAATAGAGATATCATACCGTTTAAAGCTCGAAAGCAAAATCTTTGCAGACGAAATCACACCTGCCGCAAGATACACCTTCTTGCCTTTAAAAGAATGAGTATCTCCATATGTCCTATCAATGGCAACTACTTCAACACCATGTTCATCTTCCTTAATCTCTATAACTCGGTACCCACCAGCATATTCAACAAGTGGATTTCTGCAGAGAGCTGCTAGTGTATGACGCGTAGAATATATAAGATCGTGCGGGCATCCATAGAGACAGTACCCACACTCTACACAATCAGGATAAACTGCAAGTCGAGACACACCAAAGCTTACACCTGAGTCCTCTAAGAATCTTCGATTGAGCGAAAGAGAATCAAGAAGCTTCATTGCTTGCTTACTCGTGGGCAAAAGATGTGGTGATTCGGTATAAATCGGAGATGTTTTTTCTAATCTATCGCTTCTTGCAGAGAGCGGCATAAATTCTAAAACTTCTTTATAGTAAGGCTCTAATTCTGCGAGCGTAAGTGGCCAGTCGCTAATATCTGATTCAGAGTAAGGCATTACTGCGCTACCCCAAACATTACTAAATCCACCTTTTGCTAACGAAGGCGTTAGATGACCGATTTCATGAGGCTGAACAGGAATCTCTTTATCAACTGCTGCATAGGGGTAATCGGAACCACAAACGAGCTTTACTTGAACACCTTTTGGATCCACAGAAACTTTATCAGAGAAAGCATTCAACTTTACCTGATCCCATTGTTCTGGAGATTGCTTCTTGAATGCATTTATTGATGTTTTGATCTCAGGCTCAAGCTCTTCGCCGCCATCTAGAATAAGAATCTTGCACCCTCTTTTTACAAGAGCGTTCGCTGCGGCTATACCAGCAGGCCCTGACCCTATGACTATAAATGGGGTTAGCGACATCACCTTACATTTTGACTTTCACTGGATCCAGAATAGGAACGCCTCACAATCACCTCGGCAAGGATACCGGTAATAAACACCTGCATTCCCATTAGAAAGACAATAACAGCTAAAGGCCCTATCTGGCCAAGAAGAATAAAATCTCTAAGGCCTTTTAGAAAGCCTAGCCCCATAGTTCCAAAAGCAAGCGGCAAGAAGAAGCGCATTGGCTCGAAATAGGAAGCAATTCTTATTATCAGCATTAAGAAGCCAAAGAAATCTCGTACTGGCTTGATGTTCGATTTCCCAACTCGCCTATCATAATTAATAGGAACGTATTTAATTCGATAGTTAGAATATAACGACGCCATAGTAATAGTCGTTGTAAAAGAAAACCCCATAGGCAATAGGTTTTTAAATTCCCGATACAGCTTATGGCGAAACACTCTCATACCAGAATTTAAATCCGGCACCATTGTGCCAGTTAAAATATGAGTCATTTTCCGCAAAATCCACCGAGC
>CAZFXN010000070.1:0-10766 GCA_964523015.1 uncultured Bdellovibrionales bacterium | reverse complement strand
ACGGAAGGGAAATCTGTAGCAATCTTAGCGATCGATCCTACTAGCCCATTCACTGGAGGTGCTGTCCTTGGTGATCGTATTCGGATGGCTACAGCATCGGAGGATAGCGGAGTCTTTATTCGAAGCATGGCTACTCGCGGGGCACTTGGTGGCCTTTCAAGAGCAACAATTGATTCTGTTCAGATCTTAGATGCCGCCGGTTTTGATTTTATATTAATTGAAACTGTTGGGGTTGGCCAAGCCGAAGTAGATATTGTGAAAACTGCTCATACCTGCGTTGTCGTTTTAGTGCCAGGAATGGGCGATGGTGTACAAGCTATTAAAGCTGGTATTTTAGAGATAGCTGATCTTTTTGTAATTAATAAAGCAGATCGAGATGGGGCTGACATGCTTCAAAAAGATCTCCGTGTAATCATGTCACTAGTTGATCTAGAAAAGGGAGGCTGGGAAATTCCAATAGTAAAAACTGTGGCAACAAACGCTAGTGGTATTGAGGAATTAGTTACAAAATCTCATGAGCATCGTGATTGGCTTAATTCCTCAGGCAAAGGGAAAGAGCGAAAGTTAACCATGATTAAGGATCAGATAATAAAAACAGCTCATGATATTGTAGAGGAGAAGATCCATTTTGATAAGCCAGAAGAACTCTTAAAGATGGCTAAGGAATGCGCAGCAAAAAAGATTGATCCGTATAGCGCTGCAATCAAGATTTTAGGAGAATAATTTTCAGGAAAAAATTTCAGGAAAAAATTTCAGGAAAAAATTTCATAGCACTAGATTCTTAAAAAGTTCTAGATAATATCTAGCTCTTTAAGGGCAATATTAGCCATAATTTCACTTGTGCCACCACCAATCGGCATAAGTCTCAAATCTCTCCACCAACGCTCAGGAGAGAATTCTTTTGTGTAACCGTATCCACCGTGAATCTGAAGTGCTCGATCGGCGATCCAAACGGCATCATCACAGACTAGTCGCTTGGCAAGACTAACCTCTAATTTACATGGAGCATCACTGGCTAGCAGATCTAGAGCATGATGAGAGATAGCCTCAGCCCTATCTAGTTTCCGCGACATCTCTGAAAGCATGCTACTCACTGCTGGGATATCTATAATTTTTTCCCCAAAGGCAACGCGATCTTTTGCATACCGAACAGCATCTCTAAAGACAGCTCGGCCACCTGCCAGGGAGGTAAGTGCTAGCATCATCCTTTCCCAGTTTAGATTTGAGGTCGCTTGAAACCAACCCTCTCCAACTTTGCCTAGTACACAGTTCTCATGAACCTTAACATTTTCAAGGGTTAGTTCAGCAGTATCAGAGGAGCGCCATCCAACTTTATCTAGTTTTCTACTTACAGAGAATCCTGGTAGTGAAGTGTCAACTAAAAACGTAGTAAAACCTTTATATCCCGCACTTGGATCTGTTCTAGCAAGCATTAATACAAAATGAGCCCGTGCGCCGTTAGTAATAAATGTTTTCGATCCATTGATAGTCCAATGTTGACCATCCTTAGTTGCTTTAGTTCTTAAGCTGGCAAGATCACTGCCACATCCAGGTTCAGTAAAAGCATAGGCACCGATCTTTTTTCCTTGAACAGCTTCAGCAAGCCACTGATCTTTGCTCTCAGTTGTACCGTATTGTGAAAGGGCATGGCTAATTACTAAGGAGTGCATGTTGACACCAGTTGTTAATCCAACTGCACAGAGTTCACCAAACACTTCGCACCAAGCTCCGGCAAGTTTGTAGTCACCTCCGATACCGCCGTACTCTTCTGGAATTAGTATGCCAAGAAATCCTTGATCGCCAAGAAGGGTGAATACCTCATCAGGAAAATTTCCAGCCTCCTCCCAGGCAGTAAGGTGCGGAGCAAGTGTCGATTGTGTAAATCGGCGCACGCTCTCAATAAAAATTGTATGTTCTCTGTAGTAATCAGTCTGCATTGCTAATCGTTACTGCTTAATCGTTGCTAAATGTTTCTGAGTGCTTTAGTCTTACTTAACGTGTAATTATCACTGTCTTTTAACGGAAATGCACTATAGAATTTATGGCAACAAGAGATCAAGTAATAGACCTTCTTAAAACTATCGAAGACCCGGAAATCTATCTTGATATCTGGTTTTTAGGGCTTATTTACGACATTAAGATAGGGGATGATAGAATTGATATCGATATGACCTTTACATCTCCTATGTGCCCGGCGGGTCCGCAGCTAGTAGAAGAGGTTCGTCAAAAGCTCCTTACCCTAGAAGAGATTAAAGAGGTCGAGGTCAAAATTGTGTTTACCCCAACTTGGCAACCTTCTGATGAGGTTAAGGCTATGTTGGGATTAGACTAGGCTGGGCTTAGATTAAGCTAACAATTAAGCGATATGAGTTTTAGAGATATTTAATTTATATAAAATTCTATGTCACTACCATTTACTGAAGAGCAAGAAAGCTTAAAAGATACTTTACGACAATTTTTATCAGAGAATTGTTCCTCTGAATATCTTCGAAAAAGATACTCAGCCAAAGAAATTAGCGATCCTATCTTTTGGGACAAAATAAATAAGCTTGGAATTATCTCCTCTTTTGCTAGTGAAAAGTTTGGCGGTGTAGGGTTAGGATTTAGAGAGCTTGGTATCCTCGCCTTTGAGAGTGGTAGAGCTGTTGTCACTGAGCCTCTTTATAGTAATACTTTTTTAGGTCCCTATTTTCTTACCCAGATGTTGGACGATCGTGCTCTATCAACTATCGATGATAAAATTATAGCTGATGTTATCGCGGCAAAGCGAAAAGTAGTCTATGCCCCGATAGCAATTCAGAATGACATTATAATTGATGGATCGGATCAAGTTTCAGGAGAGTGTTTATTTGTTGAGTGGTGTGATGCCGATTCTATTTTACTATTAGAATTGGCAGACTCTTTATGTTTGGTCGACATTAAGAGCAATTTATCGAAATGTAAGTTAGAGAGTTGCACCCTTGTTGATGGAACAACTAAGGCCTCATCTTTAAAGCTAGACCGAGCAAAATTTATAAAACTTCCGCTATCAGAACTTTCACCGCTACAATTTTCACCACCAAAGAATTTTGCCTGCCTTTATCAAATTCTTAAATCTTTAGAGATTGCTGGAGCATGTGATAAAGCAATCGCAATGACGGTTGAGCATGTTAAAAATAGGAAACAGTTCGATCTTCCTATCGGTTCTTTTCAAGCAGTTCAGCATAAGTTAGCAGATGCTTATCTGTTTACTAATGCGATGAGAGCACTTTCTCACTTTGCTGCTTGGGCGGTTGAGTGTTCTGAACAACAGGTTCCGTTAGCCGGATCGTCAGCAATTAATTTTGCAACCGAGCGAGGACCAATAGTTATTGAATCCTGTATTCAGCTTCATGGTGGAACTGGTTTTACCTGGGAGTATGATCTTCACCTATACTTAAGGCGGGTTAAAAGCATTCAGTCAGTATTTGGTGGAAACAGCCCAGTGCTGGCGCTCTAAATTTTAAGGCTTAGAAAAGAAGGTTTAACAAAGGCCAGAAAAAGTTTGATTAGGAAAAGTTTGGCACACCCTAGCTTTATTATGAGCACTACAAAGTAATCGAATATTCTCTAAATTTGATTTGCCACCAATAGCAAACGGTTTAACATGGTCAAACTCTAGATAATGTTTTTGAGTACATCTGACACCATTTGATGAAACATAACTACACTGAGCACTCTCCCGCCTCATAACTTCACGTTTAACTGAAACAGGGATGTATCTAGTATCTTCATTTAACGTTGTAACTTTTCTCTCTTTTACTTCTGTTTTAAAGTTTCTAATAAGCTCTACCATAATGTTTTCAATTGAGAGATCTGCGCCAAGTTTATTAGAAAGCCTGGCTTTAATATTCTGAATCTCACTAAAGATCTCTTTAGTTACAGAAAACTTTATCTCAAAGCGAGTTTCTGGTTTTTGCTCTTTAATATTTTCTACTTTCAGCGCTGAAGTACAATTCGAATATATAGGATTTGAAGCTAGGTTATTTAGTACTTTAATCTCTTTTATCTTCTCTTTAGGTTTAGCAATTGGCGCAACTTCAGCGACAAGAGCTGCGACTTCACGGGAGGTTTTACCAATAATGTCAGAGATACTTGCCTTCTCAGCCTTAATAGCCTTGGCTGCAGAAGCGATTGAGCATATCGAAACTTTTCCATTAATAAAGCTATTAGCTAATTCAGGGTGTCCTTTTAAGGTTCTAGCACTCTCTATTCTTCGATAGGCGCTACCCTCAGAATATCCTAGTTTTTTAGTACAGTACTCAAAAAGGCTTGGATATCCAAGTTCCAAATATAACTTTCGCTTATCAAATTCACCTAAGTGAATTAAAAACTTAAGGGTTAATTCCCATTCTTTACCTCTCAAAATATCAATCCTGTTTGTTAATTCAGTATTAGATATACTTTCTAGGTTATTTTCCAAATTCATAAACATCTCCTAATTATTTACCAGCTTATATTATCACGACTTTTAGGAGTGCTATTTTTGGCTTTAAATCGCGATGGCTTAAAGATCTTTACGAAAAACATCAAAGTGGCATCAGATAAAATAATATATTTTTCTTGGGCTTTATGAGCCTAATAAATGGCTTTACAGAATTGCCTCCTTAAGCTAGCGCTCCTTTTGTAAGACCCCTGTCAATATAGAAATGAACATATAATCGAGTACGCAAAATAAATATCTATTTTAGATAGAAGAATCTAGGGTGACGGTTTCGATGCTGAAACTAATCTTAGATTTTTAATCTAAACTAGCTAAAATTCTCTTCTAATATCTCACAGAATATATGCACTAAAGTAATGTGGATCTCTTGAATTCGTTCTGTCGCATTAGAGGGCACAATAAGTGAAAGATCAGCAAATGGAGGTAGTTCCCCACCACCTTTTCCAAGGAGTGCTAACACAAAAGATCCTTTAGCTTTTGCTGCTTTAGCAGCACGAATAACATTTTCAGAGATACCAGAGGTTGAAAATATAACCAAAGTGTCGTTTGGTTCACAAAAAGTCGAAGCCTGTCTTTCAAAGAGAGTTGTATAGCTATAATCGTTTGCCCAACAGGTCATTACTCCTGGATCCATAAAGTGTTGAGCCTTCATCCCAGGGCGATCTTTTTTGTACCGTGCTACTAATTCCTCACAGAAATGAATTGCATCACAGGCTGAGCCTCCGTTGCCACAAGCAAACACGGTACCATTAGATTTTACAGTTTTTAAAAGTTGCTCTCCAGCTTTTGAGATCTGCTGAAGAAAATTTTTATCAGAGAGGATTGTTTGACGAAGATTGATTGTGTCTTGAATTATACTTACTGGATTAATGGCCATAGCTAGTCACTCAAAAAATTTAAACAGAATGTTTATAGACTAAAAATGGTGTTTTTAGAACAGAAAATTAGTTTAAAGAATATGGCAGGGGGATACGCCATAAGTATCAGGATCGCGGTTAGGCAATCTCGAAACCTTCTGTAATATCCCCCTGACACTTTCCAAAGATTAGAGTCCCGCCTAAAGAGCGTGAAACTCTAAGAAGGCCCGCGCTTCAAAAGGTCCGCAAACACTTTGTCGTGGAGGACCTTCGGCAGCGTACGGCGCTCCCGGAAGATCTTATCCAATTCTTCCTGTTTGTAGATCTTCGGATTGCCGGTGATCGGAAACACCAATGCAACCCAGTGACGCATGTCTTGAATGAAGTGCCACGACAGATCGACTTGACCAAAGCCAAGCGCGATTGCTTCCGTGACTCGCTTGTCGGGATGAGTTTTCCCTCCAAACGTCATCCACTCTGTTGCCAGGATCGAGACGTACCTGCGGTACTGACCCTCGATCCGGGTCATCAGCTCAGGACTTGCGCCGTTCGGATCATCCTGAAACCGCCACTTGGGGTTTGTCCCCATGGAGGCCAGGATGCGCGCGACCCGCACCGGATCTTCGCCGAAGAAGCTTTTGTAGTGCTCTCCGGTGAACAGAATAGCCAGGTTCGCTCCGAACCCGCCTCCATGGAAAGGGGTGTTCTCACACCCTGCTTGAAACAGTCCGGCACGTTTGCCGTAACTGATTCCGTCAAGCGGCCCGCTTGTGCGAAGCGCATCATCGAACCGCTTACCATCAGCACTCAGCCGATCGATGCCCCAGGTCATGGTGAGATCCGCATCTTCGAACTCTCGCATCACGATCAGCCATTGTTGGCCTTCGGATTCGAGGAACTCCTTGGCCCACCGCACCATGTGTGGATAGGCATTGTCACCGATCTCGCCAGAGAGCACGTATGCCATCTGATCGATCTCCATGAGAATGTCCCAAGGAATGCGCTCGAGTTCACACCTGTATGCACCATCAGCAGCGCCGATGTTGACCCAGATCTGAAATTCCTGCTCCATCTCGTATCCCTGATTTCGGACCCGTTGTCCGGTGATGGCCATCTTGCGACGGGCATCCGTCAGAGGTTCGCGAGGAGTCGGGTTCAGTGCTGCATAGGTCTTTGGAGCAGCGCTCGTAATCACCTTTGGGTCAGTGATCCAGAGAGCGTCCAATGCCCAGAACCGTTCGTTTAGGATCCCGGCGATTTCGCCGAGATCCATCGGGAACTGGGTCACAGGGACAAGTCCATGGCGGGGAGTGAGTTTGAGCTCCACCGTTTTCTTTCCCGTGTCGGGATCGATCGCAGTGACGCCCGTAGCATCGGCGAGTTTGTTGCTCGCCTCCACCATCACCTCCTGCACCGGGATTGGTGTGGAGATCGTCGATTGAGCCCATTCATCCGCCGTCGGCGGCATCGAGGGTTCATAGAGAAGGGTGAGCACATAGTGCCCAAACGCTCCGAGTACGATCACACCGGCCCCAATGATCCACCTGCTCTGGGTCCCTCGACCCGAAACAAACAGATAGAGGCAGTAGAGGGTTATGAGGATCAGAGATCCCCACAGCGTCCAACAGAGGCCAGGCATCTGTTGGTAGATGTCGGCGAAGATCTTCAACATCTGAGTCTCCTTTCAGGCGGGAGCCTAAGGTAGGGGTTGGTTTGGTCTTCGATCCTGGTTAGGATCGAAGTCTTTGGAAAGTTAAGTCAAAACCTAAAATTATGGCGTATCTACCCTATATAAATTTTTTGATCTTCAAAGAACGAAGATCTATTACCCCACTAAGAGGGGCAAAATATAAAGATCACATTGATATCAAGGTTATGGGTGGTTTATTGATTTTAGTGACAGAGCATTTCTATAGCAAAATCTGTGGTATTTCTAAGCTATTACCTCATTTGGGTCTAGTACAGATTTTGTCCAGGTTGGGTCAATCTTCTTTAAATCCCCACTAGATATGTCAAATCCTTTAAGCTCATACCCCATTCTATTTAGAGCTTTTCGTAGTTTAGGAGCACGGGACTCTAAAAATTGAGCTAACTCTTCATTTTCAAGGGTTACTCTAAGTAGGAGTTCAGTGCTTCTGTGGGCTAGGTAAACCGCCACCTGACCTAGGCCTGGTAGATCCACTTTCATATTAACCTGTGCAAATCCACCTTTGCCACCCTTCTTTCTTGTCTCTTCATCAACTGGATCATGGGTAAGTTTTATTCGTGACAGGAATCCTCCAATTAGAATAGCAAAAACAAAGAGTGACGGTTCGCCAAGGGTATTCATCACAGTATTAATCTGTGAGAGATTTGTTTGTGCCTGAGTTAAAGTTTCAAGTTGATCAACTAGTCGGGCGGATTCAAAGATCTTAGCAACTTCTTTTGGATCTTTACCGCTGAATAGGTCTTTAATCTGAGAAATAGCCTGTCCTAAGATCTTTTTTAATTCAGCCGGGCCTGCTTCTTTCTGATCCTTTCCAAGGACATTTTCAATATCAGCGAGGATGGTTTTAATAATTGCTGCTGTTTCATCTTTGATAATAGGTGAATTTTCAGAAAATAATGTCTTCAGACTTTTAAAAAATGCAGTTAGATCCTCTCTGATCTGAGATAAAGGCACGTTTCCAACTCTACTTAGAATTTCTGCTAGATTATCATGAGCTACTTTTAGTATTGCAAAATCCTCTCTGGGAGGGAGATTGGCAGTTACCTCTGTTAATACTTTCTTAGCTTCATCAATTGCAACTTTGGTTTTCGGATCTGCAAAGTTTAGTAGAATTTTCACCAACTCTTTTGGATCCTTTAAGCTCTCTTCGCTTAGCATTACCCCATCTTTAGTTAGTGCAGTAATCAGATTTTTGATCTCTCTATCAATCCCCAAAAGTTCTTTTGATTCAAGGGCGGCAGGTAATTTGGTATCAAACTGAGTGATCTCTTTAAATATAAATGTTGCTTCCTTAATAAGAGGTAGCATTAGTTTGATTGATTTTAGGTTTGTTTCAGCTAAGAGAGTTTGAAGAGAACTTTCTATTGCATTAAAACTACCTCCAGCATTTGAGCTTGTTGGGACAGCCGTAACGTTGCCACTAGTAACTGCGGCAGTTGGGGTAACAGAGGTGACAGGATTATTTTTTACAACTTGAGCACGGTCAGATTCAGAGGAAATACTCTGGGCGTTTGTTTCATTGCGGCTAATTGGGGTGATAAAAGCCATGTCTTATTTATCGGCAGCATGGCTAATATAAAGTATAGTAAAAATGCCATGAGAATAGACGTGAGAATAGTCGCAAAAACACAAGTAAAACTAGATAGTTACTGAATCCCCTTAGCTTTTACAGCCCTTTACAGAAGGGGGTATGCCGTGAAAGACTAACTGTCTTAATTAAAGAAGCAAATTATGAAAATCTCAATCGTATTTCACATCCTAGGACTTGTTTTCCTTTTTGCAGGATTACTTTTTGGTACCAGGTTAGTTAAATTGGCTGACGGAGAGGTAGTAAGTTCACCACTCCAAATGCTCTCAAAGAAGATAGTATTTGGTTACATAATTCCAGGGGCAGCTCTTATAGTGTTAAGTGGACTTCATCAATTTTTTGCTGGTGGAGCTGGTGTGTATATGAAGCAGGGCTGGATGCACACTAAACTTACATTAGTAGCAGTACTTCTTTGGTCAGGAGTTATGGTGTCAATAAATCTTATGACCATGGCTAAAGGAGGCACTTGTAATCCAAAGGCAGGATCCATGCATCATGGAATAGTTGCACTATGTTTAGTTGTGATCCTTGTTTTAACTTTAGTTAAGCCATTTTAATTAGAAATTTTTTATGAGTACAGCAGCAACATTTCTTCGCTGGGTTGGAACTTTAACCCTATCTTTTTTTATCATCTTTATCGTTTTGCCTCTCTTGGTGATCTTTACTCTCTCTTTATTTGCAGGAGTAATGACCCCAGGTGTAGACAAGTTAGCTAATAAACAAGTTGCCGTTATTGAATTAGAAGGGATGATTCTTGATAACAAAGAGTTATTAGAGCAGCTTTATAAACAGGCCAATGATCCAAATATTCATGGCATCGTTTTAAGAATTAACTCCCCTGGTGGAGCTATTGGGCCTGCTCAGGAGATCTATGCAGCCGTTAAGAAAATTAAAGAGAAGAAACCTGTCATTGCGTCCATGGGTGGGATCGCTGCATCAGGAGCTCTTTATGCGGCGCTTAGTGCGACAAAGATTTTTTGCCAACCCGGAACTCTAACTGGCTCGATCGGCGTTATTATGCAGATGCCAAATGTTAGAAAGATGACAGATTTTGTTGGATTTGAGATGACAACAATTAAAAGCGGAGCGTTGAAAGATGCTGGAAATTTATTTAGGGAGATGACAGAAGGAGAGAAAAACTACCTCCAGGAAACTGTCGACACCGCGTTTGAACAGTTTTTATCAGCTGTTGTTGAGGGGCGAAAACTGGATCCAGAATTAATCCGTCCTTTTAGTGATGGTAGGATCATACTTGGTTCTCAAGCTGTAAAGCTCGGCTTAGTTGATGACTATGGTGACCTTGATACAGCCGCTAGAGCAGTGTTTGAAGAGCTTAAACAGCCTTTAACTAATGAGGAGTCACCTAACCTTGTTTACCCTATGGATGAGCTTCGCTGGGTACGAAAATTTCTTAATACCAGTGCCTATCTATCTCAGATGCTAGAGGGTAGGGTGCAGTTTAACTACCTTTCGCCGTTGTAAGTTACTAAAATAACTAAGTTTTATATTAGACAGAAGCAAAGACGCTTTGCGTCCGGACATGTCTATAAGAAAAGCATAAAGCAGTTACTAATTTCATTAGGTAATATAAGTGGCAAATATTTTAGAATCCATAGAAAATTATAAAAACTGGTACCGAACTTGGAAAACATTCCCAGTTGTTTCTTGGATTAAAGCTGCTGAGCATTATCGAAATGGTGAATTCGACGCTGCGTTAAATTTTTACAAGAAAGGTCTTAAGAGACATCCATTTCATGAAGCAGGATACTGTGCTCGCCTTGATATGGCCCATTGCTTATTCAAACTAGGAAAATTTTCAGAAGCAAAAGATGAGTTAAGGCTTATTCTGAGTCAGGTTCCTTCACTCAGAGAAGCGTATGTTAGATTGGCCCGTTTGCAGATGTGGGTTGGTGAAAATCTTGAGGCGGTGTGGACAATGCGTCGTGCTCTTAGAGAGATCCCCCACGATGGTGAGCTTGTTGCTCTTTTTACGATAGCAGCTATTGAGCATGGTGCTCCTGGCTATCTGTTAAAAGAGGCTGAAGAATCGTTCCATAAGCTTAGCGAGGAAGAAAAAAGAGGCAGAAAGATCGAGGTAGCAGCAGCACGGCTTGAGATGTTGCGAGGAGATTATCAGAAGGGCAGAAAAAA
>CAZFXN010000069.1:9385-10984 GCA_964523015.1 uncultured Bdellovibrionales bacterium | reverse complement strand
AATCATTAGGATTTTTGGAAGAAATAGTCCCTAAGGCCTTATCTTAATGCCATTCGGGACAGAGGCCATAAGTCACTATTTTGTAATTAATCTCATAACCTTCCTATCATTTTCTTAGGAGTAATGAATTATGCAAAGTTTTGAAGATAGAACAATTAGTGCCGTGCTGGGTTTATCACTTGCAAGTTTTGCGTGTAGTCCTTCTCCATCGTCACCTAGTCCTAACGCAAAGTTAGATTTTGAGTGGCCACTCTATGATGCACCTTCGCTCACTTATTCTATTGATCCTGTTCTTGAGTTAGCACTTGGCACAAGACTCAGTCATGGTCTCTCAACTCTGACTTCTCTTTTACAAGAACCTGAAAATGAGAACTTGGATAACCGCATTGTACTGGGCTTACCGGAGATAGTGGCAGTTCAACTTGCTGCTTATTCTGTCGTGCATGATGTTTGGAATAGTGGCACTCAACTTCCCTGCGCTAATATTGATTTAGAGATCCTCTGAACTGTGATCTCTTCCGATGCTTTTGTCTAAAGTAAACAGTTACGATTAGTTATAGCTCTAGCTGACAAATTATCAGTCAATTGATAACTGAGCCTGACCAGTTATCAATGATATGATAGAAAGTCGGATATGGTCAATTCTGATAGATATGTAAAAAATCGGATTGAGCGGGATGCTTTTGTAAGGAATAAAATCAGCTTTATTTCAGGTCCCCGCCAAGTAGGAAAAACAACTTTGGCAAAATCGCTGATATCATCTCCTCAAAACTAGTACTCTTACGATGAAGAGAGATTCCGACGTGCTTGGGCTAAAGACCCAAAAGGTGCGTTAGTAGATTGTGGGTTGGGTCCGATAGTCCTGGATGAACTCCACAAGGATCGACTTTGGAAGCGAAAATTAAAAGGAATCTACGATCTTGATCCTAAAGCTGGTCCTTACGTAATTACAGGAAGTGCGCGTTTAGATCTATACCATCGTGGTAGCGATAGTCTTTTGGGACGGTATCTTCCGTATCGGCTTCACCCATTTTCAGTGGGCGAATGTCCGGACCCACCAAGTCCGGATACTTTTTTTGAAACCCCGGGATCTAATCTATGCATTATCAAGGATCTTATAAATCTGAGCGGTTTTCCTGAACCTTTTTTAAGTGGTGATGCCGATCAGGCTATAAGATGGAGTAGGCTTCGTCTAGATCGCCTTGTGTCAGAGGATACTCGTAACATCCTGTCTGTTTCAGATCTGTCGGCTTTTCGTGTCCTGATAGATCTTTTACCTGAGCGAGTGGGATCTCTGTTCTCAATAAATTCGTTGCGAGAAGAGGTAAGTAAAGCTTACGCGACTATCCGCTCTTGGTACCATGTACTTGAAGCTCTTTATTTTTGCTTTTCAATCCGCCCTTATTCTAAAAGAATTAATCGGGCAATTCGAACTGAGCCAAAAATGTATCTCTTTGATATATTAAGGATCCCAAAAGAGGAGAAGGGAAAGAAGCTTGAAAACATAACGGCTCTTCATCTTATTAAGGCGGCACATTTTTGGACTGACACAGCGCAAGGAGAGTTCTCTCTTCACTTTGTTCGAGATAAAAGTAAGCG
>CAZFXN010000069.1:0-9375 GCA_964523015.1 uncultured Bdellovibrionales bacterium | reverse complement strand
ATTATGACGCGAGATGGGAAACCATGGATGATCGTGGAGTGTAAAAGTGGTTCAAAAGATCCATCGCCTCATCTTCGCTACTTCAGTGATATTTTAAAGCCTCTTCACAGAATTCAACTAGTAGAGGAAAAAGGATTTGATCGAGTCTTTGCCCAAGATAATATTCGTGTGATTAGTTACGATAAGTTTTTGTCTTTCTTGATTTAAGTGAACACTGGAAATGCTAAACACGCTCCTCAGTGATCTCAACTTTCTCATGAATAAACGAATCATGCAGAGTTCTCACGGCGACTTCCCAGTATTTTCTAGGAACGATAACACTTATCTTTATCTCTGAAGTAGAGATCATCTGAACTGTGATTCCTTCTGAAGCTAATGAAGCGAACATCCTAGCAGCGACACCTGCATGATATCTCATACCAATACCGACAACGGAGATCTTTGCGATATTTCTATCACACTCAACACCCTGTGCCGCTAATGATGGAACTAGCTTTTTAACTATATCTAGGGCCTTTGAGCTATCTTCATCAAGGACAGTAAAGCTTATATCGGTGTGTTTCCCATCAAATCCAGTCTGAGTGATCATATCAATAAAGATATTTTCCTCAGCCATAATCTGAAAAAGGGTACTTAACGAATTAGATTCAGCTGGTAACTTATGTACAGTTATCTTAGCTTCATCTGTTCTATAAGTTATGCCTGTTACAATCGGCTTTTCCATTAGTTCCTCCTCTTTGACAATCCATGTTTGCCCACTGTCCGGCTCGAAAGTAGAAAGGACACAGAGTGGGATCTTGTAGGCCATTGCAAAATATACTGAGCGTGGATGAAGCACCTTTGCACCAAGGCTAGCCATCTCTAACATCTCTTCATGTGAGACTTGAGGCATAAGTTTAGCATTTGGACAAACTCTTGGGTCTGTAGTGTAGACTCCCTTTACATCGGTATAAATGTAACAAGCATCTGCTTTTAAGGCTGCTGCTACTGCAACAGCAGTAATATCGGAACCACCACGACCAAGGGTAGTAATATCGCCATCAGAATCTATTCCTTGAAAGCCAGCGATCACAGGAATAATTCCTTTCTGAATTGCTTCCTTTAAATTAGCCGAATCTATCTCTTGAATCTGAGCTTTTGTGAAATTGTGATCTGTTGCAATGCTAGCCTGCTGGGCGGTAAAGCTCTTGGCCGGATGTCCCAAATCTTGAAGTGCCATCGCCATTAACGCAATAGTTACCTGTTCTCCAGTTGAAACAAGGACATCAAGCTCTCTCGGGTTTGGCTCAGAAACACAACTCTTAGCCAGGGAGATTAATTTGTTAGTTTCTCCGGCCATCGCTGAAACAATAACAGCAACTGAGTTCCCTGTTTTTTTGATATGATTACTTACTAGTTTAGCAGCATTTTTAATGCACTCGATATCGCCAACACTAGTGCCACCAAATTTTTTAACTACTAGATTTGATTTTGTCATGCCAGATTTTGACCAAATTGGGTTTCAACAGTTATATTCTCAGTTCTTGCAAAACAGCCTCTGCTTTATCTCCAGTTAGGCAAACTAAACGGATTAACGAGTCAGATTCTAACGTATTGGTGGTAGTTATGAAAGCACTAAGAGAAAAATTAATAATCAACTGACTCTTACTCATTAGGGTAGGATCTTTATCAATCCACTCAACAACCGTAACAATTCCCTTCCCTTTTGATCTGTCTGACTGAAGATGTTCCCAAAGCTCATTAGGTGCGGCAGCTAATCGATAGATATCCCAGTGAGAAAGAACGAATTTACTGCCACTATATTCATGCTCTAAAACAAAGGTAGGTGATGTAACATCATCTTTTACCCCGAGTTCTTTGGATAAAAACTTAACAAAGGTTGTCTTTCCAGCGCCTAGCTCACCACAAAGACCTATCATATCCCCACTACTTAAGCATTTAGATACTGCTCTGGCCAAAGCTTCTGTTGCTTTAAGATCTGATAATTCAATTTCTTGATGATTAGACATTTGATGTAAGACTATCCAGTTAACTCATAAACAGATTGAGACAAGTAAGTGATAATATCACTTGCTATCATAGGACCAGGTCTTTCGCTAAAAGCTCTATCTCCACTTAGGCCATGGATATAGACTCCTAATTTGGCAGCATCAAATTCATCTAACCCTTGGGCAATAAGTGATGCTATTAATCCAGAGAGCACATCACCACTACCAGCAGTTGCAAGATAGGGATTCCCCGTGGAGTTAACTACCCCAGATTTTTTATGATATATAATAGTAGAGGCTCCCTTTAAAATAGTAACGCCTTGTAGCTTTAGGCTAAGTTCCCGTACAGAGTCATATCGATTAGATTCTATATCTGTATTTTTTTTGCCTAACAACCTAGCCGCCTCCCCTGGGTGAGGTGTAAAAATCCACTTATCGCAATAGTACTGTTTTTTACTATTAGAGATAATATTTAATGCGTCTGCATCTATTACTGCACTAAGTTCTCTACTCTGAAGCTCTCCAAGAAGTTTCAACGTAAATTCAGTTGTCTCTTTATTCTGTCCAAGCCCCGGTCCGATAACAACAATGGGATTCTGATCTAAAAAAGTTATCAGGGTATCAACATGCTTAGGTTTAAAGTGAGTATCACTATTTTTAAATCCGACATGCATGATTTCAGAAGGACACGTTGATAACCTAGCTGAATCTGGAGTAGCTAGGTAAACTAATCCTGTGCCAGATTTAAGAGCAGAAATTGCTGAAAGAACTGGTGCACCTGGCATGTTTTGAGAACCACCAATTACTAAAACTTTTCCGAAATTACTTTTATGAGCGTTAAGAGGACGCTTTGGGATCCTAGGAGCACTATTAGGAGTTAAGAGTGCAAACTCTGATCTGTCATCTATGTTAATACCACAGGGCACAGCCTCAATCGCTCCACAATTTAAACGGGCTGGATACTGAACCATCCCTCTTTTAATAAGCTCAACAGTTAAAGTTATAGTTGCTGAAATAGCTGGTGCATATACCTGTCCATCATCGGCACTTATTCCACTAGGCAGGTCGATAGATACAATTTGTGGCTTTTCTTTCGCATAATTCACTAGATCTATGACTTCTTTAATATCTCCTTTTGGGGCACCAGTAATACCAATACCCAAAAGAGCATCAATTACTAATGAGCTCTCTTTAATAATCTTAAAAAGTGCATCTTTACTAATAGAAACTGGTCTAGATTTACTTAAAGCGGTCTTACCAAATGAAAATAGCAGCGAAGATTCCTGAAGTCCGCACTTTTTTATACAACTAAGAAGTCGCTCTATGTTTTGCTGAAAGCAATCTGAATATTTTTTTGAATTTACTGAGACAATCTGTGCATTATAACCATTTTGAATTAACAGCCTAGCAATGACTAGCCCATCTCCTCCATTATTTCCTGGACCAACCAAAATTAATACTGGTTTCTCTAATTCAAGTTTATTTCTAGCAACTCTAAGCAACGCTCCATATAATGCAGTGCCAGCCTGCTCCATCAAATCAAGCTCGCTAATCCCACCTTTAATAGTCATGGTATCAAAAGACTTCATCTCTTCAGCGCTAGGGAGTTTCATAGGCGAAAGGCTCTCATTTAGAATATTAGATCTGAGGTCCAAGAGTACGCTCTATAACTTCAGCTACATCTTGAGCATGTTGATTACATTCTTCCTCATTCTGACACTCAACCATTACTCGAGCCTTATTTTCAGTACCAGAATATCTAACCAAAATTCGACCAGAATTTTTAAGTTCCTTTTCTTTTTTCTTTATAACATTCGCAATATCAGGAACTGACTCTAAGTCAGGCTTAGAACTAACTTTAACATTCAAAAGTTTTTGTGGAAATCTAACAAACGGGGCAGTTAATTCAGATAACGACTTACCCGTACGCCTCATTACAGAAAGAACCATAAGGGCTGACAGAATCCCGTCACCTGTCGTTGAGTAATCTGAAAAAATTGTATGTCCTGATTGCTCGCCGCCAAGATTTGTCCCCTGCTTTACCATCTCTTCAAGTACGTATCGATCCCCTACTGCAGCTCTAAAAAATTCTATCCCATTATCCTGTAATAATTTTTCAAGCCCTAAGTTAGACATCACAGTCCCAACTACTTTATTGCTACTAAGTACCCCTCGAGATTTCATATCAATGGCACAAACAGCAAGGACTGCGTCACCATCATGCACATGACCTTTTTCATCAATCAGAATGACCCGATCCCCATCCCCATCTAAAGAGAATCCAATATCAAGATTCTGTTCAGTAACGAGTTTTTGCATAATCTCAGGATACAAGCTCCCAAACCCAGCATTTATGTTTCTACCATTAGGACTAATTCCTCTAGCGATGACTTCGGCCCCAAGTTCAAGACAAGTTTGAGGGGCAACAACGTAGCTAGCTCCATTAGCGCAATCAAATCCTATCTTAAGACCTTCAAGTGTTATCTCTCTTGGCACATGACTTTTTAGAAAAACAGTATACCTACCAAGGGCATCACTAATACGTGTCGCTTTTCCAATGTCAGGAGCTTTAGCTGCATGAGTGCTAAGATTGGGGGATTCAAATAAAGCCTCTATCTTTTCTTCTAACTGATCTTGAAGTTTATAACCGTCAGCTCCAAATATTTTAATACCGTTATCTTCAAACGGATTGTGAGATGCGGAGATCATTATTCCAGCATCGGCTCGCATACTTTTCGTAAGATAGGCAACCGCAGGGGTTGGAATAGGACCAGTTAACAACACATCAACTCCCATAGCTGTAATACCAGAGGAGAGTGCTGTTTCAATCATATATCCAGACAATCTAGTATCTTTTCCGATCAGAATTCGATGCTTTCTCTTATCTTGCAAGAATACGGATGCAATTGCTTTGCCAAGTCTAACCAAACTCTCAGGATCTAATGGTGCAACGTTAGCAACTCCACGCACTCCATCAGTACCAAAATACTTTCTCATTAAGAAATCCTATTTCAATTAATAGCTTTAATTTTTCCCTGCTGTCCTATTTTGGACAACGCTTAAGACTGAAACAATTTTTGGAACAACCTGAACTAACTGAACACCATTTGGAACTTCGACAACTATTGTGATCTTATCCCCTTTTTTTGCAAGCCCATCGACTCTGATATAAGGAACAATTCCATTTAACTCTAGCTCGTTAAGTATAGCAGATGGCCCACGTATCTCAACAGAAGTAGTAGTTGGAGTAACTGTATAGGTAGTACCGTTTGTTAGCCTTAGTTCAATTGGCAAGTCTTTGAGTGAACGATTTATATCACTGGCACGAACCTGAATCTTAATTTCAACGTGATCGAGCGGAGATGAAATTAACGATCCAGGGCTTCGCAAAATCAACTTTTTAGATATATCACTCCGCAAGTTCCTAAAATCTACAGGTTCAGTTTCAATACCGGAGATGTTCTGCAATGCTGATTGCGGCCCAACTACAGTCACAGTTGAAGGCTTAACTTCCATGTTAATTAAGCTTACATCCTCTGCTAAACTACCATATCTAGGAACAACAACAGGTAGCTCCTTTTTGATCTTTTTATCAAAGCTCAATTCAATCTGAGCTGGCTCAATGGCAACAACTTCGACTGAAGGCGGAAGCGATAGAGCATCCATCCTAAGCTCTGCCTGATATGAATCAGGAACACCAAGAGGTAGATCTAATTTATAAGTTAGATTTGACGTTGCAACTTGTGAAACTAAATATGATGGTCCGCGCACAGTCACTTGTACCTTAGTAGAAAGTGGCCAAACCAACATTTTATCCTCTGGAATATTCCTTATTTCGATCGGCGCACCGAAACCGATTACAGAAACGTTAGTCTCACTATTTACGTAATAGCTAAGTCCTATAGCAAAAGCTAAAGAAAATATTTTAATTCCTAGATTCTTCAAAATCTAAATCTCCCATCTCGTCATCACCAGTGCTGATCAGTCTATGTAGAGAATCACGTAACATAGCAGCATCAAGATTTCTTGTAATTCTACCCTCTCTAAGTATAGAGATCGTACCATTCTCTTCTGAAACAACAATGACAACAGCATCACTCCTTTCAGAGATTCCCATCGCTGCTCTATGTCTAGTACCTAAGTTTGGATCTAAATCAGGATTAAAGCTTAGGGGTAACAAGCATCCAGCCGCCTTAATTCTACCGCCCTCAACCACTACGGCTCCATCATGAAGTGGAGATTCCTTTAAGAACAAACTATAAATTAATTTTCGATCAATCTTTGCATCGATAGTTACGCCATCTTCAACGAATTCATCTAGACCAACTTCACGTTGAATAACGATCAAGCCACCAAGTCTTTCCCGAGATAGTTTTGCGCAGGCAAGACTGATCTCCTCAATCGTATCATTGAGAACCGGCTTCCCTAACCTAACAAAAACCGGCTGCAATCCAACCTTGGTAAGTCCTCTTCTAATTTCATCTTGAAAGATAACGATTACAATCAAAATTATCGAGCTAAGAAAATTACCCAATAACCAAGCGACTGTATTAAGTCCAAGTGGCCTTGATACAAAATAAATAATCATGATTACAGCAAGCCCACCTAACATTGGTGCAGCTCTGGTGCCTTTAATGATTAATAATCCTCGGTATACAAGATAAGACACGATAAGAACATCAACAGTCTGTCTTAAAATGTTATATTCCAAACCTAGCCCTGACATGTCTACTTAGAAAATATGTTGAGTATTTATATTACTATGTTACGTCATTATACTGCATAACTATGCTACATCACTAAACGGCCACTGAAACTTTACCCCCAGGGATTGAAGGTTCAGCTTCATCACCGGATTTAGATTCAGAATCTTTGGTTTCTTTTGTCTTAGATTTTGAAGAACCCCCACTACCGCCACCAACTGGCTTAGGAGGCAATTTGTCCCCTTTCATTACCCGCTCAATTTCATCAGCATCAAGTGTTTCACGCTCAATCAGTGCTTCCGCCATTCGGTGAAGAGTTTCGACATTCTCACCCAGCACTTTTTGAGCTCTATGATACTGCTCCTCAATAATTCTTTTAACTTCTGCATCAATTGAAGTAAGGGTTTGGCCAGAGACCTCTTTTCTAGTAGCAAAATCTCGACCTAAAAAGACAGAGCCTTCATTCCCACCGTAACTTACTGGCCCCATGCTATCACTCATGCCCCACTCACAGACCATACGTCGGGCAATTTTAGTGGCTTGTTCAATATCAGAGGATGCCCCAGTAGTAATCTGATTAAAGATAATCTCTTCAGCAGCTCTTCCTCCAAAAAAGACAGCCAACTGATCGATCCAAAAATCCTTAGTGTAGGTGTGCTTATCTCCCTCAGGCAACTGCTGCATAAGTCCTAGCGCCATTCCACGAGGAACAATTGTTAACTTGTGAACTGGATCAGCATTAGGCATTAATTTCGCAACAATAGCGTGTCCTGATTCATGATAAGCAGTTATTTTTTTCTCTTTTTCACTCATGGCTAGAGATCTTCTCTCTGCCCCCATCATTACTTTGTCTTTAGCAAACTCAAAATCTGCCTTTGTTACAGTATCTCTACCCAAACGAGCCGCATTTAAAGCTGCCTCATTTACAAGGATTTCAAGGTCAGCACCAGAAAAACCAGGAGTACCACGAGCAATAAGCTCGAGACTTACATCCTCATCAATTGGACTTTTCTTAACGTGAACTTTTAAAATACCGTGACGGCCAATTATATCAGGAAGTGGCACAACTACCCGTCGATCAAATCTGCCTGGTCTTAAAAGAGCTGGATCTAAAACATCTGGTCGATTAGTTGCTGCGATTAGGATGACTCCCTCGTTACTTTCAAATCCATCCATCTCAACTAGCAACTGATTTAAAGTCTGCTCTCTCTCATCATGACCACCACCCATGCCTGCGCCACGGTGACGACCAACCGCGTCAATTTCATCAATAAAGATGATACAAGGTGCGTGTTTTTTACCTTGAACAAAAAGATCTCTTACTCGCGAGGCACCAACTCCGACAAACATCTCAACGAAATCAGACCCAGAGATACTAAAGAAAGGAACTCCCGCTTCACCAGCAATAGCTCTGGCTAAAAGTGTCTTTCCTGTGCCTGGTGAGCCGACTAAAAGAACACCTTTAGGAATCCTGCCCCCAAGGCGTGTAAATTTCTTTGGATCTTTTAGGAAATCAACAATCTCTTCAAGCTCAGCTCTAGCTTCATCGATACCGGCCACATCCTTAAATGTTATTTTGACTTGGTTTTCAGTTAAAAGTTTGGCATGACTCTTTCCAAAGCTCATACCCTTACCAGCTCCAATTTGAACCTGGCGCATAAAAAATATCCAAATACCAACCAAAAGAAGCATCGGCAATGCGTTGACTGCTAGGATCATATACCAAGGCTGATCACTTGGCTCCTTAACAGTAATTTCAACATTTGCTTTTCTTAGAGCAGGTATCAAGGTGTCATCCTGAGCTGGCGCTGTAGTCTTTAGAGGCATCGTTGAATTTTTAGTTTGGGCAACGATGGAGGAACCCTCCATTACAATTGAAGCTACTTCACCATCTTGAACTTTGTTTATGAATTCTGAATAAGAGATATCTTTTTCATGAGTTGAAGCACCTTTCATAACACTGTAAAGCGTCATGAAAAGCATAAATAGAATTAACCAAAAGACTAAACTTCTAGAAAACTGACCCAAGGGACCTCCTAAATTAATTTACTATCTATCAAATAACTTGGATTAATAACGCTGCTTTATTAAGAGTCGAAAAACCTCAAAAAAGCTTTATATATTTGGAGTTTAAACTAATTAAATTCTGACATTACCACAAGGGAACGACCGTACTAAGTGCCAGTGTTGCTTTGAATACGGTTGGCCTTTCCACAGTCATAAAACGATGTTTGATGGTACGAGTGCCGAGATCTATTCTTTTCTGATGATTTTAAACCCACCTTCAGATGATCTTAGGCTGATTCCACCAGGTAACTCAAGTCCTTGTGCTTGACCTAATAGAAAGGCAGATAATTTTTTACTGTGGTTTCTGCTCAAATTAAAGTGAATAACCTCTTTAAATAAAAGGTTTGCTAGCCGCCAGGACTCGGACTTAGGCAACCTTGTAGCCTGATGTTTAAACTCAGCCCTCCATCTTTTCGTTCCAAACTCATGATTTGATATCTCCCGGATAGATGGCTCAAGAACTACATTTAGTGCCTCAATATCATCCTTTAATGCAATTGCGCGAATGGCTAGGATGTCGATAATTTTGGGATCAAACTCCTCTTTAAGAAAAGGTAATAATTTTCTCCTAACCTTATTTCTTAAAAAGTTTTCATCCTTGTTTGTCTCATCCTCTC
>CAZFXN010000068.1:0-11532 GCA_964523015.1 uncultured Bdellovibrionales bacterium | reverse complement strand
CCATAAGCAAGAACATTCTCTTGAACTTCAACTACCTTTTCTAAAAAGAATTAAGTCAACTAACAATCATGATCAATCATACAAAATTGCTCCAATCTTAGTTGGCAGTTTTCATGAAATGCTGGCAAAGCAAAAACTCCCTGAAGAATTCGAAGAGTATGCAACTTTTAGCGGAGCACTTACGGAGTGTTTGATAGAGTATCTTAATAAAGGATCTAAAGTATGCTTCATTGCCGGAGTTGATATGGCTCATGTAGGTCGAGCTTTTGGAGATCCTGGCTCCCTTACAAAAGAAAAACTAGATATAATCAATCAACAAGATAGGGTCTATCTTGAGTGCATAAAAAATCAGGATAAAACTGCTCTTTTTGCTCATATGGCCCAAGATCAAAATGAAAGAAAGGTTTGTGGATTTCCAACTATTTACACAATGATTGATCTTTTCGATCGTCTTAATATTAAGTATCAATCATATGAGTTTGATTACAAGCAGACCGTTGATTTCAACAAGGATTGCGCTGTGACATTTGCTGGCCTAGGATTATTTAACTAAAATTATATGGTTTTCGTTTATCATATTTCATAAGGGAACTGATGTCTTTAATGAAAAGAGCTGAAGTAGCAACCAACGATACCTGGGATCTCTCTAAACTTTATCATTCTACTAAAGACTGGGAGAATGATTTTCAACGGTTAGAAAATCAGCTTAATGATCTAAACGAAGTCAAAGGGCGGTTAGCTGAATCCCCCGCTACCCTATATAAAGCAGTCGACAAATCATTCTCTCTTAGTCAACGCATTGAAAAAATTTACTGCTACGCGCACTTGTTAGCGGATCAAGATACCAGTAATGCAACTAACCAGGGCTTAATGCAAAAGGCCCTAAATCTTTACTCACGAATTAGCTTAGCTGGTTCTTTTATTAGACCTGAGTTACTAAAAATTTCCGACTCAACTCTATCTAAATATTTATCAGATCCATTACTAAAACCATACGCCCGTGCAATCAAAGAGATAGTTAGATATAAAGAACATACCCTTGATGAGGAAAAGGAAAACATTTTAGCTCTAGCAACAGAAGTACTCTCCTCACCAGGAACAATATTTTCTCAATTAAATAATGCTGATCTTAAATTTGGAACAATTACTGACAATGGAGAGGAAAAAACTTTAACTCATGGTTCATACCAGGTATTCCTACGCTCTCCCGACAGATCCCTAAGAAAAAATGTTTATGCCCAGTATATGAGCACATACGATGCTCATAAAAATACTATTGCGGCCACCTACACAGCATCAATTAAAAGAGATATTTTTTCAGCTCGTGCTAGAGGATATGGCTCTGCCCTTAAAATGAGTCTTTTTCCAGACCAAGTTCCAGAATCAGTTTACGATAACCTTATTTCAACAGTAACTAGAATGTTACCTGCACTTCACAATTATTATCATCTTAGAAATAAACTTTTAAACTTGGAATCCTCAGAATCCTACGATCTCTCAACTCCTTTAGTGAAAAATATCTCACTAAAGTTTCCCTATGAAGAGGCTTGCTCTCTTATTGTTGATTCCCTAACTTTACTAGGCGAAGAGTACACTTCAGTACTTAGACGCGGACTCCTTGAAGAGAGATGGGTGGATCGTTATGAAAATGAAGGAAAAAGGTCCGGAGCATACCAATCAAGTTGTTACAACAATCCTCCCTTTATACTAATGAACTATAAAGAAGATACGATCGACACCGTTTATACTCTTGCGCATGAAGCAGGTCATGCCATGCATACATATTTCTCAAGTAAGCATCAAACTTACCAAGATCACGACTATCCGATATTTTCTGCAGAAGTAGCCTCTACTTTTAACGAGCAACTTCTAAGCCACTACCTTCTGAATAATAAGCTAGAGGATCCTCAAACAAAGGCCTATATTATTAACCATCAAATTGACGAAATCCTAGGAACTCTTTTTAGGCAAACTCTTTTTGCTGAGTTCGAAAAATCTGTTCATGAGATAGCCGAGTGCAATGAATCTTTAACAGTAGATGTATATCGATCTATCTTTGGCACACTATTAGATAAGTACAATGGGCCTGCTGTTAAAAAAACACCTCTCTCTGATCTTAATGGATTACGTATCCCTCACTTTTACTCTGCTTTTTATGTTTATAAGTACGCTACAGGACTCTCTGCTGCAATTTCATTATCTGAGAAAGTCATCAGTGAAAAAACATGCGAAGGAACATCTGCCAGAGATAAATATCTAACCTTTCTAAAAAGTGGCGGATCGAAACCACCAATAGATACACTGAAAGATGCCGGGGTGGATCTCAACTCACCCCGCCCAATTGAAGCGGCAATTGAAAAATTCGAAAGCCTAACAAGAGAGCTAGAAAAAAATCTGAGTGCCTTAAACTGTGCCTAAAGCTTTGGCTAAAGACTCTTAAGTTTACAAATCACAAGAATAGTTAAGAAGCGGCACTGTTTCTGACAACGCTATAGCATCTTTATATATTTTATTTGCTGCTTTTCTATAAGTTGTTATTTTCCCGATAAATCCTGGGATCTTCTGTTTCGCAACTTGCTTCGTTGCTTTAATCGCTATCTTTTTAAGTTTAGCAGCTTGGCTTCTGTAGGTGGTAAGTATCTGCTCGTTACTCGTAGTGATACAAACGGACCCATTCGTACAAACGTTTTGTGCACTCGGTATTGTCCATGAAAGAACCCAGTTACTAACCTGCAATTCGTGCGCTAACTTTTTATTTTTTTGAATATAATTATCGTAAGAAATCCCTCTTAGTTTTGCTGCCTTTTTAAGTAACTTAAGAGCAGCCCTAACTATAAATTCCTGCTCTTTGGCCAAGCCATCAAGCTCAGTTTGCGTTTCAGAGATATCGATCTCTTCACACTCTACACAGGATTTCCCATCTCCTTGACATAGACCACACTGATCAACCAAGGCCAATCCTAATGGCTCACCAGAGCAATCAAGACAGGTAGAGTTATCGCCATTACAAATGCCACAGAGATCTAGGCCTCCTCCAAATCCGTCACACCCTCCGCAGGTACTACCATTTCCGCCGCACACGCCACACCCATCAAAAATTACTCCGGAATTTGGAATACCGTCACAACCAGCACAGCTACTATTGTCTCCTTTGCAAACTCCACACTCATCAACTACTCGACCAAAAGCATCGGGAAGCTCCTCGCAATATCCGTCAGTTTTTAAGTCGCCCAGTTCAATATCCATGGCTGGATCGTTTGTACCATCAATAAATAGCTCGATTGCACCAACCTTAGAAAAATCAGCTGAACCATTAGGACCATGCACTAGGAAATCATTAAGGCTAGAGGTGTATAAAAATTCAATTCCATTTGTAAATGTTGCACTTATAACTTTTGTAGCAATTGAATATTTATTTCCAGAAGGATCAGAAGCATCATAAACTTTTAATGATAAATTTATTGGTAATCCACCAATTCCAGCATCAAATGAGATTGAATCAATAATAATTCTTGTTCCAAGATCTTGAAAGAAATCGATACTAGGCAATCCATTACTCTTTGTTGACAGCGTTAGTGGCGAGCCATCCCAAATAGCAGTAGAGCTTCCTCGTGCGCCAGAACTCTGCGAGTGTGCTAAGAATCCACTTACAGCTTCAAGGGAAACTTTTGCCAACCCTGCAGGAAATGGCAAGGTTACATGTGTTCTAAATTTTCGGTACCCACCTATTACTGGAATTAGTGAAGTCACTGAACTATTTAATGGTGCGGCTGCTGTGGATTCTAAATATTGCCCATTGGTAAACTCATCTATAGTTATTGCGGAAGCAGTGGCTCCAAAAATAGAGGCTCCTAAAATAACTACTCCAAAGGCTAAGATAGCCCCTTTAAGAATTCCCTTTCCCATTTCGATCCTCCCTGTCTTCTATTATGTCTGTGCTCTATTTAAAATACCTTTGGCATTACCTAGGCATTAATAGATAGAGCAATATCGACACTTAATGTGTCAATAAATTTAGTAAATTCAGTATATTAGCTAGCTTGCGTCTTTTTCGTCTTCTTTGTATTTATGCTGAACCATTCCCATTAGTCAGCTGTCAATTAATACCTAGAGTTACCTTTTCCAGCAAGGGGTAAAATTATGTATAAGAGAATGGAAATTAAACTAAATTTAGGACTCGATACGATCAATGACTAAGATAAAAGTAGCTAACCCAATAGTAGAAATTGATGGTGATGAGATGACTCGCATCATTTGGGATTTTATTAAAAAGAAATTAATACTTCCTTACCTTGAAATCGATCTTAAGTATTTTGATCTTGGAGTAGAGAGTCGGGACAAGACTGCTGACAAGATTACGATAGATGCAGCAGAAGCCATAAAAAAATACGGTGTTGGGGTTAAATGTGCCACCATCACCCCTGATGAGGCTCGGGTTAAAGAATTTAACTTAAAAAAGATGTGGAAATCTCCAAACGGGACTATCCGCAATATTCTTGACGGTACAGTTTTTCGTCAACCGATCATCTGTAACAATATACCAAGACTTGTGCCACACTGGACAAAGCCGATTGTTGTTGCTCGTCATGCTTTTGGAGATCAATACAAGGCCACAGATTTTATTGTGCCAAGCAAAGGCACTCTTACTATAAAATTCTCACCTGACGATGGTGGTCCATCAATTGAACACGAGGTTCATAAGTTTCCGAGTGCTGGCGTAGCCCTAGCTATGTACAATCAAGATAACTCAATTCGAAGTTTTGCTCGTAGTTGTTTTAACTATGGGTTGCTTCAAAACTTACCTGTGTATTTTTCTAGTAAGAATACAATTCTTAAAGCTTATGATGGTCGATTTAAAGATATATTTCAGGAAGTCTTTAAGGGTGAGTTTCAAGCAGAATTCGAAAAGCGTGGGCTTACATATGAACATCGTCTTATCGATGACATGGTTGCTGCTGCAATAAAATGGAGTGGTGGATATATCTGGGCCTGCAAAAATTACGATGGGGATGTACAGTCTGACATTGTTGCTCAAGGGTTTGGCTCATTAGGACTTATGACTTCAGTTCTTATGACAGAGGACGGTAAAACCATTGAAGCTGAAGCAGCGCACGGCACAGTCACTCGACATTTTAGACAACATCAGCAGGGAAAGGAGACATCTACTAATCCAATTGCTTCAATTTTTGCTTGGACTAGAGGGCTTTATTATCGAGGAAAATTTGATCAGAACGAGGCTCTGATGAAATTTGCAAAGACTCTTGAGGATGTTTGTATATCTACAGTGGAATCAGGAAAAATGACTAAGGACCTAGCTGTCTGCGTTCATGGAAATACGCCACCAAGAGAGTCCTACCTTAACACTCAGGACTTTCTTGATGCGATCGATGCCAATTTGAAAACTGCGCTAACTTAATTGCTACCTTAATTGCTAACTTAATTTCCTTGATTCGGGAACATCTTTTGTATTTGCTCCATACTTTTCTGGGCTTCATTTGGATCAATTGTGATCCCACCAGGAAGCTGAATTTTCTCACCAGGGACCATTTGATAGTTATCATTTGCAGCTGGATTAGGACCACCTCCAGTCATTGCAGTGGTGATAAATCCGATAACAATCATCGTAATAAAAATTGCAACTACACTAATAGCAGTATAGGGAACCTTCTTTTCCGCAGGGACCCCAGTCATCTCCTGCACACCAATCCAGAAAATATAAATAGAATAGAAACCTAAAACTACAGTGCCTATCCATAGCCCTGGAATAAAGCCGAGAATTCCGGCTAGATAATTCGGCGTACTTGCATATGCAACTAATCTTAATGTCCGATCCAATCCATCACGTCCTGAAAACTTTGGAGCAAGAAAATTTAAAATAAAAGCTGCGACAAAGACAGCAATTAAATTTGTAACAACTGAGGTCATCCCCATGCCAAGAGAACTCATAAACGTAGGCTTATAAGTCATCCCCATCATGGAATACCCGACCAACCAAGAACTTAGAAACTGACAAATTCCGAGAAAGGCAGCCATCGGAATTACCCAACTCATGTAGAGGGACTTTGTCGTAGTAGTTTCATTAGAGATATCAACCCAAGTACTCTTAGGATTAAGCATCACATTTTTGGCTCTTTCAATAATCCACTGCAGATTAAAACCACCAGAAGGGTTCATGCCACTTGGACGGTCTCCTGATTGTTGATGAGATGTCTTACCGTGCGCTTCTCCGTGCGCTTCTCCGTGCATAGAATCATTTTGCATAAAGTCTCCTTCCGTTGGGGAAAAATTGAGAGATAACGGAACCACTCTATGCTGACAGATGGATAGTTTCAAGAAAATAAATTGTTGTTATCGCTGAATCTATGCTAAAACCTGGGCCACATGAACACAAAAAATGCTCAAAAAATCAGTGAATTAACTGATCCAAAGTCTGTTGGACGAGATATTAAGCTCCTCTCCTTCGATCTTGACGGAACCCTCATTAACTCAAGTGGAGAAATCAGCGAGGCTTCTATTCGTGAGATAGCTAGAGTTAAAAAAAGTGGAGTTGCTATCGCAATCGCAACTGGTCGTCCACTTTTCACATCCGAAGATATTATAGATCAGATTGGAGTAGAGGGCGCTTCGATGTTTTTCTCAGGATCCTTTGTTACTGATGTCTTTACAAGAATTCCTGTTCTTGAATGTCATATGATTCGAGCTACAGTAGAAGAGATAGTGAAATTTGCAAGAGAGCACAAAATCACCCTTGAGCTTTATACAGGTGAAGAATTTTTTGTAGATGAGGAAAGCGAACTTACAAAACTACACATCAAGGATTATCTTAAAATCCCGCCTCGGGTACTCAATCTTTTAAAACTATCTCGCCAAGAGAAATTCCTAAAGTCTGTCTTTATGGTCGAAAGAGGATCTAAGGAAGAAACTTTAGTTAATGAGTTCTGTGCAAAACTTACACAGTGCACTGTTAGTACTGCCTTTGGTGCAAAGCACCCAGATATAGTCTTTTATAACATAACAAGTTTATATGCTTCGCGTGAAAGAGCATTTCAAGCCCTGCTTGAATTTTATGAGCTAGATCCTAAACAAGTAATGTCATTTGGTGATGCTCCATCAGACATGCCATTTCTCTCGCTCTCTGGTGTCGGTATCGCAATGGGAAATGCCGATCAGCAAACTGCTAGTGCTGCTCGATTTGTTACACATTCAGTTGATAATGATGGGGTTGCCTACGCTTTAAATGCCCTGTTTTAGCTTAAGATATTTTACTGCCAGTTAAACTCCACTTCCAGTTCTCTTCTCTTGATAAGATCTCTAATAAAAGAAAAAAGATCGCTAGAGCAATTAAAGGAAAGGTTAAATCTTTTTTAGTAGAAACTTTATTTCCATGCGCTAACAGATCCTCTTTGGTAGGATTTATCTTACCACCACTACTACTAGCTAACTTCTCTAAGAAATCTCGCTTATACCCTTTTCCGATTTTCTCACCAAAAAGATCTCCTGCTAAATAAAATGCCACCGGTGTAATCTTTTTATCTCCAACGCTGGCATTAAACTCATATTTACCAGCGATGCTATCGTCGACTGTTGCTTTGAAATGTCCAAGTGAAACTTTATCAAAATTAAGAGGGATCTCTTTTTTCTGCGGTGTTATTAAACTTGCGGCAATTGAGCCACTAGCCTCTTCAGAAAATATTGCTAAATCTAAATTTAATTGACCTCGCTCAACATAGTACCTAAGGTCAAACTTAATCTGCTTATCATTTTGAACTGTCTTTGAGCGTAAACTATCGAGGATCTCTGACCAGAAAAGATTAAATTTACTCCATTCTGCCCAAAATGATGACCACCGCCCATTAGCGTCAGAGGTAAAGGCGATAGATCTACCTTTGCCATATCGCCAAGAGGCCAATAACGGATCGGCCCTAGTTCCATCAAAGGTAACCAGCTCAAGATTTGAATCTTTTTTTGGCTTTGTCTGAACATAGCCACGGACTGGTGGAAAAGCACTGATTGAGGTGCTCTCTATTTGACCAGTACCTTTACGAACTGAGAACTCGGTACTCTCTTTTAAAGTTCGCTCGCCAGTACTCACTCGAATATCATCTATAAAGATCCTCGCTAATGATTGAGCATTAGTAGTTTGGTGAAATGCTCCGCCTCCTTGTCGAGCCATCTCAGCTAGCAGTTGGGTATCACTGTCATCGCCAATAAGAACAGTTGAAACAGTCACGCCATCTTTTCTAAGTTGTCCGATGAGCTCCATGTAGTATGCGCCAGCATCAGGCACCTTACCATCAGTCAGGATAATCATATGTTTCCTACCTGCTTCAGTTTTAGAAAAACTTCGCTTGGCTTCGTGTAATGCTGGCAAAAGATTGGTGCGCCCAGCTGGGAAAAGTCTGTTCACTCGATCGATTGCGGTTGTTCGGACTAGAGAGATCTGGGCCATTTTAATGACAATAAAAGGAGAGGAATCAAATCCTATAACTTCGATAAAGTCCTCGTCTTTAAGAGATTTAATTACAGCACCGGCAGCCTCTTTGGCATAGTAAATCTTATCATCATTGGCCATACTTCTAGATTTATCTAAAATAAGACTAACTGCCAAATTCAATCTCTTCTTTGCTGTTTGAGGTGGCACCATTTCAACTGGTAACATAGCTTCAACTGGGGTTCCGATATACCCACCTAGGCCAAAACTTTGATTACCTCCGATCATAATTGAGCTGCCACCTTTTTTTACATATTGCTCAATTTTTGCAGGTAATGATTGTGGCAGCTGATTAATATGAACGTTATTTAAAATTACAGTAGAAAAATCATTTAGATCTGGGATACTAGTAGATCGGCTTGGATCAGCCAAAGAGACAACTCTATAACTTTGACTTTCAAGAGCATTGCTTATGAATTGACCGTCTTGCTGATTGCCACTTATCAATAAAACTTTCTCTCTCTTTTCACCGGAGATAAAAATAATCTTGGTTGTTGGATCAATCTTTGGATCAACTGGGGTAAAAATCGCTTGAACCTCTTTAATGCCCTCTTTTGATGGGTCACTTTCAGCCTTGATCAGACTCTCCGTACCAGCCTCTACAGAGATCATTTTTTTCTGTACTGTACGTCCATCATGTTTAATCTCAATTATTCCACTCTGTTGTTTTTGAGTACTATTAAGAATAGTTGCTCTTATCTCAACACTTTTCTCAGATGGCGCGATAAGCGGGGCATGTAATTTTATAACTTCAAAGATATTTTTTGTCTCATCTTGCTCGTTAGGAGCGAAAGGGAAGATCTTGACTCCCTTTTGTTGCAATACTGAAAGGATATTCTCTGCTCTGCCTTTTGTTTCATACCCATCTGAGATCAGCAAAGCATTCTCTGCATCAAGTGATGACACTTTTGATAAAGCTTCCTCGATATTTGTTTCTCCAACGTTAAGACTGGCCCAACTATTCTTTAAATTATGAATTGAAATATCTTCATCTGGATAAAGTGCCAATGGTGATGGCTTGCCAGCAAATGGATAGATTCTCACATCGACATTAGAATTAATCAGCGCTTTTGCATTATCTACCATCTGATTAGCTCGAGATTCATTCATGCTTTCAGAGATATCAATTAACATCGTGGCTCGAGTCTTTTCAGAGATCTCCTCAATATATGGACCGAGTGCGGCCATTGAGATAGCAATAAGTGCAGAGATCTTGAGCATCACCTCTAAGTAGTCTTTAAACTTTCGTTGAGCTTTCTTTCTTCCCTTAATCCATTGAATAAGAATTAGTATAAGAGACGCACTAAGAATTATTAAAATTAAGGATTGCATCTCTGGCGCAGCAAATTTCATACAGCTCGCCTCTGTTTTAGTAGATTTTTAGTTATCCCAAAAAGGAGATCTAACAGTAAAAGAACTAATACTATCAGTAGAATATTTTTTACGAACGAATTGCTTTTTGATTTAGTAATATCTACTGAACTTTTAAGCTCTGGTACTGAAAAAGTCTGGGTCGTTAAAAGATCTGATTCGGTATCAGATAAAAAGTTCAATGCTTTAGTTTTAGTATCTCCATTTTTTAGGATGAATCGATAAAGCCCAGGTACGGTGATATTTTCAGCGATATTCTCGTTAAATATATAGTCATCCTGAGCCGATCTTATTACTCCTATCTTTTGAACCTTCTCCTTAGAGGTATCAAAGGGGATCGTTTCATATCCTTTCTCTAAGTCAGTACTAACTATCCACTTAAAAATGTTAAGTGTTAATATACTTAGAAGCGGGGATCTCTTACCCTTAAAAGGAAGTAGTTCAAAGCCTAATGCAACAGATCTATTAGATTTAGAGTCTTGAGCAATAACAACCCCCCCAGAAGATGTCCCAATAATAGATCTAGCTCCATTAGTCGGAGACAATGCGCTGACAGATTTAAAATTTAGTATTGGAAGATTAAGATAAGTTGAGATCGGATGTGTTTCATCCCAGCTGGTTATTTCAACTCTAGCACCTTCAGTTGATGATTCATTATTTGAGGTAAAAAATGGACCATCAGCATTCGGATTAATAAAGAGGGCGTTTCCCTGAGGAGATATAGTTGGGACTATGTTATGAAAGATAGTAAAGAGACTCTTACTGTCCTCTACCTCTTTTTTTCCACTGTATTCTTCACTGTATTCATCAGGCTTAACCCAATCAAATGTATAATTAGGTAATTTTTTAAGACCTAGCTCAGTAGGAGAAATTGCACTTACTAAAGTTATATTATCTTTTTTTTCAGCCAGGGAGAGGTATGCTGCATTATCATTTGTGTTGCTATCTCTTGCCGGACCACTACCATTTGAATTTTCTGAAATCGTAAATATATACCCACTTGCTTGAGGAACGTCGTAAGCTACATTTTTAACCTCTCTTGCGATCAATGTTACGGATTCGTTCTTTAATTCACTAAACGTATCTCTACCATTAATATTGTCATGAGCTGTTATCTTAAGATTTAAAGTCGTCTCCCCGGCTGTAAAGCCAGCAACAGTTATCCCAACGTTTACAAGCTTTGCTGATCGTGACGGGTCAGGCTCAGCTAAAGCTATTTTATTATAGGAATCAGTTGCCAGCGAGATTCGAGCAGAAGTGATCGCGATGTTCTCTTTTTTACCAGCGATGTCTTCACTACCTCTAAACAAAAACTTAGTTGCGCTTATATCTGTAGCTGGGGTACGGGTGCTAAAAATTGCTATATTTTTGTAATCTTTGGAACTTCCTATCGTTGTTAGAGCTGAATCTAAATTATCTGCTGCATATGAAAATTCAATATTATCTATGATGGCTCTAGCTTCTGAAATACCAACAGGAGCAACACTTAGAGATCTAAGCTGTGGGCTAGTTACAAAAACCTCTACACCTACCCCGAAAGACAATCCATTTGCGTATGTTGTGGCATCCCGCTTTGCAACATCTAATAAAGTCATCTCTTTGCCATTTACAGTAGTGTTACTACTCATACTAAAAGAATTATCTATTAGTATCGCCACAGAATCACTAAA
>CAZFXN010000067.1:0-11564 GCA_964523015.1 uncultured Bdellovibrionales bacterium | reverse complement strand
AGGGTGTGGTACAGGCTTTGGACATTAGAGCTTTAGCCTGATCAGATGTTAACTGACTGACGGATAAGCCATAACTCATTATGTTTTGCTGGTTAATCCAATAATGAGATAGTCCGAAAATATGCCCGAGCTCGTGACTTATGTCTAAAGGAGAGGTCTCAGTTGGACATACGGGAACCAATCCACCGCCGGCAAAGGAGTTAGTAACTGCGACAATCCCGTTAACCACTTCCACAAAACCACATCTGTGAAGACCATCTGCACCTAATCCCAAATCGTCGACTAATAGTACTGGCAGGACTTCTGGCGCAGACTCAAGCAGATACCCGAGATCGCTAATTAAACCTCGCGCAGATGCTTCCGATGAAAAGCTGGTCCTATAAACAAACCCAGAACCATTCCAAACAGGAGTGGCCGATAAGTTGGGCGGAAGGAATCCAAACTGAATGGGAACGTATACGATATTTACGTTATTAAAAGTGATTGCGGAATATCACTGCCGAATCAATGCTCGGTTTAATCCTCCGACATAATTCGGATCTGCAACGGATGTAAAATCTAGCAGCAATTTTTGGGCCCGCGACTCGGCGAGCGATCTATTTAAAAATAAATTATTAACCTCAAAACCATCGTTAGTAGTGTGATAGACAAATGGCACAACTACCGTAAATGGCACATAGCAGGAGGCAGATTGCAATTCTTCGGAGTTGCCCGAGTCACCACTGCCGTTTGCTCCCCCTCCCCCGCGCGACGAACCGATGGAATTATTATCACTGACAGCTTTTAACGTTTGAGCCCGTATTCTTTGATTTGGATTTTTCTCTTCAACAGCTTTTTTGCCGTTTAGGCAGGTATACTCGAAATTAAACTCTCTTAAATTTCCGGTCTCCCTTGAAGTTAATGCTGGAAATGGAGTGACGATAATTTGACGTCCGTAGAGTGTTGTTACATATTCGAATTTCTCTACGTCACTACGAGAAATAGAGATTCCATCAACCGTTGCGTTAAATCGATCGGCTCCTAATCCTGATTCTTCGCCGAAGATCTCTATTACTATGGGTGCATAAATATCATCATGTCCGGAACTGAAACTAGTTCGACTGTCATCCATACCCCGTACTTCCATTGAGCATGAATCCGATTCGTCTGGAGGGGATGTCAGTTTACGAGTTGGCAATGCTATTGCAGCAAAAACCGCTAAGACCAGCGCAAAAACCAAAGCGACTTTGGGGACACTGAAGCTGGTCCATGGGATTTTCTTAATAGGGACATTCATATTCAGCCAAAACACAGCGGAATTTTTTGTTAATTAGGGCTAGGATAATGATGCAAAATATAACTCTTTCGATTCATTCTATATTAAGCTTTGGACACCCTAAATTAAGGATATAATTGCTGTTAGAGCCTCTCTAATTAAACTATCTAACCTTACTGAATTAACTGTAATGCTAGAGCTGGTTGCTGGTTAGCCTGTCCTAAGATAGCTGCGCCTGCTTGTTGCAAGATTCCAAGTCTTGTTAACTCGGCAGCTTCAGAAGCGACATCAACGTCTCTGATTCGGCTTTCGGCAGCGAGGAAGTTCTCTCGGGCTACTTGTAAGTTCTGGATCGTAATATCCAGACGACTTTCCGCCGCTCCGAGCAATCCTCGGTTACGTGTAACAGTCGAGATCGCACTACTTATCGCATCAAGAGCGTTTCTTGCTGCAGATTGTGATTCTAACTCGGTGTTTCCTTGAATTGAGTAACTAGGTGCTGAAGTATTTGGGCCAGCAAGTCCAAGCGCAGTCAATGTAGCTTGCACACCTGAATATGTAACCTGAGACAGAGAAGATCCATCAAATCCAACCTGGAACAATACTTGACTGCCACCACTTAGAAGTGCCAATCCGTTAAATTCAGTTGTAATAGCGATACGTTCAATTTCACTACTAAGAGCATCAAATTCGTTTTGTAGTGCAGATCTTTGTACGTTACTAAATACTCCGTTAGCAGATTGTGTAGCCAATTCTGCCAGTCGACTAAGTACACTTGTAATCTGTCCGATCGCTTGATCGGCAATAGCAATAACAGAGATCGCATCATTCGCATTTCTGATCGCAACACTTGCAATACGCGAATCAGCTTTTAACTGCTCAGCAATCGCCAAGCCAGCAGCATCATCTCTCGCTTTGTTAATTCTGAGACCTGATGATAACCTCTCATAGGAAGTATTTAATGCACCCGTAGTTCTGCTGAGATTTCTCTGAGCTTGAAGGGACGCAATATTGGTACGTAGATTAATTGAACTCATAGCCTTTTCTCCGTGGCGAAAATTTTACTGCTAAAATTAATACACACCCTGTCCTTTTTTTCCTTGGAACTGGGGCGTAGGTCTCTTTTGTTGGTAGAGTGCAAAGGGCTTGCCAACGCTTACAAAGAGTCGCTTTTAGGAATTTTCAATATCAGGATCAGGACCAGCAAAACGGGCTCTTGCTAAGTCAACTTTCTTTACATATTGCTGAGTAGATTCGGGCAGATAAGGTTCTACTTGATCATACTCACTAGGATTCCTACCTGCCTTCTTTGCTGATGCCTGAGCACCACTTACTCTACCCTCACCAGCATTGTATGCAGCCACGGCAAGTTTTTCCAAAGAGGAAGAATTTGCTGCAGGTACAGTTATATTTCCATTTGGTAATTTTGCTTCTCTATTAAATAGGTCATGTAGATATCGAAGATAAGATATTCCCAGTTCGGAATTTAATTCAGGATTAAATGGATCATACTTCTTTGAGGATGCAAGGGATTCAAAATCTGAACTTAAACGACCCATCATATCCTTTCCTGTTTTATCTAGGAGCTGAAAGAGCCCCTTACTTGCATGACCATCAGAGCTTACTGCATTCGGATTAAAGCTTGATTCTGTTTCTGCCACTGCCATAGCAAGGCTTGGGTCAATTCCATACTTAAGGCCAAAATTTGAAACTACTTTTTGAACCTCTGAGACTCGTTCATCTCTACTAAATTCCTTATATGGATTTGGAGATCGCACCCGTTTTGCCTCAAGTAGTGTCGGAGTTTTGACACCTCCTAGCGGATCATTGTCGCCACCAGAATCACCGTTCAGCCTAGGAACTGATGGCACCATCATCTCAGCAGGGGCAGGTCTATAACTTGCCATTGGGCCTGAATCATTTAATTTTTGGCCAGGAGGTCCATTTTGAGAATGTGCTAAATCTTTAGTTTTATCAGGAGATTGTGAGTTAAATGGAGATAGATCTCTAAGTAAAGTTCGAAAGGAATCACCGCCTCCACTATCAAGCGCATCTGGTTTAACAGGAGCATTTAACCGCCCTGTGAGCTCTGCCAAACCTTGTTTAAATATAACCTTCATAGACAAATTCCTGAGATATGAGAAATAAAGGAGCACAAGTTGTGCCAAAAATGAGAAGAATTTTTCAATATCAATTATGGTGCACGGATCTACAATATTCCCTACTGTTATTGTTCTTGATGAAAGTTTGGCTATAGAGCACAATTCCTCTTACAATATTGTGGGGGTGCAGATGGATCGGGAAACAGAGATACTCTCTATTATTAAAACTCTAGATCAGAGACTTTTAAAGATTGAAAGTCAGCTAGGAATAAACAAGGATCTACAGCAACCACCACCTCTGAAAGCAGCATCAGCTAATTCTAACGCTAGCGCCAAAACTTCTGCCAATCACAAAACTCCTATTGCGTCATCAGAACCTCAAGGAGGACGATTCCTTGGGGGTGTTGGCATCTTCTTTTTTATTTTAGCGGCAAGTTATCTAATTCGATTAGCCGTCGATTCAGGCTGGTTAACCCCGGAAAGACAACTTGGAGGAGCAATAATTTTTGGAATGCTCCTGATTGTAAGTAGTCTTCATTTAAATCGGCGTGATGCTCCGTATTCTGGGCTACTAGCTGCTGCAGGCGTTATAATTTTATTTATGTCTGCTTATGCTGGACATGTTTATTCTAATTTTTACAACTCTTTTACTGCTGCAATTGCTGCTGGCGCAGTGTCTCTTTTTTCAATTTATATATTTACAATTTTCCGTCATGACTTTTTTCTGATTGCCAGTATATGTGGCACCTATTTTGTTCCTATTCTAATTAACACTCCTGCTCCAGATATTCATAACCATGCAATCTATTTTTTATTTTGGGATGTTCTTTACTGTATTTGTGCGATTCTTCTTCACCGCAGGTTACTAATTGGACTTACTGCTTACCTTGCCATTGGTATTTTTTATGGAGCATTCATTAGTCATCTGGGGGCTGGTGATACGATTGAGCTATCAAACGCACTCATCATACAAACTACTCAATTTATGATTATGGCTATAAGTGTTGGAGCATTCTCATCTATCACTAAAAAGCCACTGACATCATTTGAAGCATGGATGTTTTTACCTGTTTTATTATTCTTTTATTTTGTTGAATACGAGATATTAAATCGACTCCTCCCCTCATATACTCCGTGGTTTGGATTGGGATTTGCAGCGATAATTTACGCAATCTACCTCTCTGCTAAAAAACTTTTAGGTGGGGGCTCTCTTCAAAGCTCACCGATGATTGCAACATTCATCTCTATTGTAATTATTCATACTGTTTATCTAGATATCATGCCGGATCATCTCTCCCCTTGGTTTGGTCTCTTATCATTATTAATACTGACCGGACTTTCAAAGTTTGGATTTACTTACAAACATTTTTGGCCAGCATATCTAATTTTCTTTGCTGTTATCGGCATTGAATATCTTAGAGTCCTTGGAACTTCTGGCGGTGATAGAATGATTGAGTTTTTATTTTTAAATATTATTTTTGCAGGTCTATTTTTTGGAAAATACTTTGGTGATCTGAAAATTCATACTCCAAGTTTCTTCTTACTTTCTATAGCCAGTATTCAAGCTCTAAATGCACTAAGTCGAATCGCCACTGAGTTCGCACCTATTTCCATAGTTCAGTACGTTACTTCTGCATTATGGGCTTCATTTGCATTAGTTCTTTTGATTGTAGGACACAAATTTCGTGATGCCCTTTTAGCTAAATCTACTCTATTTGTATTTGCCATAGTTGCCGTAAAGGTTCTCTTTTACGATATCAACTCAGCAGACTCAATTGCGAGAATAGTCGCTTTAGTTGTCGTTGGGACACTCCTATACACTGGTGGACTTTTAGTTCGGCAAATTAATACTTGGCAAAAAGTGTAGCAGGAAATGTATGATTTTTCTGTAAAAATATCAGCCGGTTATACATTTTCAAATCCCTACTTTAGAAAAGTATGATAAATATAAATCGCTAATTTAGATAATGCAGCATATAAATTCAATGGCATACAAGGTCTCAAATTGCATAGCACAACTGCAATTGTGACACTATGAGTGCTAAGCTGCTAACCTCTCTTATGAGTAAACGTAAGTTAATGTTTCCTTTTATCTTATCTTTAATCGTAACTACCTTTGGAGTGATATCATTGTCTTATTCAGATCAGAAAAAAATAAAGCTTGGCTCAAATCACCTTAGCCAAGAAAAAAGCCCGTACCTACTTCAACATAAAGATAATCCTGTCTGGTGGTTTGCTTGGGGTGAAGAGGCATTCAAAGCTGCGAAAGAGGAGGATAAACCGATCTTTTTAAGTATTGGATATGCGACTTGCCACTGGTGTCACGTAATGGAGCATGAATCGTTTGAAGATAAAGAGGTAGCTGATTTTTTAAATAAACATTTTATCTCGATAAAAGTTGATCGTGAGGAATTGCCTGATATCGATCAGGTATATATGAGGGTTGTGCAAGGTATGACCGGCCATGGTGGTTGGCCAATGACTGTAATAATGACCTCTGATAAAAAACCTTTTTTTGGTGGAACTTACTTTCCAAAGACCACAGTTCTAAAGATTTTAACTCAATTAGCTACCGCCTGGGAAGGAGATCGAGAAAATGTTGAGGAGAGTGCTCAAAAAATTGTCGATCATTTTAAAAATACAAACTCCTTTCAGTCAGATAATGCCCTTATCAATGACACCCTTTTAGTCAAAGCTCTTAGTGAGGCTAAAGAGGATTTTGATGAAACGAACGGCGGATTTGGTAATGCTCCTAAGTTTCCACCAAGCACACGACTTCAGCTCTTATTAAGAATTCATAAACGAAATGGTGACAAACAGGCTCTTGCAATAACCGAGAAAACATTAAGAGCGATGGCCTATGGAGGAATCTACGATCATCTTGGTGGCGGTTTTGCCCGGTATTCAACTGATGAAAAATGGCTAATCCCTCATTTTGAAAAAATGCTTTATGACAATGCTCTTTTATCCTCTACTTATCTTGATGCATTCTTAGTCACTAAAAATTCTCTATATCTAAGTGTTGCAACAGAGACTCTTAACTATGTGCTACGTGACATGACATCTAAAGAGGGTGGGTTTTATTCTGCTGAGGACGCTGATAGTGAGGGAGTAGAAGGTAAATTTTATGCCTGGAGTGATAAGGAGCTACACTCGCTATTAAGTAAAGATGAGTATGCTGCTCTTACAAAGATTTATACTATTTCAGGTACTGGGAATTTTGAGGGAGGCCTAAATGTCTTCGCATTAAAAGATAGTGCAGATTGGTCAAGTAAGAGCGTTACTCCGCTTAAAGAGATCCAAATGAAGCTCTTTGATACCCGAGCCAAAAGAAAACGACCACTTCTTGATGATAAAGTCCTCACCTCATGGAACGGTTTAATGATTGACTCAATGGCTAAAGGGTATCGGGTAACAAAGGATAAAAAATACCTTAATGCGGCACAAAATGCTGCTAACTTTATCCATAGTAATCTTTGGAACAATAGAAAACTTTTTAGGCGGTACAGAGATGGTGAAGTAAAACATGATGCCGTACTTGATGATTATGTATATCTAATTAAGGGATTAGTTTCGCTTTATCAGAGTGATTTTGATCAGAAATGGATTAACTGGGCAAAAGATTTACAAGAGGAGCAGAACTCCATTTTCTGGGATGAAAAAGACGGAGGCTACTGGTATTCAAAAAGCGATCTAATTTTTCGCCTAAAAGATTTTTATGATCATGCTGAACCAAACCCAAACGGTTATGCAGCTTTAAACTTAATAGCCCTCTCTGATTTCTTTGTAAATATTCAGTATAAAGAACGTGCTAGAAAAATCATCGAGACTACGGCGATAAGTCTAACCAAACACCCACAAGCATTTTCAACTTTGCTGCATGCCTATGATAATTTATCGGATCGATCAAAGGAGGTCGCAATTATTTATCCAGTTATTAATCCAAAGGCGTCTGAATCAGGCTTAGATGAAATTTTTAAATCTCTTTGGAGTGAATTCCTTCCAAATGTGACTATCTCATCAGGGAGTGAGGCTGATGCATTACCACTTCTTAAGGGTCGCCCAACACTAGATAAGAAAATTACATTTTATGTCTGTGAAGATGGCACATGTAAGTTGCCGACAACTGATTTACAAAAATTGATGGAATTAGTCCTTGAGATAAAGCCAATCTCAGCAAAAAATACAGCGGCTAATTAAGACACCGCGGGCGGCTCAAGCAATTCAGCTAGCTTTTTAATATTATCGTTATCTCCGATAACATATAGCTGATCACCTACTAAAATTAATTCAGTGGGCAATGGATTACCTATAAGGGCATCACTCCTTTGAATTGCTGCGATAGTCACGCCAAATGTTGCCCTAAAGTTAAGAGCAAGAAGTGTTTTCCCCGATCCTAAAAAGTTTTCACCAACTAAAAGTATCTCAACTGCAAATGGAGGTACGCTACTTCTAGCAGTATGATGAATTTTCTCGTCCCCTTCTGCAACCAATGAAGCTAACTTTTCATACTGTGAACTCTTAAGTTCATTGGTAAGTCTACTGATTGTATTTCGATCAATAAGATACTTTCTTAAAACACGAGCAAAGAGCTCTAAGCTAGTTTCAAATTCCTCTGGCACTACTTCGTCTGCCCCTAATTTAATAAGGCCCTCAACCTCTTCAACCTGACGGCTACGAACAATTAAATGTAGTCCTGGGTGCATTCTATGGATGGTATCTACAATTTTTCTTGTTGCGAACGCATCTGAAATTGCGATACAGGCAACGCGTGCTGAAGCGATCCTGACTTTTTCAAGCACATGAGTGTAACTAGCATCACCAAAAATAATATTCTCTCCACGAGCGCGTTCATAAGCAACAACCTCGGGATTTAACTCTATAATATGGTAAGGAATAGCTGCTGAGCGGGCAGCAAAGGCGAGGTTTCTACCGTTTATGCCGTAGCCTACTATTATTAAATGGTCAGAGATCTCCCCCTGTACCTTGTCATCAACTCCTTTTACAGGAGAAGGTGACCGAAACATTCGCATAATTTTTTCACTAAACATGGAAGATCGTGAAATCACGTAAGGACCGGTAATCATGGTCAAGACACCAGCAGTTAAAAAATTCTGATAAAGTCCTTGATCAATGACTGCGTAATCAACTCCAAGTTTTGCTAATACAAAAGCAAACTCTCCTATTTGACTTAGAATTAAAGCAACTGAAATTGAGATGCCAATCGGGTATCCAAGTAACTTAACTGCAATTGTACAGGCGCTTACATTTATTACAGATATAATTGCAATAAATCCTAAAATTGTTTGCCACTCCTCTACAGCATGAACAACATCTAATAACATACCGATTGATACGAAAAAGAAACAGGCGAATAATTCTTTAAAGGAGTGAACAGTATTGTACGCTTGGTACCCATATTGCGATTCGGAGATAAGTAGCCCTGCGATAAATGCTCCTAGCGCCATCGACATCCCAAGAGCACCACTTCCCCAAGCAAAGCCTGCACATATTGCAAACACAGCAATAATAAAGACTTCTTGGCTCCTTGTTTGACTTACCTTTTTTAAAAGCATCGGTAAAAAATATCTGCGAGAAAGATACACAGCTGTAACAATAATGAAGATATTTCGAGCTAGAACAAATAAATCATGCCCTAGATTCTCTAGATTTCCACCTAAAAATGGAATTAAAAGAATCATCGGTACAATTGCTAAATCTTGGAATAAAAGGATACCAACCGAGGTCACACCAATTGGTGTTGTTAAGAGCTGTTTTTTTTCTAAAACCTTTAACACGATGGCAGTACTACTTAAGGCAAAGATACAACCAAAAAATATAGCTTGAGATACCGACCAGCCCAGAGATGCAAAGATTAAAGTGCATAGTAATATTGTTAGCCCTACCTGCAATGCTCCACCTACTAAAACTATTCTGCGAATCTGAGTTAAACTTTTAAGGGAGAATTCAAGACCGAGAGTAAAAAGAAGTAGTACTATTCCGATCTCAGCAATCTGGTTTATCGTTTCACTAGAATTGGTGAGTCCTAATCCATGCGGCCCGATGATTATACCAGTCACAAGGAACCCAACTATCTCAGGAATCTTAAATCTATAAAAAATTAAAATACAGATAAGCGAAGAGATTAAAATAAGACCTATTTCAGTGGGAGGCATTGAGTGCATAAGCAGATCATTAGATAGAATGAATGGAAGGTCAATGTATGATCGTTACTATAAAAAGTGAATAGAATGTGAATTTGCACTCAGCAGATTTTCCAACGGGTGCCCTTCGTGGACAGATCTCAGTACCTTAGTTTGCAGCATCTGAGCTTGCTGCACATTAATAACTAATCTGTAAAAATCTTTGAGTTAGCTGTGAATCTCTTTAGGTAAAAAAGAGACATCCATATGATGTTTCTTTGGATTTTGTGGGTCTATTAGTACCTCAAGTGTCTTTTTATCTTGTAGGTAAGATCTAGGATCAGACCAGATACTTTCACTCTCAAAAATATGGGTCTCTCCGGTGCGAAGGTTTTGCCATTTTGATAAAACTACCCACGGACTTCGGCCATTCACCTGATAGTTTTTCTGTTTTACTTCTGTAAAATCTGTTGATACGCGTTGTCCGGTCAACCTTAATGATTCATTTGTTTTTTTCTTATTAAAGCCGTACCAAAGGACACCACCACCAATTAGGCTAAAAATAGTTCCAATAATTCCGCAGATAATTGCACCGAGCCAAAGAGCAAGAAATGAATTGATCCTAGCATTTTTAAAATCTCCTGGATCAAAGAGAACTTCTACATTTTCGCCCTTGTTATATGATGGCGGATTACTGCCATAGTTTGATTCAAACTGAAGACTCTCTCCACTAGGAGCCTTATACCGTACAATAGGGTAGTAACTATAACTTGTATGACCATCACTATCACTTGATCGTTTAGATATTACATCAATAACTACACCGTCTGCTGTCTGTGCAGTTTTTAGAAAAATCTTTGTTGAGTTATAAAATACCCAAGAGCCATATAGCGTCCCGATGCCAACAAAAAGAAAGATCCAAAAAAGCTTACGTGTTTTCATAAAAGCCCCTCGAATTGTTATATTCCAAAATATTTCAGTAAAATTTATTCTTGAAATAATTCGGCTAACTAGTTGTATGGCTTAATAAATAGAAGCTTAAAATACAGTAGAGCTCCTCCGGGTGCCGTATAATGTGCTTTTAAGGCACATCACATGGGAGGAAGCTCTTGGTCACTGTATCACTTGAGTAGAAACAAGCAGGTGATACTTAGTATGGCACAACTTGCTGCCACACGACCCAGCACACGGTGAAATTTGTACGTCTCAGCCGTGCGCTTACGAATGATCACGAAGACTTCAACCTGAAGCAGTCCAAGCAGGAAGTAAAGCCCGCCGGAACTGAGGTGGGTGTATGCAACCGCCTTGTAGAAATCGGTATGCACCTCCGTAGCCAACGTTCCCATCACTCCGCGCTGCATCACCCCATGCACTGACACAGAGATCAGCACAAACAGGGTAAAGCACATCAGCCATGCATGGGGCTTGACCCTGTTGTTTCGGATCATACGCCAAGATAGGATGATGAAAATCAAGAGTACTGCCGAAGCAACCTTGGGAGCGTTCCAGTTCCAAGGCATGGCCCGAATGATCATCGATTGAAGCTCCTCCATCTCGAAAACCTCTCTCCCCCTACGGGAAACTTGAGAACCAGATCGAACCTTGTCCATACGGCACCCGTATAGCTCCTCAAGATCCAAGACTGAACGCTAGTAATGAATGTTAATAATGAATGTTAATAATGAATGTTAATAATGAATATTGCGGTGCTAAGGTGAAAAAGACTTCTACTTGATTAGATTTTTATTGAAAGAGATGCGTAGGTGTATCAGATATGAGGTCTAATAGAAAGCGAGGAAGACTACCTTGACACTTTGACCAAAACTAGCTTACGAATACCCTTTGTATATTGATATTTAAACTGGAGATTGTTTCATGAAGAAATTATTCGTATTGGTTACTTTAGCAGCTTTGCCAATGTCGGCATCTGCAGACAACGTTGGTAATTGTGGATGGGGATCAAAATTATTTCACGGACAAAAGGGTCTTGCTCCACAGGTTTTAGCTGTTTGATCTTCCCCCACTTTAGTGGACACTTATTCCACTAAGCTGCGACCTTGAACT
>CAZFXN010000066.1:0-11568 GCA_964523015.1 uncultured Bdellovibrionales bacterium | reverse complement strand
AAAATGGTCGGGTGAAATGAAAAATGTACCCAAAAGGGCTCTTTGTTAAATGATATCAACTACTTTTTTGATCCAGCTAAAATTACTTCGTAGGCGAAAATGTGAATTTTTCGTAGAGAATGGGGGCTAAATTGGGGTTGAAATCATAGGGATTTTTATTAGATTTCTGTGCGGTCTCAGAGACGGATCTTTCAGATCTGTGATGATCTGTCTCAGAGACGGATCTTGAGGACGGATCTTCAGGCGGGCAATTTGTCATGCAAACTGCCCGCGTGTGGTACAAAATGCAAATTTGCTTTTATTTCAATGTGATAGGGGAAACCCGATGTAGAGGTTCGCTTATGGATTCCTCAACATACTGAATACGTATCGACTAAGCAGCTACCGTCTCATAGGAAAAGCCAAGTTTACCGGCACCTTCTTTGGCATGCTCTATAGTTAGTCCTACAACTTTGCCTTCTTCATCAAGCTCAAGGAGAACATTCTCATTTAGCTCTTCGGTCTGCTTCGCTTCCTTATCTTTGAGCTCAATATATAGTGTGTCTGTGTCTTCAAAATATCTAACTTTCATCTTTATCTATTCCTTAAAATTTCGATCATAAAAAGCATTGTGAATAGTCTCACCATCATCAAGGAGTACAACTCTTAAGTAATGCTCCGAAGTCTTGCCCCACAGTCTTATTCTACCATCATCCTGAGTTTCGGTCTTTACCGGATTTTCAATTGCTTTGAGGATTAAATCATCAGTAATTTTCCGCCGATCCGGCAACGTTCTTCGGTATTCAAAATATTGTGTTGTTTTCAATTTTCTCACGGAGCAACCTTAACACATCTCGCTAGATATAGGCATGGCCATAATTCCTTACCCCACACCCCTAATACAACCCATCCACAACATCCTTAAACCGTTCCTCAACGAGTTTTCTCTTAATCTTAAATGTAGGAGTTAATAGTAAGTTATCAACAGTAAAATCCCCGGGTAGAATTGCTATCTGCTTTATCTGCTCAAAGTTGGCGAGTTTTTCATTTATCTCTTGTACAAATGCCCAGATAAGTGTTTTGACTTCAGGGTCTTCGGATAATTTCTGAGAGAGATCTTTATTTAAGGAACGTCCCCAATCACGAACGCTCTCTTCGTTAAGAGTGATAAGCGCAGTGCAGTATGCCCTGCCCTCTCCGACCATAACGATCTGAGATACGTAAGGGCATCCTTTAACTTTGTCCTCAATGTCGTTAGGGGCGACCTTCTTACCAGTTGATCCAACTATAATCTCTTTTTTACGTCCGGTTATTGTAAGATAGCTGTCCTTATCAAGGGAGCCGAGATCTCCAGTGTGAAACCAGCCATCTTGATCCCAGGAGCTTTCAGTAGCAGTTTTTCTATTGTTATAGCCAAGTGAGATATTTGGTCCACGATAACAGAGCTCGCTATCTTCAAGGATTTTTAATTCGATATCTTTTGAAAGAAGCGGTCCAACAGAACCGATTTTTTTGCGACCTACAGGATTTACATTAGTGGCTACACAAGTTTCGGTGAGCCCATACCCCTCAAGGAGCTCAATACCGATGGCGTCAAAGAACTTGGCTACAGGCACTGGTAACTTTGCACCTCCTACAACGCAATACATAAAGTGCGGGCCAAAAAGTTTATGACGGATCTTTGTGCGTATGCCGGCAGTTAAGAAAAATAACATCTTTGTTTTAAATGAAGCGTGTGCTCCTTTTTCATAGAGCTCTTCAGCGGATCTTACTGCGTTAGTTAAGATAGTACCCTTAAGACCCGCAGCATTTGCTTGTCGTAAAATACCATCCTTCATTTTTTCTAGTAAGCGCGGCACGATTGGAACGATCTTGGCACTTCCCTCTCTGATATCACGGGTTACTGATACCGGCTCCATCCGTGATGTTTTGTTATCAACAATGGCGATAAATTTAAGAGAAGCGGGGGTAACAAATCCGATATACCCCATAAGTTTTGCAAATGAATGAGCTAGTGGCAAAAACATCATGATCGTTGATGTTCCAACATAGAGCCCTGATTCCGCGGCCTGTCTAATGTTTGCGAGGTGATTTCCGTGTGTTTGAACAACACCTTTCGGTGGACCGGTGGTGCCTGAGGTATAAACAAAAGATGCAAGATCAGCACGAGTTATCTTATCTAAATCTGCTGGAATTGGGGCAGCAGGGCCATTAACAAGTTGGCGATAAACAGTGACGATCTCGCTACTCATAGTATTTTCAAATGAGATTACCTTTTTTATCGTGATTCGAGATTTACTTTCAGGGCGATCTTCAGTGGCTGGAATATTCCATTCCTGCTCACCGATCTTTAAAACTTTTTTTACCTGCTCTTCATTCTCAGCGAAAACAATTTCAGCACCTGAGTCATACAGGATGTAGGCGATCTCTCGTTCGGGGAGAGTTTGATAAACAGAGATGGAGATGCCACCACAAGCTAAGATCGCTAAATCTGCCTCCATCCATTCAGGACGGGAGGTTGAGATAATCGCAACCTTAGTTCCTTTTTTTACACCAGTTGATTTTAAATACTGAGCGACTTTATTAATCCGTTCTTTTACATCCTTAGCTTGTGTCTCTACCCAGCGACGTTCGTGCTTAGATTCAAACTGTCCATCAAACTGGGCTTGAGCATAGACAAGCTTTTCGGGTTCTTTTTCAGCTAGGTCATAAAAGGCCGCTGCCAAATTTTGAGCCTCATCCAATCCCCAATATCTCATTTTAATTGCTCCCTTTAAGATTCGTAGTGTACATTAGGAAATTATGTCCTTCCAAGTACTTTTCTCTCTATTTAGTCGCTTTCATCTATTGATGATTTTTTTGATAGCTCTTTTGATGCAAGTGCAGCTCTATCCTCAAACTCTCTCTGCTCAAACCTTGGATTTACCTAGTAGCACGATGAATGAGGGAAGGAATGTAGGGACGAATGGGGGGATGAATGAAGGAATAATGAGTGATGGGAAAATGAGCGATGGAATAAAGAGTGATGCGATAAAGCTTCATTTTATCAACGTTGGAGAGGGCGCAAGTACACTTATACAATCTAGAGAGCTTGGGAGTATTTTAATTGATACTGGAAATCCGAGTTCTAGGGTTGCTAGTTATCTGGTTAATTATCTGGAAGGGTCATTGGCGAAACTTTTGGAGAAACAAGATGTAGAGAACGGAGAGGGAGAGAAAGGAGTTCTAGCGCACTTATTTATTACTCATCCCCATCTTGATCATTTTGGAGGGGTCTTTGCGATTTTGGATCGATTTAAGGTTAAAAACATTTACGATAATGGGGAGGACATTGAGCAGATCTCTAGTAAGGAAGATATTTATCGGTTCTATAAAAAAGCGGTTCGGGGACATGCTGGGTATAAATCTATTGATGCAGGATTCGAGATATCCTCGGGGGCTCTCTCCTTAAAAGTTCTCTCTCCTAAGAGGATTGGCTCTAAAAAGAGGCTTGCCGATTGGAACAGTAATTCCCTTGTAGTAAGAATTTCTTACGGATCTTTTACGGCATTACTGATGGCGGATGGTAATTTTGAGACGGAAAAGGCCTTATTAAAAAGTAATGCGGATCTGAGAGCTAATATTTTACAAGTTGGTCATCACGGTGCGAAAGATGCAACTAGTAGTGAATTTCTAAAGATGGTGTCTCCGCAAGTTGCGATCATAAGTGTTGATCATGATAATATTAGGGGATATCCAGCGGATGAAACTTTAAAAAGAATAAGTGATGCCAACGTTACTGTTTATAGAACTGATATGGATGGTACTGTGATTGTAACAGGGAATTTGGATGGGACATTTAAAATTGATAAAATAGCATCGCATGATGTGACAAAAGAGAGATGACAAAAAAGTGATTAAAGCAATGATGAAAGCTACACTAATTAAAAAGCTATCGTATATTTTCAAATACATTATTTCACCCTACGGCTGGGCTCTCTTTATAATATTATCGGCTTTTTTTATGCGCCAAGTTTTTGAGGTAATGCGCAACATTGGCGGGAGAGAACTAATATCATTTATTATTTCTGCAATTTTTATTTCTGGATTAATTTTGTTTTTTATTAATTTTCGGGATCGAATAACGATTAGATCTGCGATTTATATCTTTGCTCTTATTATAGTTGCTGGATTTTTTGGAATGCAATTGCCGCTCGCTGAGGAGAGAACTCATATTATAACCTACGGGATATTAGGGTTTCTTTGGGGTCAAAAACGGAGTGTTGAGGGAACTGGAAAGGAAGAAAGAGAAAGTGATGGTAGGGCCAATATAATTGCCAGTATAATTTTTCCCAGTATAATTTTTCCCAGTATAATTTTTCCCAGTATAAATTTTTTCAATATAATTTTTCGTGGCGTGCTTGCCGGTGTTATTGTTTCAATATTGGATGAGGGATTGCAGGCGGTTTTGCCATACCGAGTTGGAGATATGCGTGATGTCTATATTAATACAGCAAGTAGTTTATGGGGATCGTTACTTGCTGTAGTCATTGCGACTTATCCTAATTCCCAAGTTAGGCCGATGCTTAATATATCTATTGATAAATCGTAATCACCGATCAAAGCTGCGCCAGTTGCAGTTGTGTTTGTTGATGAAGCATCATCCATAAAGAGGTGGGCGTATCCGATATCAACGATCATGTTATCTGTGGCGTACCAACTTGCGCCGACTGTGGCCCAAATTCTATTTTCATCTGGAATTCGTGGTGTTCTAAATGCTGCACTAGTAATTGGTGTTTCTTCCCAAGCTGTACCAGCTCTTAAGGTAAGACGCGGGGTAACTGCGTAGTTAACACCCCCGGCCATGCGCCAGGTGTTTTCCCAGTTTTCCGGCGTTACGGTGTCAGAGACGGATCCCGGCGTTACGGTGTCAGAGACGGATCCTGGTGGCGTTACGGTGTCAGAGACGGATCCGGGGTATTTAACACGGATTTCTTTAAAACGGGTCCATCTTGTCCAGGTACCCTCAAGGGAGACATTTAGGCGGTCATTAATCTCATGCATTAAGCCGGCACTTAGGCTCTCAGGGATAGTCATCTCAGCTTCTGCAGTAGAATTAGTAAAAAGGCCGGTGCTAGTAAGAGGTAAAGCGTTAGTTGGGACCTCAAATGTGGCTTTTCCATCAACGGTTGCTTCTAGTTTGCTTTTAAAGGCTAGCCCAAACTTTGTTGAACTTGTTGGCTCGATTAACATGCCAAGATTAAATCCGTGAGCCCAATCATCCCCTTCAAGACGGCCAAATCCGTCAGCTTTTTGAGGCAGGAGGCCTAGTGGTGCAGCGGCAGCGCCTAATCGTGATGCTCCGATTGACCCAAAGTCGATTGCATTTGTAAGCTCGGCATCGATGTACATGTTGTTAAGACCGAGGCCAAGGGTAAAACCATCGATGACTTTATAGGAAAGTGCCGGATTAATATTAATGACGGTGAGATCGGATTTAATTGCGTGATATCTGCCAACCCAATCCGAATCGTATTCAGCGTTAAGACCGTACGGGGAGTTTATGCCGAGACCTAATTTAAATTGATTGTCGATTGTTTTTACAATGTAACCACTTGGGACAGCGACTACAGAGCCTGCGTCGCCGCCATTACCGCCAGTGAGAGGGGCGCCACCTAGGGCTGGCACTAGAGATGATCCATTATTTTTAAATTTTGCACTTGGTTTAATTGCGCTAACGCTGACCGATGCTACGTCCGTTTTAAGTGATACCATCGCTGCAGGGTTATAGTAGACCTCGCTACCATCGCCGAATCCGGCACTTTTCCCGGCAAATGCTTGCCCAAGACCCCTGGCACTCTGCTCCTGAATCTCATATCCCCCCGCAAACGCCGTCGTGGCGATTAGGAAGGTGCAAGATCCGTCTCTGAGACATTTTAATATGTAGCTGAATAATCGAGAGAATTTGATTTCTTTTTTCATTTTACTTCCTTGTTACTTCGCTGAACTTAAAGGATCTTAAGCTTAAAGGCGCACAGGAACCTGATTTATTTAGTAAAAACGGGATAATCTCTTTTCTCGTGATTCCTTTTCTTACACAATATGAAAAAACTCCGTAGGGGAAAGCGTGCAACTAGCGAAATTATTATTTATTCTGTTGATTACAGCTTCGGTCGTTGCACTACACGTCTTTCTGGCCCCATACGCTTATGATGACGCCTATATTCACTTTAGGATTGTCAGAAACTTTATCGATTACGGACTTCCTTATTTCAATCCCTCCGAACCCGTTATGGGATCTTCATCCCCCGTTTGGATCTTGGTATTAAGATCCGTCTCTGAGACGGTGGGGTTAATATCATCAAGATCCGTCTCTGAGACGGCGGCGGTATTAAATGGTTTAGTCTCTGTATGTGCTTCAATAATTTGGACAAAGATTATTTTTAGAGACTCTCAGAATAAATCGCTTTTCTTAGAATTTTTTGCGTTTGTCTCAATACTTTCATTTCTATGGCAAAGTAGTTTTGGGCTCATGGAAACACCATTAGCTGTTTTATTTCTTGGGACAGGATTACTGATCTATGAAAAGCGAAGAGGTCTCTCATTTGGTTTCGTAACCTTAGCAGCGTTCACTCGACCTGAATATACAATTGCTTTGCTAATCCTGATACTTATATCGATTTTAAGAAAGGAATTAAGCGTTAAACTACTAGCCTCAATTTTAGCAGTTGCGATATTACCAATTATTTTTTGTCTCCACTTTTATGGAACCCTTATTCCCCATCCAATTTTAGCTAAATCCGTCGTCTACGATCTGTCTCTGAGAGAATTCATTCAGCTCTTTTTTAATCAGCTTCTAAGTGAGGAAATTAATTCAACTTATCGATTTATTGCACCAATCTATCTAATCTTAATAGTGGCTTGCCTAGTTGTAATCACCTTCTCTAGAAGGCCAAAAAATGAACGTCTAGCAATGACTAGAATTGAACTCCTTTCCCTCTCAACTGCCATAGTTATAACAATTACATATGCTGCTCGGTTAGCACTTATCTTTCCCTGGTATCTGCCGCTAATTCTAGTTCCACTTTTCTCTACTGTTCTGTCTACTGTTCTGTCTCTGAGACGGAGTAGTAACAATCCCTCTCTTTTGTTTCTAGCTGCTCTTATCTCTATGCCATGTATTCTTGTATTCATTACAGATTTGACTTCAATTACCCTTAACTCAAAACCATTTACACTTTATTCACAGGGTCTTCGTGTTGAAAAATATCGTGAAATCGGAAAAGGGCTTTATGCAAAAGCGCCTAACGCCACTGTTCTAAGTCCTGAAATTGGCGGACTTGGTTTTGAATTTAAAGGTCGTGTCATTGATGCTCTTGGATTAGTAACCCCCTTGGCCTTAGAATTTCATCCCTTAGATATTCCAAATGAGAGAAAATCAGGCCTCATAGGCTCAATTCCACCAAAGTTAGTTGAAGCTACCCAGCCTGATTACATTGTTGCGCTTGAAATTTTTGCTGAAGCATTCCTACAAAGTGACACTTCTAATCTCTATACCACTACGTATATCCCAATTGGCAGCCAACTCTGGCAAAGCACTCGTATTATTCTCTCTCAGAGACGGAGTGTAAGTTTAACTAAAATAAACCAACAATAATCAGGAAACTATTGCTGAAAATCTCTGATAAGATGATGTGGGATATCATGCACGAATAGAATCTAAGACTCTAAGCTCATTCTTAACGACGAGAAGCCGAAACTCTGAGTTATGGTTTGTTAATAATCCTAATCTAGAAAAAGCAATCCTAGGATATGCAGCAAAATACGCAAAGCGATACCAAGTTACATTGTACGCTCTTTCTATAGAAGGAAATCATATCCACGGCACCGCGCTTTTCCCTCAAGCGAATAGATCAGACTTTATGCGAGATTTAAATTCTAGCGTAGCACGTGCAATTCCTAGATATACTCCTACCTATAATGGTGGTCGCTTTTGGGCCAGAAGATACTCTGCGGAATTCCTACCAGGAGCAGATGATATAGAGGAGTATTTTTTTTACACAGTATTACAGCCAATAAATGATGGGCTTGTGGAAAAGCTCTCTCAGTATCCAGGATATAATTGTTTTCATGATGCGATTTGGGGAATAAAACGAAAATTCAAAACTGTAAGATGGAAAGAATATTATTTAACAAAAAGATTTAACTCAAAAATTTCAATCAAAGATTTTACTGATATTGTTACCCTTGAGTATGCAAGGCTACCTGGATATGAAGAACTCTCACAGAAAGAATACGTAAAGATTATGAAAGAAAAATGTGAAGAGAGAATTCGAATGATTGTAGAAGCACGACGGCAAAGAGGTGCTAGTTTCCTAGGTAGAGCTGCTTTAATCAAAGTCAAACCAGGGTCTATGCCACATTCATCAAAAGTCTCTTCGATAAGTAGCCACCGACCAAGAGTTCTTTCCGTATGTCATGAGCGAAGAGCACAGTATCGAAAGTGGTATTTTGAGATCTACTTTGCATACAAAGAAGCTTCTTCTGCCTATCGACAAGGTAAGCTTGATACAGAATTTCCTGAGGGAACATATCGTCCACATCTTAAATGTAGAGAGAAAATAGAATGAAAGATTATGGCAATCTATCATTTCAATTTCAATTTCAATTTCAAAAAAAAGACCGAAACAGCAATCTCTTGCTTTCCAATTGACCATAATCTAATTTTTTAAACACTTTGCTGGTTTTCTAAGAACAAACCACTGATTTCTTACTTTTCAACGCCATACTTCATCCTCCAATTTTACTATTATCAGACTTAACCCTACTTAGAGGCCTTAAAAGCTATCCGTATACACTACATCTCTGAGAACTATATTGGGGGCCTTAAAAGCTATCCGTATACACTACATCTCTGAGAACTATATTGGGGAACTATATTGGGAACTATATTGGATCAAGACTTGCATTATTTGAAACTGGGCGAGGTTGGTCAGTGAGATTGGGTAATTTCTTCCCAATTTGTAGTTAATTCACTGATCTATCATGGAAAATTTTGCCCAACGATCGATCATACGATCGGTCACAGAGACGGAGAGATTATGAGACTGGAATCAGCACTTTATAGCAGCAGCGCGGGGATGAATGCGCATGGTGTAGCTATCGCGGCGATCGGTGACAATATTGCGAATGTCAATACAACTGGGTTCAAGGCACAACGAACTGAATTCGCAAACCTAGTTTCTGATGGTCTCTCAGGTGGCACCTCTTCAACTGTCAATGGCGGTGGTAATGGCGTTCAAGTCGCACGGGTCAGATCCATCCATGAGGCAGGATCTATCGAAGACACTGGTCGAAGTCTTGATGTTAGTATCGAAGGAGACGGATTCTTTGTCGTTGGAACTACAGAGGTACCGCTATACACTCGCGCCGGTAACTTTTCCATTGATTCGAGTGGCCAACTAGCTATGCCAAGTGGTCAGAAAGTACTTGGCTTTTCTGTAGAAAATGGGGTGCCGTCAACAACGCTTGGTGTCATTGACATGTTGAACTTCAATGCAAATGGATCTGCAACAACAACTCTATCAATGACTGGAAATCTCAGCAGCACCTCTGACATTACGGCAGCTCCAGCTGCACCAGCTTCCTTTCGAGAACTAAACGCAGCCGCAAATTTTATCACTAGTACAGAAACCGTCGACAGCCAAGGTGCCGCTCACGTGGTTTCTTATGCCTTCTTTAAAACCGCAGCCAATACATTCACAGTTCAAGCTTATGTTGATGGAGGTGATGTTGGTGGTACAATAGGGGTTCCAACATTACTTGGTGCAGGCACAATGACTTTCGATGAAACAGGAGTTATTCCAGAAGCAAACAAAGCTGCTGCACAACTTACTCTCAATCCCGCCTACGCAAACGGTGCTGCCGCCGGAAATATTACAGTTGATCTTTCTAACTTCTCTCAATTTGCACGACCATCTTCCATTGGCTCCATAGTAAGTAATGGTATTCAACCAGGCTCCCTCGTCGGGTACGAAATCGCAAAAAATGGTGACGTAATCGCTACTCTTGATAACGGCACTAGAGCTGTTATCGCAAGTCTTGGAATGGCATCTTTCAACAATGTTGATGGATTGCAAAAAGTTGGTGACAATTTATTTCAAGCAAGTGATACAACAGGGGATCCAAATAACGGAACCGCCGGAACTGGAGCAAGAGGAACGCTACGCGGTGAATCACTTGAAAGATCAACTGTAGACCTAGGAGTAGAATTTCCAACCTTGATCACTATTCAGCGAGGGTATCAAGCGAATTCTAAAATGATTTCTACTGTAGATGGAATGATCGACCAAGCGTTATCAATGCTTAGATAGCTTTAGCAAAGTTCTTTAGAAAACTAAATTGCTCAACTGGAAAAATCGTCCTCCAAAAACATAACCACGTTCTACCATGCTCTTAAGTCCCTTATTACCCAATTCATAAGCCCCTCTCAAGCTCTGTACCGCTACCTTTTCCATCTCTATCTCACTGTATCTTAAATCGCTTTCCTTCGTTTTCCTCTTTGCAATAAGTGCATCTCTGTGAAACTTTAGGTGATTCCTATTCTTAAAATCGCCATCTACTATTAATAGCGAAGCTTTAATGGTCGGCTCTGCATAGGGTAAAAAATTCACTAAGATTGAACTATATATAAATAAATATGAACACCCTCATACCAAACTCAAACGATGCAGCAACTCATTACGATCTGATCGTAATTGGCTGTGGGCCTGCAGGACAACGAGCTGCTGTTCAAGCGGCAAAGCTAAGAAAAAAAGTAGCAATTATAGATGCACGTGAGGTTGTAGGTGGAGTCTGTGTAAACACCGGAACCATTCCTAGTAAATCATTTAGAGAAGCTGTTCTTTATCTCTCCGGATTCAGACAACGAAATATTTATGGCTCTGCCTACCGTGTTAAATCAGACATGTCGATGGCCGACTTAACATTTCGCTGCAACTACATTATGCAGCACGAGATTGAAACCATCGAAGCTCAACTTGTAAGAAATAGAGTAGACGTTATTCATGGTCATGCCTCCTTTAAAGATGCTCATACTGTTGAAATTGAAAGTACCGCAGGTCATTGGACAAAAACTGCGGACAATTTTGTTATTGCAACTGGTGCTCGACCATATAGACCATCAAACGTTGAGTTTAACGGTACTTCGATCTTTGATAGCGATGACTTACTTCAGATGAAAGATATTCCACGCACTATGACAGTTGTTGGTGCTGGCGTAATTGGAATGGAATACGCCTCTATGTTTGCTGCCCTTGGTGTCGCAATAACATTAATCGATAGTAGAGAAAAAATTCTTGATTTCGTTGATTCTGAAATAATTGAGTCCCTTATTTATCGCCTACGCGCTATCGGCGTAACATTTAAACTTGGCGAAAAAGTAGAGAGTTGTAAATCCCGCGAAGATGGACAAGTCGTAACCGAACTTAAGAGCGGTAAAGTCATTGTCACTGATTGCATTCTTTTTTCTGCTGGACGAGAAAGTGCGACAGGAAAAATGGGGCTAGAGAAAATTGGAATTATTCCAGAAGCTCGTGGACTATTAAAAGT
>CAZFXN010000065.1:0-12199 GCA_964523015.1 uncultured Bdellovibrionales bacterium | reverse complement strand
GTTCTTAGCATCACAAGGGTACAGGCTTCAATGGCTTCAATCCATCCCGTCCTAAAGCTTCAGCAAGTTTTTGATTTTCAGCACCTGGATTAAAGATCACCCGCTTAGGTTGAAGAGTAACAATATCATTTATCAATTTTGTTGAAACATCTGCTGAGACATATAATGTCACAGTATCGATCGGTGCTGGAACTTCTTTTATAGATGGATAAACTACTGTGCCCTCTATCTCTGTTAGTCTAGTTGAAACTGGAAGAACGGTATGGCCATTTTCAAGAAGCATTTTAAAAGCCTTATAGGCATACCTCTCCTGTTTATCTGAGGCTCCAAGAACAACAACTCTTTCACTATGAGATCTCATCTTAACCTTCACAAAATTAATTCAAATACCAATGGAATATGATACCACAAGCGTCTTTTAACTCAAAAGAGAGATCTGCTATGGCTGAGGATACGAAGCATTAGAAAAAATATTCTCTCTATTGCTCTTTGAATCAGGACCTATCATTCATAAAGCCTATTTCAAATTTCAGGAAAGCAAGCTTATCTCTTGCTTCTTTCGCTCCTTGAGTATCACTATTTGCTTCTCTTATCTCAATAAGAGCACGTAAGATGCGACTAACATTTGCTCGATCTCCACCATCCTTATTAGGAAGAACACTCCAAGCTTCTTCAATTTTTAAAAGTGCTTCTGTATTCTTACCAAAATGCAGATCAAATTCGGCCGAATCTACTAGCGCAGAAGAGAGGCTCCCACTTTTACTAAGAATTGGTTGCTCTCGACAAATCTCTATCGCTTTATCAAAACATCCTAATGCAGTACCCATATCACCGTTAGCTACCGCAACATCACCTCTAATAGATAAGAGCTGAACCCTGACTAATGTTTGCATTATTAAGCTATCGATATCGTCAATACACGAAGTTGCGGTATCTATTAAAGATTGAGCTTCTTCACTCTCTCCTTTTTGAGTAAGTAGATTCGCCAAACTTAAACAGATTGTGACTTTTTGAGAGGGTTTTTCATCATACTGATTGAGACGATCGATGATTTCTAACCCCTTTCTTAAAGATCTTTCAACCTTCTCCAATTTTCCATCACCCCCTGCAAGCTTTGCCTCTAACAGATAAAACTCGACCTTTTCTGGTGATAAGGGTGAGATCCTAGATCCTTTAGCTAATTTATAAAAATCTGTAGCATCTCTAAATTGACCCGTAGTGAGGCATGATTGTGCTGCGTTAATAAAAAATGAAAATAGGGTTGGATCAGTACCATCAAGAGATGCTTGCCCTGCTTCATAGGCTCTTTTCTTAAGTAAACTGCAGGCTTCATCAGCATTGCCACATTGTCGTAAAATATTGGCAAATGAGGCTCTGTACCTATTATGTACCTCAGAGTTCCTACCAAAAGTATTTTCGATATTGTCTAATTGTTGACGAAACATAGAGATTGTTTCTTTGCTTTTTCCCTGCTGATAAAGTGAGAAAGCTAAAAGATCAAGCGTTGCAATTTTAACCTGACTAGTCTCATCTGTGATACCTTCAAGCACCTTTAAACTAAATCGTAAAAGATTTTCAGCGTCGTTATGTCGTTTATGATCTACTAGTTCCTTCGCCACAAGATGGATCGCTGGGATGACTTCAACTCGATCGTCCTCTGACATCTGAGAAAAGTGAGTTAGCGACTTTTGTACCAACCTTCCAAAGTTATCTTCATCTCCTTTAAGCAGTGCACACTGAGCCATTAGTAAATTAGTAACTGTCCATTCTAGATTGGGCACACCCCTTAGATATTCAGGTCTCAAGTGATTGGATTTAGTGAGAGGAACAATTGCTTTGTCACTGTTAGAGGCGTCAAGCCACAACTTGCCAGCACCAAAATACAAAGATCCTAAATCTGAGTGAGCCTCAAGAGGCGTTCCCACAACTTTAGAAAGAACATATTCAATACAGCGAGCAGCTTCATCAGGTTTTCCGACAATTTCATAAGCTGAAGCTAAAAGAGTTCGGGCCAATATTGGCCTTAAATCATTTGGATTAGGGTCCTCACCTAACCTACTTAACTGCTGAGTAATCACAGTTATCGCAGACTCACCATCTCCTGATGCTAAAAATTTATTTGCTTTATCTAGATCATCCGTGAATTCATCATTACTATAGGGAGTGCTCGATCTCGTCGCTGGATTAGCGTCAGGCATAGGTTTTTCTGCTGACCTTTTATCTCCAAATTCTTCGTTTCTAATCATTTGGTCATTTTAACAGTAGATCAATTACTAACCAACTAGGGTTGTCGATCTTCTCTCTAACCACCAAATTTTAAAGGTAAAATCTCCCATATTCTCTTTACGATTAATATAGGCAAAATAGGTATTTAGGACCGATTTAATTAAAATTTTAATGAAAATAAGATAATTTACGATATTGAAAAACTACTGAACGGGTTAGATTAAAGCTGAACTAATAACCTAACTAATTATGTTTTTACTCAAAGCTACTAATTTTAATCATTTCACTCTTAAGTTGATTATTGTTTTAGCCTCCTTTGGCCTATGTTCGTTTTCTCTGCCTACACTTATCTCTGAAAAACAATCTTTAGCTCCAATTGAAAAAGTGAATGACGAAGTTCTCTTTTTGCCCCGTGGTCCAGGTGTTGAACTATTAAGTTTAGGGTATCGAAATGCCCTAGCCGATATCTTGTGGTTCAATACAGTAAGCTACTTTGGAAAACATTATCGAGGTGATAATAATTACAGATGGCTTTATCACATGTGCGATCTTGTAACGACTCTTGATCCTAATCATGAAACTGCTTTTGTCTTTGGAGCTTTTATGCTCGGCTGGGAGGCCAAGTTGCCAGAAGAGGGGATCCAGTTATTAAATAAAGCAATCTCTTTTCATCCGACAAGTTGGAGGTACTATTATTTAAGGGCCTTTTCACATTTTCTTTTGAATAATAATATAGAAGCAGCGATTGCTGATTTTACTTATGGAGCAAAGTTACCTGGAGCACCTGCTATGATGGCAACAATAGCAGCAAAAAAAATGCTTAAATCTCAAGAGAATCCTGAGGCTGCAGTTGAGTTCTTAACTGAGATGATAGAGAACACCGCAGACCCAATTTCAAAAAGCCTACTCCAAAAGCGTTTAGATGAGATATTGGAAAAATTAAAGAGATAGTTATGACTGAAATAAAAGCTACAGACAAAGTTCTTGAAATTAACAAGTTATCATACTCATATGTAGCAAACTGGTCTTTAAGAAAGAGTGAGGCAATAAAAGAAATTTCCCTTGATGTGAAAGTCGGAGAGGTTTTCGGGTTTTTGGGACATAATGGGGCAGGCAAAACTACAACTATTAAATGTATATTAGGTCTTATTCGGCAAAGCTCCGGGACCGTGCAAATTTTTGGCAAATCAAATGCTGATCTAACCCAGAGAAGTTTAGTTGGATACTTACCAGAGCAACCATACTTTTATGACTATCTAACTGTGAATGAGCTACTAGAGATGTACGCTTACTTAAGTGGACTTAGAGGTAATGAGGTTAAAACTGCTGTCAAAGATGTACTTGGGAAAGTAAAGATGACAAACCGCAGTAACTCATCGATGCGGACACTTTCAAAGGGATTAACTCAAAGAGTAGGGCTGGCTCAAGCTATAATAGCCAAACCAAAACTCCTGATACTTGATGAGCCATTTTCTGGATTAGATCCTATCGGACGAAAAGAATTCCGACAGATTTTTTCAGAATTAAAAGCAGATGGAACTGCCATGTTAATGTCCTCTCATGTTCTTAGTGATGTTGAATTTTTGTGTGATCGTGTCTCGATCATGTCTCAAGGTGCAATTAAAGGGATATTCGATATCCGAGATAAATCATCACTCGGTACTGGACATTTTGAGTTAGTGCTTAGAAATTTTGAACGGTACGAAGCAGAGCTTTCAGTTGGATCAGAAAGCCAAGTTATAATTAATGATGCGAGAGGAAAGTATCTTCGCCTTATCTTTAAAGAACAACGGGAAGCTGAGCAAATGTTAACTAAAGCATTAGCCCTAACAGTTAATATTGAATCGTATGAGTTTGTTCACGGCACCTTAGAAGATCTCTTTATAAAACTTGTTCAATTTGATGAGGGTGGAGATAGAGGCAGCGCATCAAACAGAGAAAATGACCGGATCCAGACAGGAGAATCTAGATGATTCAGATAATACTCAAAATTGCTCTTAACACTTACCGAGAATCTGTGCGTGGAAAGGTGCTCTATTCTCTTGTATTCTTTGCTGTAGCGATAGTTTCTCTATCAGCTTTATTTGGAGCGGTTACAATTGGGGATCAGCTTCGAATAATTAAAGACTTGGGTCTAATGTCGATCTCACTGTTCGCTGTCGCGCTAGCAGTGATCTCTGGGGCTTCCCTCCTTCATAAAGAGCTTCACAGAAAAACTATTCACAATATATTAGCAAAACCAGTTCATCGGTGGCAGTTTTTAGTTGGCAAACATCTTGGCCTCCTGATGACCGAAGCGGTCATGATAGCACTTATGGCGATGGGGCTTGTAATCTTCTGTTATTTTTTTGAACCACGAATTGATTATTTAATATTTCAAGCATCTCTTTTTATTTTCTTTGAGCTTATCATTGTAACCTCTATTGCAATCTTCTTTTCCTCAATACTTGTAACCCCTGCCTTAAGTGGCCTCTTTACATTCTCTCTGTTTATAGCTGGTCGATCTGTTGAGTACATCCCCCAACTTATAAAAGCTGTTCCAGCAGAGACCCCATCTTTTTTTCTCAATATACTTTATTGGTGTTTACCACATCTAGATAAGTTAAATATTAGCAATCAGGTTGTTTATGGGTACAGCGCTTCTCCTATCCAACTCTCTTTCTCTTTGATATATAGCTTAAGTTATGCTGCAATACTCCTTGGGCTAGCTAGCATAACTTTTAGGGATCGTGATTTTAATTAATCTGTAAAAGCATCCCTTCTCCGTACCATATATGAAAAGAGTTTTTACAAAATTAGAGTTAGTAAATATTCTGGCAGGGAATGCAACCTCTAACAAAGCAGAAGCACAAGCTTGTGGAATCTCCTTTAACTCACAAGAGATTATAGACGATGAGATCTTTATCGCGCTAAAGGGAGAGAAACGACATGGTCATGATTTTGTTAAGGATGCACTAAATAAAGGCGCCTCATTAGCCATTGTTGAAGAGAGCAACTTTCTATCTGATAAAGATATTGCCGATAAAATTATTGTAGTTAAGGATTCACTAGCGGCTCTTTCAAAGTTGGCTGAGACCGTGCGTCAAGAATTCACTGGACCTGTAGTTGGAGTGATTGGGTCTGTAGGAAAAACTACAGCAAAAGAGCTACTCGGATCGATTGCATCTCATTTCATGAAATGTACCCGCTCTTTAAAATCATTTAACAATATAATCGGCGTTCCCTTTACCATCTGTAATGCAGATCTTAAAGATAAGCTCTGGGTCCTTGAGTTGGGGATGAATCATAAAGGTGAATTACTAGAGCTTTCGAAGCTTGCAAAACCAAGCGTACTGTTACTGACTCAGATCGCTCCAGAACATATGGAGTTTTTTAATTCTATCGATGAAGTAGCTGATGCAGAATTTGAAGCTCTCTCAAACATGCAGGACAATGGTGCTTTAATTATTTCACTTGAGGACGAGGACGCAATAGATGCATTGCCAAGAAATTTAAACAGGTGGCATAGAGAAAACATTAGAATTCACACCTTTGGTTCTGCTGATGACAACGATCTTAAGATTTCGAATTTTCATCATCATCTCTCGGATAAAACTTCTGGGTATGTAAAAAGCAAATTTACTCTAACCCATGAATCTCAATCAGTTGAGATCTCTACTTCCCTGATTGGAGAGCATAACGCAAAAAACTTTGCTGCCTCAATTTTAACACTTAGAAATATGTTTCCTAATATTTCACTCATAGAGATCGCCAACGTTACAGATAAAATTCCTCCACCTCCAATGAGACTTAATCAAATACGGACTAGTAACGGAACACTCATTATTGATGATACGTATAACTCAAGTCCCTTAGCATTAAGTGCGGCGATTGATATTTTATCAGAACTTAAGAGCTCAGGTCTAAAGGTCGGGCTCATTATTGGGGATATGCTTGAGCTTGGCACTGAAGCAAATCACTACCATCTCGAAATGGTGCCAAAGATTCTTACTCTAAACCCGACGTACAGCATTACTTACGGTCCAATTTCAAAGTGTATCTCAGATGAACTTATCAAAAATAAAATTAATTCCGTTCATGCTCTAACAGTTGATGAGGTTGCCTCTCTTGTGAAGAAGGATAAAGTTGATGTAGTTTTACTAAAAGCCTCAAGGGGTATTGGCCTTGATAAGGTCGTTAAGTTAATAACTTAATATTCTGATCATTAATGAAAAGGTTGAACTAGGAACAACAATGAAAAAAATACGGGTCGCCTTAGTTTTTGGTGGAAGGTCCGCAGAGCATGAAGTTTCGATCCGTTCAGCTAAAACTGTTTACAAAGAGCTGGATAAGCAGAAGTATGATATCGTTCCAATTGCGATTGATCGAAGTGGCAAATGGCTAAATGATAGCTCAAGTTTATTGTTACTTGAAGCAACAACTAGCAAAGGTGCTGCCCCTCTAACTGAGATATCAACTCCTAGTATTTTAAAAAATATAACTTCTAACTTTGATCGAGAATCAACCATTGATGTTGTCTTTCCAATCTTACATGGTCCCAACGGCGAAGATGGATCAATTCAAGGGTTATTTAAGGTAATTAATGTTCCATATGTTGGACCTGATGTTTTAGGTTCATCTGTTTGTATGGATAAAGATATTGCTAAAAGATTACTACTCCAGGCTGATATCCCATGTGCCCCATTTGTAACCGTAGAGAGCCGAGCACTAGATAAAGTAAACGCAAAAGAGATCTTTGCTCAGTTAGGCACGCCGGTATTTATTAAGCCGGCAAATTTAGGATCCTCTGTAGGTATTGGCAAAGCAAAAAATGAGAATGAGCTTATAGGGATGTTAAAAAATGCTGCCAAGTTTGATAAAAAAATCTTAATTGAAAAATTTATAAAAGGTCGCGAGATTGAATGTTCAGTACTTGGCAATGAGGAGCCAGTCGCCTCCATCCCTGGCGAAATTATTGCTGGTGCAGATTTTTATTCGTATGATGCAAAATATAGCGCGGATAGTCAGTCAACTACAAAAATTCCTGCTGAACTACCAGAGAAAGTTACTACAGAATTACAATCATTAGCAGTTAAAGCATTCAAAGTACTTGGTTGTGAGGGTATGGCTAGAGTTGATTTCTTTTTGGATGAGCAAAACAAATTATGGATCAACGAGCTTAATACTATCCCTGGTTTTACAAGTATTAGTATGTATCCAAAGATGTGGGAGGCCTCCGGTCTACCAATTTCAAAACTTTTAGATAAGTTAATAGATCTGGCTATCTCTCGTTACAATAGAGATAGCAAACTGCAGATTACCGTCTAAGTTGCAGTTTAAATTGCTGCTCAGCTTTTTACGTTTATTAACTAGTATTAACCTTATGATATTACTGCTAGTAATTACACTCATAAGTAGAATTACCACCCTGCATTTAGCTCTGTATTATTAACAAATACTTAGATATCTCCGATTTTATGTACTAATGCTGTATCGCGGTACGCCCCTACTCCTTATATTAACTCTTCTTTTTTCCTTGCCTCTTATGGCTGAGGAATTTCGCTTTTCTCCTGGCGAAGCAATTATCTATACGCCTTATTCTAAGCCAAACAATCTCGGCATCTCTGCTCTTGCAGCTAAAAGAAATAATGATCAATTAAAAAAAATAGAGCGGGATTCCTACTCTTCACTCACAGCAGAAAAACTATCAGGGTCGGCATATCGAGTATCGTTAATACGAAAAGCAGCTTTAAATAAAAACTCAGTCAGATTTTTAAAAGTTCGAAATCCTTGCAATGCATTAGTAATAAAGAGACTACTTAAAACATCAAAAGCATTACGATGCGAACCTAACTGGGAAGCGTATATTTCGCTTACTCCAAATGACACTCAATACAGCAATCTATTCGCTGCTGATACAACAAGTGCCGGAAGAATAAACCTCCCAGGAGCATGGGATCTCTCTACTGGCTCATCAAATGTAGTAGTTGCAGTAATTGATACCGGTATTGACTATAACCATTTAGATCTTCAATCCAACATGTGGGTCAATCCTGGAGAGATTCCCTCAAATGGAATTGATGATGATGGCAACGGGTACGTAGATGATATCTATGGTATTGATACCTATAATACAGACACCAACCCTTTTGATGATCATTCTCATGGAACACACGTTGCTGGAACCATTGGAGCAACTGGAAATAACTCTAGAGGCGTTGTTGGAGTAAATTGGAATGTAAAACAGATTGGCTGTAAAGCATTTAATGCTTCCGGTTTTGGAAGAACTTCTGCAATTATTGAGTGTCTCAACTACGTTGCGAATTTAAAAAGTAACTTTGGAATCAACATTGTTGCAACCAATAATTCATATGGTGGGCTTCCATATTCAAGTGCCACTTATAACGCTATAGCAGCAAATCGTGATGCAGGGATCGTTTTTGTAGCGGCAGCAGGAAATAGTGCTAACGATAATGACAATGTGTACTTTTACCCAGCCAGTTACAATCTTGATAATATTATCTCTGTGGCAGCAACAGACATTAACGGCAATCTCGCTAGCTTCTCAAGTTATGGCATTACAACAGTTGATATCGCCGCTCCTGGTGTAAGTATCTTAAGCACAATTCCAGGGAATCAATATGCCTATTATCAAGGCACCTCTATGGCGAGTCCGCATGTTGCTGGGGCAGTAGCATTATTATTGGCTTACCATCCTGAGTATTCATATTCACAAGCAATTACTTCGATTCTAAGCACCGGAACTGTAATGGCCGGATTAGGACGCAAATGCGCTACTAGTGCGATATTAAATGTTGAAGAGGCCTTAAAATACTCTTTTCCTGTTAGCACACCTACTCCTACACCTACTCCTACTCCGAATCCTGAGGATCCAAATGATCCTCCAGAAAATAGTCAACCAGATCTTAATACCGCAACATTTGGTATCTCAGTTACAAATTTAAGAGCCAAAACTTTAGTAAAATGCTCTTTGTCAGTACTCAATGATGACTTAGAACGTATTGCACTCCCTGGATATGACGTAACTCTCCTTATAAGAGGAGTTAGGGCACAGAGAGAAACAACGACTAATGTAAATGGTGATGCTAACTTTTTTATAAAACCATCAAGGTACAGAACTTATAGTGCTCAATGTAGAGCGATTCTTACGGATCGGGAAACTAATGAGAGGATCTTAATAAAATCTGAGAGAATTTCTATACCGAAGAGGCGATAAGAGACTGTAGTATCATCCAACACTAGTCAGTGCTTCAATCACTGCTTCATGCAGGAGCGGTCGATAAGTTTTCATCAGTTTATTATTTCGTGTTGGATGAATACGATTAGAAAGTAAAATTATATCGACGCCTGATTCAGGCTCAAGCCAAAGAGAGCATCCAGTAAAACCAGAATGCCCAACCGCAAACGGACTAAAATGGGCTTGATCCATACCATTATCATCACAGGCTCCTTCCCAACCATAACGCCAACGGTATCGATCCTGATCGCGCATCCCTCTAACATCATGTTCAAACTGTACTTCATCGGCATCTAAAGAGGTCCAAGGATATAAAAATTCCCGTACAGTACGACGTGATGCAAATGATGACTCACCAAAATAAGCAGCTAGGAGATGACATGCGTACATATGAAGATCTTCAGCAGTACTAAAACATCCACCATGTCCACTAATACCGCCCATAGCCCAAGCATTATCATCATGAACTTCAGCGCAGATAACCCGCTTTCGCCAAGGACAAAATTCTGTTGGCGCAACCAAATCAGGTACCGTTGAAAGAGTGCCTCGCTTAATCAAAGAGAGATCAATAAAGCTAGTATTGCGCATCTTAAGCGGTTGAATCAAAAATCTCTGAGCAGCTTTTTCAAGCGGATACCCTGTTAAAGTTTCAATCAATTCACCCAAAATAATATACCCGATGTCACTAAAGATCTGTCTAGTGCTCGGCTTGTGTTTAGCATTTAACTTATGCACGGCGTTATAAACATAATCTTTTGCTGTACGACTGGCTAAGATTCCTAGGCGAGATGATGAGTTAAGATCTATAAGGTCTTCAAAAAATGGATGCCAATGAATCAAGCCAGAGGAATGCTCTAGGAGGTGTCGAATTTTTATCTCGCTCTTACCAAAAACACCAAACCCAGGAATATATCTGGTAACTCTCTCGTCCAATTTGATCTTACCTTGCTCCACAAGGGTCATAATTAATGAAGCAGTAATAATTGGCTGGGTTAATGATGCGATATCAAAAACAGTATCAACTGTCATAGCAGAGGTCGGACGAGGATCTGCATGATTTATTGGGGCATATTCAGGAACATATTTCTGTCCAACACTTTCAAAAAAAACTACCTCTCCCTGCTTGCCAACTAATAAAACTGCGCCAGGAAAAACCTGATCCTCGACACCTTGAGCCAACATTTCACGCACACCAGCAAAGGCTGGGGCATAAGAAGTTGTTTTGCGAGCTACATTTTCTGCTGAAGACATCGTCATGTTACTACTTTGATACTCGAAGAAAGATTTCTATTAATGGTGATAAAAGAGTCAATAAAAGATTGGCATGAGTATGAACGGTATAGAGATCAGTTTCAAGAAAGTTCTACAATTGATTCAAATATTTCTAATTTATTACTTTTAATAGCAGCCTTTACTCCCAACGGAACGGAAAGATTAAGTTTTCCATGTCCTGCTGGTAAACCTGACAGGACTTGATACTTGTAGTCAGAAAAAATATCTTTAAATACAGTTTCTAATGATGGTCCAGTTGGATGATCACACTCAACAAAATCACCTAAGACAACTCCAACTAAGTTATCTAGCTTACTAGATTGTTTAAGCTGCAAAAGAAGCCGATGGGCCCTAAAAGGCTTCACTGACACATCTTCAAGAAACAATATTGCATCGTTAAAATCAGGCTCCCAAGGGGTTCCAATTAGTGAAGTAAGTACTGAAAGAGAGCCCCCAACGATCCTCCCCTCACCCTCAACTCCTGATTTTAAAACATTAAGCTTTAATCCCTCAAACGGGTTAGTTACTTTGCCAGCTAAAAGATCAATTAAAGATGAAGTAGTTTTAACTACTGATTGATCTGAAAAATCATCTGCAAAAGCTCCTGAAACCATCGGTCCATGGATAGATGGCACTAAGGTTCGTGTCGTTATTGCATTTAAGACTGCTGTAATATCAGAAAACCCAACCAAGCACTTTGGATTCTCGGCAATCACTTTAAAATCTAAGTATGGTAAAATTTCAATTGAACCGTATGCGCCACGGGCAGAGATAATTACCTTTACTTCAGGATCGATAAAAAGATCTCGCAGACCTTTTGCTCTATTTTGTGGTGTATCACTTGAGAAAAGGTGAGTATCTTTTCCATATGCTTCACAAGGATCAAGTGCCACTTTGGTTTTAAAACCTAGATCCTCTAATTTTTTTAATCCGTCACTGATTCTTGTTGGGTTACAACTACTAGCAAGAGCGACAACACCAATTGTGCTACCTTGTGTTAATTTAGGTGCTTTTTTCACAAGAATCCCTTAATGCCTCTATCTTACTAAATGTCCTAAATGCTGTTATCACAATGTTCGCGCTCTCTATGAATCAGTTAGTACGCTAACAACATTGAACCTTTTTATCTCAAGTAACGATACTTCTACAAAAATCTAATCATTTAAGCCACATATTTGCCTGAAACTAGCCCATAAATTTGATTATATGGGGGTTTTTGACTAAACTCCCCAACAACTTCTAGGGCGTTTAGATTTTTTTCTTAACCCCCCCTTGAAAATACAAATTGGGATGGCCAAATACATGTAGGCTGTCTCATTTGTGACAGCAGTAATGTCTGTTACTTGAAAATTCGCGGGCTTAGCTCTATTCAAGCTTAGTTCCCGTTCCAAGTGACTCAACAAAACTGAAAAACTTAACATACCTGACATAATTTAATCGGGAGATTTAATTGCATGACTACGA
>CAZFXN010000064.1:5134-12580 GCA_964523015.1 uncultured Bdellovibrionales bacterium | reverse complement strand
CTTGAAACGACCGATAAGAATGCGATTGGTCAGATAATAAATCTCTCCTTTATAGTAACTGATCATAATTTTAATGTACTTGAAGAATTTGCACGGGACATCAAGATAGGACGTTTGCAGCTGCCAAGTGCTGGTGCAATTCTAGCTAATAGAACTAACGTTACAGAGCATCAAAAGACTGCAACAAAAACAGAAAGAGAAGCCCTATTTGAGCTTTGGACATTTTTAGATAGTCAAATTAAAAAACATAAATTAGTTACCCTGGTAGGCTTTAATAATCTTGGATTTGATCAGAATTTTCTTCGAACTTCATTTATAAGAAATGGATTAAATCCATATTATCCTAGAAGCAAAGTCAATGAAGCTGATCTTTTTCTTCTAACTCAATATCTTTCTCTTACTGATGGATCCTTTCCAAGACCAAAATCAAAAAAACTTCGAAAGGATGGAAAAATAAAATTGTCATTATCCTTAGAGGCCGTTACTACAGAGTTAAATCTACTAACAGGTAAACAGACTCACCAAAGTAGAGATGATGTTTTGTTAACAATTGAGCTTGCTCGTACTTATAAAGAGAAATTTAATCAATCAATAATAGACTTTAATCCTTATCAGGCCGGCAAAATTCATGAGCATGAGAGTATTAAGGGCAATAGAGGATCTGTAATAAATCTCTTTGAGCCTGAGTATGACTTGTTAAAGAGTGAAACGATCTCAAAAACTCCTTACATGTTCCTTGATTCAAACTACAGATATTCAATCTGGGCAGATCTTAATTCCTTTGAGAAAGGACACAAATCATTAAGAATGTGTAAAATTGATCAAGGTGCGTTTTTTACTGATTGTGAATTAATTGAAGATCCTAAGATCTTAGAACTCTCTAAATTAGCACTTAAAAAATACGAAAAAGTAACTGCTAAAAATTACTTTGGAATCACAGAATGTGATATTGAGCAGTTTATTTATCGAATCGATTTCGATCATATCGCAGCGCTTAATAAGGTGATCTGGCAGGGGGAGAGAGCAGACCTTAAAATGGAAGATGCTAAAAAGATTCTTGGTCGATACCGACTGGCTAATTACGAACTAAACGGAAAGCAGGAGGATGTATATCGAACGCGCTTGAAAAATTATGCTCTTTACCGTTATGGAGGTAATTTAAGATTTGATAAAGGAATGGATACTGAGGACAAGATTTTAGAAAGAACCCCAAGAGCATATACGCATCCAACATTTAACGAACTTATTGCCGAAATAGATTCTGCTAAAAAAGATGCTTCTAAAGATGATGAGACACTCCTTGGTGCGCTAAAAGATTTTTACTATCAATCAGAGATCTATCAACTTGCAGGCAAAGAGTTGGAGGGTCTCTCTAGTAAGACTGAGAGTCTTAAGGTCAGTGATACAAATGAGATTCAAAGCGGTGCCTCGTAGCAAAGTCTCTGATTGAAAATACCATCTTGCCAAACCTGTAAATTCCCCCCATCTTAGATCACGAGAACTAGAAAACTAAGATCTATTATATTGTAATTTATAGACCTCTTAGTTAGCCAGTAACAGCATAAATATCGGTTAGAGATACCAATATGGCAAAGGAAACGGATATCCTGCCAGCAATCATAGAACCCCTTGGCGGTAGTCATGCTGGTCAGCATACAAACGTAGGCAATGCCGTCTGGCTTCGCGTCTCTGCCTTTCTCTCTCTTAAATCTCCAAATACACAACGAACCTACCTTGGGATCGTTAACGAATGGTCAGAGTTCCTTGGTGCTGAACCTGGCACAGATAAAGCTGCCCAGTTGCTTATTTCAGCGAACGATCTACACGCAATTTCTTACAAAAATTGGCTCTCTGGACAACCTGGCGAAATGCCACGGATGAAGCGCTCGGAGGTGAAATTTAGTGACCAACGTGACCTAGCTAACGATAAGACCAAGCCTAAGAAGTTTAAGTCAAAAAGTCAGGGTCTAGAGAGCACGCTTTCAAATGCAACGATTTATAAAAAGCTAGTCGCATTAAGACGAATTTATAGAATGTTGATCGGTGCTAATCTTGGCATTACTGTTAATCCATTCGATCCTGATAAACTGCCACCACCAGCCAAAGATGCCGGCCGAAAACGCCCGACTGAAATGATTGACTTTGAATTAGTAAATGAAATTATTAATTCCCCAGACATATCGACTCCAAAAGGTCTACGTGATCGAGCTTTACTAGCTACACTTTTTGGTGGCGGTTTGCGTCGTAGCGAAGTTATAAACATTCGTCTTGGCGATATTAAATCAAGCGCCAACAAAACAACGTTTCTCTACCTTAGATCTACAAAATCTAAAAAAGATGCCAATCAGGCGCTTCCTGCATGGGCATCCGATGCAGTTAGCGCACTTAAAGAGTCTCGCATGAAATTAGGTGCTCTTGAGGGGGATTACTTATTTATTAGTTACAGAGGTCGAGGAGGCACCCAAGCAACCCCTCACCCACTTTCAGATAACGGACTTTATCGTCTATTTAAACAATATTGCATAAAAGCTGGTGCTGGACTTAATGTTACCCCCCACTCTGCCCGGGCCACCTCGATTACCAAACTTCTCTCTGACGGCATTCCGCACCGCCTTGTTCAGGAATTTTCCCGCCACTCAAGTATCCAGATGGTGGAACTTTACGATAAACGCCGCGTCGGCGTTGATGAGAATCCGGGGAAAGGCTTGTCGTTTAAGTAAATCTACATTCCTAATAGCAATACGATGCAAGGCCAACGGTTATCCTTTGTATAAAACCTAAATTTGTTTATAGCGAGGAGATCTTGAGATTTAATCGCGTGAGCAGCCCCCCCCCTTCGTGCTTAAACCATTGCTGGCCTATCACGAAAAGGGGGGCCAAAGCTATTCAGAACATGTAAAGCATCTGATCAGATTACTTTACATCCTCCTCTTAAGAGTGATCCTCTGCACCGGCAGTGACTTTGCACTCAGTTCTATCAGGCGGTCTCAGCAAGAACTCCGCAATCACTAAAAGACGCCGCAGATCTTGCCTCATAGGGTCTCCTCCCCAATGTGTTGCAGCCTCGAGTTGCATACGCAATCGATTGATTGAGTGAGTTTGAGATCGACGAGAAAGAGCATTTGTGACCCCACTAATGGAGCGCACAATCTCTGTACCGCTGCCAAAGAAAAGTCCCCGAAAGGCAATTTTCTCAGGCACTTTGAGTTGTATCTCTACAAACCAGGCCGAAACAAAATTTGGTAGTGAGGTGTCGAACAGATCTTTAGAACTGTCCGCACTCGCTAATAAATTCTTTCGGATTTGCTCAGTATTCATGACAGAGATCATCTGTCGAGCCTTCTGTGGATCGATTTGAGCTGCCTGACACAGCTCATCTAGCCAATTTGACATTGAGATCCCCCCTCCCGAGGAATTCCGGTAAAGCGATACAAAACCTCCTGTGGCCTTGCATCCGGGTCAGTACCTAATTACCTATGAGAATATCGATACTGAAACGGATGCAGGTAGGAATCTTCTAACCAAAGTAAAGGAGTAAATGATCAAAGATCAAGAATGACACTATATCAGATCCTTAAATCTTAGGTAAACTAAGGCTCAGAATCAATTAAACACTAGTTATATCTCAGTTTCCATAAACAATCGGTCGCGGAGCTGTGCCCCCCGAGATAAAGTTCTCAGGAGTTAATGAGGATAAAAAGCGATCTGCATTTGGAAATGTAGTATCAGGAGAGTATATGGGTGTGCCATCCTCGGCATACAAATAAGTTTCACCAGTACTAGAATGTTTTAACTCCCAGCTATTATCAGGGCGAAGGGCAACTAAGAGGGAACCAATATCAAGTTGATAATCAGCAAAATTAAGGTCTCCCAACTCATCTGTTAAAGCATCTTTTAGGTGCTTTAGTCTCTGGTCATTACTAAGTGAAATTTCAGGTTGCATAGATCTCTACTCCCACCCTACGATTTTATCTTTTAAAACTCCACTATCCAAAAAGATATCATGAGCTAACTTTATAGCTTTTGATCTTACTTCATGCGGATACATAGCCACGTTTGGCTCCCGTTTATCCTTTGTAAATGGATAATACAGAATATCGGAATCTGAACGGGAATTCTGTATCTTTTTAAGGAAACTTTCATTCATTCTAAAGGTACCGACCCATATATCGTAAAGCTTTGTAAGCGGAATTTGTGAAGATAATTCTTTAAAAAATTCGGCATAGACCTCTTCCCAATTATGGACAGCGAGTATCGGATCAATACAGAGTCGAACCTGCCAGCCGTCATGCAATGCAGCATTTAGTGCCTCGATACGTGCTTTAGTTGATGAAGTACCTTTCTCATATTTTTTAGCAATATCATCAGGCGAGATTGTCCAAGCTAGAATCACATTCGGTATCGGTTTAATATCATCAATTGACCGATAAGCACTCGACTTAGTTCTAATCTCAAGTGAAAGATTAGGATGCTCTTTAGCAAATCCTAGCCACTCTCTTGTTATTGGCGCTATTCCCTCAAACCCTAAAAGATCAGTCTCATATGAAGGACTTAAAATCATAGGTCCATTTTTAAGCTCCGCTGTTGCAGCTAAAAAGAAATCCTCCACATTAACAAAAATTACAGCGTGTGGTGAATTATACATGCCTTGTAGAAAACAGTAATCACAATCAAAGGTACAGTTTAATATTGGAGTTGTGTAAAAGAAACGATCATTTGCACCACCTTGAATAACGTCACTTTTGGTATGCAAAAACTTATCTTTTTTAACAGCTAAAATTAATTTTTGAACCTCTTTTGATTCTCTCCAGTTTTGTTTACTCCGGTTAAAGATCTCCTGATAACGATCTATCTCTATGATCTTTGATTTTGGAAAACGAGTGAGGATCTCGGCAGTCAAAGGATATAGAAGTGCTTCCTTTTCAATATAAATATAAGAAAACTTATTAAGTCGAGAGTGTTTTTTCGACTTCTCTAAAGAGATCATTTCTATCCATCTTGTTAATGATTAACGAATTATCCTTAATGGCATCTAATATATCTCCACCACGCACTTTAAAACCTTTTGCTTTCTCAATTAGTAAATTTCTCTGTGTTACAGTGAATCTTTTATCGATAAAAAAATCAGTAAGAGTACTAATTTCTTTATCATCTAATAAGTTCTTATCAACACTCTCAGCATCTGTCATAGAAACGATAGAATCTATAAAATCTGTAATTTTAGTAAGATTTGTTTTAAATAAAGTATCTACGGTTGCTTTATCTATTTTTTCACTGTTTATTTTTTCATTAATATCGAGATTGTCAGAGACAATCTTTACAGAGTACACCCTAGATGTATCTTGAAATTTTAAAGCGGCTTCAAAAAAAGCAGACCCTTCCATATCGTAAAAATCCATTCCATCTTGAGCCTCGTTAACCGGCCTTAAGGCAGTACCCAATACTCCCTCAATGTAAGAATGTTTGATTAGAGGTTCTGGATAAAATGTTTTGTTTGAGGTTAGATCGATAATCTTATACGGAACAACAATCTCACCTATTTTGGTTTTAGGGGTAGCACCACAAATGCCGACATTAAAATAGTGAGAAATCTTAGGAAACTTTGCTGAGATAAATGAGATCGCAATAGCAGTATTAATAGTTCCAATTCCACCGATTACTAAAAGATGGGTATCACTAAAAAACACGTTAAAGCGATCGATCTCTCTTAAGAGCTTTAGATTGTAATGCTCTATAAGTTTTTTTGCTTCACAGTGTAAGGCGCAGTGTAGTAGAATCATAGCAGTGTAATAGAATCATAGCAGTAAAATCATAGTAGTAGAATCATAAGAGGCTGATCTTTGATTCAAAATAATTTATAAAAACTTAGAACCTTATTGGATTCAGTAGAATTATCTTTATTAATTTTTCTTTTCCTACGTCCCTTCTCATAAATTTCATGTGCGGCAAAATCAAGATAGGTTAGATCTCCATATTGATCAAAAGAATACCGAGTAAAAATCCCAGGGTAATCTAATTCAAAGATTGCATCCTTAATCTCTTTTGTATTTTCACCGTGTGTTCTCATAATCAAAGAGAGCCATCTAAGAGTATCGTAGGCAATCAATGTATAAAATGGCAACTCAGCTTTCTCATCTAATGTATCAAGAAATGCGGCAATTTTGTGGTCCTTAGTACTCCATGGAACAATGCAGTAAGTTGTTCCTTTGGCGATCTCCCCTACTTCTTTAAAAAAATTATCAGAGGTGTGAATTACCTCATTTGAATAGATCGGCAGATCGATATTTAATGCTTTTAATTTACGGTAGGCCTCAATCGCAGCATCTGCTGTTACAAAGAAAAATACTAATGAGTCAGGCTTATACTTTTTAACTTTCAAAAGAAGCGCGTTATAATCAACACCTTTAGAGATATAGTTGACGATCTTCGGAGTTTTCTGATTAAGATTTTTTTGAACATGCTTAGCGAAAGTCTGACTGTAGGATTCCTCAGGGATTAGAAATAAAGTCTTTGACCTCTGGTCTGAATTAATCGTGTCGGCCAAACATTTAGCCGCCTGTTTATCAGGGGGTACACTATGGACCACCCAGGGGTATTTACTCTTACTATTTGGGGTTGAGGCAATTGTAGTAATAATAAGTGTTCCATCACGAGCAGCTAACGGAATTATAGGGGTTAGAGTCTGCTCAAACTGAGGTCCAAAGATAATCTTAACTTTATCAATCTTGGTTAGCTTGTGATAAGCGGTAATAGCGTTTTTGGGTTCAAACCGGTCGTCCTCAAAAACAAGCTCTACTTTTTTGCCATTTATACCACCACTTTGGTTTATCTCTTCAGCTGCCCTTCTAAGGCCGATATTGGCACTATTAGACCAGACCCCACCTATAGGGTCTAAGGATGAGATAACCCCTATCTTTATAGTTGCAGGCGGATCAGTCTCAGCCATTAGGATAGGTGGCAACAGGAGGATGGGTACTATAGTAAGAAGTAGTCTCTTAATCATATTGAAAAGCCGACCCTATTTATCATTAAATCGATTAGACAATCAACTAATTGGGAATATTCGGTAATTAAGGTACAAAAAATTCTTAGATATACTTACTATGTCACTCTATTTACCGGTGACATGTCCCTACCATTACCTGCTTTAAAGTTGGCACGATCCTAGCATTATACCTAAGTGTGTGGCGAAACAGTCATGAAAGTGATTGCAAGCTAATTGCGAATAACCTTCGTAAAAACACATTGTCTCCTTGCTTCTGTTGCCTAACTCCTCGCTAAGCGGGACCGATTTTCGGCCCGCTTTTTTTTATCTAAAATTTACGAAAATTTGTGAGGGATAATCAGTGAATTTTTGGTTTACAGGTCATACCGGAAGCATCCAACTATGTTCACAGGATATGGGAGTATGAAATCAATGAAATACATATTAGTTCTCTTCTTAGT
>CAZFXN010000064.1:0-5034 GCA_964523015.1 uncultured Bdellovibrionales bacterium | reverse complement strand
AAGAGCTAAAAATCAAGAATTCTAATTTGTATCTAAAAGCTCACCATTAGAATTTAAAAATCCTGAGATATTTACGACTCCATCAAGCAATATCTCTCCCTTTTCAGTCGCTACTATCCAAGATGGAGTTCTTTTAATTTCGTACTTATCAGGTACTGCTTGTACAAATTTAATGACTGCGCCGTTTTCTACTAAGATTGGAAGCTTCTTACCAAAGGATTGAAATCCTGTTGGTGCTCCTACAAGATATATATATCCTACCTTTATCTGGTGCTTTTTTACGATCTCTCCAAGATTTGAAAGTGCATTGTTTATAATCCCAGAGTCTTTAGTTGAGACGATTAATCCTAGCCACTTAATTTCAATTCCATTTTGATCAGGATTCTCTAAATCATCATCAGTGATGAATTTAGAATCGAGGCTCTCAGTTTCGGCATTGTTGTTCTCTGATATGGATTCGGGAGTATTTGTATCTGTCTCAGATCTTTGATCTCTCATCTCTTTTGAAGCTTCTAGTGGATTTTTAGCATAGTTCTTTTCAAAAAAACTCTCTTTGCTTTGAGATAAAGATGGTGATGCTGAAGTGAGCATTAAGATAACAGTTAATAAAACTATCCGGTTCAAGTAAGGATCTCCTCTAAAAAAAGCCCATACAGCATTTAAAATATTTCCAATGGGTGATTGAATATAGTCCGTGAGCTCCCTCCATTCGCATCTGATCAGCATTCTCAAATTTAGGTGCAGGCTCTCCCACCTTCATACATTTCTTTGGAGCTTTATCATTGTAGGTAAATTGCAATCGGTCTTTTTCTTTATCTACAGGATAGTAAGCTGCATACTTAGCTGCTCCACTCTGATTTTTCCAGGCCTCAGGGTCCCAAATTTTAAGTTTATTACCGGATTTTGGGAAATCATCCTGACGTAAAAATGTTAGGTAAATTCCCCAGCCGAGTTTTAGTGCTTTTAAGAAATTTATCCCTGCGTGAACAATATCGTTATGATGCAGTGATTCTATTGTAGTTATGGGCAATGAAGCTCCCCAATTCTTGGTGCACATTCCACCATATTTTTTTAGATCTCCATCACTCATCGGGGAAAATAGTGGCGGATTGGCTAATGTTTCAAAACTTATAGTAGCGGGATTGTACATATCATACGGAATATTTCCTTGCTTAGGATTCATATTGTATCGAACACATGCAGTAGGATCATCCCACCATAACATCATATCATTCTGAAGATCAGTTTCCTTAAACAAAAGAGTATGAAGTGTTGGGTTTCTAGTAAAAGCTATCCAAGCAGGATCCTCACTAGTTAATGGAATAGGAAACTGTGTTGGTGGAGTACAAGGTATGTATTCTAAGATTGGATAGATCTTTGTAATAGCTGCCCAAGCTAATTGAGCAACAGTTGGCACAATTGAGTATTCAAGATGACCTGCAGTCCCTATTGATCCAGTAGCATATCGTTGTCTTTTATCTGCTATTTCAAGATCTACATCAACACTACCAACTGAACCTCCTTGATTTATTGTTTGGCCATGTAACATTGCCTGTGACCAGCTTACATTCGCTCCTCGACCTATTACAAAAGCAGCTAAAAAATCTTTAACAATCGGATAGTAGTTCTCCGCCATGTAATCACTACTACCTAAAGATGTGTAATATTGAGTTGGAAAGTACCTGTTTTGAAAAAAACCATGTGTATGTACTGTCTGAACAGGCCAGCGGTACTCAATTTTAAAACCATCAGGTACACCATCATCATAGCAGAGACCAACAATTTCTAGATCTAAGCAGCCCCAAAAATCCTCGGTAAGATTTACTATTGCATCCTGCATGTAGGCAGCAGTCATGCCTGCTGCATCATTACCCTCATAGAAAAGTGGATCCTCTCCCTCTCCCCAACCGGTAGGAAGTTGGCTCTTTACTATCCCCTCTTTTGACTTTGCTAAATTACTGGCTCTTGGCAGGTAATTGGTTTTGGTATCTTGGATATAAGTACTCTTACTTTCGGGGCTAGCAAAAGTGACAGTTGCTAAAGCCACATGGAGCAACCCAACAATAAGATAACAAATAAAATCTTTTATAAATTGACTCATTACTTTACCCTTAACGATATGCCTTTTTAATATCCTTATGAAAGGATCCCTTTCCAGTTAGATCTTTACCGTAATTTTTTAAAGCATCCTTACCAAGTAATCTTTCAGTGTATTGATCTGTGATCCTTATTCTATAAGGTAAACAGCTAACTCCAAAGCCTTTAGCTATCTTTCCATGATGAGTGCCATCATTCATTTCGTACGGATAGATCAAAGCAGTAGGCCCAAATAGATCTACAGGGTCTTCTGGCAATTCACTTTTTCTTAGAAATAAAACGTCTGTGACCAGTGTCCCTTTAGCAATCTTTCTCCCACCAACTCTAACCTCTGTATGAATCGTTTCATCCTTAATGCAATTCGGAATAAATTGTTCATCCGTAGATTGTTTAACCGTCCATGTCGCCATTTCAGCGGCTTTATCGCTTAGCTTTTTTCTAATTGTATCTGATAAAATTACTTCGATTGGTTTAGGGTCGTATAAAATACCTTCATCTAGCGTTACATGCTTAATGACTTTCAATGACGAGATAGAGTCACGATTATCGGACTCAAGATCATTGTTGATGCTACCCTTACGTTGGTAACTTTTTTTAGGTTGAGAATTTATTGTAGTGGGATAAGTTATGGCGTTAGATTCAGCAGGCTGTTCAGCCTTCAGTGCAAATGGCAGGAGTATGCTTAGGGTGAACCACCCGATTATTTTTAGAACCAAAATCTAACCTATTATTCTTATTTACTTCCTTACTCATTGTTATCGGGGCTTCCTCTCCAAAAGTAGCGTTAAATAATGATGCTAACGAATTAGATTCAAACGATATTTTGCCATTCTGCTGGCAAAGGTGTCGTCGATTCTTATTTATTGAACGTATATTCATGAAAATCTGTCGTGGTTTATACACCTTACATTATGTCTAGGAGTTGTCATCTCTATCTTCTAAATTCGATGTTTTTCCTAATGGATGATAGATAACGGCCCTCCCTTTTTGGATTTTTAGCTCATTTTCTGGTCTTCTTATTCTGAGCTTTTCGATCATGCTCGAAAGCCCTTCACTGTGTGTTGCTAGATTTTTTATGTGCCTAAATGAGAACTTCTGCTCTTTAAAAAGTCTTTCAAACATATCTGTCCCGCCTTACTGCTACGCCTAAAATGGATAAACTTCTAACACCGCTAACGCAAAAGCGTATTGATTCTAATTGGTTAAAACAGGAAATAACCGAATCAAAAAAATGGACAAAACATGTATGGAATCCTCGCTCGCTGAAAGTGTTATATACGAACTTTTCGTAGATGTGACTTATGACAAACTCGCTATAATAAGCCTTTTAAAGCAATACTTTTTAAAGCTATGTAGTTGACTTCAATGATTTGATATACAAATTACTGAAGTTTCTTGCTTTGCTTAGTGGTAAATGTGTCCACTAAAGTGGGAAGATCACAGATGCAATTATACGTTAGTTAAGGCATATTTGATGATGCAAAAGCGTATGTTTTGTATTAGGTTTATCAGATCAACTATACCAATTTTTTGAAACCTAAAATCCTTATGAAAATAACATCAAAGATAGTAGTCGTCTCCTGCATATTTATGGTCTTAAATGGATGTATGAGTGCCGCCCAGCACCAAGCCGCACTACATTCAACAAACGAAAGAGAGCTTACAGTCGGCACCGTTCAAGGAAAGATCACTCGTGGCATGTCCGCGTCTGAAGTTGCTGAGGTGCTTGGTTCCCCTAACATAGTAACAAAGGACCGAGAAGGCCATGAGTCCTGGGTTTATGACAAGATTGCGACTGAAGCGTCTTATTCCTCAGATTCTGGCGGAGTCGGTGGCCTGGCCGGAGCTGGCGGTTTTATTGGCAGTGCTCTATTGCTAGGTGGCTTAGGTGGAAGTTATAACAAAAGCTCTGGAGCATCATCATCAACCCAAAAAACACTTACTGTTGTTATAAAATTTGACCCAAATTCTAGGGTTAAGGATTTTACATACCATTCATCTAAATTTTAGTTAACCGTAAAGGACGAATTATGAAATTGGCAGCACTAATAGCTTCAGCATCCGTGTTTATTCTTTGTACGGTTGGGTGTACTCCAAAAAATATAACTCCACCTAAAACTCAACTCGAAGTTAGGCAATATCAAACAAGAAATTATAATTCTATGGATACAAAACAGGTCATGAAGGCTGTCATTAATGCACTTCAGGATGAAGGATATATCATCAAAAATGCCGATAAGGAGCTTGGTTTTATCACGGCAGCTAAAGAGATTGATGTTGAAAGTAGTGGTGAAGCTTTTGTCTCTCGTCTATTTCTAGGTGCCGCAGCGAGGTTTAAGAAAAATTCAATTCTTGAGGCCTCTGCTAATATAAGCGAGTACGGGAAAGATACAAAAGTGCGTATGATATTTCAAGCCAAGACTCTTGATAACTTTGGTAGCCCGCTAGATGCTAAGCAGATGGATGATGAAAATTTTTATCAAACATTTTTCTCTAAAATTGATAAGAGTTTGTTCCTTGAGAGAGAAGTTTAGTGGGAAACTAGAGTTTTCATGGCATGTTAAAAACTTACAACCTAAGCTAAAATCCTAGATTCACCAAATTACTTATTCAAAAATAGCACTGGGGATATATTGCTTAATGAAATTTACATTTCCATTTATTTGCATATCAGCAAATAAATGGAAATTGCCTTCGGCACAATTACCTCCACCAGACTGAACAGTTCCGACTATTAAACCATTCAGAGTGGCTGCACCACCAGAATCGCCAAAGCAGACTCCAGAATTGGAATCATCAAAAAGAGTTAAAATGCCACCTCCCTCCACCGCAGCAACTTGCAATTCGGTACCTCTCGGATTACCGTTGACTAGTGAGTTGGTGCCATCAAATCCATAACCTATGACTTTAATAGTATTACCGACTGAGACACGGGTA
>CAZFXN010000063.1:5425-12820 GCA_964523015.1 uncultured Bdellovibrionales bacterium | reverse complement strand
TATACACATCTTCATTCACTAAATATGTGTCCACCAATTCGGGGGAAGATCAGTTACAACAAACGGCACCTCTGGGAATCAAACTTTTGGTATAACATCCGGCACTTCTGGATGTACAACAAATGGTGTAGTTTCCTCTAGCTGGAAGACTGCAATGTTCATTGATTCTAACTCAACCATGTTGGCTAAGGATATGTCAGTTGGTAGCGGTGAGTCTCTTGAAGCACTTGCTAGCTTGATGGGTGTTAGTGAAGAACATAAACCACTATTTTTTGAGACAGCTCGAGTCAATTTTGACTCAATCTTTCCAAGCCAAGATGCTACTTCTAAGCAAGTTGCTACTGGCCTAAGAACTGTTCTCAGCAACGACCAAGTCTTAGCAGTTTATTCTAAGACAGTTTAGTTAGACGGCTTAGTTGGCTGTTGAGTTAAATGTTTTTAGTTACCTTTAACTAAAAACATGTACACAGAGCGCCCCTGGTACCTAACGGTATCGGGGGCGCTTTCACATGGACTTCATATTATTTGGTAGTAAATGAAAGGTTTCTTGTGGATAAGGGCCTGTTTCTGGGCCGCCTTATTGTCTGTGGCATTGTTCGTGGCGTTGTTTGTAACTCAGCCACTATTTGCAGACGACTTATACCAGGTTTCATTAATAGAGAAAGCAAATCAAGAGGCTATACATGCCGATCCAACATGGCATGCCCTACTTCATTATAAACCAAATATTGGTCCCGGTTATACGAGTCTCATAGACGAGCCAGCTTTTTTTATCTCAGATAACGGTAAGACGAATCCAAAAGCCGAGCTGGATGCTACTATTAAAAGTTTCTTTTCAACTGCTACTATTTACCGTGGCAAACAACCAGCTCGATGTGTCTTCACTGCACGTTTTGAGTGGCTCTCAAAAAAACTCCAGATCGATCCTCGTCAGCTACCACCGATTAAATGTCCTTTATTTGATGAATGGTTCAGCGCATTAGACCCAGTTGGAATGACTTTGATCTTTCCTGAAGCCTTTTTAAATAATCCTGCTTCAGCTTTTGGACATACTCTCTTTCGGATTGATGCGTCCACCCAAAATAATGATACGCGGTTATTAGCCTATGCCGCTACTTATGCTGCTGCAACGAATAAAGAAAATGCTTTTTTATATGCATTAAAGGGATTATTCGGCGGATATAAAGGATTCTTTACCGTCCTGCCCTACTACAAAAAGGTAAATCAATATTCGGCGATTGAAAGTCGAGATATTTGGGAATACCAATTAAACCTCTCTGCGCCTGAGGTACGATTTCTGGTCAAGCACATCTGGGAGTTACTTTATGTCAATTTTGATTACTACTATTTTGACGAGAACTGCTCTTACCACCTTCTGTCCTTACTGGAAGTTGTTCGACCAGATTTAAAGTTAACTAATAAGTTTTTTCTTTGGACGATCCCTGTTGATACTGTAAGAGCAATTACCGATCAGCCTGGGTTAGTCGGTGCAGTTAACTTTAGGCCATCACCAAATACAATTCTTAGTTCTAGATTAAAAAATCTAAGTCACAAAGAACAATCGGCAGCAAAAAACTTGGTTGATGCGAATACGGATATAAACAAAGACAGCCTTAAAGATTTTTCAGGCAAGAGTCGAGCTGAAATACTAGATCTCGCCTATGACTATTTGATCTACAAACGCTCCTCTGGGCGAGTTACAGAGGCCAATGCAGATCAGCGCGCATATCAAATCCTTCAGACCCGAAGTAAGATTGCCGGTGTTCCTAGTACTAAACCACCGATCATTCAACCTACTCGTCCTGATCAGGGCCACAAGACAAGAAAATTATCGCTAAAAGCGGGCCAGCGAGATCATGATTCCTTTTATGATATCGCCTTTCGAGCTGCTTACCATGATGTACTAGACTCAGCTGCTGGATTTAGAAGTGGCTCAGAGATCGAGATGTTCGCTGTTGATTTGCGCGCCAACGACACCGATCAGATTGCCCTTGAACGCTTTTCCCCGATCTCTATTTTGTCGCTTAGTCCGCGAAATGAATTTGTACAGCCGACATCGTATAAAATAAACACTGAAATTTCCCGACAAGAATTTAAAGACGGTCGAAAATTGATAACCAAAGTAAATGGTGGGCCTGGTCGCACTTGGAGCTTATCTGAAGGTAATCTTATTTACTTTCTAGCTGAATCGAGCTTGGAGTATAGCTCCCATTACGATCATAATTATGCGATTGGCCTTGGCCCTAATCTTGGTCTAATACTCGATATTACTGATGGCTGGCGCTTAAATCCAAGTATCTATTCTACTTATTATCTCTTAGGCGACGAGCACAACACCGAGGGCATGGCACTAGAACAACGAATAACGGTAACTAATCAAAGTGCTATCCGCGCTCAAGTTCTAAGAGAGAAAACTTTTTCAGAATACTCTACTGAATATTGGCTAGGTCTGGATCTATACTTTTAACATTTAAGGTTAAATGTTGATGTCAGTATCTATATCGATTATGTGGCATAAATTATACCGAAAAATTCTACTCTGGTTAGTCGTCTGCTTAGTCTTAGGATCTCTAACTTCCTGCACCGATCTTTTTTTCTATCCTCAGAAAAAATACTTACTTACTCCGACTGAACTTGGACTAAATTGGGAAGAGATTGAAATGCCTGCTCGTGACGGAACATCGCTTCGTCTCTGGTTATTAAAATCTGATACTCCTCCGAAAGCTACTATGCTCTACTTACACGGTAACGCTGAAAATATGAGCACCCACATTGGCAGTGTTTATTGGCTTCCAGCAAAAGGGTATGATGTTTTGTTATTAGACTATCGCGGGTATGGAGACTCGGGGGGCACTCCTAAACTAAAACCGATCTTAGGTGACATCGATGACGTGCTAGCATTTATGATCAACGATGCCCGGGTTAGAAATAAAAAAATTGTCGTTTTTGGCCAAAGTTTAGGTGGGGCCCTTGCAATCAGTACTGTTGCCAATACGACATTAAAGCCGAATATCTGTGCCCTAATTGCCGAGAGCAGTTTTTCATCGTATCGCTCTATTGTGCAGGAAAAAATTGCCCATTTTTGGATCACCTGGCCGTTTCAAATTCCTCTATCAAGCACCATTGATACTACCTATGACCCACTAAAAGCGATCGCTAAAATTTCCCCTATTCCATTATTATTACTACACAGTACGAATGATCCGATCGTCCCTTATCATCATAGTAAAAAACTATTTGATCAGGCAGGAACACCGAAAGATTTATGGGAAGTTCAGGGTGCTCAACATGCCGGTGCTCTGGCCGATGAAAATTATCGGCTTAAATTTGTTGAGTATTTAAGCAAGCACTGCAAATAGCCATTTGCGCTCTACTTTATCAATTTCTAACCGTTTAAATACTTGATAACGTGGGTTATGTCTCTCTCTCCTAAAATAGCCATTCTTAAGGGTATTGTTTCGTACATTCCGGGGCTCTCTTATTTAGGATCGACAAGAAAAACTGGTGGCAGTGTTTCAGCTAGGTACTGCTATTCAGTATGGCTTAGACATTTAGTGAAATTATATGAGGCTGGGTGCTTTGATCAGGACGGCTTAGCTAAGAACGGAACATCCGCATTTAATATCGTGGCTGAATTTGGACCTGGAGATTCAATTGGAACCGGCATTGCTGCCCTACTTTGCGGAGCAAAAAAATACATCGCTTTAGATGTGTCGCGCTATGCAAATAATGAGAGAAACTGTGAAATCCTACTTCAATTAGTGGATCTTTTTAATACCCGTGCTCCAATCCCTAATGAAGTGGAGTTTGCTGAAATACGGCCAATTCTTAAAGATTATTCATTCCCTCATCATATATTACCAGATCACGTTTTTGCTGAATCCCTAGCTAAGCCTAACATTGACAGATTACTAAGCGAGTTAGGATCTCTTAGTTCATCAAACGAACAGGGGGCGGTCCAATATCTACCATCATGGAATAGAGAGAATAATAATGAAAATAAGAGTGTAGCGAAGCTTAATGTAGCTGGCTCAGTTGATCTAATATTTTCTCAAGCAGTTTTAGAGCATGTTGATGATCTCTTTACGACCTATCAAGCAATGTATGATTTACTTGCTGTAGGGGGTGTAATGTCGCACCAAATAGATTTTAGATCCCACGGCATTACAGATAAATGGAATGGTCACTGGGGAGTTAGTGATCTTAGATGGAAGATCACCAGGGGAAATAGGCCGTATCTTTTAAACCGAGCCCCCTGCTCAGTACACATTGATCATATGAAAATGAGAGGATTTGAAATTTTGGCTGTTGATAGGACAACGGATCGATCAGGAATTAAAACTGAAGAGGTTGCTCCGCGGTTTAAAGATTTATCTGAGGAGGATCTTATAACGTCTGGGGTGATTATCATCGCGAAAAAGAGATAGCTTTAGACCCTCGATGTAGTCGATTTTTATTCACTAGTTTTTTTACTAAAAAACATCAACTTCTTTTAATTAAAGAATAAAACTCTTTAACCATTTTTCAGCTGGTTCTATCCTTAATCCAAAATCAAATTCTTTTGTTGCTGTTGCTTCAGCAACAATTTGTATATATTTTCGAGCTTTAAGCTTTCCGTCTTCGAAAAAAGATCTGAACGATGAATCTGGCGATGTTTCAGACCACTTGCTCTCGACTGCCATGTGTAGATTACCTTCTTCGACTATTACGAAATCGATCTCGTGTCCATCTTTATCTCTAAGATAATTCAGGCTCAATTTCCTGCCTTTAGTATCTCTTAAAAAATCTATTTCGCTGGCTAGATTCAAAGCAACAAGATTTTCAAATCTAGCACCTTTTTGATCTGGAACCCTTCCAATATCGTAGAAATAGTACTTTGGCATCTTTGACAAAGCTCTTACTACATTTCTATGATACGGAGAAACTTTGAAAATAATAAAAAGATTCTCTAATATCGTGAGCCACCTCTTAACTGTAGTGTGAGCTACTTGCAAGTCTTCGGCAAGTGAAGTGTAGGAGCAAGGAGAGCCAACTTTGTGTCTTAAGAGTTCAACCAGAGTTTCAATTTGATTAATTTTTGTTACCTGCTCTAGATCTAGTAGATCTTGCCTAAGAATTATATCTAGATGTGAAATCTGCCATTTTTTATAAAAATCCAGGTCCCTCTCAATAAAAGGCTCCGGAAAACCACTAAATTTCATCAAACTCAGTAAAGGATTATGGACATTTTCATCCAACTCCTTCATGCACAGTGGATTGAGACGGTAATTAAAATGCCTCCCAGCCAAAGAGTCTCCCATTTTTTTAGCAGTATCCAACCTGGCACTACCAGTTACGATTATACTTGGTGAATTTTTCGATGGAGCTAAAACATCATAAACTCCTTTCAGCCAACGCTTCCAATTTGGCATCTTGTGTAGTTCGTCTAAAATCACTATTTCCACATCTTTTGGCCACAACATCTTAGAAATAGAAATTCTATCTTCAGCAAAATCATAGTTTAAGTAAGCGTAATTATCAGATAAAGACTTGGCCAAAGTCGTTTTACCAGCTTGGCGTGGTCCACTAAGTAGTACAATTTTTCTCTCTAGATCTTTCTTGATGAACTGGGTGATACGTCTTTTCATACGACTTTTTACAGCCATATCATCAAAAAGTCAAGACTTTTCGATGATCGACACTCAAAAAGTCGGAATTCTCTGCTATCCCCTCTTACTTAGCCATTCTTCAAAATTAGGAAAAGCAAATAGGGCTAAAAGTCGCTCCTCGATGCCGTGTTCAACAGCTTCGGTGAAGTTTTTCTCAGAGATGTTTTCCTTAAATTTTGAGAGTGCGACCTCAACCTCAGCTTTAATTTTAGCCAGCATTTTTGGCTCTACATCTAGGCGTAATCTCTTTGATTCCTTTTTACGTTCTACTAAGTATTGAGCCTTAATTTCTATAGAATTACTTGCTGATTGAGTGTTTGACTTAGCTTTATTAGGCACTTTAGAACTTAAGGTGTTAGAAGGCCCGCTGCCAAATCCAAATGATTCTTGGCGTTTTCTACCATCGCTAGGTCCACCTACTCCAGGCAGATTAAAATCTACCGGATTCTCTACCGCTCTATATAAAAATCCAACTGGACTACGATTAACTAACTTACTGCCTGCCTGACATAGCTCATCATAGTACTCAATTATTAAAGCGACTTTATCAAGTAATGGGTCAGGGAGATCTGAAAGGAGCTTCTCTCCCTGTTTAGGTTTTAGTCCACGATCAGTAAGAGCAAGAATCAAGCTGGCTCTTTTTTGCGCTGACTTTTGTGCAGGCTTTTGCTCAGGCTTTTGTTCGGCTTGAGAATGTATATTTTGTACATTCGAATCGGTGAGCGCTTCTGCGACTCCTTGTCCTCCTTGTAGATCTTCTCTTTTTGTCCTTAAATCATTTAAATTAACAACATTGCTCTTAGATGGTGTTTCTTTAATGAAAGCACCCTCCTCTCCTTTTAAGATCGCCCTAGTATCATTACTTACACGTGGAGCACCTGCTTTACTGGTGATAACGATCTCAGCATTATCTCCCCTACCCTGGTATGTATACCCAGCTAAAAAACCATGCTCAATAAGTTCATCAAGTGCTGGATCGATCTGCTGCCTAATTGAACTTAGGTATTTATAATTTCTTGAGATACCTAGCTTTTCATGGGCAAAGGTAAAGGCCTTCATTATTAATCTTGATCGGTACCAGAAATGTTTATCAAGGTAGCGAAACATCCGCTTAGAAACCGCGCTTTTAAGGGCTAAATAGAAGGTTAAATCGAGTTTTTTAATGTACCCAACTTGGAATGATTTAAAGAGAACTTCACTCCAAAGAAAGAAACTTGATCCACTCTCTCGTCCCGAAATATCCCGTCCATCATTAACCTCATAAGCGTCAATAATGCCAAAATTGACTGTGCTATGAGTCTTTGATGAGTTATCAAAAAAAGCATTGGTTGCTTTAATCCGTACCCCACTTAACCTATCAAGTGCCTTCATAAGCCGTTGATAACTTCGACCCTCAGTAGTCCACTGCAAAGTTTTTAAAAGCTCATAGCGAGTGAAATAAACCTTTCTATCGTTAAATCCTTGGTCGACACTGAGCTTTAATAATCCGATTAACACCTCGTCATCAGAAGCTGTGGGAAGTCCAAATTTATCAGCTCCTGTTATGATCCATTCTCGATTTACAAGATCTCCGTTTTTACCTCGAATGTGATCACGGAACTCAAGAGTTTTAATTTTAGGATCTGATCTTGTAGATAGCAGAGTTAACGGGAATTCCGCTAAATTCATCTCATCGCGAGTCTGCCGCTTCGGCGTATCAATTACGATCTCTTGTTGAAGCATAAAGAAAAACTAAATAAACTATCCC
>CAZFXN010000063.1:0-5415 GCA_964523015.1 uncultured Bdellovibrionales bacterium | reverse complement strand
CTACAAAATTATTAATCAGAAAAAGAACTTAACTTACTTTTAGTAAGTTTAACAATGTTAAAGTTTAATATTAGTATCTAAGTGAGCGGAGATTTTTTATCATAAATACAGTGAGTTACGGCAATATATTTCTTTGAATTCACGATAAAACTTAATCCAATGCACGATCGATCTAATTTCAGATCACGGTGATTTTTAATCTCATACACGACAAGATTTATCTGAAATGCGAGAGCAGAAAACTTTTTAACTTAAGACACGATAAAAGTTAGAACAGAAATTATAGTTATCCACAGGTAAGCAGTAGTGTATTGAAATAAGTAAGAGATGATGAGATTTGAGATACTTCTAACAAAAGTAATGTAATTCTATAAATAGAACGCTATTTGAGCGACGAATTGCTGTATTTTTATTTCGAATTGTATAGTTATCCCAAAAAGTCCGTTCGCTTTCTCTGCTAGGTATTGGAAACATGATGCTGTTTTTGGAATCGGTCATTGTTTTATGAATGAAGTAGTTTTCTTGTCAAACCTGCGGTTTGTCTGATTTTTTTTAATGGGATAACTATTTGTTTTCCCTTCGGGGACCCTGCCTCCGGCAGGGGATATAGTAAGCACAGGAAGTTTTCCTCACTACAAACGAATGGACTTTTTGTGCTTACTATATTAGTAAATCAGTAGCAATTAAGATAATAAATAATTCATTTTTACTTCGATACACGATCCATAAATTAAATTCCTCTTTTTAAGTGGTGATTGATAATGGCAGCCAAAACAATAAGTGTTGTAAATCAAAAAGGCGGAGTTGGAAAAACAACAACTGCGGTAAACTTAGGTGCTTCCCTTGCGATGAAAGGCTTCAATGTTCTTTTAGTCGATATGGATCCGCAAAGTAACTTAACCACACATCTTGGGCTTGGTGAAACTCATCAAGGTATGGAGGTTGAAGAAAGTCTTGAAAAGCCACCAATTCCAGAGTTTACTGTGTACGATGTGCTTAAGGGAACAAAAAAGATTTCAGAGGTAATTCTTAATAGATCCAAGAACTTAGATGTTGTTCCAGCCAGTCTTTTCTTAAGTGCCGCAGACCTTGAACTAGGTGGCGCGATTGGGCGTGAACTAATACTAAAGCGTGCCTTAAAGGACGTACTTGATAAATACGACTACATCGTTATCGACTGCCCCCCTGCCCTCGGTTTACTTTCCCTTAACGCATTGGCAGCAGTAGAGAGTGTCATCGTGCCAGTTCAAAGTGAATATTTAGCCCTGCACGGAGTACGACAGCTATTAGATACAATTGAGCAAGTTCGAAGTGTTTACAATCCTAGCCTTGCGGTTGGTGGTGTTCTTATCTGTCTTCACGATGCAAGAAAGAGATTGGCTCGAGCAGTATATGACACTATAAAGGCGTACTTTGGAGATCTGGTTTTTACCACACTCATAAGAACTAACGTCTCTCTTGCTGAAGCTCCAGCAAGTGGACAGAGTATATTTGAGTACGCGCCTGATTCAGCTGGCGCTGAGGATTATCTAGCTTTTGGAGAGGAGATTATAAATGGTTAGAAAAAAACTTGTATTAGCAAACAATCCACTTTTTGGTGGACCAGATTTAAGTGATAGAGAGCGCTCTGGTAGCCCTTATAGAGAGATCAAAATTGAAGCGATTGATCGTGATCCTAACCAACCACGAGTTAACTTTGATGAGGACAAATTAGGAGAGCTTTCAGCTTCCATTAAGACTTATGGAGTTCTTAGTCCGATACTCGTGACTCCATCAAAGAGCCCTGGACGGTATAAGCTAATTTCAGGAGAGCGACGATTACGCGCTAGCGTAATGGGAGGAATCGCTACAATACCAGCTATAATTGATAGAGAAGCTGACTCAAATGGAGATAGAACTTTAGCTGTTCAGTTAGTTGAAAATCTTCAACGAGATGATTTAACCCCATTAGAGAGAGCTCATGCTATAGGTGCTCTTAAAGAGACTTACAGCCTTAGTATCCGTGATATTGCAGAAAAATTAGGCGTATCAAAAGCAATGGTACAGAGAAGTTTAGAGATTTTAGACTTACCTGATGATTTGCTTAATGCGCTTAGAGAAGGAGCCTCAGAGTCAAAGGTACTCTTATTAGCTAAAATTGAAGATGCAGAAGTAAGGTCTAGCTATTTAAAAGATATCGATTCACTGACAAGAAATGACCTTAAAAAGAGCCTTGATGAGGATAGAGAAGGGGATACGCAGACAGTTAAACTATCACCAGAGGATATAAGAATCACCGATGAAATTCAAAGATCATTAGGAATGAAGGTCAAAATGTCTAGGCCAACACCGTCCTCAGATCAAGGAAAACTAGTCATAGAATTTTATTCTAGTGATGATCTCCAAGAGGTATTTAGAAGGCTTGTCGGAGGAGCTTAGATAGTCTTTGTACCACGGTGGTACAGTATGACCAGAACTTAGAAAAAGATCAAAATCAAAGGAAAATAGATTTTTCATTAAACTGTACCACGGCGGTACATGATTTCGTACAGAATTTATTGTGACTGAGTCACACAGATAGGGAACTTCATTGAGCTACAAAGAGGGACTAGCTTTACTAAACAAACTATCTCCATGGAATGGGAAAGGGGACTTTAGTTTACATAGTATGCTGGCTTTAACTAGGGTACTCGGTAATCCTCAGGACAAGTTCCATTCAATTCACGTTACAGGCACAAATGGTAAAGGCTCGGTTTCAGTAGCCTTAGCTGGAATGCTTGGCGCAGCAGGGATGAGGGTTGGATTAACAACATCACCACATTTAATCTCTCAAAATGAAAGGATCGTCATTGATGGACTTCCAATCACTGATGAATTTTTAGGAGATATTGCATCCTCCGTTATGTGTGCTGCTGAAAAGGCTAAGGTGACAATCACGTACTTTGAAGGGATCACAGCTTGTGCCTTCCTTGCCTTTGCCGAAAGTAAGATTGATTGGGGAGTAATAGAAGTTGGTCTTGGAGGACGACTTGATGCAACAAATACCTTATTAAAACCAAGAGCTTGTGTTATTTCCACAGTCGATTTGGACCATACAGCAATACTAGGAGAGACCATTTCAAAAATAGCAAAAGAGAAAGCAGCTATTATTAAAGAGGGTGCTCATGTTGTTGTAGGGAATTTATCTTCAGAAGCACTCTCAGAGGTAAGATTAGTTTGTAAAAAGAATAAAGCACGTGAATTGAGAATATTCGGGGATGATTTCTGGGTTAAAGAGACTCAAGAACAGGGCAATCAGACTGATGTAGTAGGGTCAGCACTCAGTACTTCAGCTAAATTTACCTCCAATCACGTTTCTAATGAGGTGAGTTTTACATTTACCTCCTCCCTTATAGGGGATCATCAGCTACAAAATATGGCTGTTGCAATAGAAACAGCACAGTTACTAGGGTTCTCATCAAGAGAGTGCATTCAAGGTCTCAGCACAGTTCATTGGCCTGGTAGGTTTGAGCAGATATATCATAATGAGCTCAAGATCATTTTAGATTGTGCACACAATGGGGCAGGGGTTTTAGCATTGTGTAAACATCTTAAAAGTATCAATGCAGATGGGTTGACTGTGCTCTTTGGTGTGCTTGATCGACCAGAATGGAGAGATATGGTTTTATCACTAATGCCTTTTATAGGTACAACTTCTAACAGAATATTGTACCTTAAAGATCCACCAACACCGAGAGCGGTAAAGAGTGAAGAGATAAAAGATTTTCTATCGGGAAATGGAATAAGCTCAGAAGTAGTAACTGATCTAGAAAAATTCCTGGGCAAACTTGAAATAGGGGAGGGATCTAGCAAGCCGCTACTAGTTACCGGTTCTATATACTTGATAGGGGAATTTAGATCGTTTCTCAAAAATACCATTCATGTTAGTGGGTTAGATAAACCACTTTGGAAAAGAGCGATAAAGTAGTTCGCTAAAACAGTATTTTAAAATGAACAAGATTAAGAATTACGAGCTTGAGATCGGTTTTTTGATCCTCATTTTAGTTTCATCAGTAGTTGCATTTCGCTCAATTGAAAAATCGCCCGGGGAATGGTTTCGTCACAATGATTTTGCCCATTACTACATTACTTCAGAAAGATTAGCTCAAGGGATCAATCCATACTTAAATAATCTTAGTAACTCTTATGAGTCACACGGATTTGTTAATTTTCCACCGATAACTCAAGCAACTAATCCTCCCGCACTTGCTACACTTTTCATTCCATTTTCAGTACTACCTCCAAAACTCTCTTTTCTTATTTGGACAGGGGTTCAATTACTCTCACTTTTTGCAACGATAATTCTGATCTTAAAATTTTTCGACATCAAACTAAGCTCACCCCGACTCATCGTTCTTTTTCTCGGAGGATTACTTACATATCCAACAATGACACACCTTGAGCATGGACAGACGCAGCTCCTTATCGGATTACTTTTAGTAATGGGGCTTTTTTCCATAGTAAATGGCAGTTCCCCAAAGATGGGGCCGCTTTTGTGGGGACTGGCTACATCCTTAAAACTCTTTACCTGGCCGTTATTGATCCTTAGTTATGGAGCTTTAGGATTAGTTGGAATTCATTGGTTTTTGATCGGATTTTTTGTTTTAACAATTCCATCCTTGCTTAGTTTTGGACCAGGAATATTTGCTGATTATTGGCAACTATCAGTGCCATTTATTTTAGAGACGGTATCAAAATTTAACAGTAGTAATAGTTTCTCTGGAGCTATTATCTATACAGTGACTCTTTTAAACTTTGACAAGGAGTTCATTCTCTCAATCAGTAAAGGAGTGAAAGTTATCTCTCCTTTAATTTTACTTTTAATCTCAGTTTTTATTGCGAAAAGGTATTCATTTAAAAACACACTAAATGAATCATCAAACAGAATCCCGTCATTACTGGTTCCATTTTCACTAATAATAATCGCATCCCTTTTATTTTCTCCCACAACATGGGCCCATTATTATACTGTTGCATTTATTCCGCTTCTTTTTACCCTCTGTATTTACATAAAGACAAAATCAAATGCCCTCCATCCAGCCAAGCTTATTATTGCCTATACCTTAATTGCCCTGACTCAGGGACGCATTCGGACAGCCGGAATAGAGTGGGAGTTTGTTAGCTCATGGATGGGGGTTGTGGCGTTACTTTATCTTGCGAGTCTTTTTTATAAAATTTCAGGGGAACACGACAAAACCCCTCATTACTAATATCCAATATATGACACCATCATGTTCAATAATATTAATAAGTTGATTAAGATTATTGAATTTATTAGAGTCCGTAATTAAGCGTGATACCCACAAAGATTGGGGGAACACGATAAAACGTATAATCTAGATGTTGGGCAGACAAGAGAGACCGACGATGACGGATCGTGAACACCACATTCAACAG
>CAZFXN010000062.1:0-13179 GCA_964523015.1 uncultured Bdellovibrionales bacterium | reverse complement strand
AAGATTCAATTTTTTAAACTATTTGGTGAGCTGCATTCCTTGGATGATATTGAACACGAAATGATTCGTAAATGGTTTGATGAGCCTAGGATACATTTTGCACTAGTATGCGCCGCAAAATCGTGCCCTCCACTGCGCAACGAAGCATACGTTGCAGATAGGCTCGAAGATCAATTGCATGATGCCGCGAAGAACTTTCTTAATGATAATGACCGAAACTACTTTGATCCCGCAACTAGTACACTCCACTTCTCAAGTATATTTAAGTGGTACGGAAGTGATTTTGATAAAAAACATGGATCGGCCCAAAGATTCGCTGCTCCATTCATTGCTGACTCCGAAGGACAAGCCGCAACGATAGCTGCGGAGAGTACTGCTATTGAATTTTTACCCTATGACTGGTCACTAAACGATGCAGCAAGCCGTTAAGCTAAAGTTAGTTCGTCTGAATGCTCCCGCTTACGAGAGATTAGGAAATGTTCAGATTGTAATTCCCGCACTGAATGAGTCGTTGGCGATTCGCGGGGTGATTGAATCAATTCCCTCTCCTTTCCGCGATAGCATTATCTTAGTTGATAATGGAAGTACTGACGAGACGCCAAATCTGGCACGGGCAGCAGGTGCTACAATAATCCATGAGGGTCGTAAGGGTTATGGCTCAGCTTGCCTCTCGGGGATTGCGGAAGCTATTAATCGAGGGGCCGACGTAATCGTATTCCTTGATGCAGATTCAAGTGACGATCCTAAAGATATCGAGCGTATATTGGATGAAATGCAGCTTAGGAATCTAGATCTAATAGTTGGCTCTCGCACTACAGGATTGGCCAAACGGGGTGCACTACCGATACATGCTCGTCTTGGTAATCTTCTTGCTACCTGGCTTCTGGCCATTCGTTACGGTTACCGTTTCACAGATCTTGGTCCGTTACGAGCAATTCGAACTGAGGAGTTAAAACGGCTTAACATGCAGGATCGAACCTTCGGTTGGACCGTAGAGATGCAAGCCAAGGCTTTGCAACATGGACTTAAAGTCGGTGAAATTCCAGTTCAATATCGAAAACGCGTCGGAAGATCTAAGATCAGCGGAACCATTACCGGATCAATGTGTGCAGGGGCCAAAATTCTTTGGATTGTTTTTAAGCACTGTCTTTTCATTTCTGCTGTAAGAAGCAGGTAGTTCTATTAGCAACACGCTTTGAAAACGGCTGTGAGTACTGCCCTGCCGCGCATACCGCTATCGCAAGCATGCATATTGCTCCTTAGGATAACCGGAGACCTGCGGTGGAGAGGGGCTTGCAATCTCCGGGCGTCATCTCGTCCCAGGATTGCTATTAGGTAATTACAAAGTGCTACTGTAATAATTCGCCGTAATCCAGCACTAAAGAGGATATCAATTTGGACTTTTTACTGATTGGTACTGCTTACCCGCCATCGTGGCGTGTCTACGTCATGTGGGGTAAGTTATTTGCATTAATAAATCGATTGGAGACTAAAAAATGAAAAGAAAGATGACTTTAACCGCTTCTGGAGTATTAGCAGCAGCGGCAATTACTGGACTTATGGTAGGTTCGGCACATGCCCTGAGCAGCCCCGCAGTTGGAATTGGTAACTCTAGTTCCATAAGCGCAATTGCTGGTACCCATGCTTTTTCTACCGTTAGCGAGACTGCAGATAAGCACGATTGCAAAGGTAAGAATGGCTGCAAAGGTCAAGGTGGCTGTAAGACTGACAAGAACGAGTGCAAAGGCCATAACGATTGCAAAGGCCAGGGCGGTTGCGCTACTGACGGGTCGCATAAGTAGTCGAATCGTTAGATTTTCGTGGAGCGAAGAACCTTTCGCTCCACGCTTTTCATTTTTAGAGAGCACGCTATAGAAATGCCAGCAAATCGTTTTAATGGATACACTAATCTTGGCATCGGAATAGGGCTTCGAATCCCACATTATCAGCACATCTTTAGTAAAAAACCTGTAGTTGACTGGTTTGAGATAATTTCTGAGAATTTTATGGTCGACGCCGGTCGACCACTTGAAGTTTTAGATTCAATACTTGAGCAATATAAAGTGGTTCAGCATGGGGTCGCGCTTTATTTCGGATCGACTGACCCTTATGATCGCACCCAGTTAAAAAAGCTTAAAAATCTTGTTAAGCGCACTAAGACCCCTTTTCTCTCCGATCATTTATGCTGGGGAAGCGTTGATGGCCACTATACCCACGATCTATTACCCATGCCATATACTTTTGAAGCCGTAAAAAATACAGCAGAGAGAATCAAATTCGTGCGGGATATAATTGAAATTCCAATTTGCGTAGAAAATGTAAGCAGCTATGCCGAGTTTAACCATTCCGAGATGACTGAGTGGGAATTTTTGGCGGAGGTGGCAGAGAGTGCCGATTGTGGAATCTTGCTCGATGTAAACAATATCTACGTTTCATCGCAGAATCATAAATTTAATCCGGAAGATTACATTCGCGGCATTCAGGCCGACCGCGTTGGGCAGATTCATATTGCTGGGCACTCGGTGTTTGAAAAGTACATTCTTGATACCCATGATCACCCCGTCTGTGATCCAGTTTGGAAATTATACGAATTGGCAATTCGCCTCTCTGGACCAACCAGCACCTTGCTTGAATGGGATGCCAATATTCCCTCGTTTGAAGAGGTTCATAATGAAGCACTCAAAGCGCGCCGGTACTTAGATAATTTAGGTGAGGTAGCTATCAACAGCGAAGAAAAAGCAATGGTAGAAACATTAACCCGATGACAACTTCTACCAAAGAAACTCATAGCTCATCACCCCTGTCTCTAAGGGAGATTCAATCAATCATGATTAGTGTGGTTATGAACCCACTAACCAACGATCAGCGCATGGCACCAACTTTAGCTGATAACCGAAGCAGCAAGGAGCTGACCTGCTCAATTATAAAACCAAATGATAGACTGACTAGTGTTGAGCGAATTGAGATCTATAACCGTCAGTATTGGTTTAGGGTGATAGATTGCCTATACGACGACTTTCCCGGATTAAGAGCAATAGTTGGAGAGCGGCGCTTTTATGACCTGATCATAGCCTATCTTAATAAATACCCCTCCGTCTCTTATACTCTTCGCAATTTAGGCTCTCACTTACCTCAATTTATTCGAGAGGAACCTTCCTGGGTCGGTAAGTACTCACGCGCAGCACTCGATATGGCCAAATTTGAATGGGCTCAAATTGTAGCTTTTGATGGTCCAGCATTGTCGCCGCTTGCACCAGAAATGTTAGCCAATAAAGATCCGGCTGATATTAAGCTTGGCCTCCAGCCATACCTTACAATTTTGAAATTACATTATCCGCTGGATGATTTTGTGATTGCTCTTAAGAAATCTGAGGCGCAAAGATCAGAGGCCAGCAGCGAAAGAAGAAAGGAGAATACTCCCCTTGTACGCATTAAGTTGCCAAGAGCTCAGGTGATTTATTTGGGGGTTCATAGGTTAGAGAACTCGCTGTACTACAAGCGCCTTGAAAAACCTGCCTACCAGCTTCTTAGCGCCATACAGCAAGGTGCCACCTTGCAGCAGGCGTGTGATAAGAGCTCGGCTTCTTTTTCGAAAGAGCAACGCGAATCAGGAGAGGCTCAACAATTCATTCAAGAGTGGTTTGCAAACTGGAGTATGTTGCGCTGGTTTGTAGCTTAGAACACAGGTGCTTATAGTAGTATGCAACAATCAACGGCTGTCCTTAACTCTTCATTAAGTGAGAGTCATAGATTGTGGTAGCTTTTCAAATTTGCGCATAAAGCGCCGATCTATCCACTCCTTCACTCTCCACATTAGTCGACCAGAAATCGCAAAACATCCACGTGAAGCTATAGCTGATCCATCGCCCGTGCCAATTAAACTAAGAAATTGCCGTTGTAACTTAATGCTTGCAGGATTCTCTCCAGAAAGGATCCGAGTCAAATTATCAAACAACGGCTGCCCCTGTCGTACGGCAAAGACCCCTGACTTTGGTCGCGGCTGATGTTGCAGGGAAGCTATGTCACCTACCGCAAACACATCCGCATCCGAAACAGATTGCAGCGTATCAGAGACCTTGATAAATCCGGCCTTATCTACCTCCAGCCCCGAATCTCTAATCCACTCCGGTGCAGAGGCACCTGTGGCCCAGATACAGTTATCGAAAGGAATTTTAAAATTGCCATCACAACAAACCGCATCTGACTCAACGGCAACAACCGAAGCGTTCACGGTTACCTCTATTCCAAACTTTGTGAGGTAACGAGATGCCAATATCCGCGCCATTTTGGTATGGGTCGGAAGAATTTCAGGGCCATTCTGCACAAGGTGTATACTTTGGTCTTTACCTAGCCGAGCACGGAAAGCGAATGCAAGCTCCACACCACCAGCACCACCACCCACAATAACAATTCGCGAGCGGGGTTTTTTTGGGTGTTCATTGAGAAGCTTTTGCCAGAATGTTAAAAACTTAGGTACAGGCTTAACGGGAATAGTAAACTCTCTTGCTCCTGGTATTTCATCTAAAGGTGGCGTGCTGCCGATATTGATTGAGAGAATGTCAAAGGAGATATCTGGCCTGCCATTAAGTAGTACTTTCCTCTGATCTAGATCGAGACCTGTGACCTCTGCGCGAATAAAGGATGCTCCTGCAAAGGTGGCTAACCGTGGAAGATCGATATGTGTTTCCGCGAAGGAGTAACAGCCCGCGATATAACCGGGAAGCATCCCCGAATACGGAGCATAAGAGGTGTCACTGACCAAGGTAATACGAACCCCTCTGATGGGAGTCATCGCCAACATTTTTAATGCAATCGCATGACTGTGACCTCCACCCACAAGAACAAGGTCACGTGCAATTGGCCCTACTCCTTCCTTCATTTTAAAATCACCTTTGAGAAGTAAAATCTAGTCGAAAAATCCTTGTATTTCTTTCCATCAACCTCAAGATGTGGGTAAATAAAATAGTTTAATATCTTCGCCACTACAGGGTTATCAACCGGGGCGAGAATATCGCCCTTAAGAAACGGACGGCCTTCAGCTTCCTCCTGATGGCTGTAACTCAGGGCTGCCGGTCCAGAACTGAAATCCACCTTATGAGTCTTCCGAACTACCAAATATTCAATCTCAATTACAGTTTTTGTAGTGGGGGCTGGTGCCAATCGAGCATGCCAGACCTCGTTGCCAGCATAGCTGTCATCAGCTTTTAAATGTGTGACTACCTCTGACTCAAGAGTTCGATGTACCGGATTTTCATCAAACACCATCAGCCCCTTTTAGACCTAAACTTACTTGTAGCTCGTTGAAACTCTGTAAAGAGAAGTCTCTGGATAAAATGCTTGCCACGCAAACCAAAATACCTGAACAGATGGAATTTCGGCTCCTGCAGCATCAGTTATTTGAGCAGATCTATTGCTATGATCGTAATTTACCGATAGCTGTTTACCATTCATACTGTCTTTTAGAGGAAGTTGGTTCTCCGCAAGTTTAGCAAGTTCACTAAATGGATAAGCGCGAGCCTCATCGCCTATTATTATTCCGACCACCCAGTCTTTTGTTCCTAAACGTGAATCTTGATTTTTGACCGGGAACATTAGTTTTCTTGTATTGGCATAATCAGCGTAGGGGTCCCTTGAGTAATCGCGCGGGTACCCGGTCTCATGAGAAAGAACTCTGGTTTTAGGATATTTAGCTCTCCAAGCTTTCCATGTCGTATGTTCAGCTGGAAGATGTTTAAGATTAGTTCCTACGAAATGCCCGCTTACTGCCTTCATTCCAATTTGAGACCAAAGACTTTCATGCCGACGGTCGTAAATCAAAACATCGCTGTTATAAAGCTTACCTGAAACACCGAAATGAAGCCTTGCACCTTCTATGAGGGCATCAAAAACCATCCCGGTACCACATAGGGGACAATAGGTAACTACGACGGAAGAGTTTCCCATCTGATCATTTATCACCTCATGCCAGTTAAGAATTTTGATTGGATATGCCTTTGATTCACCTCCCAGAAACAAGCCAATTACCCTATCTTGTTCGTTTAGATAACTTGCTTCGTTGGCGCCAATAACTTTTGGATCTGTCAGTGCCGGTATTCCATCCTTAGGTGGACCACCATCAAGTATTTCGTTTTTAGGAATGGTGATGTTCGTCAGGTCAAATCCGCATAGAAGTAAAACCGACATTGCACAAACCACCACTCGCTTGAAAGAATAACTAATAATCATCAAAATCTTCCTATTCCCTCCCAATAGCATCCATCGCGGCTTTAACTAATGCATCGGAATCGACTCGTTTCTTGTAATCCGAATTGTGATAAGCAAAGCGCACCGTACCAGATGTATCAATTACATAAGCAGCTGGAATTGGTAGCAAATGATGGCTTTCTCCTGAATCAGCCTCCAAGTCAATTTTATACTGTTCCTTGTATAGTCTTACAGTTTCATCATCGACCTTAAACGCAAGACCAAATGCACGAGATGCCATCATCTTGCTATCAGAAAGAAGTCTATAAGAAAACTTTTTGCTCTTTTCAGCTTCTGCAATTTTCTTTGGGCTGTCTGCGCTAATAGCAACTATCTGAAAACCCAAATCATGAAGCTTAGGCTGTATTTCTGATAGTTTTCCAAGATGGGTGTTGCAAAAAGGACACCACCCGCCTCGATAGAAAATGAGAACTGTAGGCTTAGTTTGCACCAATTTCAGAAGATCTACATTCTCTCCCGAACTATTACGAACATCGATCTTTGGAACCAGTCCATTAGTGCCAAGGGGTCGTGCATCTTCGGCCCGCAGCGGAATATTGCCAGCATCCCCCGAGTCCGCAAAGCCTGCAGAACCTGAGATAACAGACAGAGTTATGGTAGCGCGAATAAATAATGAAAATAAGTTCATGGCCTAGATCTCTATTTTGATAAATGCAGCGTTATACTCAGCGAGCTCAAGTTTTGCTGACATTGCAAATCAAAATCGCTGAGTATAGCAGCTCAATTTCGTCTAAAAATTGAGCCAAATAATAAATACCAAAGCATTATTAGAATTTTTGCCAAGCCGAAGGCTTGTCAAGAAACCAGCAAAACCTGCTATGCTTTGGTATACACACAGTCAAGTGAGTGTATTTAGGGGCCAAAATATTACAAGTTATGATATAAAAATAAAATATCCTTGCAAATTCAACATATTACGACCAATACGGGTCATACTAGAAAAAACAATTCTGGCCCTAGTCGCGAGGAGTTGCGCTGTAGCCCATCATTCACTGAAAACAGTCCTCCAACCCAGCATATCGTAAGTCCAAAAAGTAAGTTCCGAAAGAAGTTGATTTTTGGACTTACTATCCCCCGGAGGGACAAAAAATAGTTATCCCAATTAATGAGTTATAGTAAACCGAAGGTTTTCATCATAAATGTATTCGGAATATTCTTTTGGGGATAACTATATTTGAGGATCCTCAGGGATGGCTAAATATCTCAATTCCCAAAGTTCAAACTCTTTGTGAATTGTCGAGATTGCTTGACTCTGTACCTAACTACAGGGTCTATAATATGGGCATGGCGACTGACAGCGAACCTGACACAAATTTGACCATAGGTAAGTGTCCAATCTTAGAATCTTTAGAATCTAGGGAGTAATAAACATGCCCAAAGTAGAACTTATTTACCACACCGGATGCCCGAATCTCCAAAAAGCGAGGGATTCGCTCAACCTGGCGCTTGCAGAAGTGAGCATGGATAGAAATTGGGTTGAGTGGAACAGTGATGATCCAGCCGCTCCTGATTACGCAAAAAAATATGGCTCACCGACCATTCTCGTAGACGGCAAAGACGTAGAGAATTGCGATCCTTCTGGAGGTGGAAATTCGTGTAGAGTATACCACCTGGATGAAGGCAAAATGACTGGCGTTCCAACGGTGGAGATGATTAAAAAAGAACTAACTGGAGCGCTGTGAAAAGTTTTACAGGATCTCTTAAGTCTAAAGGTCCCAGATCAATTTGGACGGTAATTCCGGCAGTGATTGTCTCGCTGCTACCTGCGCTCTCTTGCCCTGCCTGCTGGCCCGTTTACGCTGGGCTTTTGAGCTCGATTGGGGTTGGTTTTTTTAATTACACTCCGTACCTACTTCCGCTTCTGATCATATTCATCTCCGTTTCCGTCATAGCTCTCGCTTATGAAGATCGAAAACGAGGGCGCTATTGGATAACGGTAGTTGGGTTTGCAGGTGGGCTTGCTATTGTATTGAACCAGCTCGGGCTCAACAGTGAACTTTTATTGTATGGCGGCATTACTCTACTAATTGGATCGTCATTAGTCAGCACTGTTAAAAAATCACTAGTACATCGCGGTAGCGCAAAATGTGGGTAAGCACTAGGAATACCATCTATCGGGAGATCCAGACGTCCTACAAGTCTTTCTCCCTTCTGATTACTAAATGTTACTTTTTGAAATTTCATTAATTCACTACCTCATATCTAGTTGCCTGGATTCAAACCTTTCATATGCTTTGAAATTACTGGATTTCCAAAGAGCCGTCTCTGAACACTTGCAAGTTGTCGTTTCTCGTAGTGATCGTGTCGGTTAGGGCCTCGTTGAGCATTATCCCAAGCTGTTTTATCGAATATTTGAATCTCGTACGGGAAAAATACTCTGCGATTTTCGCCAAGGGGAACAAGTAGTCGATCTACAAATTTGATCATGTGAAATGAGCGCGAAGAAAAGGGGTTTTCCTTGGAAAGAGATAATCCTTTCGCTATGTCCGCATCATTTGATCGTTGAATAAACGGCGCTCCTTTACTTTCATACAGGGCTTGAATCTCCTCGAAGTCAGCCAGGGAATTTTTCGAAAGTTCAGGAACGTTGTTAACATACGAGATGATATGCCTGCTACGCAGGAACTTTATTAATAGAATAGCCGAATAGATATCGTAAGTGACAAACTGCACCCCGAGATGATCATAAATTTGCACAGCTAAATTGCCAGGCTTACGAAGTAATTTTTGCATGATTCGCGAAAGGCTTTTTATCTCCTTAATTTGGTACTTAACCAACGGAATCTGGCAGAAGGCCATGTTCTTGATTTGATCTATCAGATCTCTATCCCCCGACTTCTCAAGATCAAACCCATAAGCTTTCAGGAATTTAAAAGCCTCCTGTTTATTCTTAATATGAATGGAGTTCAGATCAAGAACTGAATTACCGCTTATAATAGTTTTTAGAGTAGGCCAGGGAATCTCAACTTGTTCTGGTGTCGATACAACTGGAATACGGAAGTTTTCGGATGTCAAAGCGCGCTCCTTTCATTACCTTTCAAACATAGAAAACATAGAAAGGGTTGTGCCTGAGTCTCATAATTGTCTTACCTGTTTACAACTGAGCATCATTTGCCCCCCCCCCCATGATGATGATGATAGGCCCGTACTATCTGGGTTAAAACTTCGGGATCAAGTATGAGTGAGTATATCCTCTGAAATATTACAAATTTCTCTTATCCAACATCTGGTGGTGTTCCCGAAGTCCAAACATAGCTCCAGCTGTGCTCTCGGCCATAAGCATGTTGCCACCTTGCGAATCTTGAACTATCCGATAAGTGGAATGTTGCTTTATCTTTTCAAATTCAAGAAGACTCCACCGTTTTAGATCAGCAAAATCTTCACGAAAGATTGGGTCAGCACTCAGTCTACCTGGAGGAGAATTCAACACCGCAAAATATAGAAGATATGTGTTTATATTCGAAACTCTAAGTTTCATAAATTCATAGGCTCCAAAACCTAATCTACAACTAAGTTTAAAGATGTCGAATGGTCCCAACTTCGTCGTTTTCTCCATCCCCAAACTAAAAGTAAGTAGAGGCACAGGTACTCTGCCATTCTTATTGCCGGTGCATATTTTTCAGACCAGAACCAGGCGTATGCCGCAACCACAAGAAAGGTAAATGAGAGCCAGGGAACACTTCGTTCAATACAAGCAAATGGAAGTAACCAAAGCACATACCAGGCGTTAACTACTGGAGACAATAGGAGCAGCGCCCCAAGTATTGACAAGCAAGCACGAGGCAGCTCTGCTACGACGCTAAGCCTTTTGGTTGTAAGAAATATGTGCCAAATTAAAATAAGAGCTACGACCACTTTTGCTGGATAATCGTTTGCAAGTATAAACTGCCCCTGTTCCGATAAGCTCCACGTTTGATAAAGCCCTTCGATAAGATAATTTATAAAATTCGTAAGCAACTTAAAAATGCCCGCATTGAAAATCCAATATGTGCCGAACGCACCGGCACCGCTAAAGATCTTCTCTCCAGCCCCAAGAAACGGCAAATAAAGTGCGGCTAGCGTAGCGCCAAAAAAGCCCAGGTGCCTCCATCGCTTATCGTCGAGTTTAATAAATAACGGCACCAATAAGATCGCGTAACTTTTTGCTGCAACACTAAGTGCTAAGATTACCCAGGCGATCCCGCGTTTATTAGTAAAAGTCATAAAGCAAAGCACCGCTGCCAATGAAAAAAACATGGGTAATGCGTCGAGATGGGCTGAGTTAGAGATCTCTTTCAAAAGTAATGGGTTAAAGAAGTAGAGAATCGTGACCAGTCTTCTATTCGATTTATCCTTAATGGAGAGAACCAGCAGCAGCCCTGCCAAAAGCTCTAACAGTATCAATCCCGCTTTGAGCGCGATCAGGGAGTCTGGGGCTAATAGGTGAAGTCCCCCAAAGAATAACTCCGCGAGTGGCGGATAAATGGTTCTAATTTCAGGCCAACCTATGCTGTCACGGTACCAAACAGTCAATGAATCTAACACCGCTGAGTTTGGCGGATAGAGATAGGGATTAATTCCGTTTGCTAGAACTCGGCCATCCCAGAGATACCGAAAGTAATCGTTCTCAAGAATCGGAACCGTATCTATTAAAAGGAATCTATTAAAGATCGCCACCCCAATAAGAACGGCAACTGAAATCTTTGTCCTGCCCCCGTAATAGGCCAGAGCCACATAAAGAACGAAGTGCAGGGTAAAGAGCGGGACAAATGTAAGAAAATCATCTGGGCTAGGAATATATCTGTAAAGTAGCGAAACTAACGAAAATAATGTCAGTGTTATCGGAACCTTAATTCTATCAATCAATTCATCCAAATAGCCCTCTCCAATATCTTTGTAAGATTATACGCGGCTCTGTCACTTATACCGTGTCACATATTACAGGCAGCGCTAATTAGTGACGCTAGCAAGGGAAGAATTACAATTTCTTTGATTGCGGCCATGGAATTAGTGACTTCAGCCATACTTTGAGGAGATTTATGATAAAGAGAACGCTTATATTGACTTTGGGACTGATTATCTTAACTGCCTACGGCGCTGATTATGCGTCGGCTTCAGGAACAGAGAAAAAGGCTGAAAAGTCCAACCTAGGCTCTGGAACAGAACGCCCAGTTGCTGACTCAATGGTAAAACCAAAGTCCTCATCGACTAACGGTCCGGCAACCGAAGAAAAGCAATATGATACCGACGAGAACTCAGCCGATGAGCCTAATGGCTCAACAACTGAGCGGGAATCTCCGAAGCGGCCTGCTGGCTCTGGCACCGAACGAGAATAATCGCCCGTAGGTCTTCCCCTAATATTGCTAGCGGGTTATACGAGCATGAGTGTCAACCCAAAAGAAACCCATTATTAAATCAGTCTCGTCGCTCGAAGCGGACAAACCAACCGTATCCACGCTGAGGCTAAGCGAGCCTTTGGTTCGTGAATACACTGCGGCACTTTTTAAGGGTGCCCTCGGACTCGGCTTTCTAGAACAAGGTGCCAGAGATCTTGTGCAGTCAGTCTGGGTGACCTTCTTCGAGATACAATCCAAATTTGAGGGGCGTTCACACGTTCGAACTTTCTTGTTTGGAATTCTTTACAATAAAGCCAGGGAGAAACGACGAGAGGACAAACGTTTAATTCCTGATGAAGATATTGAACAGTTAGTGGATTCCCACTTCGATGAACGAGGGAGGTGGCGGTCGCCGCCTTTAGATCCTGAAAAATTCTTGCAAGCTGCTCAAACTATGAAGCTTATCGAAGAATGCCTAGATGGCTTACCTCTGGCTCAGCGAATGGCGTTTTGTCTGCGTGAAATAGATGAGCATGGCACCTCTGATATCTGTAAGATCCTGGACGTTACCGTCACTAATCTAGGAGTGATACTGTTTCGGGCAAAGGCACGGTTACGTGAATGTATTGAGCATAAAGTTAAAGACAGGGAGGAACTGTAATGCTCACCTGTAAGGAAGTTGTTCGATTACTTGGAAGTGGCGAGAAGTTTACACTTGGGCGCAGAGCTGGACTACTAATGCACCTTTTTATGTGTAAGCACTGCGCTAGATATTCAAGACAGCTTAAAATTCTCAAGCAAGGGCTAGTTGTTCTATTCAAAAGCAAAACAGAGGTCGATCCAAAGGTAGTAAAAGAGCTTGAGGAGAAGGTCATCCATACTCTTTGCAAGAAGTCGTAGCTTCCCCTTCATCAGTTAGAATTCATCTACTCATCAGAACAGCTTAGTGGAATATGTGTCTACTAAAGTGGGGGAAGATCAAACCTGCCCTTGGTATTCTAAGAGAACTACCACGAGTTGAGGGTAATCCGCATCTTTTTCCAGGACTGATTGAAGGCGCTCCGGTTGCAAATATAAGTAAGCCTTGGCTTAGGATAGTTAGGGCCGCGAAAATAGAGAATATTAGGTTACATGATCTAAGACGTACCGTTGGTAGCTGGATGGCCCAGGCGGGTAAACTCCTTACACCTCATTGGTCGGGTCTTAAATCATAAGAATCAATCCACCACCGCAATCTATGCCAGGTTTGATCAGGACTTAGTAAGAAACGCTCTTGAAGATCACGGCAAACGTATCATGGCCGCAGTCGGAAAAACAGCAATGGCGGAGGTAATTCAGTTTCCAGATCAGCAAAATAAAACTCCGGATCAGGAACTGGTTGCGGATATCGGAATTATATGATCGGTTTCTCTGCTCTATGTCTCAGCACCGTGGATCAATTAAAAAGGGCAAGATAAAAGGATAGCCATACAATTTTAAAAATTTATCCAAATTTATGTTTTTTCTTAATGACCTAAAGTGATTAGACAAAAGTAGTCGTATCCGACTGGATAAAAATTTTGGTAAGCAACAACACACCAATAATCGGTAATTTACCTTT
>CAZFXN010000061.1:11997-15569 GCA_964523015.1 uncultured Bdellovibrionales bacterium | reverse complement strand
TTGAGCCATTTAACATGTCGATGTTTTTAGATCTTGGATATCGTGTTTCAATAGGACAAACTCTTTATAAAGACGTTTTTTATCATGCTGGCCCAGTCTTTCCTTATATTTCAGGGCTATTTTATAAAATTTTTGGATTTTCAACCTCAGGAGTTCTTTGGCATATCCAAGTTGTAAATTTCCTATTTCTGCTAACGCTTTTTCTGTTAGGTAAGAGAAAATTAAGTAACCTTTCTTTGACTTTGGTGTTGGCTCTTGCTGGAGTTCAGTTTTACGGAAATTTACCACATCCTTACTATGATCAGTTAGCTGTCTTATTTGTCTCAATGGGGATTTTAGCCCTTGATTATGGTTTGCAGTCATCTAACAAAAGAAATTTTTTCTTTTTATCGGGCCTTCTACTTGGAATTGCCTTTCATGCTAAAGCGAACTACGGCTTGTTCTCGCTCTGTATAATCTTCCTGTTTTTATGTTGGTGTAGGTACTCGTTTAAAGATCTTGTTTCATTCAGCTTAGGTAGCTTGTTCACTCTTGTTGGTATCTTTCTACTTTTAGATGAACCGCTTGCTTACCTTCATCAGGCTTATTTCGCATATAATCCAACTAGTCGATTTTTTGACTTCAATAAATTTTTCTTGGTCTTTTCCAATATTATTTATATACCATATATGATTATTGGCCTTATATTTGGCCAGTACTATAGTAAGTTTAATAAGAGAGATAAGGAATATTACGTCTTATATTTCTCTATCTTTTTGATCACTTTTCTTTCTACAGCAACTGGCTCCACTGGGCCCTGGGACTGCGCTTTTTTACTATGTCCTGGAATTATTTTTCTTTTGTCGATAGAAAACTTTAAAACTCAAAGTAAATTCATTTTAGCTCAGGGACTTTGTGCTGCTCTTCTAATCCCTAATTTATTAACTGGATATTACGGAGGAGTTTCTCGCTTTAATCCTGAAGCTGACGATAGTTCGTGGACAATGAGGTCAGGTGGATTTAATGGATGGAGGTGTAGCAAAGATTGGTGCCCTGATCTTGATCGTGTCTATGATTTTATGAAACCTAGAGTTCAAAATGGAGAATCAGTTTTAATTTTTCCTTCTGCACAGTTTCTTTATGGACTTTTAGGTGTTGAAAGTTACTCTCCTGCACCTGTTGCTTTTGATAATCAAATTCTTTTAGTGGGAGAATTATACGAGGAATTCCAAGTTGCACTGCACGAAAATACTCCGCAATATATTATTAGATTTAAGCAAAGAACAATTCCATTCAATGATGATAATGTTATTGCCAGATGGCTTAAGATCGATTTGCTTTTAGAGGAGGACTATCAGGAGATTTATTCTTTAAAGAGGTTTCATGTGTATCAACTGAAAACTTCGATGCAATATCCTTTGATTCAGGGGTCTTCCACAAAATAAATTCCTGAATTACCTCTAGTAAGTATAAGGAGCCCCAGTAATATTTACGGCATTTTACAAGACCCCCAATTCGAGGAGGTTCATCCCCAGGTAACTCTGACATGAAAAGTTTATGTTTTGCCGCTCTCATTGAAAGTAACGGCTCCCATGAAATAGTGTCTTTAAAAAATCTTTCGATAGTCCATGGAGATTCACTTAGAAGTCCTAACGTAGGCAAAATAGATTTCTTATAAGCCCTAAAGTTAGTCATAGCGTCAGTATACTTGCCACCAAAGAGGTTGTTAATTAGAAAGGTAAACACCCTGTTAGCAATTTTTGACATAAATGTATCATCGTAACTTACTGCTGGCGGTAGATATCTAGATACAATTACCATATCAAAATTTCCAGACCGTGTTTTTTCAATCAAAGCTGGGAGATCTTTTGGATCACAGTTCCCATCTGGAGAAAATGTTAAGATGTAATCCCCCCTGATAAATGGGTAGACTTCACGATAGGCATTAATCATTCCTCGTTTTGTTTGAGTGAAGATTTCAAAGCCTAAAGACTGAGCCAGCTCTACGGTTCCATCCGTTGAACTTCCATCTAGTAGTATTATCTGCTCAAAGAGATCTTTTGGAATAAGAGGGGCAATCTTTCTCATGCCCTCAATCTCATTTATGGTTGCCATAAGGAGAGTAAACTTCACGGAGGTAAGTTAACTTAAACTTAAGGGTACTACAAACCTAAGTTATGTCTTTAAGTCGAAATGCTTTACTTATTCATGCGCTAACCATCGGTATTATTAGCCTAAATAACCTTCCTATTTGACTTAACCCCCTGATCCTGTTATTTTTACCCGGCTCTTAGTGGATTACGCTTAGGGAAACTCTCGTTCAGGATGTGCCAGAATGTGTTGTTCTGAGGTGGAGTCTGAGGTGGAGAAACGAAGGAATTTTTTTACTGCGAATTTTTTTGCTGCACAGTGCAGATAAAACAGTGCAGATAAAATAGCGCAGATAAAATAGTGCAGATAAGAAAGATTCCTTCGTTCCTTCCGTCAGATATCCTCAGTCAATCTGGGAACTGTGTCCTTAGGATGTTTTTGAGATTCCATGTGTGACCCATTCAGAGTTTTAATTGTAAACTTAAGGGAAGTTATAGGACCGTATGGAGTCAGGAACCCAAAATACAAAGTTAGAAGTCATAAAGAAGTACCGTTTACATGATAAGGACGCTGGTTCAACAGAAGTTCAGATCGCTCTTCTTACCAACAGGATAGAAGGGTTAAGTAAACATTTTGGGGCACATGTTAAGGATAATCATTCTCGTATGGGAATGATGAAACTTATCAACCGCAGAAAAAAACTCCTTCAGTATCTTCGAAATACTAATGTCGATCGGTATAAAAATACGATCGGTAGTCTAGGATTACGTAAGTAAACTTATAGTAAATAAGTTTATTCCAGCGTTGATTGGATTTTAGTGTTTGATTTTACTCCCGCCGGTTAAAGTCTATATATTTCCCGATTATTATATCGAAAGGCTAAATTATGCATGTCGTTGAACGTGAATTTCACGGAAAGAAAATAAGAATGGAATCAGGTCGTATCGCCAAGCAGGCTGGTGGATCTGTATTGGTACAGTGTGGTGATACCATGGTGTTGGTAACCGCTTGTAAGGGTGCTGATAAAAATGGGGACTTTGTTCCTCTAACAGTTGATTATGTTGAAAAAACCTATGCTGGAGGAAGGATTCCTGGAGGGTATTTTAAAAGAGAAGGTAAGCTTAGCGAAAGAGAAACTCTGATCTCTCGCTTCATTGATCGTCCATGCCGACCTTTGTTTCCAGAAGGTTTCTGTACAGAGGTACAGATAATCGCAACTGTTTTATCCTTAGATAAGGATTGCGATCCAGATGTGTTGGCAATGTGCGGTGCTTCAGCTGCGTTGACAATTTCAGAGATTTCTTGGAATGGGCCGATCTCCGGTGTGCGCATTGGGCGAATTGACGGACGATTTATAATAAATCCAACTCAAGATGAGTTAGAAAAACTAGATCTAAACTTTGTTGTTGCTGGTACTACTGATGCTATTGTGATGGTAGAGGGTGGAGCAGATCAGGTAGCAGAGAGTGAAGTTGTAGAGGCTCTGTTTTATGCTCAAGAGC
>CAZFXN010000061.1:0-11987 GCA_964523015.1 uncultured Bdellovibrionales bacterium | reverse complement strand
TGGAAAAAAGAAAATCCCAGTTGTTCCAAAAACACTCCCTAGCGATTTAGTATCTCAGGTAGAGAGCTTCCTTAAGCCTAAGCTTGACGCAGCAATGTGCGTTAAAGAAAAGGATGCTCGAGGCGAAGCTTTGTCAGCACTTAAAGGAGAGGCAGTTACTAAGTTTGCTCCTGCTGAGGCTGAAGGTTCAGCCGAGAAAGAGCCTATCGTTAAGAAGGTCTTTGAGGACTATCACTATAAGTCAATGCGCGCCATGATTCTGGACAAAGGTGTCCGGGTTGATGGTCGTGACAGAACTACAGTTAGACCGATCACAATTGAGAACGGCATTCTGCCCCGTGTTCATGGATCTTCATTGTTTACTCGCGGTGAAACACAGGCGATCGTTGCTGTTACGCTAGGTACTGCTGATGAAGCACAGCGTCTAGATGGTTTGGTAGGAGAGAGTACTAAAAAGTTTATGCTTCATTATAACTTTCCTCCATTCTCCGTTGGCGAATGTCGTCCAATGAGAGGTACTGGTAGACGTGAGGTTGGACATGGAGCGTTGGCTGAGCGAGCAGTTAAATCGTTACTGCCAGCTGAAGCTGAGTTTCCGTACGTAATCCGAATTGTTTCTGAGATTACTGAAAGTAACGGATCGAGCTCTATGGCTACAGTCTGTGGATCTAGTTTGGCTTTAATGAATGCGGGTGTTCCAATTAAAGCTCCTGTAGCCGGTGTGGCGATGGGACTTATCAGTGAGGGAAGTAAGTACGCAATCTTAACAGACATCTTAGGCGATGAAGATCACCTTGGAGATATGGACTTTAAGGTCTGTGGCACTGAAAAAGGTATTACTGCACTTCAGATGGATATAAAGATCCAAGGCTTAAAGAAGCAGTGGGTTGTCGAAGCGATGAGCCAAGCTCGTGAGGGGATGATGCATGTTCTAAAAAACATGAATGAAGTCATTAAAACTCATAGTGATGAGCTTAGTGAGTTTGCTCCTAGAATTACTACTATTAGAATCAAGACAGATAAAATTCGTGATGTGATTGGGCCACAAGGAAAAACTATTAGATCTATCACTGAATCCTTCGGTGTAAAGATCGAAGTTAAAGATGATGGTACAGTTAGCATCTTTAGTAGTGATCAAGAAAAGGCTAAGGAAGCACTAAAAGTTATCAAGGCTCTTACTGAAGAGGCTGAAGTAGGTAAGATCTATACCGGAGTGGTAAAGAAGATCACTGATTTCGGCGCATTCGTTGAGATTATGCCAGGAACTTCTGGTCTGCTACATATCTCTCAGATTGCGGATGAGAGGATCGATCAGGTAACTGATGTACTTAAAGAGGGCGATCAAGTCCCTGTTAAAGTATTAGAAGTTGATCGAATGGGTAAGATCCGTCTCTCCCGTCGTGAAGCATTGGCAGAATTAGGGTAAGTCTAGCTAGGATAATTATAAGACTTTAATGACTTAGCTGGTCTAGATTAACCCAAAAGGGCTTGATCTAGATCAGCTAAAAGATCATTTACATCCTCAACACCAACTGATAGTCGAATAAACCCATCAGCAATCCCTAGGATCTCTCTTTGCTCTTTAGGTATAGTTGCATGAGTCATAATAGCAGGGTGCTCAATTAGAGACTCAACACCACCAAGAGACTCAGCACAACTAAATAGCTTTACTCTCTCAAGAACTTTTTTTGCTTTATCTAAGCCACCTTTAACAACTACTGAGATCATTCCGCCAAAACGGGACATCTGCTTCTTTGATATCTCATGGCTTGGGTGAGATTTAAGGCCAGGATAGATAACTTTCTCGACCTGATTATGGTTCTCTAAAAAGGAAGCAATCTTTTCAGCGTTATTGCAGTGAGCTTCCATTCTTAAGTGAAGTGTTTTAGTCGATCTTAAAAGTAAAAAACAATCCCAGGGTGAGGGAACAGCCCCTACAGCGTTTTGATAATAATGTAGTTGCTGGGCAAGGTCCTTATCTTTCACCACTAACACTCCTCCGATAAGGTCAGAGTGTCCACCAATATATTTAGTTGATGAGTGGCTTACAATATCAGCCCCTAAGGTAAGTGGATTTTGAAGATACGGAGTTGCAAACGTATTATCAACTGCTAGTAAAGTTTTATGTGCATGAGCAATCTCAGCAGCCTTTTTTATATCGATGACTTTTAGCATCGGATTAGTAGGAGTTTCTAGCCAAACTAGTTTTGTTTTGTTTGTAAAAGCAGCATCAAATTTACCAGGATCTGTCATGTCGACCATGGTGTAAGAGATTCCTAGCTGCTTATATACTTTATCAAATAATCTATAAGTACCTCCATAAACATCATCAGAGAGAACGACGTGATCTCCAGCTGAAAGAAGATGAAGTGTTCCATCTAATGAAGCACAACCAGATGAGAAACAGATTCCATAACTTCCCTTCTCAAGAGCTGCTAGGTTCGCCTCAAGTGCAGTACGGGTAGGGTTTGCCGATCTTGCATAGTCATACTCACCTTTAAATACTCCTGGGCTAGATTGAGCGTAAGTGGAGGTTTGATAAACCGGGGTCATTATCGCCCCAGTTGTTGGATCGGGTGTCTGTCCAGCATGAATAGCTAAGGTACCAAACTTATAGTCAGATAATTCTAAATTAATTTTCGCCATATTCTGTAACTTTTTACTTATCGTTATTTTTAGATATAAATTCTATGACATCTATCTCTCTTATAATACCCTTTAATTTCCCTTGATCTACAACTATGGCAGCATGATCCTTTTCAAAGATTTTATATAGATCGTCAACTTCAGCATAAAGGGAGATAAGCCCTTGAGGTTTATGCATAACATCATCAACAAATGTACCGGCTCCTATCTTCTTTGTCGTGAGTGCTCTTAATATATCTATCTCATGAATTATACCGACAGGAATATTTTTATCATCTACAACTGGTAATATAGATATTCCAGAAGTCTTCATTAGTTCAATTGCATTTGCAACTGGTTGACCTACCTCTGTGCAGATTACCTCTTGTTTTTTGAATTTCAATATATCTCCGGCAGTTCCTAATCCTACTGAGCGTGATAAAAATCCATTGTCAATCATCCAGCTATCAGAGAGATATTTAGATATATAACGGGTGGCTGAATCTGGCAGAACTGTTATCACAGTTTTTCCTGGTCCTAGTTTTTGAGCGATTTCAATAGCAATGTGAACATTGCCCCCACTAGAACCTCCGCAAAATAAACCCTCTTCACGGACTAGTTTTCTGGCCATACTAAAACACTGAGCATCATTTACTTGATAGAATTCATCAACTACTGAAAAATCCATGGCATCGCACAGGATATCTTCTCCGATTCCCTCAACTTTATACACATGAGGCTCAACCATCTTTTGGGTGTGGAAATAATCATAATGGACACTACCGATTGGATCGACTCCAATAATTTTTATCTTATCTGTATGTTTTTTTATGTATCTTCCAACACCTGAAAGAGTTCCTCCAGTGCCGGCGCCGGTAACAAAAGCATCAAAGGCACCTCCTGTTTCTTGCCAGATCTCTGCTCCGGTAGAAATCTCATGTGCCTCAATATTTGCTTTATTATGATACTGATTTACATAAAAAGAATTCGGTGTCTCTTTAGCAATCCTTTTTGCTGTTTCAACATAGTGCTGTGGGGAATCTCCGGGTACATCAGTTGGGGTAATCACAACCTCTGCTCCAAAAGATTTAAGCATGTTAACTTTTTCAGTACTCATCTTATCCGGCATGGTAAAGATACAGCGGTATCCTTTTACTGCAGCAGTCATAGCTAATCCAAGTCCAGTATTCCCTGATGTATTTTCAACAATTGTGCCACCAGGTTTTAGTAATCCAAGTTTTTCAGCTTCATTGACTATATGAAATGCCATTCTGTCTTTCACTGAGCCAGTAGGGTTCATGTACTCACATTTTACTAAGACGGTAGCAGAATTTTTAGGGACAACTTTGTTGAGCTTAACTAGAGGGGTGGATCCAATGGCAGCAAGAATGTTTTTAAAATATGTCTCTTTTTGGGTCATAATTTCAATTCAAATTTAAAGGTTTTCTTAATTTAACATCAATATTTAAAACTAGTTAGTGAAACACGCAACGGTGTTATATAAAACATGAAAAAAGTCTGCGATCCTGCCGATATAGAGAGGACCAAAACAACTTTGACCAAAACAACTTTGATCTGACTTTGCTGTTTATAGATATAAATATGGGCCTATTTAGTAAATCAAGACACCTCTTAATAAATAGCACACTGCTGTGTCTATTTGCTCTTTTTTTCTCAACTGAAGTTTTAGCAGACTCAGTTTCAGTTTTTCAGGGAGATCGTAAGGCCGCAGGAGATGAATTTGATGAGTTTAAAAGTAAAAGAACTGTACAGGTTGCTGAGAAGGTTAACAGAATTAAAAGAGAGAAGATTACTGAGATAAGGCCTCCTTCTGTTAAGTCATATATGGCTTCTATAAGGCCTGATGGAAGATTAGAGAAGTTTTTTGAAATTATAAATCATGTAAATGAAGTAGAGGCTGATAGTTGCGGTGTCTGCTGGTCAGTCTTTAACAAATTAGCTACTGGTGCTAAATCTGCCCTTGCTGCAAGAGATAAAAATATTAAGGTAAAAGCCGAAAAGAAGAATGGAGAGAAAGAAGATCCTCTAAATGATGGAAAAGAGAATACCAAGAAGATTGTAGAAGAGGTTTATAGGAGTAGAGAACCTAATCTTGGAGTAATTGAGGCATCAAGATATCTATTTATAGAAATTGCAATTTCTAAGGAGTCTGAGCAGATTCGTGAGGCTTTAGATGTGCTAGCAGAACATCTAAATAAAAAGGATGGCAAGACAATCGCTGAACAGGAGTATTTCTCCTCACTTGCACACTATATGATGAAACCATTTTGGGATATTAGCGGGGAAGATAAGGGAAAGGATGTTGAATAAAAATCAAGCCTAACTCCAGCGATTAAAAATCATCCCCCTGAAGATCTACTAAAAATAGCCCGGATATAAAATCAAAGGTTTCATCTAAGCAAACACCACCATAGACTCCAAGGAAAAGGTCTACACCAAGACCAATTTCTGCAGCACAAACATCCCTATCATGGGATTGTTTAAATGCCGGGCTAACACCTATCTCACTAGAGGTCTCAACCATAAAAGGGAGCCGCCTACCCATCAATCCTACTCTTACAGAGAGTGGCGCAACGGTACGGAATCCTGCTTGGGCGTATCTAGATATCCTAATAACTCCCCCAACTGCTGGCCCAGCTCCAACGTCAAACTTAAATATATCAATAAAATCGAGGACTCTATTAGGAACCCATAGTAAGATCTTATAACCGAGCGAGTGCTCTTCTTCAGGTTGCTGCTCAAAAATATTCTCTGGCCAGGGAGAGTTGGGACTTACGACATCTTCAGCTTTAACCTCAAGGACTAAGGTCACAATAAATAAAAGTGAGAGAAAAGCTTTCATAAGGATACAATAACTAATTCCTGCCCTTAGCTAAAGGGTAACTTTTTATGAAGCAATTGAGGGTTTTTCTAGTATTTGGTATGAAGTAACCATGAATTTGCTTGAATTTATAAAAGAGATCAAAACCAAGAATCAAAAGATCCTTATTGTAGGACTTGGTATCAGCGGTAGTGAGGCAGCTAATGTCTTATCTGATTCCGGATTTAAAATAATTGCAGTTGATAAATCTTCGCTCGAGGATTTTAAACGTAAAGGGCAGGATGAATTAATTGATCAGTTAAAGACTAAGGGAATTGAAGTTCATTTAGGTATAGATGGAGAACAGGTTGCTCCTTATCTATCTAATGTTGGTTTATGTGTACTAAGTCCAGGAGTTTCACTTGAGGCTTCCATAGTTGCAGCAGTTCAGAGAGCCGGTATTGTAATAGCAAATGAATTAGAATTAGCGATTAGTCTGATAGAGGCCCCTACAATTGTTGTAACAGGGAGTAACGGAAAATCAACAACAGTTACATTAATCACAGAGATGCTAAAAGCCTCTCAGCAAGAAGCAAAACTTTGTGGCAATGTAGGATTGCCAGTTATTTCACTACTTAATAACACAAATATATTTTCAGCTCATAGAGTTAAAGTTACAGGACCCCTTGTAGTTGAAGCATCAAGTTATCAATTAGAAACTTGTCATCATCTGCATCCTAAGGTTAGTGTTTGGCTAAACATCTCTGAAAATCATCTTGAAAGACATGGAACAATAGATCGGTATCTAGCAATTAAAGGAAAGATATTTACCCTTCAATCAGATCTAGATTACTCAATATTTAATTTAGATGACGATAGATATCTAAGTGTGATCTCGATGATTAAGGGTAGGAGATTGCCATTTGGTAGAGATAAAAATAAATTAGAAAAGATATCTAATGAATATGCATTTATTAACTACTCACCCTCTGAGGGTATAGACCTAGTGACAGTTAGGCTTAATAACTCTGAGGAAACATATGATCTTAATGAGTTTAAATTACTAGGAGTGCATAACCGGTATAATGTTGCCGCTTCACTTTTAGCTTCAAAAGCTCTTAATGGAACTTACCAAGGTTGTTTATCAGCACTAAAATCATTTACAGGTTTAAGGCATCGGTTTCAGAGTCTTGGAGATATTTCAGGGGTAATGATAATTAACGATTCTAAATCTACTACTGTAGCTGCAAGTTGTGCCGCATTAAATTCTGCTTATCAAGCTAATCCAAATTCTTACGTTCATCTCTTACTTGGCGGGATGGTCAAAGCTGGTTCATGGTCCCCACTTACTTCACTTTTAAGGGGACAGATCTTGCCTGAAAAGCCAGTAGTTTGTTTTGGTGGAGATGGTCACATAATATTAAATCACTTAAGGGCGGCTTCAATCCCGTGTGTACAGGTGCGCGATGTTAAAGAAGCCTTTCACTCTTCGATGAGTCGTGCTACCTCTGGAGATATTGTTCTATTTAGCCCCGGCTGCGCAAGTTTTGATGAATTTCAAAATTTCGAAAAACGTGGAGAGGCTCTTGAGAAGTTATTTTTAGATTATGGTACAGCAGAGCGCGCATCTCACTCATCAACACCTATCACAGCAAGCTAGGTTGTCACCTCGACGGTTAAAGACATTCCCTTTTTTCTCTGATCAGGTAATGTTTTTTACCTCCATTATAATAGTCGCCTTTGGGCTTATTATGATCTACTCAACGACTGCAGTTGTCGCAGATGAGAAATTTAAAGATGCATTCTATTTTGTCAAAAGGCAGGGGGCTTCCGTTATTGTTGGATTAATTATGTTAGTCGCAATCTCGTATCTTAATGTACAAAAACTTAAAAAAATCTCCCATTATCTTTTCCCAATCTCGATTCTCTTATTAGCACTTGTTCTGATTCCAGGCCTTGGATTAAAAGGTGGTGGTGCAATGAGGTGGATCGGGATGGGTCCTATTAGATTTCAGCCGGCTGAGCTAGTTAAGGTACTAATGGTGTTTTTTATTGCTGGATATGTGGCTAAAAACGATCAAAAGCTTTTAGAGTTTAAATACTCTATCGTTATGCCATTAATTTATATTGCTTTAATCTCGATTCCATTGCTATTACAGCCTGACTTTGGAAGTGCTGCAGTTATATCTTTAACTACAATAATAATGATCTTTGCCTGTGGAGGAAGCCTTTTATTTATAGCCGGAGGAGCAACACTGATTGCCTCTGTAGCTGGACTTTTAGTGATGCTTTCTCCTTATCGCTTAAAGAGGGTTTTAGGATTTCTTGATCCTTATCAAGATCATTCTGGTCAGGGATACCAACTCATTCAATCTTTAATTGCTGTTGGGAATGGAGGGTTGACTGGTGTAGGATTAGGCGAGAGTCAGCAGAAACTTTTCTTTTTACCAGCTGCACATAATGATTTTATCTTTGCAGTAGTTGCTGAGGAGTTAGGTTTCATTGGATGCTTAGCGTTGCTCTCTTTCTTCCTTATTTTTCTGTGGCGGGGAGTGAAACTTTGTCGAAAATTTATTGACGATACTTATTTTTATGCTGTTGGAATAGGGTTAACTACGCTAATCGTTTTGCCTGCACTACTAAACGTTGGTGTAACATTGGGTCTTTTACCAACAAAGGGACTAACTTTGCCATTAGTTAGCTACGGTGGATCCAGTGTTATTGTCTCATTAATGTCAGTTGGCTTACTATTAGCGTTATCTAGATCGCATCAGAGATCTAACCGATAAATGGCTTTCAAATGTTAGATGGTAATTCGAAAATTAGAGTCCTAATAGCAGCAAGTGGCTCAGGAGGCCATATATTTCCAGCTCTTTTTGTGGCGCGAGCTTTTAAAGAGAAAATTAAAGAGAAAAGAGGCCGCGATCTAGAGATTCAATTTGTTGGAGCTGGTAGAGCTTTAGATGCAAAATTGATAGAAGGAGCAGGGTACAAGCTTAACGTTATTTCTACTTCTGGGATAACAGGATTAGGAGTTAAAGGAATTCTTACCTTTCTTTTAAAGATGCCTGTTACATTAGCTAAGACTATCAAACTAATTAGAGAGCTAAAGCCTGATTTAATTATGGGATTTGGTGGTTACGTAACAGTGTATCCGGTAACTGTAGGTGCCATATTCGGAATTCCTACCTGGATTCATGAAGCTGAGGCTTCTCCAGGTTTAGCAAATAAGTTTTTATCCATTTTTGCTAGTAGGATCTCTACGGCATTTGATGGAACTTCATTTCCAAAAAGTAAAACAGTTGTTACAGGACATCCGATTCGATCGGAGATAAAATTAGTTCATCCTATTAACGTATCTGGAGATGCGCCGAGTAACCTTTTAGTTCTTGGCGGTTCTCAAGGCTCAAATTCCCTAGATAATATCCTGATCGAATTAGCTCCATTTTTAAAAGAGAAAAAGGTCAATCTTTTACATCAGTGTCGCCCTGAGAATAAGGAAAAGGTCGCAATAGCCTATAAATCTCATGATATTAATGCGACTGTTTTACCTTTTATTACAGATATGACTGAGGCTTATAACTTTTCACATATTGTTATTTCACGCTCAGGGGCAGGATCGGTAGCAGAGATCTCAGCAATTAATCGTCCAGCTATCTTTGTACCCTTGCCTAGTTCACAGGGAGGTCATCAACTTGTAAATGCCAAAGCTCTTTCAGATATTAAAAAAGCATTGATAGTAACTGAAGGGGAAGGTTTTAAAGAGAGACTAATGAAAGCATTAGATGAGTTACTAGACCTTAAAAATTATAATGAATATTTTTCCAGAAGTGGTCGAAATATTTCAGTTGATGCTGCGGAAAGTATTGCCGAAGGATGTCTTAAGTTAATCGATGATTTTGTGGATCAAAGATTATAATCTAGAACTTTTCTGACCTTCATTAAATTTTGCTTTAGATTTCAGTAGGTTACTTAGCTAAGGGTAAGTGTCATTCTCAAAAGTTTTAATCATAACAATATAGAAGTGTTCAGTTTTTATTCTCTTAATTAAAAGTAAGAGGTTTTTGTGGTAGCTTTCGCAGATATAAATCAAAAAGGTGGCAATTTAGCAACAGCCGAAAGGGATGTTCACGTTGGAGATCGACGCGGTACAGCCGACCAACATAATCTCTCAGCAAATAATCTTGGATCACTAGATCGAGACTCATTACTTCGAGATCAAGGTCCAAGAAATCGAATAGACTTACTGAAGGTTGATTCCCGAGGTAATACTCCGCTTAACCCGACCTTAGATGCCGCACTTGAAAGAGCAAATCTAAGAACTTTTACTGATCAGACTCTACAGCGGCAACAGGAACTTCAAAGACAACAGGAAGCTCAACGTCGTCAACAGGCAACTGAAAGAGCTGCTCAGGAACGACAACGAGAGATGCAAATCGAAGCCAAAGGAATGGCTGAAAAAAATGCTGAGGTAAATTTCTCAGAAAAATCATCCGCAAAGGAAAAAGCAATTATTAGTGATTTAACTATTCTTAAAGAAAAGTACGGCGTTAGTAATGATGAATTTAAGAGTTTAGCAAAAACTTATATTGAAACTGCTCAGAGCAAATCTGAAAAATTATGGGATAACTTATCTTGGTATGAAAAGGCTTGGCATAATACTGGGAATTTCTTATCGAACAGTGGAGATGTAGTTGTCAATTTAGCCAAAGGAACTGCGATTCTAGCTGAAAAAGCTTATGATTTTGCTACTGATCCAAAGACAATAGCTTCCGTAAAGTCTGGATTAACTTCTGCGGCAAAGTTTGTAACTAGCCCTGAAAAGATGATGGGAGTAGCTAAAAGTATTGGTAATTTTATTACCGATCCTGAGACTTGGAACTCTCTTGGCCGAGGGATTGCAAATGCTGCTGGCAAAGTAGTTGATGTAGTCACAGATCCTGAAACATATAAAAAAATCGGTAAGGCTCTATGGACTGCCGTTACAGATCCTATGACTGCTTTAAAAGTAGTTGGAGAAGTGACGGGTATTACAGATGCCTATAAGTTTTTAAAATCAAGTGGTCAATGTTTATTAGCTGTTGCAAATGGAGATATGGAGGCAGCTAAAGGGTACGCAGTTCAAGCTGCTATGCATGGAGCTTTTGCTGCAATGTCGATCGGATCTATCGCTGCTACAGTAGTGACTGGTGGTGCAGCAGTAGGAGCAGTTGTCGGTGTAGCAACATTAAGGATGGGAGTTAAAGAAGCAGCTAAATGTGTTTTAAAAACTGCTGTAAAAGAGGGATTTGAAACTGCTGGAAAAACTTTAGCTAAAGAGGTAACTCAAGGATTAACAAAAGAGGTTTTACAAGCTGGAGCTAAACAGGCTGCAGAGAGCACAGTTAAAGAATTAGGCCAAGAGTTATCCCAAGTGGCCGCCAAAGGGACATTAAAAGATCTCTCAGCTGAAGCTGCACAAGTGATGACTCGTGATATAGCTGAACGGAATGTCGCCTCAGTTACAAAAGAGATGGTTTCAACACAAGTTGAAAAGGCAACACATAACTTAGTAGAGAAAGCTATAAATCCAAAAAGAGGATTATTTTTAGTAGATCAGAACAAGAAAGCATTTATAAAAGAATGCCAAGAGATGGGGATTGAAAAGAAAGCTGCCAAAGAGATGCACTCTTCGTTAAGAAAAGTAGGTAGTGAAGCTGAAATCAAACAAATTTTAGCTAGAGAGATGAAGGAACCTATTGAGAAGCATGTTCGTGATGGAATGAAGGAAACATTTGAAAAGCATCTTGATGATGGTATCGATGGCTTAAAGGGCAAATTTAATTTATCAGATGATGTTGCTGTTGGAATGAAAAATGGTGGCCGAGAAGGATTTGAAGCTGGTGTAAAGCGTGGTGTAAAAGAGGGAATAGAAGAGGGATTAGAGAAAGCCTTTAAAAAAGCAAGGATGAAATCAAGATCGGGATCTGGTGGTCTGAAAATCGCTGAAGGTGAGATCCACACTTCTAAAATTGACCAAAATTCTGGCCAAGCCTCTGACGGTCGATTAGGCTCTAACGCTGAAGACACTCGATTTGCTGAAACAGGAAAGGGAGTTGATGTACGATCTGGATTAGCAGAAAGTACCCCTGGGTCAGATCTCTCAGCTTCAAAACCTAAAGGACCGGAATCCGCATCTGTTACATCTATCTATGGTGCCCCTGGAAGCGTATCTGTAGGGAATATTACCAAGAACAACTCTGCTTAATTAATTCTACAGCCGTTTTCCACTCTTTTCTCCCTTGATCCCTAAATCAAGTGTATTAAGATAAACATTCTTAAATTTCATTTACTTTATGGGTGATTCTTATGAAAAATATATTCTGTGTATTTGCTTTCATTCTCTCAGCAACTATTTGTATGGCAACTAATGTTTATTCTGAAGATCTTAAAGCGATTTTCACAAAGGTTGATACCCTAGTGGCTGAAGGAAATTATACTAAGGCACTTGAAGAGCTAGGTTGGGCCAAAAAAGAGATTGAAAAACTAAATTCCCAAAAGT
>CAZFXN010000060.1:0-16423 GCA_964523015.1 uncultured Bdellovibrionales bacterium | reverse complement strand
TATGATACACTAATAAGATGAGTCGAATGGGAAAATCGTTTCAAGCCATGATTTCTGTAGAGAGCCTTTTTAATGCTTGGAATGAATTCAGAAGAGGTAAGAGTAAACGTATTGATGTGCAGGAATTTGGACGAAACGTCGAAAGGAATATTTTTAGTTTGCACCGTGAGCTTGTAGCAAAGACTTATAAACATAGTCCTTACAGCTCATTTTTTATTCAAGATCCAAAAGAGCGGCACATTCGTAAAGCCTGTGTGCGAGACCGACTGGTGCATCAAGCAGTATATACTGTGCTGACTCAGATCTTTGAGCCTAGATTTATAAATGATCTTTATTCTTCACGATTGGGAAAGGGTACTCATGCAGGTGTTAATGCACTTCGCAAAATGACATTTAAAGTCAGCCGGAATTTCACAAGATCATGTTGGGCACTAAAATGTGATGTAAGAAAGTTTTATGATTCCGTTGACCATGAAGTTTTGGTTAATCTTTTGGAAAAGGTTTTAGATGATGAAGCAGCTATGTGGCTGATTTGTGATATTATTGGAAGCTTTCATCATGAAGGAACACCTGGTAAAGGTCTTCCCATCGGAAATCTGACTTCGCAGATATTTACGAATATTTATCTTAATGAAATGGATCAGTTTTTAAAGCAAAAGCATCGAATCAAGCATTATGCCCGTTTTGCTGATGACTTTGTTCTTCTCTCTGAAAATAAGGCAAATCTCGAAAGGATCCTTCCGGAAGTCGAGCAATTTTTGAACATGCATTTAAAAATTCAACTTCACCCTAAAAAGATCTATTTACGACCACTTCATCAGGGAATTGATTTTTTGGGCTATGTAACGCTCCCACATTATCGAGTCCTTAGAACCTCAACAAAGAGGCGGATGAAGCGCAAACTTGCTGAGAGGCTCACACAATATTTCGACGGAGAAATTGCTCAGGATTCAATGAGTCAAACATTACAATCGTATCTTGGGGTGTTATCCCATGCTAATGGCCATAAGTTAGAGAATAAGATTAGGAATGTATTTTGTTGGAGCTAAGACATTATAGTGAGCTTCTAACTTTTCTTAGGCAGGTTAGGGGGAAAGAGGGCGAGGGCTTTTGTAATTCACGATAATTGCTCAGAGAATTATTTGCCGAACTTGGCAATTACTGCCTCCATAGGTTAATTTCAACTTACCGCTATCTGGTTAATTTTACTTAGACTAACGATGTGTTGGTTTATTGGCACTGCTGGCATGAAAGGTGAATAGTAATAAGAAATAATTATGGAGGAATCATAATGCTATCATCAATTACCCAACAATTCACAGATAGAATGGTTGAAGGAACTTCCTCCCAAGGACGGGTAGATGTAGTTAGTAGGCTTCGCTCATATGTTGAAGAGTCAGAGAAGCGACCAGTTAGAAACGATGCTGCATCGTTTGAGCAGAGGCCAGAAACCTCTAGACCAATTACCTATGGTCGGGTCAGATCTTCTGAGGTTCGAGATATTGCATCTACTGAAATACGACCAGCAGAAAGAGTAGCTGAAAAATCACCGATATTTGAACCAGGTAAAGAGATCACAGGTTTTTACAGAAGCGGTAAATTCATTACAGGTAGCGGAGATCGTGGAACCTACGAAGGTATGACTGGAGGCCAAGTATCCTTTGAGATAGGTGGATATAAAGGTATTTTAATGCCCAATAACAAAGCCGTAGTGTTTAACGCTCAAACTGGTGAGTCTTACTCAATGAATGTTCGTATGGCAAATGGTCAGTATAAAATATCCAATATACAGGAACTCTCTCCAACACCTTACGCTCCTGGTGAGGCAACGCCTCTCTATGTAGAGGGTCGAAGCGAGAACGTCAATGTGCGGTACAACAAAGAGAGTGGTCAAGTTGGGGTTAGTATCCCAAGTCCTGATGGCAGTACAGTAACTGGAACTGGTTATATGGATAAAAATGGTACGATGATTTTAGCACTCTCTAATGGCGCTACGATTCAAGCTAAATATGATTTCAGTGACAATGGTAAAATGAGAATCTATAGTCGCAGTCAGATTGGATAAGGTCAGATTGGAGAAACTCAAGCGTAATAGGTTTTGGTATTACTTTGTTCGCCTCGTAAAGGGCTATTGATATAAGTTTAACGCTGGCTTCCTCTCTCTCTCTTCGATAGAGTAGAGTTAGCGTTAAACTTTTTATTTTGGTCTAATTGTGCGAATTCTCAATTTAGCGACGATTATCCTGATTATTTTTATTTCAGGATGCTCTTCGCTTAAAAGCCCTAATTTTCCAGCACTACAAGGTTATCAAGTCTCTAAAGAGGAATCTGCTCTTTTGCTCTCGTTACTTAAAGCTAGAGCTAAAGAGGTTCGTTCGATAAAAACTTTAGCTAAGGTTGCCTTTAAAAGTGGTTCTGAAAAAAGTAGTGCCCGATATGTTTTTGCTTTAGAAAACCCTAAGAGTATCCATCTTGAAGTTTTGCCACTTTCAGGAGGTTATGCAATTGGAGTTCTAAAAACTGATGGTAAGAAGATTCTTTATCTAGATACCGCTCCTAAGATCGCTTATCAGGAGAGGTTGAAAAATGATTCACTTGATAAATTCTTAATGTTACCGCTCCCACCTGACTATTTGCTTCCACTACTTTCAGGACGTGTACCACAGAGTGTGGTGACTTCTAAAAAAGAATCATTAAAGTTTTATAAAAGTAGAAATCCAGGCTTTATCATTCTTGTAATTGGCAATAATAGGGAGTGGTATGAAATAAATAGTGAAACTTTAATTCTCAATAGTTTTGCAATTAGAGATCAGTTTAAAGATAAGGATTTGCTAGCTGCTGATTTTGCACTTTACACAAGTGACGGATCAGGGTTTCACTATCCAAAGTCAATTCAATTAAAATTACTAACTGTAGATACCCTTATGTCCATTTCAATGGGGACAGTGACTATTAATGACGATTTGGCCTCCGATCTCTTTTCTCAAGAGATTCCAGCAGGATTTTCTGTTGAAAAAATCAAATGAGTCTTTTACTATCCTATGATTCATCAGAATTTGGAGATTATATGAAAAAGTTGAGTAGGAAAAAGTTGAGTAGGATTATATTTTTGTGTCTGATAGTCCAGTTTTCTTTTTTACCAGATCTATTTGCTGCTAATAAAATTCTAAATGTGAAAGTTCGAACTGCTAAAGTAAGATCTACGCCTAAAGCTTGGGCTCCTATGTTAGCAGTAGTAAAGTATGGAGATTCCCTTCAGGTAGTTTCCAAAGAGGCAGGTTGGCTTAAGATTGCTCTAAAGAATGGATCAACTGGATATCTGCATGAATCTGCTGTAACGACACAGCGAATTGTTTTTGCTTCTCGAAATGAGGGGATGCCTTCCTTTACAAATAGCTCAGAAGTGGTTCTAGCAGGAAAAGGATTTAATAGTGAAGCTGAGCGACAACTTGCTCAAGGAGACCCTTCTCTAAATTTTCATGCTGTTAATTTCTTAGAGAAACAAACGATAAGCGATGCAGCATTAGCAGCGTTTATTAAAGCTGGAAAATTAAATCAACAGGGTTAGAAAACAATGAACATAAGTAAAAGCATCTTTACATTTATTATAGCTGTTGCTCTTTCTGGCTGCGGATCTCAGAATTTTCAACAGATGGGTAGCTCGGTACTTAGCTCAACCGGAATAGTTACTTCATCTCAAGCCGATTCTTTCTTTTCTGCAGGTGGGATGTTTGCCAAAGCTGCTAATTCGCTAAGTGACGAAGAGGAGTATTATTTAGGTCGAGGTGTCTCAGCTGTTTTGCTTAGTCGGTATAAGCCTTTTCCAAATAGACAGCTTCAAGATTATGTAAGTAAAGTTGGCTCTACTGTTGTGGCATTCTCTACCCGTCCAGAGATCTTTAATGGATATCATTTTATGATACTTGATACTGATGAGGTTAATGCTATTTCTGCGCCTGGTGGTTTTATATTTATTACTAAGGGATTTTTAAAGATTATCCCGGATGAAGAATCGTTAGCTGCTGTACTTGCACATGAAGTTGGTCACGTTGCACTTAGCCATGGTGTGCAAGCAATATCTGATTCTAATCTTACTCAAGCACTAACAATCATTGGAAAGGAAGCAGTTTCTGCAAGCGTTGATGGAGTTGGCTCAGAGCTAGTTGGTGTCTTTGGTGATAGCATTAAGGATGTAGCAGATACCCTTTTAACTAAAGGATATAGCCGTAGTCAGGAGTATAATGCTGATGCGTATGCTGCCGAGGTATTAAAGCTGGCTGGTTATAACAATGCTGGTCTAGTGACAATGCTCTCAGCGCTTAACGGTCATGAACATGGTGATAGCGATTCTACAGGTTGGTTCTCAACGCACCCTGATCCGGACTCTCGAATTAGTAAAGTAAAGGGATCTGTCAACAAGGGTACTGAGTCGTTAGATGGTCAGGAGATTAGAGCAGCGCGTTATCGTGCGGCTAAGAGGGTACTTGGCTAATAATTATCAAAAAGTAATGGCAAAATAACCTATCAATGAGTCAAGCTCAGAATCGAGAGAGAAAGAATAGATTTTCGATAATTTTAGTAGTTATTCTGAGCTTTGTAATACTACTGTCTCAAAGTTCCTTTATTTCTGAAATGGAATCTCGAAGTTGGGATTGGAGATTGCGTCTTCCCAATGTGCTTTCTAAAGCCGACCAAAGGATCGCTATGATCCTTTTAGATCAAGAGTCTCTGGAATATGGAGTGCGTCACTTTGGTGTCTACTGGCCTTGGCCAAGACAGATGTATGAAGCAGTAATAAAATACCTTGAGACTGCTAATGCAAAAGCAGTGGCTTTTGATATTTTATTTACCGAACAGACAGCTCAAAGTCTTGATGATGATAAGGATTTTGTTAACGCTGTATCTGGAAAATTACCAGTTGTAACAGCAGTCGCTCTTAGTCAGGATAAGACTCTTGAGTTAGAAAACGATCTGAATAAATTTCACGTTAGACAAAGAGATATTGTTGCTAAAAACACTAAAGCCAAAGTTTCTCCTAGTGAATCTTGGCCTATATACAATTTTGGAACATTGCCATTTATTGAGTTGCTTGAGGCTTCAAATCATTTTGGAAATGTAAGTGCCGCGCCGGACAGCGATGGCGTCTTTCGTCATACTGTCCCTATCTCTTACTTTCTTGACCAGCCAGTTCTTTCCCTCCCATTATCATTGATAATAGCCGGGCAGGGTAGAAATGATCTTGATTTAGATCCATTGCGTGATAACCAAGGTCGCTTAGTTATCAACTTTTCTGGTCAGGCAGGGTCTTATCGTTCTTATCATATAAGTGATGTAATCCAGAGCTATGCTAATATTCAGGAGGGTAAGGAGCCGATTATTGCGGCTTCAGAGTTTGCAGATAGTTTTGTCTTTGTTGGAATGACTGCCCCAGGGTTAATGGATCTAAAACCCTCCCCAGTTGATGCGCGATATCCTGGTGTTGAGATTAATGCCACTATCGCGGATAATTTTTTAAACGATAATTTCATTCGAAAAATTGATTCTCCTATAGATTGGATAATTGCACTTGTTGCTTCAATTTTAGCTGCCCTAGCTATATTTTTTGTATCTAAAGTTGCAAGGCAGGCCTCACTCCTATTCTTGTTACTTACAATCTGTGTAGGTATTCCGTTGGTCGCTACGTATTATGGCTATTGGATTCCACTAGTTTTACCAACAATGACATTGATTTTAAGTTTTACTCTCTGTTTTGTTTCTCAGTATCATTATGAGGGCCGACAACATAAGTTTATAAGAAATGCATTTAAGCATTATGTTAGTCCTGATGTCATAAATCAGATTGTAGAGAACCCAAAAATTCTTAGCTTAGGTGGAGAGAGACGGGAGCTAACAATTTTTTTCAGTGACATTCAAGGCTTTACTAGTATTGCTGAAAAATTACCTGCTACAAAAATTTCAGATCTGCTCAATAAATTTCTCTCTGAGATGACAACGATCATCCTTGCCAGTGGCGGTACTCTTGATAAATATGTTGGTGATGCAATTGTAGCCTTTTGGAACGCTCCAATACCGAATGAAAATCACGCTACTCTTGCAGTCAATGCGGCTATTCAGTGTCAGAAAAGATTGCAAGAACTACAAACTGAATTTGAAAGAGATTTTGGAACTGCGATAAAAATGAGAATAGGTATACATACCGGCATGGTAAATGTCGGTAATTTTGGATCCCATGAGCGGTTTGCCTATACAGTTGTTGGGGACGCTGCCAATTTGGCTTCCAGGTTAGAGGGCGCAAATAAATATTTTGGTACTTATACGCTAATCTCACAAACTACTCGTGACCAATTAAATGATTCAATTGCACTAAGACGTGTGGCTACAGTAAGAGTTGTTGGTCGAACTGAACCGATTACAGTTTATGAGCCGTATGATTCAAAACACCTTAATGATGAGCTAAGATCGTCCATCTCAAGTTTTGAAAAGGCATTAGTTCTTTTAGAGTCTGGTGATTTAGATCAGGCGTTGACGCATTTTCAAAGCTTAAACAGCGATCAAGTTGCAAAAGCTTATATAAAGCGAGTATCTCAACTTAATCTCGAAGGGTTTGAAGCAGGAGTGTGGAGTCTAGTAGAAAAGTAATTAACTCTTTTCTCTCTCCATCAAGGAATTTTCTCCAATTTTTAGAGCCCACTTAGCGGTTAGGTAATTAAGATAAATAAGAAACAGAATACAACTAGCCATGCTCATATTCCAGTGAGTCGCGGACATTTGATAATGTTGACTCTGCAGATTCTTAATTAACATCAGCACCGTTATTGGGATTAAATTTATCCCAATAAACATGGTACTCACTAACATATAAATTAAGCTTCCAAAGCTAGCAGCTAGTTGAGAAGTATGCTCCCAATCAAAGTTTGCATATACTGCTCCTAGTCCAACACCTAATCCAACGATCCCTATACAAACTATCCAGCTCATAATGCAGCTAATGATAACAATATGAATAGGAGCTTGTATTGCAAATGCTCCTGATAATAAAAGAATAGAACCTATGCTTGATACTGGAATATACCAAATTTTAAACTTTGCTTTTAGTAATTGAACAATAGAAAGGGGGCTTGATCGCAAAACCCAATAAGCTCTTCCCTCTAATGAAATTGATGGAAAAACAAATCTTGTACATACTGCGGCTATAACAAAAGCTCCCATAGCCATGTTTCCGATAGTAAGAAAACTCTGCCACCAGATCTTTGCCGCATCAGGAAGCTGATCGACTACCCTTAATATTTTTAAATTATAGAGATAAACTGAGCACAATCCTAAAAGAAGCATCAATTGGACACTTTGTGTCATGTCTCTTAGAAAAACACTGATCTCTTTGTTGAGTAAAGCGCGCTCCTCCTGGCTATAGACAAGGGAGAGAAATGGTAGTGATCCGATGTTAATTAGGTTTGTCATTCTACCATTACCACCATTAGATTGAGCCATCGAGTAGGCACGATCAAACAGAAAGTAAAATGTTAGGTATGCAAAAACGACACAAGAAATCGAAACACTTACCAAACAGATTAAATACGGTGAGATTAATAGATCGCTTGGCTTTAGTGATTGACCTATGATAGTCGCGGCCCAATGTGATGGCAGGTATGAAGTGTCAGGAATTTGTATAAGATTAACTAGGTGAAGTAGATCGTTAATACTGTTTGTTTCAATATTGGCAGAATCTCCCATCAACCGCAGCGCAAAGTAGGCAGCGAGTATTAATATTAATCCGGCAATTATTAAGATTTCTCGTGTCCTATTTGCTGGAACAATCGATGCAAATATTGTTACAGCTGCTATTGATATTGCTGAAGGAATTAGAAAGTAGGGAATTAATGCGATAGCTGCATTAAGATAGTACCAACTTCCTCCACCATAGCTTGTACCGAAGGCAATAATTCCAGGTAGTCCAAAAACAAGGATCATCCAGGTAGCACTGGCTGTTACTTCAAGAAGTTTTCCATAAAAAATTTTTCCTTTACTAATAGGTGAAGAAATTATTAACGGCATATCCTCTGATAAGTAAAAAAGTCCTAGAGTTGTAATAGCTGAAGAAAAGAATAGTAATCCGTATAGAAATAGAAGGAGGATATCTAAAATATTACTAGGATGAAAATAGGCTACCTCTTGACTGCTTTGTGCCTTTTGAAGCACCACAGTTAGTCCGTAGTAGATACTAAACATCACTAGCAAGCTAAAGGTGCCTAGCACAATATCCCGGCCAAACTGCCCACGTAAGGACGTGCCAGATTTCCAGCGATTCTTAGCAGACAAAATTTTTGGCGTAACAACTAATGGAATCATGGGGTTATTATTGTTAATTCGTGAGATTCTCTTTCCTGTGTTAATTCTAGGAAAATAGTTTCAAGTGCAGTTTCTGATAATCCCAATTCCTCTCTGATATTGGAGAGAGACCCAGTTGAGATAATTTGACCCTTTTGAATAATGGCGAGCCTATCGGCTACCTCTTCGGCAACATCAAGTGAATGAGTAGAAAGAAAAATAGTTACTCCCTCTTTTGCAAAAGTTTTTAGAGCATCTTTAAACATTCTTGCTCCTCTTGGATCTAGTCCAACCATAGGTTCATCAACGATTAGAACTTTGGGCCGATGAATTAGAGCAGCGCAGGTTGCCAGGCGTTGCTTCATTCCGTGTGAATAACTCTCAACAATTTCATTTCGCCAGTCAGTTAATGTGAATTGTTCTAGTAAGTCATTAACCCTAGAAGTTAACTCCTGCTTCGGTACTTTATATAAATTTCCTACAAAGTTTAAAAATTCCTGACCGGTTAGCTTAGGATAGATGTATGGTCGATCTGGAATATATCCAACTATAGATTTTGCTTTCTCAGGCTCTCTTGAAAGATCATGTCCGCCTATCTTAATGTTTCCAGACGTTGGCTGTAAAATTCCAACCATCATCCGAATAGTAGTGGTCTTGCCAGCACCATTCACACCTAAGAATGCAAATATCTCTCCGGGCTCTACGGTAATTGAAATGTCATTGACTGCCCAGAAGTTACCATAGTTCTTTTTTAAATTTGTTAGTTCAATCATAAGCTCCTCTTTTGCATCTGTAGTTTTGAAATAGTTTGTATGGCAGGAATAATTTTATCTAAATTAATTCGGGCAGCTTTTGTTGGACAACTTGCTGAAAGCTCATTAGGCTTAATATCAAGATCGTATTCATTCTTAATAAATGATGTTGGGCTTTCAATTTGAAGCGCATTAAAGGCGCTGCGTTGATTATATTCAATTCTTAAATGACCAGGGGTATACTCATTAGCAAGGATAGGTCCAGAAATCTGAGTCTCAATTTCATGCTTTTTGCCGAAAGCATTTAATATGACCTTAGTTTTAATCGGATTTATCTCTTTGGTAGTGATTACCAAATCTAAATTTAAACTGTTCAATTTTATAAGAGCATCAGTCATCTGACCAAGTGGGTTAAAATAAAATTCCCCATCTAGCTTTGTATCGATCGGCTTATTGTTGATCTTAGTTCTAACTACTCCAGTTGATTTAATAGCCGCGGCCTGTTCCTTTTTTACTTGAACTACAAACTCGCCAACACATTGATCATGGCTTGTTATGAGAAATTTGTGATCTCCAATGGCAAGAAAATTTTCAAGGAACGTAAAGCGCGGCCTTTCTATCTCAACGATTCTGGCATAGGCAAGAACGGATGAGATAAGACTAGTGACAAGAATAAAGATTGTGAATAAAAAACTACTTTTTTTCACGACAAAGAAAACCTAAAAGAATTCAAAGAAATTTAAAAATCGAGAGCCTCCACACGAACTCTATATATGATGAGGTTTATAAAAAAACGGTGTTAACTATTTTAAGTGAATCTAATAGCAATGCCTTGATTTGATTGGCAAATTTCAGCCAATAATCTCGGTTTTGAAGAAATGCAGCTATCCAGTGGGTATTTTTATGCTGCTGATGAATCTCTAACTATGATGTCATTAAGGACACATGAGGTTAGGTAGTAAGCCTCGTCTTCTGAACGACCTGACTCCATAGCCATATTTGTGATTGCTTCTATTAGATCTCCAAGAGTCATTTCAATCGACTTTATAGTTGTTTCTGAATTATTATTTATCTGATCCATAACCACACACCTAGTAAAAAAATATAAAACCTCAAATTCCCAATGACGCTACGTCGAAGGCTCACATATGATTAGATAAAGTAAAAAACAGATTCGCTCGAGAATCTATATTAATATTATATCCGAAATTCCCTTAGTCGCCTATCTCAATTGCATGTCTTTATTGGATGCCTTGATTGCAAGGAGGTAGTGAACAGGTAATCCCTTAGATTTAAAGAGACTTTCAAATTCAGTTAGAATATTTTTATCTGAAAACTCGCTTTTATGTAGGTCTAAAGAGCTTTCTACGACTTTGTAATTAGGAATTTCCCCTAATAATTTTACAACTTCATTAAAATACCCTGGATGATCTGTTTTAAATGAGAAGAACCCGTCACTTTTAAGCATTTGTAAAAGTTTTGTTAAATATTCATTAGTTACTAATCTATGCTTAGCCCATCTCGGTTTGTCCCAAGGATCGGGGAAGTTTATATAGACTCCAGAGATACTTTGAGGCTCAAAAAATGGAAAGAGATCTTGAGCAAAGGTTCTGACTAGAAGGATATTATTAATTCCTCTTGAGATACTTTTCTCTGCACAGCGATAAGTTCTTTTATAGCGGAGCTCAAACCCAACATGCAAGGTATCTGGATTCCTTTCTGCTAATTCCAATAGATGCATCCCAGATCCAAATCCAAGCTCACAGATAATATCTTTAGCTTCAGAAATCCTAGTTTTTAAAGTTAATAATTCATTATCTGTAGGTTTTCCATCCTCAAAAGGTAGTAATCGATCCGGAAAATCTGAAATTTTTAATTTATATTGATTCTCTGATTTGGTCATGATTGAAATCGTTATTTAAGAGGGTTTGGTTTTTTAGTACAAGAATGCCAACCCCAAAGAGTATCATGTGGTTTACGATCTTTAGATAGATCCCAGGAAATTTCATCAAGTCGAAGAATGTCATCAACCTCAATCTTTATGTCTGCGGCGGATAAGTTGTTATTTAGTTGCTCTATAGAGGTGTTGCCCACAATGGCACTTGTTACTCCCTCTTTAGATAAGAGCCAAGCTAAAGAGAGTTGAGCTAGAGAAACTTGAAATGATGCGCTGCTATATTTTTGGGCCATTAATTTTAATTCTGATAGAATCTTTTTTACCGCTGGAAAAACATCCTCTTTAAGTAAAATATTTTGCCTTCTTGGATCTTTTGGCAGATCTGATATCTCCTCAAAGCGACCGGCTAAGATCCCTTGAGCCAAAGGAGAATAGGCTAGTACTGATAGTTTATTGCTAAGACACTTTGGAATTACATTATTTTCAATCTGTCGCCATAAAAGGTTGTAGCAGTTTTGTACTGAATCGATCTCGTTATAGTCATCATAAATTTCAAATTCAGGTTCCATCCAGTTGGACACCCCAATTGCTCTAATTTTCCCTTCTTTTTTGAGTATCTTAAGCAGATCAATTGTTTCATTAAATGGAATATGAGGTGATGGCCAATGATATTGGTACAGATCTATGTAATCAGTTTTTAAGCGACGTAGAGAATCCTCTAATGCTTTTCTTGTATCCTCTGCCTTAGCATTTCGATATGAAAATTTGGTGGCGATAATGTAGCTGTTTCTGTTTTTTTCGATTGCTTTTTTAACTACCTCTTCTGAGTATCCGTCCCCATAGCTCTCAGCGGTATCTATGAAATTAAAACCTTTATCAAAGGCAGAGCGAATAATTTGAATTAAGGTAGATTCGTCAGAATTTGCCCAGCCGCTAGCCTGCCATGTGCCTATGGCAATCGGTGGCACAGCAATATCAGATTTTCCTAAAGAGACAAACTTCATATACTCAGTTACAGTAATTGATATGAGCCTTACTCATACCATAAAATATCTTTATTACTCCATTCGGTATCCAAACTTAGGTGACTATCTGGATATGGGGTTCGGTATCTCTGCGCGGTATAGTCGAGCTAGTAAGTATTGGGCTCAACATTTGCATCTTTGTAAGGAAATGAATAGAGAAGCGCTTCAGGGATCACAGCACGGATCACTAGACGGATCTAATAAAGATACCTGTTTAACAATACTTGGAGCAGGAAGGTTACTTGATGTTGACGTCGAGTTCATTAAAAGAGGTGGATTCAAAGTACGGATGATTGATGCCGATCCTTCTGTTCGTTCAGTTTGGAAAGCAAAGTTTCCTAACCTGACTAAACCCCAAGCCCTCACAATGGACCTCACTCAATGCATTGAAGATTGGAGTACTAGGTTAAAAGATTTTATAAAGAAAAGCTCAAATGAAAAGGAGAATGCGGAGGATAGTGCAGCGGAGCTAGTTTCATTTCTATACTCACTAAAGCCAGGGCAGGGGCATGATCTTAAGATAGGTGATAGATCTCAGATAATATTCTCCCAAAATATTTTAGGACAACTTGGAATATACTGGAGAGATAGAGCGTACGATCTTATTACAAAAGAGATAAAACCTAATTCAGCCCTCGTAGAATCTAGTGGAGAGCTATTACCTAACATTAAAAAAGCATTAGCCCATACAATAAAGCTTTTAGAGTTGCAGCATCTTGGTCTTTTGATTAATTCAAAAGCCGATACGATTTTAATTCTCACTGATTGTCTCTATCATTATTATGAAAAGAATAATTCTAATTGGCAGACCGATCCGGCGTTAGAGCTTGGTGGGTATAGCGAATTAAAAAAAGTATTTAATGATTCTTGCTATGAATTAACAACTGACAAGAGTTGGCTTTGGCATATTGCACCACAAGGAATAGAGGATAAAGAGCACGGATCGATCCATGAGGTGGTTGCGCTAATCCTTAAGAAAAGAGAAGCCCACTAAGAAGTTTGAGTTTATCTATCTCAAAGCCTAGATCAAAGCTTTTTTAAGCATCTCAGCTTTATTCAGATTTTCCCAAGAGAAATGTCCTTCATTTGTTGGAGTACGGCCAAAATGTCCATAAGCGGCACTCTTAAGATAGATCGGCTTTCTAAGTTGTAGGGTATCGATAATTGCTTTTGGCGTAAGTCCAAAGATCTCCCTAATCACAGGAATCATTTTTTCTTCAGGAACCTTACCAGTACCAAATGTATCAACATAAACTGATACAGGCTCAGCAACTCCGATAGCATAAGCAAGCTGAACTTCACATTTGGTAGCTAATCCTGCTCCAACAATGTTTTTAGCTACATGCCTAGCAGCATAGGCAGCTGAACGGTCTACCTTAGTTGGATCTTTCCCTGAGAAAGCTCCACCGCCATGACGGCTATAGCCACCATAGGTGTCGATAATAATCTTTCTGCCAGTTAGCCCACAATCTGCTAATGGTCCACCAGCTACGAATCGGCCAGTTGGATTGATTAGGTACTTGGTTTTATCAGTTAAGTACTGTGCCGGTACAACTTTTTTAACGATCTCTTCGATCACAAATTCTCTAAGAGTTGCGTTATCTACCTCTTCAGTATGTTGAGTAGACACAACGATCGTTTCAACTGATTTAGGTCTGCCATCAACATAGTTTACAGAAACTTGAGATTTTGAATCAGGTCTTAAGAAATTAACAACATTTTTCTTTCGTGCTGAAGCAAGATCTTGAACCAATTGTTGTGCCAGTGTGATCGGAAGAGGCATAAGCTCTTTTGTTTCATCACAGGCAAATCCAAACATTAGGCCTTGATCCCCAGCGCCTTGCTCTTTGCTATCACCCTTATCTTCGTCAACACCCATGCTGATATCTTGAGATTGCTCAGATACATGTTTAATGATCCGGCAGGTCTCAGAATCAAATCCTATAGCAGGATCTGTGTATCCAATGGATCGGACAACATCTCTAACGATCTTGTCGTAATCAATTTTTGCATTAGTTGTGATTTCACCAGCTATAACAACAACACCAGTTTTAGCTAAGGATTCTAACGCCACACGAGACATAGGATCTGAGGCCATGCAGGCATCTAATATCCCGTCACTTATCTGGTCGCAAACTTTATCCGGATGTCCCTCTGAGACTGATTCTGATGTGAATATGTAATTTTTTAGTGTCATTGAGCGCAACGCCCCCCTTTATTAGACCCGGCGGGCTAAATGCGTGTGCTTATGAGAACGTCGGGTAAAAAAAGAAAAATTTTACAGATACTACAGACAGATGAGTTATCCGTCAACCAAAAACATTGATGCGCCAGACTGCCATTATAATTATACTAGATGCTAGGAGACACATAGTATGAGATCTATGAGCGACTCTTTTTATGAAAGAAGATTGGAATAAAAACTAAAGCGACTACTACGATGCTCGTAGCGCCAGGCACCACCCAAATAACGAAGGTATCTAAAATAAGCTACCTGCTTATCTTTACCAGGCACTGAATAATTAACTTCCACTACCACATCATCTTTATTGCTAAGACTTAAAAGTGAAGAGCTAACTCTAATTGAGTTTATTTTAACAGATTCGCTTGGATCTATCATTCTTCGATAGTGATCGACATCATTTCTCTTTGAATCCTCATCTCTTGCAAAAGATTGATTCTCTGACAAATGCATCCTTAGATCTGCTTCTAGTACTGCATCATTGATAGGCTTCATTGAGGATAGTTTATAACCACCCAACATTAAAACGAGGGCAACACCAATAAGCCCCTTAGGACCATTGAAGTTATATCGCCGATTATAACTTACCTTTTTATTCATGACTTTATTTCTTTTTTACAATACCCAAGCTTGCAGTAAGTAATTCGACAGATATGAGGATTTTCTTGTTGATATTTATCGTCAGATAGAACAGCAGAGGAATTATTTAGCTACGAATTATTATTAGAATTATTATTAGGAACTATTGATAGACTACGCAGGTAGGTCTTTGTGATAACAGGTAACTTTATCGTTAGGTAGTTTAATTAGACCTGCTAAAGCTTCTACGATTGCAACTGATCTATGTTTTCCGCCCGTACAACCAACACCAATATTAAGATAGGCTTTCCCCTCATATGCATACTTAGGAATTAGAAATTTTAAAAGCTCTAAGTATAGAGATATAAATTTCTGTGTATCCTCTTGAGCTAAAATCCATTTTGACACCTCTGGAGTCAGTCCAGTCTTTTCCTTTAATTCAGGTACAAAATATGGATTCGGAATAAAGCGAACATCAACGATCAGATCGCAATCCAACGGTAGGCCGTTTTTAAAGCCGAAAGATACTAAGTTAACCCGAATCTTGTTCTCAACTAAATAATGTTTTTCTACATACTTTGAGATCTCTCTTTTTAGATCATGAACAGTCAATGAAGTAGTATCAATTATTAAACTAGAGATCTCTTTTATCTGTATAAGGTGCTTGCGCTCTCTTTTGATAGCATTGATTAGAGTATTATCCTTAGGTCCAGCAAAGTCAGGATGAGGCCTTCTTGTTTCGCTGTACCGTTTGACAATTGTATTATCCAGAGCGTCGATAAAGATTGTCTCAGAATGATCTTTTCCTAGTTTCCTTTTGATTTCTAAGAACTCGCTAAGATCCTCTTTAGATTTTATCTCAGGTAAGATAGCAATTTTAGTTAAAGGATCTTTTGCCTGTCTGGTGACTATAAGATCTTCAATAAGACCAACAGGCAATTTACCAACAGTAAAGAAGTTAAAATCCTCAAGAGCATTTAGCGCAGTGGTGCACCCAGCCCCTGAGATGCCACAGATAAAGATAGTTTTAGTCTTTAAATTGCTTGAGCTTGAACTCACACTTAGCGCTTGCTTACAAGTTTATCTTTATGTTTGCGCAATTGATTCGCAATAGAACTTGTTGCTGCATCAATTGCAGTATAGAGATCGGCAGTCTCTTCAGTAGAGACGAAGTATCCGCCATCAACGTTAAATGAAATTTCAGCTACCTGCCTATTTTTTTCAACTGTTAGCACTACGTGGGCATCAGTGTCTCTATGAACAAACTTTTGAAGGCAATGAGTAACTTTCTCAGTAACATAATTCTTGAGCGGTTCAGTTCCGTCAGTATTTCTAAAAGTGATTAGAACATTAACTTCCTTTGGATTCGATGTCATGTTTAGGCTCCTCAAGAATAAGTGATAAAAAGGGAACGGGTTTGACCAATCTTTATTAGATTATTGCTCACCGAGTATATTATAGATAATGCAAAAGCTGGGAGCAAATAATTCTCTGGTACTGCCATATACCAAAGCATAGCATATTTTGCTGATTTCTTGACAAGCCTTCGGCTTGGCAGAATCTTTAATAATGCTTTGGTATTTATTGTTTGGCTCAATTTCTA
>CAZFXN010000059.1:0-17187 GCA_964523015.1 uncultured Bdellovibrionales bacterium | reverse complement strand
CCACGCCGCACAAACACCACATGCCCTTTCTGATCGGTGCCGTCCCGATGAGCTAGGCACCACTCGGGGCTCTCTAACAGAAGTGAGGTTAATGGGCCTTCAGTGCGCCAAAGGACGATATTTGGTTTTACTGCCTCGATATAATCTTTCCAACCAAGTTGGCCTCTAAGCGCGATCATGTGTTTTTTCATTATGTCAGGAGAATTAACATTAGTGCGTCCATCAATTGGTACTAATAGCTTCGGATTACCATTCGCATCACTGTAGCGATACATAATGTATCCACCATCACCAAATAGATTTAGAATTGGTCCGGGGAGATTATTATCTATTATGTAATCGAGTGCCTCCTTAGGAGTTTGCTCAAGGGAGAGAGGCGTTTTTTCAATCCGTACAACTTGCACTACTATTCCAGCGATTAAAAGAACGGCAAGGCCGTGACCAAGGAGTTTATCAAAGAAAAGCTCACTTAGTTTTTTAAAACCGACTCCGAGCTCTCCTAGCTTTTCAGGATCCTCTTTATAGCTACTCCAAATGGAAGCGATAATGGCGGCGATAATTATAATCGCTAACGGAATAAATTTAACGACGGCTAGTCCAGCGATAGTAAAACTACCTGCTAAAAAAAGCTTAGGAAAAGCAATAGCTCCTGGTTGCTTATGTAAAAACGCTAAAAGTACCGAAAATAAAATAACTAAAAATGCAGTTGAGTAATGATTAATCTGGGCAGATTGAAACTCTGCAATGGTGCTGTAGTGAAACGGATGTCCGGCTTTACTAAACAGGGTTGCGACCTCACCACCAAGATACGGTGTAGCAATTAGTGCGATTAAACCAACAAAGAGAACTTTACTAAAAGCGCTCCAATCGTTCTTCTGCTCATTTTTTCCTCCAGTTTTTAATAACCAGATTGATGCAGCAACTAAACCGATAAGTGCAGTTAGGTGAGAGTTTGCCCAAAGCACAAACGTTAAAAACATTATTAGGAGGCGTTTTTTAGTAATACCCTCTTTTGAGATTTCATCAGCTATCCAAATTAACAGAGCAAAAAAGATCCAGGTTAAACTCTGAGGACGGAGTGTAAAATGATTAAAGGTGGCGATGGTTGAATAAAATCCAAGTAATCCACCAAAGAAATGATCTTTGGCGATTTTGCCGAAAGTCCAGGAAAGGGTCAGCGCTAAAATTACGGCAAAGATCGCTTTAAGTGTCAGTAGTCCATAAATGCCGTAGGTTGCTTCAGTAAAGGCAAAGAGAACTTCGTTGCTCCAGGAATAAGCTCGCCAGGGCATACTAACGCCAAACATGTTCCAGTAATCAACATGGGGCACTGTATTATTGGCCAGGATCCAACGCCCAACTACGATGTGCCACCAGAGGTCAGGATCGATAATCGGCCCAGTAATATAGAGCCCAGCCAAAAGTGCAAAAAGAAGCCAGATGAGAACATGCATAGAATTGTTATCGGTAAGTAAATTCCATTCCTAGTATTACTGCAAAATCCTCAGTCATGTCACGGTGTTATTATTCATTGATAATTTTGGGAACCTGGTACCCAAAATTTTGTACCCAAAATTTTCTTTCGGTTCTTTTTTGCTAAAAAGTCGACCGAGGGGCTCAGTTGTGTATTATAGGAAAATAGGGTTAGAAATTAGAGCCTTAGAACAGGAAAACTTAAAATAGAAACTATTTGGTCTCTTATAATGATACTTCGTCATTCAGTGATTATTTCGGCTTTAGTATTTGGCGTCTTTGCTTTAGGGCGCCCCCAAGTAGCTAATGCATGTCCGGCAACCTACGGTTATCCAGATTACAATTGCGATGGAAAATTCACCATCTCCTTTTTTGGGGATAGCGTTACTCGCGGCATATCTGATCCTATGATTAATGGAGTAACTGGTGGCGTGCCTCTACGAGTAAAGCAAAACTTCAAACAGAATTTACCAAAGAAAACTTTTAAGGTTTTAAATTTTGGTCACTCTGGTATTAAGTGCCTTAATCTTCAAATTGAAGCCCGACACAGGATCCTTAAAAATGAAAAAGGATCAGCTGACTCAGACGTTGCAATTTATGCCTGTGGTCTTAATGATTTTCATACCCATAAAAATCCGGCTTTAACTCGGGCTTACCTAAAAGCAATGAAAAGGTTTACCAAAAAACGGGGTATTTATTCTGAAGTAGCAAAGGTCACCCAAACTCTTCGCCCTTGGCAGCAGCCCTGGGTTGCTGCGGTTAATAATGCAATTAAAAACTTAGGTAAGCGGATCCGTTATGATCTTATAGATCCAAACATTCACGTTGATAACGATCTGATCCATCCAAATGGTGCTGGCTATAATTTTATGTTCGAAACTTTTTTTACCTTTCTAACTAGTAGTGAATTTATCCCTCTAGGAGAGAATCAATTAAAACTTACCGATCTTGACAACGATCAGCTCTACGATCAGTTTGAATTAAGTAAATTTGGAACGGATCCAACCATTGCCGATACTGACGGAGATGGACTCCTAGATGGGGCGGAGATCTTTACCCATAATACGGATCCATTAAATCCCGATACTGATAGCGATGGGGCAAGTGATGGCGATGAGATAACTAATGGATCGGATCCACTGGTGCCTGATCAGGTTTAGTTGACTTGCCATACACTGTAATTTAGACTAAATTACAGTGTATAATGAAAATTCCTAGATCTATTGAAAGTAAGATTTTAAACATATTAGGACGTCAAAAAAGTATCCTGCTCTTAGGCCCACGACAAACGGGCAAAACGACGCTTATCAATAAATTAAAGTCAGATATATATTTAAATCTGGCACGTCCTGATAATCGAATGCGATATGAAGCTAATCCTATCACTCTGGAACAGGAGATTGAAGCACTCGACGTGTCTTATACCCCTTTAATACTGCTCGATGAGATTCAAAAGGTCCCTCAACTTTTCGATCTAGTACAAGACCTTATTGATAAAAAAGTGGCGCAATTTGTCTTAACAGGATCTTCCGCACGCAAGCTTCGACGAAACTCTGAGGTCAATTTACTTCCAGGTCGTGTTATTGAACTACGACTAGATCCTTTGATGTTGGAGGAAACTTCAACTAAATCTTCCTTGGAGGATCTCCTAGTTGATGGCTCTCTTCCAGAAATTGTTACAACTAAAGACTTGAATGCTCGTAATGAACTCCTAGCCTCTTATGTCTCAACATATTTAGAAGAGGAGATTCGTCAGGAAGCTGTTGTTCGAAAATTAGGCACCTTTGTTCGATTCTTAGAACTGGCAGCCTCCGAGGCAGGCCAGGAAGCAAACGTGGCTAATATTGCTCAAGCAATCGGAGTCGCACAAACAACTGCACAAGGTTACTATGACATACTGGTTGATTGTTTGATTGCTGAGAGAGTGGATCCCTTTGTTCCAAGCTCAACCCGACGGCGCTTAGCAAAATCACCTAAATATCTTTTTTTCGATTTGGGGGTTCGCCGTTTGGCCGCACGAGAGGGTCGAAAACCTAATCGCGAACACTTTGGCAAGCTTTTTGAACAATTCATTGGCATTGAGCTTATCCGCTTACTTAGATCGCACCCGGAAAGACCAAGGGTTTATTATTGGCGTGATCATGATGGTCCAGAAATTGATTGGATAATTGATATTGATCGTTCCCTAATTCCAATTGAGGTAAAGGCGACAAATAAGCCACTAACATCTGACTGCAAGCACTTAGTGACTTTTCTATCTGAACAGAAGAGGGCAAAAAAGGCTTATTTGATCTGTCAAATTCCTAGAGCTAAAAAACTAGCTGCCAATATTACAGCAATACCATGGCAGGATGTTGGAGAAATTCTTAAAAACCCTATTTAATACGATCAAATAAAAAGACGCTATTTCAAAATACTCTGCCGTAAATTCTCCTCAATCCTATTTTTAACTGAGCCAACTTGACCATGAAAGGCTTCACCGGTGATTTTTTCAAATGCTTCAAGATAGTGCTCAGCGATCCGTACTCTGTGATCCTCAGTGAATTCTGGAATCGTACCCTCTCCCTTAAATCCCTGGCTTAATAACCACTGCCGGGTTGGCTCTTTATCAAGCATCTCTGGAGACTCTCCGTTCTTTACACGATCTGCATAAGTGGCCTTAATCCAATACCGAGAGCAATCCATAGTATGAATCTCATCAGCTAAAATAAGTTTACCATTTAGCAAACCAAATTCGTACTTAGTATCGACTAAGATCAGGCCCTGTTTATCGGCATGACTTTGACCTAAAGAAAAAAGAGCACGAGCAGTTTCAGTAGCCTGACTCCATGTCTTTGGATCGACTAACCGCTTCTGTAGTATCTCACTTTCAGAGATCGGCAGATCATGTTTTCCTGTTTCAGCTTTAGTAGATGGTGTAATTAAAACATCAGGTAATTTTTGAAAATTTTTAAGACCGGATGGTAATTTTATTCCACTGATATCTTTGCCTGTTTCATAATCCCGCCAAGCACTACCAGTAAGATATCCTCTAATTACAACCTCAACCGGTAAAATCTGGCAGTTTTTTGCAACCATGACGTTTGGATCAGGAACATCAATAATATGATTTTCAATAATCTCTTTGGTTAACTCAAACCATTTCACGGCCATCTGATTTAAAGCTTGGCCCTTAAATGGTACTGTCGTCAATACTTTGTCAAAACAACTAAAGCGATCCGTTGTAATCAGATACCGAACATCCCCCTTAGTGTAGTTATCCCTTACCTTTCCTTGATATTTGGTTCCAAGAAATAAAAAATCAGTTTCACTAAGAACATTTGAAATCTGTTTTTTAATATCATCTCTTTGGATCATAGCTATTCCTGGTTGTTTTTCTCTGTTGTTTATCACTTCTGTAAGTTATTCTTTTTCTCTTTCTTGGCCTGTTTGTTAGCTTTCTTTGCTGCTTTCTTATTAGCCTGTTTCGCCTCTTTCTTTTCTGCCTTCTTAGCTTTTTTAGAGGATTCGCTAATAATCCCTTTTTCATCCCTTCTTACTAACTTCTCTGATTCATATTCTCCTAACTTATACAGAGTCAGTAAATTCTCTTTAACCGCATCAAATATTGAGACTTCCCCAACTTCACTCATTGATTCTTTACGTCTATGTTTTGCTTTATAAAATTCATAAACATAAATCTTTTCTAACTCAGGTTTGTTTTCTAATTTTGATTTTATATACAAGGCAACAGCATGGTTCGTTAAAATTGCACTATGAAGATCTAAGTTTTGCCTAGCATTATCTAGAAAAGCAGCGGCTAATTGATAATTATTGAGAGCGCAATCAAGCTCTCCTGGTTCATACTCTCCATGCTCAATTGCTTTTAATAATTGCAGATTACCAAGTCGCCATAATGGATAAGCCTTGTGGGCATTAGTTGTCCAGTGGGACTTAGTTAATCCAGCAAGCTTAAATAATGATTCTCTTTCAGGCTCACTTTCACTCACCTCAGCAGCAAGAACAAAAGCTAAGAAAACATCAGTGTGAGCGTTTTTACCGAATGATAATCCAAAGGTATTCGGTGAGAAAATAAGATAGAGATTTCCTAACTCTGGTAATGAGATATTTGAGAGCTGATCCATTGTTAAAATATCTTTAATCTGAAGATTTTTTTTGTACCGAATAGTTGCATTGAGCCAGCGAGAACTTCCCCAAATCAAAGCGTCTTTCTGCTCAGACTTTAAAATAGTATTGGCACTTAAATCGCTAGCAATAGGAAAAGGATATCGTAGTGCCTTTACATTCGTAATCGGCTCTAAGATCTCAGACATATGGTTTCTAAAGATCCTACTCTCTGACTCAAGTGGATCATCATCAAAACGAGCAACAAATATTCCACCAGTAGAAAGCTTTTCAATATTATAAGAGAGGGCAACTCCACTTAATCCAAACAGGAATGCTAAAATTAAAATGCCACGATTAATTGCAAGACCAAGAATATTTGCACCACAGATCGCCAGAAGTAAAAACGGCATCGCCAAAAGTTGAGCAATTGAAACATCAGCACCATAACTTCGTGCCACCCAAAAGATGGCCAATGAGAAGATAAAAATAATTAGTGGAAATTTGAGTTTCTGCATTATCTAAAAGTCTTTAAGGGAAATATCTCCCTTTTCAACTTTTAGCTCAAGAAGCCCATAAAAATCAAAGTTAGAATCGGGGTTTTGCATGGAAGAGAACTCATCCTGGGAAATCCCGATATAATGCACCCCACGAGCGTTAAGAAGGGTTTTAACCTTTTCCCGCTTCTCAGTCCTATCAGCATCAATCACCCCGGTAAAGCCTGGCATAAAATCAAGTACAAGACGTGGAGAGTCGAACTCATCAGTTACCACAAAAAGGCACTTATAATTCCGAACCCAGCTTTTAGATTCCTCACTTAATTGCCCTAAGTCTGGCAACTCTCCATCACATAGCGTTAGCACGCTCATGCCATAAACTACTCGATCCTTTCCAAAGAAGGAGACAAGGATCCTAAAAAGTTGTGCCTCATGGAGTTCAAGGGTGACCATATAAGTATAATTATGACTGAAAATGAGGATTTTGTGGATATGGTAATGATAAAAAAATTTCGCTCTTTATTTCACTCTTTATCTCGCTCTTTATTTCACTTAAGAGAACGATATACTCTAGATTAAAATAGTTTAACTATTGATAATTACAAGTAATGTAGTTTCCTCAAGGAAAATTGTGCTATAGTGCTGGAGTAAAATTTCTAAACTAAATTCTTGACAATGACGATATTAGATCTTCGAATTTTTCCTGATCCGGTGCTTAAACAAAAAGCAACGCCTGTTGTCGCCTTTGATTCTAATCTAAAGACTCTACTAAAAAATATGGCTGAGACCATGTACTACGAAAAGGGAGTAGGCTTAGCCGCGCCTCAAGTAGGAATTACACACCGTTTAGTTACAATTGATGTATCAGAGGAACGTACCGATTTAAAACTTTTAGTTAATCCTGAAATCATAAAAAAACAGGGGAAATGCAGTGGCGAAGAGGGTTGCTTAAGCATCCCTGGTTACCGAGATGTTGTTGAGCGAAGTGAGATTATAACTGTAAAAGCCCAAGATCCTGATGGTGAGGTTATTGAATTTGAGGCGAGCGGCCTACTCTCTGTCTGCATACAGCACGAGATAGATCACCTAGATGGAGTTCTGTTTATTGATCGATTAAGTCGCTTAAAAAAAGAGCTATTTAAAAAATGGCTAAAAAAACAGATTGAGGATCGATGAAAATTCTATTTTTTGGAACACCAGATTTTTCAGTCCCTGCTTTAAAAGCTTTAATTGAGACACCAGGAGTCGAGGTTGGCTGCGTTATAACTCAACCAGATAAGCCTCAAGGACGCGGTAACGAAATTCAGTTTTCTCCAATAAAAAAGTTTGCTTTATCTAAACATATTCCTGTTGTTCAGCCGGAGAGTATAAAAAAAATTGGAGATAGATTTCTAGAGATTATGAGTGACTACGGTCCTTTTGAAATTGGAGTGGTCATTGCTTTTGGTCAGATCCTGCCTCAGGCTGTGCTAGACCTGCCAAAGCATGGGTGCGTAAACATACACGCCTCACTCCTCCCTAGATGGCGCGGGGCTGCTCCAATACAACGGGCAATTATGGCGGGGGATAAGGAAACAGGGATATGCCTAATGAAGATGGAGGCGGGATTAGATACTGGGCCTGTTTATTGCGCTGATAAAGTTGCGATTGAGGATTTTGATACCTTTGAGATTTTACATGATAGACTCTCTCATCTTGGAGCGAAATTTTTAGCAGGTAAGATATCAGATATAGCAGCTGGTAGAATACTACCTGTGCCCCAAAAATCTGAAGGGGTTACATATGCTCATAAGATAACAAATGAAGAGTCCCTTATTGATTGGCAAAAACCAGCTAAAGAAATTGCAAATATGATTCGAGGATTAAACCCGTTCCCCGGAGCTTATACAATTACACTAGGTAAAAGATTAAAGATATTTCAATCCATCCCAGTAAAACCGATGCACAATGGATCATTTACTCCAGGACAAATTGTTATGGCCGATCCAGCACGTCTTGAAGTACAATGTGGTAATGGCGTTCTTAATATCCTTGAGTTACAACTTGAGGGTAAGAAAAAAATGAGTGTTTCAGATTTCCTAAAAGGAAATCACTTACAGGTAGGCGAATCGTTGGGACCAGCTAACGCCCACTAAGTGTGCCCACAAAGTGGCCTATCTTAATAAGAGTACTATTTACTAATGACCAATCAAACTAATTATCCCCTAATAGCACCATCAATATTATCTGCTGACTTTGGAGATCTGACAAACGAGATAAAAAACATTGAGACTGCCGGTGCAGATTGGATCCATATAGATGTTATGGATGGATCATTTGTGCCCCCAATAACGTTTGGCGATAAGATGGTGGCAACTGCAAAAAAAGCTACACGTTTAACTCTAGATACCCATTTAATGATTCAAAATCCTGAAGAGCATTTTGAATCTTTTAAAAAAGCTGGCTGCGATAGACTTACTTTTCATGTTGAGGCTACTAAAGATCCGGCTGGTGCGATAAAGAAAATTCAAGATCTCGGGATGAAGGCCGGAATATCTCTAAAACCGGCAACTCCGGTCTCTGCAATTGAGCCTTATCTTAGTATAGTTGACCTTGTTTTGGTGATGACTGTAAATCCAGGTTGGAGTGGGCAGTCTTTTATGCCAGAATGCTTACCTAAGATTGAGCGGGTTAGTAATTTAATCAATCAACAGAATCTTACGGTCCTAATTGAAGTTGACGGTGGGATTAACATAGAAACCGGCTCACAGTGTGTAAAGGCTGGGGCTAACGTTTTAGTAGCTGGCTCTTTTGTTTTTGGAGCAAAAAGCCGAAAGGATGTTATCGCCGCCCTAAAGCAATGCAAGTGAGATTTAAATGATGCTAGAGAAAAGATGATTCGAAAAATATTAGTTACCAATCCCCTCTTTGCTCTGTCAGTTCTCGCACTCACCTCCTGTGGCGGTGGTGGCTCTGACTCACCTAAGGATAATGCAGTTACGATCTGTCCGCGTGTCATTAATGGTCAATCTTGCTCTCCTGCTGGCTCTCCGATAGTTAAGATAGTTATCACCTCCCCTAAGGGAGTTCAATCTCTTTGCTCTGGTACAGTAATATCAGCTAACAAAGTGCTAACTGCTGCTCATTGTTTTGCCTTTTCAAATATCGCCAGCATTGATGTTGAAAGTGACACCTCATCATTCTCTGTTAATAAATTTTATATTCACCCTAATTTATCACAGAGTGGAAATGCTCTTTTTAACGATGTGGCAATTGTCCAGACTAAGCAATCTATGAATCTGCCAACTTTACCGATCCTGTTAAGTCAGACGGTCAGCGGAGGAGATAAGATCGGGATAACTGGGTTTGGAATAGATGAAAATGGAGATCTGGGTTCGCTTAAAGGTGGCACAATGATCGTAAAGGATGTCACTATTAATCATGTTAGCTCACAGTTTGACGGTAAAGACAGCAATACCTGTAATGGCGACTCTGGTGGCCCTGCTACGTTTACAATAGGTGATGCCGTAGCCATAATTGGCTTAACCTCTACTGGTATTAAAACAGATTGCAGCACTGGGGATGTAACGCTGTTTACTAACTTACAGTCCCAAACAGTCCTAGATTTCATTACCTCCATCGAACCAGATATTGGTACTCTCTAAAAGCGCTAGAGCATGATGAGAGATCTACAGATATTTTTCCATAATTCAAGATAGTAATGCTAACAGTCCTATCACTCATCCCATTTTATCTGATAGGAGCATTTCCAACAGGAAAGTTAATTGCAAAGCTAAACGATGTAGATCTTGCAACACATGGAAGCGGCAACGTAGGCGCAACTAATGTAGCCCGAGTGCTTGGAAAGAAAGCTGGGATTACGACCCTAGTTGGCGACATGCTAAAAGGGTTACTCTCAGGCCTTCTTGGCGGCTTACTTTCACAAGATGCATCCTTTGGTGCACTAGCTGGCACATGCGCAGTCTTTGGTCACTGCATCTCAATCCCTCCACTTCTTAAGGGAGGAAAAGGAGTTGCGACTGCACTTGGTGTTTTTCTTTATCTTTCCCCACTGGCGGCGATCGTTGGGATAATTACATTTGCTATAACATTTGTATGTTCAAGGGTAGTTTCACTAGGATCAGTACTGGCCGCTGTTTTTGCCCCACTTACAATACTACTCTCTGGACAATCAGAAGCAGCCCAGCTATCAGCATGTTTAATATCAATACTTGTGATCTTTCGTCACAAAGATAATCTAATCAGACTTTCTCGAGGTGATGAGAAACAGTTTAAATCAGGCTAATGAATAACTCTAAGAGCATCAGGTGTAAAATAAGACATAGTTCCGTTATCCCACTGAACGCCAACAATCACTCCACGTTCACTTGCATCACCTTTACCAGTTGAATCCTCTCTGACTGACACCACCACTCCCTTAACGCCAGTTCCGTCTGTTCTCATTACTCGTGTATCAACAATAATTCCGTTATTAAGATCCATACTGTAAGTCCTTTTAATAAAATCTTCTTAATTTACTCTACAATCTAACGTATCAACCTTCCGTATAAGATACAATTTACTAAGTAGAAGTTGTCAATAATCTGATTTTTATTTTTACATTTCTTTTACAATTTCACTAATTGATATCGGTGTTTGATCACAGAAAATAATTATTTATTTTCCTACTCATTAAGAGCAATTAATACAGATAGTTAATGTTTATTTTCAGTAATATTGCTCAAAATAACACTCCTTTAAGCACACATTAAGTTAAGCCTACGACAAACTGTTCCGATTTATATAGATAAGCAGTATGAGTTTTTGGTGATGACTTAAAGAAAGGTAGTAGCCGGAAATGCTTTTGGCGCATCTACATAAAGACTGGGGGTCTTGCCTTTTAAGAGCCACAGGTTTTTTTAAGTTAGTTGAAAGCTTTAAGTGAGGTTTTGCCATGGCGAAAGGAATTAAAAATAGCTCTCTTTTCTGTTCATTTTGTGAAAAGAGTCAGGACGAAGTTAGAAAGCTAATCGCCGGACCAGGCGTATATATCTGTGATGAATGTATTGAGCTCTGTAATGATATCCTAGTTGAAGAGCTATCAAGCATAAAGGGCAGCTCAAAGCGTACAGAGATCCCTACTCCAAAAGAAATTAAGAGGGAGCTTGATCAGTATGTGATCGGTCAAGAGATGGCCAAGAAAGTTCTCTCTGTTGCTGTGCACAATCACTATAAAAGAATCGAATCAAATCTAAATAGCAAAAGTGAAGTTGAGCTTCAAAAATCAAATATATTAATGCTTGGACCAACAGGTTCCGGTAAAACATTATTGGCTCAAACAATGGCTCGTATTCTGGACGTGCCATTTACAATTGCTGATGCTACTAGCTTAACTGAAGCTGGTTACGTTGGTGAGGATGTAGAAAATATTATCGTCAATCTTTTACATGCCGCTGACTATGATATTGAAAAAGCTCAGCGCGGAATAGTTTACATCGATGAGATCGATAAGATTGCTAGAAAGAGTGATACGCCATCAGTAACCAGAGACGTCTCAGGTGAGGGAGTTCAGCAAGCATTGCTAAAAATAATTGAAGGTACTGTTGCTCATGTTCCACCAAAAGGTGGCAGAAAACATCCTCAACAGGAATTAATTCAAATTGATACCAAGAATATCTTATTTATCTGTGGTGGTGCATTTGAAGGTCTTGATAAAATGATCAAGCGAAGAATGGGAAAGAATAAACTAGGCTTTGGTAACGAAACACTAAAAGGAAAAGAGCAGGTTGTTGAATTAAATAAGGCCCTAGAGCAGCAAGACCTCCTTGGTTTTGGAATGATCCCTGAGTTTATCGGACGACTACCAGTGATAGTTGCTCTTAATGAGCTGGATGAGAAATCTCTAGTTCAGATCCTTACTGAGCCAAAGAACGCTATCGTTAAACAGTATACTCATCTGATTAATCTTGAGAATGCTAGTCTAACATTTACCGCTGAGGCACTGATAGAAGTTGCCAAAAAAGCGATCGCCAAAAAAACTGGAGCACGAGGACTTCGCGCTATTATTGAAGGCACAATGCTTGATGTTATGTTTGATCTACCTGGGGATACAACTATCAAAGAAGTCGTGATTACCCAAGAGGTTATCCTGGAGGATAAACCTCCAATTATTGTGCATCACAGCAAAGTAATGGCTGGGTAAGATTAGTTTATTGCATTTAAAATGTTGTAAGCACTAACAACACCACCCGAGCGTACTTTGTTTTGCAAATCCGGAAGTGGTTTAGAGGTAGATTCTAAAAGAGTTGCCACCTCTTCAGGTGTTAGAGTAGGTTTTTTGATAAAGGCTATAGCCGCAACGCCAGCAGCCATAGGAGTAGCCATTGATGTACCAGAATATGTAGCGTAGCTATAAAAAGGGATAACTGTTCTTAAGAAGGTGCTGTATATCCTGGTACCTGGGGCAGCAATTTCAACAGCGGGTGCTCCATAATTAGAAAACGAGGAGAGATTTCCAGACTCATCAATGGATGCAACAGCAACAGCTTTACCACACTCTGCCGGTACTATATTAACAGTATTCATATCCTTTGAATCATTTCCCGCTGCTGCTAAGAACAGTGTCCCAGCATCATTGATGCTATTAACATAACTCGTCATTGTAGATGAACATGAGATGAGACTTCCCCATGAATTACTGATCACCCTAATATTATGTCCGGCCAACCGCATATCCAATACATAATCGAGACTACGATATATATCACTTAGAAGACCCCCACCTGATGCATTAAGTATCTTAACCGGCAAAATCTTTACATTTGGCGCCACTCCAACTATTCCACGACCGTTACTCGCTGCAGCTAAGATTCCAGCCACATGTGTTCCATGCCCATGATCATCCATCGGATCGGCATGAGGATTTTGTGCCCCTGAGAAACACGATCCAAAAAAGACAGATCCAGTACAGGTAACCATGTTCATGCCACTTACATCGTCGATATATCCATTGTTGTCATCATCGAGTCCATTTATAACTTCTGTTGGGCTGACATAAATTTGTGAAGCCAGATCAGGATGAGTATAATCTACCCCTGTATCAAGTAGTGCAACTACAACTGTACTTCCTATTGGCAAAAGAGGCCAAGCCTCTGGAGCATCGACATCTGCATCAGCCATTCCATCCTCTTGGCCAACGTTTTGTAATCCCCAATTATAGATAGTTAACTCTGGTGGATCAGCACTTATTGAAAACATCTGATCCGGTTCTATTTCACTAACATCTGTGCAGTTTGAATCACCTACCGCAGATGTAAAATCTAACAAGGTCAATCTCTGACTAGGTAATAGATCTATAATATGTACGTCACGGCTTTTAAGGCTCTCTATCTTAGTTACCTTATCTTTCGGTAATCTATCTATGGTTTTTCTATTAAGGCCTCTCACACGTTGCCTATCAATAAACGACAGTGAGGCTTTAGGCTCTTTAAAGGTAACTATAACTCTCTGTGGATACAAGCCGTTGTTATTAGAGTCTATACTTGATTGAAACTTCGTAAGCATACTGGCACAATTATCCGCAGCCAGAATACTCTCAGCAAAAGATGTCGCTATAACGGCTACTAGAATTGTAAAATAACTTATCTGCCTTAAAATACTCCTCGATAGAAAAGCATACTGAAAAAAAGCATACGGAGAAAAAGCATACGGAGAAGCTGTGATATTCATTATTGATCTTGTAAAAATTGTAACCGTGTAAGCTAGTGTTGCCTGTGGTTAAAGTGATTAAAGAAAAAGTAGCTCTGGTTGCTACCTCCAGCACCACAATAGGTATAATATAACTTATAGCTCATTGCTACTCAAATTTTTTAGCTTAACATTTAAGAATCTGCTAAATTGCCCATAGTAATATTATCTATAAGGCACTTATGTTAGGAAAAGCAGTATTGTCAGTCCTAGTAATTATCTGTGCTATTTCTGTGCAAGCTGCTACACCACCGGAACCTATCATCGGGCCAGCAGGTGTCAATCAAGGCAACAGCCATACTTTAGCTGGAAGCTTATCAAGCAACGCCTCCTTTATTGCTTTTGAGTCTTACGCCACTAACTTTACAAATGCTGGTTCCGGTAAAGTAAAAGATATCTATTTAAAGAATCGAACTACAAACGAAATTGTTCGCTGTTCAAAATCTCATGATCTAGGATTCGCCAATGCCTCAAGTAGCGAGGTAGCGATAACTCCTGATGGACGTTTTGTGGCTTTTACATCACGGGCCACCAACTTGGTTCCTAATGACAACAACAATGCAGAGGATATCTTTGTTTATGATCGATTAACTGACACCGTTACTAGAGAAAGTGTTTCAACTACAGGCCAGGAGGCCAATAACAGAAGTCTAAATGTAAGCATCTCAGGCGACGGTCGTTTTGTTGTTTTTACATCGAACGCCTCTAATTTTGTTCCCAACGACACTGCCAACAGTTACGATATTTTTTTACGGGATCGTCAACAGCAAACAACAACTAGAATCTCAGTTAATCTATCTGGTAGTACACCTAATCAAGGTAGTTATAGCCCAAGTATAAGTAACGACGGATCCACAGTGGTGTTTAATTCAAAAGCCTCCGATCTGGTAGCCAACGACTCTAATAACAACCATGACATCTTCGTTTATAATCGTATTAATAAAACAATCTCAGCGATTAGAACTCCAAGCGGATACTTCGGCAATGGATTATCCTACGACGCCAGTGTTTCAGGTGATGGCAACATAGTTGTTTTCTCTTCGACTGCTAACAATTTCATAACTACAGCAGATAAAGGCGGAGATTTTGATGTTTTCTCCTGGAAAAGAGACACAGATACGATCAAAAGACTATCTACAATATTAACAAATTCAGATCCTGCTGGGCCTCATTTTAGCCCAGAAATATCAACTGATGGAAAGCTTGTTGTTTTTGCAACTAGAAGTACAGCTCTATTCGACGGAGCGTTTGATTATAGTGGCATTGTAATTACTGATCCACTTACAGCTATTCCTTTACCAGTACTAAGCCTACCAATCGGCCAAGAATTAACTGGGGACTTATTTAGTCCTAGATTAGATCCAACAGCTAAGTGGCTTATATTTTCAAATAATGCAGATAATGTTTTTCCAAACGACAGCAATGCCCATGCTGATGCAGTAATAATGGACACTGATATAGATTTTTGTCCGTCTGATCCTTTAAAGAAACTGCCACAGGTATGTGGCTGCGGTGTGCCTGACATTGATTCTGACAACGATGGTGCGGTAGATTGCGTTGATTTATGCCCATTTAACAAAGACAAAACAACCCCTGAAATATGTGGATGCAACAACACAGAGAGTGACCTTGACTTTAATGGCGCCATTGATTGCTTAGGGTACCCTGGAAATAGCTATACTTTATCGTTATCATCAGAACCTCCTCTTCCCCTTGTAAAAACAAAAAAGAAAAATGCTATCGTTAGTCTCCCGTTTCTCCTCACTTCTGCTAATTCACTTGTATTTAGATTAAGAAAGAAGGAAACCGTTATTGCAACGTCTGGTCATACGAACTTGCAGGCAATCTTTAAAAAACTATCTCCAGGCAAATACAAGGTTAACTATAGCTGGAATAGTCCGTATGGAAAGCGCTCCAGTCTCTACAAAAAATTCCAAATTAAAGGGAAGAAATAGAGCGCTTGCTAAATTCTATTATCCGAGCTATAGCTCGGATAATAGAATTTTAAAGATAACATACTGTAAACACTAATAAAATGAATCGTATTTTCCTAAATAATCTTTCCGAAAGATGGAACGATCACAAGGGTCTAATTCAAGTTTTTATTGGGCCCAGGCAAGTGGGCAAGTCCACTACTGCAGAATCTTTAGCGGATCCAAATCACACAGTTTTTTTTAGTGCCGATGCTCCAGCACCGCCTCCTGCTTCTGTTATTGAAGAGAAGTGGAAGTTAGCAAGAGCGATAAAGAACGTTGATCGAACTCTTGTATTAGATGAAATACAAAAAATTCCGGGTTGGTCAGAGGTAGTAAAAAAGCTCTGGGATGAAGATAAAAGAGATAAATTTCCACTGCGTGTAGCACTTCTTGGAAGCTCAGCTCTGCTCATTGAAAAAGGACTATCAGAAAGTTTAACAGGCCGCTTTGAAGCTAACTTCTTTCCCCATTGGACATTAGCTGAAGTTCGACAACTTTCTAAAGTTTCTATAGATAAATATTTAAAGTTGGGTGGATATCCTAAAGCCTATAGTTTTGCGGAGGATCTAGAACGTGCTCTTTCTTATATAGAGCAAAGTATTGTTGAGCCAACACTTGGGCGTGATATTTTATCCCTACATGCTGTCGACAAACCAGCTCTCTTACGTCAGCTTTTTTGGTATGTATCAAAACTACCTGCCCAAATCGTTAGTTTCGAAAAAATATTGGGATCACTCCAAGACCGAGGAAATTCTGCTACATTGGTACATTATGCCGAATTATTGCGCCTAGCTTTTTTAGTAGTTCCAATTTTTAAATATTCACAAGCTACTCATCGCACGAAACGATCACTTCCCAAATGGATTTTTCCTAATCCAGCTCTTGTCTCTCCGAAGAATGACAGTAAAGGCAACAACGGCTTCTTGATTGAAAATTTAGTAGGTGGGCACCTGCTAAACATTAATTATGGACGAAGTCGTTTTCAATTAAGTTACTGGAGAGAAGGTAATGCTGAAATTGATTTCATTATTCTAGATGATTTTGAGCCTATTTTAGCGCTGGAGGTCAAAAGTAATCGAGAGAAAAGACACCCCTCTAATGATCTACTTGTGAAGGCCGGTCTTAATTGCCCATGCGGAACGATAAATAAAAATTCCTTAGATCAATTCTTAATGTCTACCTCTCTTGAAGAAGCAATAGCGATAGCTATTGCTACGAAGTAAGGTTTAATTGGGGACAGAAGGAACCGTCCCTGAGAAATCCCCAGAAAATATTGTATAAGCTAGATAAGTTAGCAGATATGCATGCATGTCAGTCCGTGATCTAATGTTAGTTCTGGAGCAGGGCTCCTTTTAGAAACAAAGACAAAACAACCCCTGAAATATGTGGATGCAACAACACAGAGAGTGACC
>CAZFXN010000058.1:13611-17276 GCA_964523015.1 uncultured Bdellovibrionales bacterium | reverse complement strand
CTACAGATAGAAAAAAACATTTTCCAATGCGAGAGATGCTAGCTCGTATAATTGATGGTAGTGAATTCGATGAGTTTAAAAAACATTATGGTAGCTCTATTATCTGCGGCTTTGCCTATATTGGCGGATACCTTGTTGGCATTATAGCTAACGATGGAATTCTTTTCTCAGAAAGTTCCCTAAAGGCTGTTCACTTTATTGAGCTTTGCAACCAGAGAAAAATTCCATTAGTATTTTGTCAAAATATTGCTGGCTTTATGGTTGGTAAAAAATATGAGCACGGTGGAATCGCAAAGGACGGTGCAAAAATGGTTACGGCAGTTTCGTGTAGTACAGTTCCAAAATTTACAGTTATAATGGGTGGATCGTTTGGTGCAGGAAATTACGGCATGGCCGGTAGAGCGTTCCAACCAAGGATGCTTTTTATGTGGCCCAACTCAAAGATCTCAGTAATGGGCCCTGAGCAAGCCGCTTCCGTGCTCACTCAAGTCAAAGATGAATCCTTTGCAACTCAGAAAAAATCCTGGGATCCGAAAGAAAGAGAGAACTACCGAAAAGAGATCGAGGAGAGCTATAGTGCTCAAGGTAGTCCATACTATTCAACTGCCCGGCTATGGGATGATGGAATAATTGATCCGGCAGAGACACGAACTGTTCTCTCTCTTGGTATATCTGCAAGCCTTAACAAAGAGTGGCCAGAGGTTAAGTATGGTGTGTTTAGAATGTAAGAGAGTAATGCAATGAAGAGACTCAAAAAGCAGAACGGTGCTACTTTCATAGAGGTTCTAGTTACTACTGTAATGATCGCTGCTCTTGCTGGAATAAGCATTATCAATTATCAGGCTATGAAGGTTGGTGCATATGATGCTGCCGCCCACTCGGATTACAGAAATTTTAAATTAGCAATTCTATCAGGCAATGCTAACCCTGATGTTATAAATAGCTTTATTATAACAAACCAAAATGGTCCTGCCATGCTGAATAATCCACTAGCCGGTGCATCAATAAGTAATAATGTTATCTTAGATTATGCTTATTTTATTAGCGGTGCGGCTGCTCCAACTTTTGCTGGTGTAAATATTAAAGACAATCTTGGAAATATCTATTCCCTTGATACATTCGCTCAACTTTTTTTTAGTATTGAGTCAGCCCAAGCACAGGCCAAACCTAAGCCAAAACCTAAACCTAAACCAAAGCCAAAGCCTACCGTATCCCCAAGCCCATCGCCTAGTGCGAGTCCTAGTCCGTCGCCTTCACCGAGTCCATCTCCGAGTCCTAGCGTAAGTAGCTTTATAGGTTTTCAGTTCCGTAATACAAAAGGCACTAAGATCTATCGCTACTTTCAAGTTAACGACACTGTTGTTGAGCAAATAATTAGTGCAAATAATTAATAACTAGCTTATGAAAAAAGATAACAGAAAAGATAACAGCGACAACCCAACTCCTCCTACAACCTATAAAGATATCTTTGATGAATCTGTTGATAAATTAAATGAGGATCATTCGTTTCAAGCGACTAAAATTACTCGTTCAATCACTCAAAAAAATCGTTCAATATTCGCTAACAAAACACTGATGACCTGGTCTATTTTAATGGGGATTAACTTAGTGCTGTTCATTACACTGCGTTGGGATACCTTTTCAAGTGATGCCAACATTGAGGAAGCAAACCAAACTCTCATTAAGTATTCAGCTACAAATAATGTTGATAGTACTTTTGCAAAATTTGCTTCTGATATTTCGAAATCTTCAGATCCTCAAGAATTTCAAGTGGCATATCAGACATTGTTGCAATCGTTAAACCCAGAACAAGTTCAATCTCTAAAGCTTCCCAACTCTAGCGAAATTATCTTGGCTGGAGACTCGCTGTATTGGAACAGTAGTCATAAATAACATGCTTAAAAACCATAGTAAATTAAGCTAGTTAAAAAATCGCCACTACTGCTTGTGATTTTCCTTGAAAATCTCCAGTTGCAATGCTAGTTTTAAGGGATGCTTGAGCGCGCCCTAAAGATAAAAGATTTACTAAGCAAAAAATCGATCTTTCTACTTGGTCCACGTGGAACAGGGAAAACCTCCCTTATAAAACAGCAACTTTCAAATCAAGCATTAATAGTTAACCTATTAAGTAGTGATTTTTATTTTCGCCTCTCCACTAGACCTGCTGAACTTGTGCAAATTGTAGAGTCCAGTAAGCATAAAATTATTGTAATTGATGAAGTACAAAAAATTCCTGCTCTCCTTGATGAGGTACATAATCTAATAGAGGAAAAAAACTTACGATTCCTCTTAACAGGCAGTAGTGCAAGAAAACTTAGACGTGGGGGCGCAAATCTCTTAGGTGGCAGGGCATGGGATGCGACTCTCTCTCCTCTGACTTTTCAAGAAATTCCTTCATTTGACTTAAAAAGGTATCTGCGATTTGGAGGACTTCCTGCGGTCTATCTCTCAGATTTTCCTGATGAAGAGTTAAATGCATATGTGAACACCTATCTTACTGAAGAGATTGCAGCTGAAGGGCTGGTGAGGGATCTCCCAAGATTCGCACGTTTTTTACAAAAATCAGCACTCTCAAATGGAATGATCTTAAATTTTTCTGAGATTGCATCCGATCTTGGCGTGTCTCCAACTACGGTGAGGGAATACTATCGAATTTTGGAAGATACACTTGTTGGGCATATGATTGAACCACTTAGAAAAAGCGGAAGCAGAAAAGAGGTTTCGACAGCAAAATTTTATTTTTTTGATATTGGCGTATCAAATACCCTCAGAGGAGTAAAAAATATAGAAGAAGGTACACCGTATTTTGGCAACACCTTCGAGCAATTTATTGGTCAAGAGCTTAGGGCTGCCATAAGTTATCTGAGACTTCACTTGCCCCTTAATTTTTGGAGAACCCATTCTCAACATGAGGTAGATTTTGTTATTGGAGATATGCTTGCTGTTGAAGTAAAGGCCACTACTTCTGCTAATATGAGGATGGTAAAAGGGCTGCAATCTATCAATGTTTCCTTCAAGATAAAACACAGATGTCTTATTTCTAGAGATCCAGTTGAAAGAATAGAAGATGGTATCAATTTTTTGCCTTATCAAAGTTTTCTATCTAAGCTCTGGCGCGGGGAATGGTTTGTAGGAATAAAGAATTAGAATTCTATGTTTAAAAAAATCTTAATTGCAAATCGTGGCGAAATCGCCTGCCGAATAATAAGAACCTGTCACAAGCTTGGGATTAAAACAGTAGCTGTCCATTCTGATGTTGATGCTAACGCAATGCACGTAAGGAATGCTGATGAGACCTATGCTCTAAAAGGTAACGAGGCAAAAGAAACTTACCTATCTATCCCAAAACTAATTGAAGCTTGTAAAAAAACTGGGGCTGATGCAGTACATCCAGGTTACGGATTTTTATCTGAAAATGCCGAGTTTGCTAAGGCATTAGCTAAAAATAAAATAGCTTTTATCGGTCCAAATCCTGAAACGATCGTGCTTATGGGAGACAAGATAGCCTCTAAGCAGTTTGCAAAAAAATGTAAAGTACCACTTGTGCCTGGAATTGATTCTGAAGCAAAGATTGATGCTTTTATAAAAGATCACGGTCTACCAATTTTAGTAAAAGCTGCTGCTGGTGGTGGCGGTAGAGGGATGAGAAAGATCTATAAAAAAAG
>CAZFXN010000058.1:0-13601 GCA_964523015.1 uncultured Bdellovibrionales bacterium | reverse complement strand
CTTTAGCTGGGGCTAAAAGAGAGGCCGAGGCTTTTTTTAATGACGGTCGACTCTTTATTGAAAAACTTATTGAAGAGGGACGACATATTGAGGTGCAGGTCTTTGGGGACACCCATGGTGAAGCGGTGCATCTTTTCGATCGAGATTGTACTGCTCAAAGGCGACATCAAAAAGTTATCGAAGAGGCCCCTGCTGTTTTTGTAGATCCTAAAACAAGAGAGGAGATCCTTAATGCCGCAGTGAAACTTTGCAAAGAATCTGGGTATGTCGGGGCGGGCACAGTTGAGTTTCTCTTAGCTCCAAGTGGTGAATTTTACTTTTTAGAGGTGAATAGCAGGCTCCAAGTTGAGCACCCTGTAACAGAAGAGACGACCGGACTAGATTTAGTAGAGCTTCAGATTAGAATTGCCGCCGGTGAAAAGCTATCTAAGATTCTCGGCAGTAAAAACATTAAGAGTACTGGACACTCTATTGAATGCCGAATATGTGCTGAATCACCTGAGCAAAATTTTATGACCTCCACTGGGCAGATCTTAGAGATGAATAGTGCTGTGTTAGCGAATATTCCCGGAGTTCGATTAGATACTGGATTTGGCAAAGGTGATGTGATTACTCATTACTATGATTCATTGATTGCAAAGGTAATCGTCAAAGCCAATTCACGAAGCGAAGCTGTGCAGCAGACCTGCCAAGCTCTTAGGAACTTTCATATCTGTGGTATTAAAACAAACATTCCTTATCTCCTTAAAATTTTAAACTCTTCTGAATTTAGTTCCCCCGCTTTTCATATTAATTTTGCTGAGTCTTTAATTCCTTCAGAGGCAGAGCAACATAGTACTAGAGCTCTTTTTGGGGCTCTCTCCCTGATAACTGATCGATACAGGTCTAATACTGAGAAACCTGATTCATGGAATCGTAATTTTGCTTGGCGTCAATCTGGATCTGAAGTAAGGACGACTCTAAAGGTCAGTGATATAGAAACCTCTTTTATTCTACAAAGTTTGGAGCGCGATACTTATCGTGTACTAAATCATGATTCAAGTGAAGTGCTACATCATCTATCTAAAGTTTCTTTAGCTTCATCTGGAGCGCTTAGTTTTCTATTAGAGGGGAGACATCACGGCTGTACTTTATATAAAGTTGAGGATAGGCAGTTTATAGCAACTCATCTTGGACTTGCTGAGATTGAGGAATTCTTTCCGACTTTGCAGTCAAATAAAGGAGCGGCTCATCATTCAAACGAGATCCGCTCTCCCTTCCCTGGAAAGATCGTCGGAGTTCAGGTAAAAAAGAAAGATACTGTTGAAGCCGGCACATCCTTGGTAATTTTAGAATCAATGAAGATGGAGCACCCGCTTAAAGCACCATTAGCTGCTACAGTTGATGAAATTAATGTCAAAGTTGGTGACATTATTGAAGCTAATAAAATTTTAGTAAAATTATCTTTTTCGTAAACTATGATCCCACAAACCACACAGCATGAAGCAGCGATGTTACCTGAACCGGAAGAGTATTTATCCTATGTTGATCTTTTAGAGCTTAACAAATCTACGATCAGTTTAGGACAAGCGATCTTCTCTCTTATCAAAAGAAAAAAGCCATCATTTTTTGATCGTAAATTTTGGACTGCTGAGATGATGGAATGGTCAATGAAGAATCCTGAACTTAAACTTAATATGTTTAGGCTCGTTGACGTTTTACCAACTCTCAAAACAAATGAAGCCATAACTCAACACTTAGCAGAATATCTCTCCCCTGTTGCAAAGAAAATTAATCCACTTTTAAACTGGCTAATCGACATCGATCCATCGTCTCCTCGAGCAACTCTAGCTGGCATAGCCACGCGATTTGGGGTTGAGCAGATGGCTGTTCAGTTTATAGCTGGGCATGATCCTGAATCAGCATTACCAGCATTAAGGAAGCTTAGAGCTAACAAGTTAGCTTTTACAGTAGACCTATTAGGAGAGTATTCTTTGAGTGAAAAAGAAGCGGTCGCTTATGTCGATCGTTACATTGAAGCACTAAATGTTTTTTCAAAATTTGTCCCCTATTGGCCTGAAGCAAAACCGCTCATAAAAGGACACCGAGGAGATAGCACTCCTGTCTGTATCTCTGTGAAACTAACCGCTCTTTATTCTCAATGCGGACCTCTTAATGTTGATAGAAGTGTACGAGTTCTCTCAGAAAGACTAGGTGCAATCGTTAGGCGAGCTAAAGAGCTCAATGCTTTTGTCTATGTAGATGCGGAAGACTCTGGCAATAACGAGATCATTTACAAAACATTTGCCCGAGTCTTTGGTAGTGAAGAGTTTCGTGATTTTCCTTATCCAGGAATTGTAGTTCAGACCTATTCAAAAAATGCTGAGAGTATCTTAGATAGCTTAATTGAATTCTCTCGATTACGTGGCTCCCCGATCGCTGTCCGGTTAGTGAAAGGAGCCTATTGGGATCATGAAACAATAAGCTGTGATCAAAATGATTGGGAATGTCCTTTGTTTAGAATCAAAGAATCTTCTGATGCAAATTACGAACTTTTATCTAAAAAATTAATCGATCATCATGATTTAATCTTGCCTGCGTTTGGCTCTCATAACGTAAGATCATTAGCTCACGCTTGTACCTATGCCAAAATGAAAGGATTACAACCGAAAGATTTTGAACTTCAAATGCTGTTTGGTATGGCTGATCCAATAGCACAAGCCTTTATTGATGAAGGCTACCTAGTAAGACAGTACACCCCACTTGGTGAAATGCTTCCAGGTATGGGATATTTAATCAGAAGATTACTTGAGAACACATCAAATGAATCTTTTCTTAGACATACCTTCTTTGAAGATGATAAAATCGAAGATCTGTTAAGACAACCAGAAATGCGTGAGTAGCTGCTTTAGTAGCACAAGATCTCAAGTGCAAATTTTTATGAGGTGCCATTATGTTTAAAAACGAACCGCTACTTGATTTTACAATTCTTCAAAACCGTCGCGCATTTCAAGTTGCCCTTGATAACTTAGATAACCAAATTAGAAAGGGTGGCCTAATTGCAAAACCGATGGTCGCTGGTAAAGAGATCTCTTGCTCACAAAGTATTAATTCTACCGATCCGGCGGATCCTTCAATAGTAGTCGGCAAAATTGATCATGCCGATAGTGCCCTCACTGCTGAAGCACTAAGCGTACTGGCTGAGGGCTCTCTTAAATGGAGAGGTGTTCCCTACGATAGAAGAGCTGCAATTATTAAAAATGCCGCACAAATAATGAGGGAACAGAGGTTTGAATTAAATGCTCTCATCGTTCGTGAATCTGGAAAACCTTGGGCAGAGGCAGATGGTGATACTGCTGAAGCAATTGATTTTTGTGAATATTACGCAGATGAAATGATGCGGCTTGGACCACCTCAATCTATGAGCTCTGTACCAGGAGAGGATAATATCTATTTTTATCAATCCCGAGGAGTGGGCGTTGTAATATCACCATGGAATTTTCCATTAGCTATTGCATGCGGAATGGCTGTGGCAGGATTAGTAACTGGAAATACTGTAGCACTTAAGCCATCAGATCAAACTGCCCTGATCGCATTTGCATTAGTAAAGATCTTACATGCTGCTGGAATTCCTGGAGACGCGCTAGCTTACCTGCCTGGTAGAGGATCAGTAATTGGTGCTCAGATGGTGGAGAGTCCACTGGTTGATTTTATCTGTTTTACCGGATCGCAAGAAGTTGGTCTTGATATTATTAAAAGAGCCGCCGTAGTTCATCCAGGGCAAAAAAATGTTAAAAGAGTTATCGCTGAAATGGGGGGTAAAAATGCAGCCATTATTGATGAAGATGCCGATCTTGATGAAGCTGTAAAAGGAGTCCTCTATGCAACTTACGGTTTTGCTGGACAGAAATGCTCAGCTTGCTCAAGAGCGATCATCGTTGGATCTCTATATGAAAAATTTATGGAGCGGTTAGTTAATGCGACATCAGATATAATTGTTGGCCCAGGCAAAGAACCCTCTACCCTACTTTGTCCTGTAATAGATCAGGCTTCACAGAAAAGACTTCTTTCTCAAATTGCTAAAGCAGAAAAGGATCTAAAGGTTGCACATAAAGGAGAGGTCCCTACAACAGGCAACTATGTTCCTGCAACAATCTTTAAAGATGTTCCTGATACTCATTGGTTGTGGCATGAGGAACTTTTTGGCCCTGTACTAGCCTGCACAAAGGCTAAGAATTTTGATGAGGCATTAAAGTTTGCTAACAATTCCCCTTACGCTCTTACTGGTGCGGTTTTTTCAAGGAGCCCAAAAAACTTAGAGAAAGCTCGATCTGAATTTAGAGTCGGTAATCTATATATAAATAGAAAACAGACTGGGGCACTTGTTTACAGACAGCCCTTTGGTGGATTTAAAATGTCGGGAGTTGGCTCGAAAGCTGGAGGACCTGACTATCTAATACAGTTCATGGAACCACGCACTATTACTGAAAATACGATGAGAAAAGGATTTGCTCCATCTTAACTTATTAGAATTATAGAACTTTTATTCACCGTGGCTCCTACCTATAAGCCGCCATTTATTAAGTAATCCCCGTAAATGTCGATCCTATTTATAGTGGAGAAACAGGTACTTTAGAGTAGTAGAAGTTCTTTATAGGCAAAAAGAACAACCTTTCAAAGAACAATTTTTCTCCTTGAGTGATTAGGTTATTGATTAGGTTATAAAACCAAACAAGTGCTGTTAAAATGGCTGAGAGTAGTTCAGAGAGCAATTCAGAGGCAGTCTCTATTGAAGACCTTCTTCTAGGAGAGACTCAGATCATAATAGAGGAGCCGGCAAAAAATCCGGCCACTGAGAAGCTATTTGCTCAATTACAAAAAGCACTAAAAGAGGATGGGAACTTTCCATCTAGTGCCAAAGCTATTACTAACCTTAGAGCACTAGCATCAGATCCTAAAACTACATCAACACAGATTGCAGAGTTAATTCTTAAAGAGCCTTCATTAGCAACAAGATTACTTCATATTGTAAATAGCTCTTTTTATCGTCGAGCCAAGCCGATCATGACTGTCAGTCAAGCGGTGCTACAGTTTGGTATGGAACCTCTCGTAGAAATTTTCTCTGGAATAACCCTACTTAAAAGCTTTACTGCTGGGAATAAAGATTCTCATTTTGGAAACTGTATCAAGAAAACTATCTGTACCTCTTTGATAACTAGCTCGGTAATGCCGATCATGAACCCAGGGGAGTCTACCAAAAACGAGTTGGGGTACCTATTAGGAATGTTTTCAGAGATTGGAACGCTGAGCTTAGCTCACTATTTTCCAAGAATATACGAGACTGCACTTAAGCAATCTGAGCTTAGTGGAAATACATTTGATCAATGCCTAAAAGATATAGTTGGTGTTTATGGATCTGGATTAAGTCTTGAGGTTATTAAATCATTAGATGTGCCTCCACTTTACAAAAGTGCTGTACACGCCTGTGCCCATCCAGAGCTAAGTGCCAAAGCTGCCCACAGCATGGAGCGAATTGTAAATGCGATTAAGATCTCTCAAGAAATTAGTAATGCCATAGTTTTAATGGGTACCCCTGGGGCTCTTGATAAGGCCCTTGAAGGAGCGACCACGCTTGGAATAGATCCTCACAAACTTCGAAAAGCTATAGGGCTTCTTCCAGAACAATTCACCTCTTACTGTGAAGCTCTCGATATTAATGTAACTTCACTGCCGGAGTTTATTTCAAGTTACGCTATTGGACTTACTGAACCATCCCAGAAGATTGATGTTGGATCAATTGATCGACTAACAAGTTTCGTTGATGAAGTAAAAGGTGCAGTTCTTGATAAAGCCCCGTCAGCCGCGGTTATTACCATAGTGATGGAAACCTTGGCTTGGGGATTAAAATTTGATCGGGTACTTCTGTTACTTAAAAACAAAGCAACCAATGAACTAGTCGGACGAACTTTGATTGGCCAATCAACTGCTGATCCAAAGTCTATAATTAGGCCGATGAATGGCGGCAACGATCGATTTGCTCCAGATGCCAAAGCTCTTAAAGAAGGGAGTGCTGTATTTACAGGGAATCCTTTATTTTCTAATGGTTGGCCAATTGTGGCTATCCCTGTTGGGTTTGGAGAACGGTGCGTCGGCGTGATTTACGCTGACCGTCTATGCATTGATCTTTCCTCAGATGGAGAGGTCTTAGATCGTGAAAAAGCCGCAATTGCAATTATGGCTGATCTCATTGATAAATCTCTAGGTAGCTCCAAGAAATAGATCTAGTACTATTATAGTGAATAACCCAAAAAAATTTACAAGCATTATAATAGCTTACTCTTAGTTGGCTGTTTGACTAAGCTACACCTCAAGCTTATTATCAAACGTCATTTTATATATAAAATCTATCGGTTACCTAATATGGAAAAGCAACGAGCTAATATTTTAGCAGCCATTCTCTCCACTCTTCTTTTAGTTTCCCTCTTTGGTTGTTCAAAAAGTAGTGATGAATTTGAAAGCGTAGGACAATCATCTTTATCACTTAAAACAGTTACTCTGTCAGGCACGACTTCAAGTAGCGGCTCAATTGAGATCTTTTTTCCTATTGAAGCTGGAAGTAGCGCGTTTTCACTTTCAGCTTTTTCTATAGAGGATGCATTCTTAACCTTTGACAATCTTACTGCTCCTAATGGTGCTGTGCTAATTGATGCAAATGACATTGCCTCATTTTCTGGGCAAGAAATTTTTAACGCCTCCCCGATAGCAATTAACTATCCATCTTCACCTTCTAAATTTGGCAAACTCACTCCTGGATCTTATAAGGTTAGAATTATAGCCAGAAAGAAAACTTCCTCAAATTTTCTAAGTCATGTGCCAGTTGCCCTTAGCATTGTTACAAAATTTGATTCTGGTAATTTTCAATCCAAAGCAACGGTAAATATCAATGCATTACTTGCTGGTAGCCTTGCTGGCGATCAAAACAACAGAACCTCAATAGAATCAGCTTTTGCTAAAGCTCAAGGATTCTTTGATAAACAGAATATTCAATTAGCAATAAACATAATCAGACGTTCCGACCTCCCCTCTCTTTGGCCAAACCCATCAGACCCTAAAAACAACTCTATCTATCAGGATCTTTCAAATCAATATCCACAAACACTAGTCTTACTCTTTGCTGTTGAAGTTGAAAAACTCTCCTCGCCTGATAATGCTTTTGCCCAAAGTGGATTTAGTCCATTACCAGCAATTCCATCATCACGATCGGCCATTGCTTTCAGTGCGCGAAATCTTTCAGGTTCAGATGGTGAATTTGATAAAGATAGGGGGGATGACGATCTTAATTCTCAGCAATTTAGTGATGAAACACTACATATGGCTAATGTAATTGCTCATGAAATTGGTCATGCTCTTGGATTGTCCAATTCCGTCACATTAAAAGGAGACGTGGCTGTTGATAGTGACACCCTTTCAGATACTGATAGCTGTATTGATAAAGATAGCTGCGAATCACAGAGGGATGTAAATAACAATATTATGTTTCCTTATTCTTTACGAGAAGATGGCTCAGGCAATAAGTTTTGGTCACGAGATTCAATCAGCGATCAGCAAGGCATCATTATGAAACAGAATGTTCTCGTTCAAGTCAACTAGTAATTACATACAATTAATAAATACCATTCAAGATTGCTTCCCACTAAGAATTGTTCGATATTTAATGAATGAGCGAATGGTTTCTTGGGCTTGATAACCCAGCACTAATTCACGGAATTCTATTTGGACTTCTCATATTAGGAGCGATCGGATTCCCCATACCTGAGGATCTACCACTTATATTTGGTGGCATAGTTGCACATAGTGGTAATGTAAAAGTAACTACTACCATTGCCGTATGCTATGCCGGTGTTCTCTTTGGAGATCTCCTTATTTTTTCCATCGGTCGTAGACTTGGACCTGCTCTATTTGAAAAGCCGTGGTTTAAAAAAAGAATTGGGCCCCGCCGAGTTAAACATCTCCGTTTACGTTTAGAGAGACGGAGTCTGTGGATGATCTTTATCGCTAGGCATCTTTTCTATCTTAGAACTGTAACGTTCCTTGTTTGTGGGGCTGTAAGGATGAGTTGGGTTAGATTTATTATAGCTGATTCTTTAGCAGCTCTGATCAGTGTGCCACTTATGATCTGGTTAGGTTATACATTTTCTGAACAGTACGATACCCTTGTAAGTTTTATGGACGAGGCTAAGCTGTGGGCCCTCCTATTGGCATTTCCTGCAGTCGTTATTATTTATCTATTATTTATTAAAAGAAGAAAGCGTCAAACTGCTCGAAACAAAGGGCAAATAAAAGAGAATAGTAACGCCGCAGAATATCCGGCTACTGAAAATCCAGAAAAAACAACTGAAGAGACAACAGAAGATAGTAATGTTTAGTACAGTAATATTTAGTGGCAGACCTATTAGTGCTTATTAATGCCTACTAATGAAGCGTAGTTCTGCGCTCTCTGTATAAAAGATCTCGTAGGGCAAGACCAACTGAGACTCTTAATGATTCTCCAACACTTTCAATCAATCCAGTTTGTGCTTGAACGACTGTCTTGTAAGCCATAAGTCCAGTGGTCATCTCTAACCCAGCATGGAAAAGGATCGCTTGCCTTGCTTCAATTTGGGAAACAAGTTGTTCAACAGTGGGAAGCCAAAGATATGTTTGACGTAATTCTTTTGGAGACATTCCATCAGGATCAACTAGAATTGAGATGCTAGATAGATTATCGCGATGAGAAACTTCGTCGCCTACCTCAGGGCGCCAACATAAACCGGCGCCATCAAGATCTTCAGCGATTGTAATGTATGGATAACCTATTATTGTCGATTCCATAACCTAATAACCTACAGCTCAATTTCGTCAGGAATTGAGCCAAACAAAAAATACCAAAGCGTTATTCGAAATTCTGCCAAGCCGAAGGCTTGTCTAGAAACCAGCAAAACCTGCTATGCTTTGGTATACAATGATATAATCGTCATTATCTTTATAAATCTGTAGGGTCTGCGAAAAAATCTTACGTAGTGCTGATTAAATTTAGATGCATTCCCAAACAGAGAAGAGGGGCTCAAAATATAGCCCTTTTAAGCGATTGATGTTATGTGACATTTTAAGTTAGACCAGAGTTAGATATAGAAAATATTCCTGATTCCCTTTCTTTAACCCTCTTACCGGCGAAGTATAAGTTCCTTTGTGATTATACCCTTTGTTGATTGCAAACTCACTGACTGAGGAGCAAGCGATAGCATGTAATGAAGGATCATTAACTACACCTCCAGGACTAATTTGATCTTTAGGCAATTCAAACTGTGGCTTTACTAAAAGTAAAATATTAGCTGGCCTACTTAAAATCTCTTTCAGAGAAGAGAGAACTAAAGTAGATGAGATAAAACTTAAATCAATGGTGGCAAATGTGGGCTTCTCGGCAAATGTTTCAGATGGAATCTGATCAATAGATCTGGCGTTGACCCCTGATAAATTAACTACTCGCTCATCTTTTCTTAAATTCCAGGCTAATTCATTCTTACCTACATCGACTGCATATACTTTTGCTGCGCCCTCTTTTAATAAACAATCAGTGAATCCACCTGTTGATGCGCCTAGATCAACAGCGATAATATTGCTGAGATCTAACTCGAAAAAATCAATCGCCCCTTTTAATTTTTCACCCGCCCGGCTTACGTACTGGCTTTTCTTTAAGAGCCTAATCGTTGCATTTTCATCAATTAGTGACCCAGCTTTAGCAGTACGCTCCTCGTTAACAAAAACTTCACCAGCTAAAATTAACTTTTGGGCATGCTTAGGATCGGTCGCTAGATCTAATTTTACTAAGAGTTCATCTAGCCGATATTTAGCCACAAAATTACTTTGAAAAATACTTTAGTCTAGGCAGGCCAACTAATGAGTAGTCTTATCGTTGTTATCTTTTTTACTCTCTTCTTTCCTCTCATCTTTACTATTCACTTTTTCGTGCCCATTAGTAGAAGACGTACTTGGATGCTTTCCAACCTCACTCTCAGGCATTGCTACGCTCCATACAAAAAACGCAACCAATATGGCCATGACTGAAATAAAAACAATAACTTTAAAAAATAGAATTATGACCATTCCAAAGACAAGGGCGAGCGCTGATGCCTTAACGCCATTATCCTCAATCCATATTCGGATATCATCGACGTAACATTTTAAAAGTTCAAACCACTGCTCGCGACTTTTCTCTCTAATTTTGGAAATCGGGTCCATGCTTACTTACTCCGCTTATTTTCTTCGCTTACTTTCGCTACTTACTTTCGCTACTTAATCTCTCGTCCTTGATATACGGCACTCTAACAAAAATATTCTCCTAAGTTCAAGGAATTAGCTGCCTCAGCCCTTGCTAGGTAGTGTTCTTAAGAATTATAGTATGGAATTGGATTACTTAAGTTTTTAATAGTTTCAATTCATTTGGAGAATTTCATATGAACCGTGTTTTTATATATCTATTTATCGGATTACTCTCTATTACAAACACTACCTGGGCAGCCGATGCGGCAAAAGGAAAAGAGTTATTTGGAACCCTTTGCGCCAGCTGTCATGGACAGGAGGGAGCAGGAGATGGTCCAGTAGCGGCGGCACTTCCAGCTGAACAGAAACCAAGGAATTTAAAAGACGGAGCTTTTAAATACGCAACTGATGATGCCAAGATGAAAGATTTATTAAAGAAAGGTGGTATGGCAGTTGGATTAAGTCCACTTATGCCAGCACAAGCTCAATTGAGTGATGCTGATATTGATAATGTTATAGCTTTTGTCCACAGCCTTAAAAAGTAGCCTTAAAAAGTAGCCTAAAAAGTAGCCTTAAAAAGCAGACTACAAAAATAGAGATGTCAAAAGGGTCAGAGTCCTCAATCTATAAAGCTCTTGGTGCCTCCTCATCAAAAGAGGGGGTGCTTAATGCAATTGGTTCAAAAAAACCTTCGTATTTTATCGAGCTGATGGAAGATGTCGGTGGGGATAAAGAATACTATTCATTCTTACATGCTGATGGTGCTGGGACTAAATCAATAGTTGCTTACCTGGCATTTAAAGAGACGAACGATCCAAGTTGGTTTAGATCGCTTGCCTATGATTCTTTGATCATGAACCTTGATGATGTTCTCTGCACTGGGCCGGTTGAAGCGCTATCCCTATCTAATACTATTGGACGTAATAAACTTGTTATTCCTGATACCGCGATCAAAGAGGTCATTGAAGGGTATCGTGAAGTCGTAAGCTTGCTGGCTACATATGGCATTACTGTAAATCTTTGTGGTGGAGAAACAGCGGATGTTGGAGATTTAGTAAGAACTATAATTATCGATTCAACACTTTTTGGAAGAGTGAAGAGAGATAGAACTATCTCAACGGATCAAATTGTCCCTGGAGATGTAATTATTGGCTTATCCAACACTGGTCAAGCAAGCTATGAAAAATCCCCTAACTCAAGTCTTTCAAGTAACGGGTATACTTTAGCTCGTCACGCCCTGATCGCTAAAAAATATCCGGAAAAATATCCAGAAATTTTAGACCCAAATATTAAATTATCTGATGCCTATAATGGCAAGCTCGATCTAATGGCGAAACCCTCTGAATTGGGTGGTCAATCTTTAGTCGAGGCTCTACTCTCCCCTACTAGGACTTATGCACCGATACTTTTTGAAATTTTTAAAACTGTTTCAGTCAATGAAATTCACGGCATCATTAACTGTACTGGTGGTGGCCAAACTAAGATCCTTCGCTTCGGCAAAGGCGTTTCATATATAAAAGACACCCTTTTTCCATGCCCACCAATTTTTAAAATGATTCAAGAATCCCTTAATGTCCCGTGGGATGAGATGTATTCAGTTTTTAACATGGGGCACAGAATTGAGATAATCTCCCCAGAAAGTAATTATGATGCCATTAAAAAGATCGCTGCTACTTTCAACGTTGAAAGTAGAATTATCGGTCGGGTTGAAAAGGCTCAAGGAAATAAAAAATTTGAAAGCGGCGATGCTAATACTTTAAAAATCACCTCCGATAAGGGGTGTTTTGAGTATCAAGGGTAGCTCTATGCAGTCCCTGATCTCATAGGCACAAATGATGCCTTACTTAGGATAGTTGATTTAATAGTGCGGTCCATTAATTTTCTGATTAGTACAAGATTGCATCCATCTTTATTTTCTAAAGGAATAATTATCCTTCCATTTGGGGCTAATTGATTAAGAAGCTCTTTAGGAATACTTGGAGTAGAGCATGCAATATTTATTGCGTCATAGGGTGCTGCCTCTTTATATCCATTATGAGCATCCCCTATTTTAAACTCAATATTCTTATAATTTAGCTCAGTACATACCTTAGAGGCTCGCTCAACCAACGAGGATATTCGTTCAATGGAGGTAACTTTTCTGACAAGTTGGCCTAGAATTGCTGCATGATATCCACTACCACCACCAACATCTAATACATTTTCCTGGCCTTTAAGGTTCAATGACTGGCACATAAAGGCCACGCAGGCTGGATCTGAAACTGACCAAAATTCATAACTGCCATCGCCAGGCAATGTAGAGCATTCATATGCGCGTAAAATTTCCCTTTCTGGCACAAACAGGTGACGCGGCACTTTTTTTAAGGCTGAAATAACGCGTTTGTCTTTTATACGGGCTGGTTCTTTGATCGCCTCAACCATTGCCAGCCGCTCTTTATCAAAATCTTGCATGGTTATCTGGGGATAAGTTAATCCCTAAACTTATATAACAGATAACTAACTACCACCAATTAACCAATAACCGCCCTATTTTATCCCCCAAGCCACTTTTTGTCATAATACAACTATGGTAATCTCCACCCTTTCTTGGAGGTGTCAATTTCAACCGAAATTACTCCAAAGAATTCTTTGACAACTTAGAAAGGTAGATGGTGAAGAAACATGCCTAAGGTCACCAACGAAATGGTGATGGATTGGTATGACGATTACGTGGCCAACTTTCAAGGAGAACTTAAGAAGGGAACCGGACGAGGATGGACTCCTTTTCGGTTCTGCAGCGAAGACTGGCTTCTTGCAGTCAGCGTAGTTCGAGCAACTAGAACTAAATACGACGTTGCTCTATTTGGATGTGAAGATCACTGCGACTTTGAACCTGATGCTGGCCTAAAGGCGGCATTATCGTTCATACTGCAGATGCATTTCACAAAACTGGCAAGATGGAGTTGCATTTTCGTGGTCCCCGATCTGGTGAACAACCAAATCGTGAATCTGGATACTGCAATACCATACCGAAGTGTCTGAGAGAATTTGCTGCATCATTGGGAGTTACTCTACCGAGAGGTCGAGTAATCTCTCATGAACAAGGCGAGGCTCTCTATCAACAGATGGTCGGGTTAAAGCCCGAACTTGCAGAGCAACTCCGTGTTGTCGAGGCAGATTGATCTTCCCCCACTTTAGTGGACACTTATTCCACTAAGCTGCGACCTTGAATTTGTCTTCAAAGTCACAGGGGCTACAATAACCGATAGAAGAATGAGTTCTAAAGGTATTGTAAAAGTTTTCAATGTAATCAGCAATAGCACTGCGTGCCTCGGATCTAAAGC
>CAZFXN010000057.1:0-17280 GCA_964523015.1 uncultured Bdellovibrionales bacterium | reverse complement strand
ACTGCCTTATCACTCAAACTGACAAACCTACTACTCGACTTCCACCGGTGGAAGTTTACCTTCGAGCCTCTGGAAATGTTTCTGAAATTCTAACTCTATTATGGGCGCTGCATAGAACTCTTAGATTTTCTAAATTTGATCTTCCTCCGATAGCAAATGGTTTTATATGGTCTAGATGGAGATATTTTGTTTCTGTGCACCGAATTTCATTTGATGAGATGTAACTACATCGGCAATTGTCACGCTTTAAAACCTCCCGTTTTACAAATGCCGAAACATATCTTGTATTATTGTTAGTTTTACTGACTTTTCGTGGTTTTGGATCGGCAATATAATGTTCAAGTAATTCCCCGAAAATATTCTCTATTGATAAATCAGCCCCAAGTTTATTAGATAGTCTGGCTTTAGCAGTCTCTAATTTTTGCATAATCTCTTTTTTAACAGAGAATTTTATTTCATATCTTAGCTCTGCTTGCTCTATTTCTGCTTCTCTTACCGCTGTTTTCACAACACCTAAGTTTTTATCAGGTGCCGCTATGTCCATCTTAACCGCTATCGCTCTAATTTTCTCTATGGGTTTTTCCACAGGTAATGCCACAGCCAAAAGTGCTTGAATTTCACTTTTTGATTTACCAATAATCTGAGTAGGTTGAGTCTTTTTCTCTCTAATTGCCCTTGCTGCAGTTGCAATCGTGCACATCGATACTGCCCCATTTAAAAAGCTCTCTTTAAGTTCTGGATGCTCTCTTAAACATCTCGCACTCTCCATTCGTCTAAAAGCACTACTTTCTGAAAATTTCAATTTTCTGCAGCAATAATCAAATAGACTAGAGTACCCTTGGCCTAAATAAAGTTTTCTCTTATCAAACTCGCCGAGGTAAACAAGAAACTTTAGGGAGATCTCCCGTTCCTTACTAGTAAGGATAAGTATCCTATCATTTAGCTCGCTATCACTAATATTTTCTAAACTCATACCGTCTCCAATAATTTATTTTATCTTTATAGCATAGGTTTTTTCGAGGCTCTTTAAGAGTGTTAATAACAAGATCTTGGTTCAATAGATCGAAACGGTGTCAGTTTTAGAGATGATTTTTCTTAGGCGATCCTGACCGATTTAAACAATGCTGCCGTAAGATCAGACTTTGACTAACACCTACTCCAGAATTTCCTGTCAAGAACAAAATTAAATATTTATTAATGATTATTCAAGGATTGTTCTTTGGTACATCAATAGAGTAATCTTCGTTTACTGTGTCACCAATCAGAAGAACGATGGTATGATAAAAACAGTTCTCATGAAAATTCCAAACTCTAAACGAAAAAAGGCACTAATAGTTGACGTACAGCCTCGCTTTTTGAATGACCGTATGGCTTATATCGTAGAACGGATCAACAAGCTCATAACTGATGTGCCTTACTCTCTTTACTTTGAGGCTCTTTTCCATGCTGAGGAAGACTCAATGTGGAATAAGCAAGCAAAATGGTTTTCATCCAAAGACAACAACATGCTAACTGCGACAGCTCATGAAGCATCTGACTTTGGGTTTTTCACCTACATAATTGAAGAATGTTGCCAAGCAACTAGATCCGAAGAGTTACATAACAGAGCAATAGCAAATTTGCGACAAACAAAACTCACAAACAATTCCTGTGTTGAAGAAATACCATTTATTGAAGTGGTATTAAGTAAAATTTAAATAAAGTTGTTAACATTCTACTTCCACTGGTCGAAGTAGTTGCTGTCGAAAGCAACGTCGCTAAATCTCAGATTAAGTCCCGTTCGATGCTAGCCTATATTCAGGATGCTGAGCTGGGGTATAGGTACCAGGAAATGTTAAAATATTCTGCCTTCTGTTTAAATAATATTTTATTGAAGTTTTTATGCAGTGCGCCGCATAAGGTATTCCATTTACGTGACATATCTCATCACCATAATATGTTGGGATCGGCTTTTCTACGATTCGCATATTACGTTCAGCTAAAGCCAAAATTATCTCAGTATCAAAGTGCCAGGTATTAGTGAATTCCAAAAATGGTAACTGCTTAAGCGCAGCCATTGAATATAACCTATATCCAGAATGATACTCACTAAGATTTAATCCAGTTAATTTATTCTGAGCATAGGTCAGAATTCTGTTTCCATAATATTTATAAAGAGGCATGCCTCCATCTAAGGCTGCTTTTGGTGTAGACATTCGGGAACCGAAAACCATCTCGGCACTACCATCTTTAAATGGGGCAAGCAGATCAGGCAACCGTTCAGGAGCATATTGACCATCTCCATGTATCAAGGCGACAACATCTAGTCCGCGATCAATTGCGTATTTATACCCAACTTTTTGGTTTCCCCCGTAGCCCTGATTAACCTTGTTCCGCATTACGTGTAACTTCTCAATCCCGTACTCATGCTTATATCCAAGAGCGGCGTAATAAGTATTATCTTTACTAGCGTCATCAATAACAAAGATCTCTTCAACCTCATCATAAGTTTCTTTAGGTATTCTTGAGATAGTATCGATCAGATGATTGACCGCATTGTATGCGATAATAAAGATTCCAATCCTTGGAGATCTCCTTGGAGATTCTGTCATAAATTTACTCTGTGTGATTTATTCTGCATCTATTCTACGTTAATTAGGGTTCCTAAGAGATCATAACCAACAACCTCAGTAATCTTAACTTTACCAAACTGTCCTGGGACAACGTTACTAACCCCATCACTAAATTCATTTATAATTACTGTGCCGTCAATCTCTGGGGCTTGAAAGCGGGTTCGTCCAGTGAATAACAGATCAGTATCTTCGTGAGTCCCTTCAATAAGGACTTCAAACTCATCTCCAACAAAGCTCTTTAATCTATCTGTGTTAACTTTTTGTTGAGCTAACATTAACCGCTTATATCTAGCCTCTTTCTCCTTAGTCTCAATTTGATTTGGCAACTCAAAAGCTGGAGTACCTGGCTCAGGAGAATATTTGAAAACACCAAGATTAGTAAAATGCCCCTCTAAAATAAATGATTCAAGATCCTCAACGTCTTTCTCTGTTTCACCAGGAAATCCTACAATAAATGTAGTTCTAATATGAATAGTTGGTGCTTGAGTTCTAATCTTTTCAACTATGCTTCTAGGAGAAAATTGTCCAAGTGGTCTTTTCATTACTTTTAAAAGGGAATCACTAGAGTGCTGAAGTGGAATATCAAGGTACTCTACAACTGATGGCAGATCAGAGATCGCTCGTAGCAGTTTATCGTCTGTTCCAACTGGGTAAGCATATAATAGTCTGATCCATCGAGCAGCCGATGCGGCATCGAGTTTCTCTAAAAGATCAGAGAGTCTCTTTCCCTTACTATCTAATCCGTAGGAAGTAAGGTCCTGAGCAATTAGATTGACCTCTTTAACACCACGCTCACCTAATTCAACTACCTCTCGAATTACGGAATCAAAATCACGGCTGCGCATGGCCCCACGAATTTTTGGGATAATGCAGAATGTACATGGGCGATTACATCCGTCAGAGATCTTTACATAGGCTGTGTGAATTTTAGTTGAAAGATACCGTGGTAAAGTATCATCGTATAGAAAATATGGGCGTGCTGCGCGATCAATCACACTATCAAAACCACCTGAAGCTATATCTCCGACTTTAGTAATGTCATCAATTGAGACAAACTTATCCACCTCGGGGAGAGTTTTAGTTAATTCCTCTCTGTATCTTTCAACAAGGCAACCGGCTACTAAGATCTGTCGGCAGCGTCCCTTTCCTTTAAGTTCCGACACAGCCAATATTGCGTCAACACTCTCTTTTACTGAACTTTCAAGAAAGCTGCAGGTGTTTACTAATATCACATCGGCATCTTCAGCTTCATTGACTACTTCAAATCCACTTTTGACAAAGCTTCCAAGCATCACCTCTGAATCAACTCTGTTTTTCGCACAGCCAAGTGTAACAACTGCTACTCGTCCTTTAAAATCACGGGGCCGAACGGATGTTGTCGGCACATTAATAAGTGCTGAATTTGCGACGGCACACTGTCCACGATCATCACTGCCACTATCACCGCCACCATGATGGTGGTGGTCTTGATGGCTATGCATCGCGGATTGATCAAGTATCTTTAAAGCTTTGGTCATATGAGGGAGGGATTATAAAGGAAGTTAGGATTTTATGCTAAAGCTGAGCTTTTCGGTTATCTATAATATCAGTACCCTTAGGAAATTCTGGTGAAAAGAACCCATCAGGATATGTTTTTACAACATCTAACTCACTAAAAATAAAGGAGTTTTTATTGCCTGCAGGATCAAAGATCTCTGCCCCAATAGGTAGAAATCCTTTCTCCTCCACGAGGAGGGATATTTTTTGAAATTCCGCTTCTTCTTTTTTTCCTTCCTTTTTTTCTCCCTTTTTTGGAAGTAGTTCTAAAATAATTCCCTCACTACTTTTGCAAGCTTTTTTAAGGTTAAAGTCCTTTGCTATATCTCCAATGCCTATTAAAAATGAGACAGGCAGATCTCCTCGAAAGCTGACTTTAAAGTTATCAACCATAACTTGGTTATCGGTAGGTTGATAAAACCAAAGTGTTTTACCATCAGCTATAAATTCCTGTGGCTCAGGATCATGGTATGTCCATTTCATCTTACCTGGTTTAGTAAACACCAAATTTCCCTGACTTAATTCAGAGGTATCGAGAGCAGCTAAGTGAGAGTATTGAACAAAGCGAGCAGAGAGGGTTTTTACTTCATTATATTTTTTTTGAAGATTTGTTAAAACTACTTCACCCTCTTTGATAGAGAGATCTTTATTGCAAACAAAGGCTTTCATATCTGCATAAAGCGATTGAGGGGATGCCATATTAAAAAATAGGGCAAGATTAAGCGTCACCCCAAACAGGGCCTTTATAGGAGAAATCTTATAGATCATTTTGGAAATCATTAGAGGATGAGCCTATCACCTCTCTAGGCTTAGCACCATCTGCAGGTCCTATAAGGCCATCACGCTCCATTGTTTCAATAATTCTAGCGGCCCTATTATATCCAATCCTTAAAACTCTCTGAACTAAAGATGTCGAGGCTTTCCCTTTTTCAAGCACAACCTTTACTGCCTCATCGTAAAGCGCATCGTATTCATCCGCGCCCCCGTTAGCATTTTGAGCACCATCTAAATCTTCTTTTAGAGCCTTATCACAAAGTTCTTGAATAAGTGGATCATAAACTGGCTTACAGTTTTTCTTAAGAGCAGCAACTACTCTCTTAACTTCTGAATCAGAAACAAACGCTCCATGAACACGCCGTAAAGATCCAACTCCTGGTGGCATAAATAACATATCACCCTGTCCAAGGAGTTTTTCTGCACCTATGCTATCAATAATAGTTCTAGAATCGACCCGACTTGAAACTTGAAATGAAAGTCTAGCAGGAAAGTTTGCTTTAATAAGACCAGTAATAACATCTACAGATGGTCGTTGCGTTGCAACAATCAGATGAATTCCTGCTGCTCTAGCTTTTTGAGCCAACCTGGTAATGAGATCTTCAATCTCTCGACCAACCGTCAACATCAGATCAGCAAGCTCATCAATTACTATTACAATTTTTGGAATCGGGGCTAATGTCTCCCCAGCAGTAACAATATCATCATTATCCTCTTCGACATCATCCCTACTTTCTAGATCCTCACCATCAACTAGCTCCTCCTCTAAAGAGATCGTTGGATCAAGAGCCTCGTGCTCTTCAATTCTAGCAGCACTATCTATCTCCTCCTCTCCGCGAGCGACTCTGTTATAGGCATCAATGCCTCGCACACCAACCTTTTGCATTAACCTGTACCGTCGATGCATCTCATGCACGGCCCAATCAAGCACGGCCTTGGCTTGTTTTGGGATTGTTACAACCGGAACTCTTAGGTGCGGAATACCATCATAAACACTTAATTCAAGGATCTTTGGGTCAATCAGAATTAATCCCAATTCAGCAGGGGTTGCCCGATAAAGTAGACTCAAAAGTACTGCGTTAATACAGACTGATTTACCTGTACCAGTTGCTCCTGCAATTAATAAATGCGGCATCGTTGCGATATCTGTAACAACGGCATCCCCATATGTATCCTTTCCAAGTCCTACCGAAAGGATCGATTGACCTCGAACACTTTCTGGGCTTTCTAGCACATCGCGCAACCTTACAATCTCTCTTTTCTCATTAGGAACTTCTATTCCTACCGTTCCTTTACCTGGAATCGGAGCAACAATTCGCACTGAAACAGATCTAAGTGTCATTGCCAGATCATCAGAGAGTGCAGAGATCCTTCCGACCTTAATTCCAGCAGCCGGCTCAAATTCAAATAAGGTAATGACCGGTCCAGGATGAACCTCTGTTACACGCCCAAGAATTCCAAAATCTTTTAACTTAACTTCTATCTGACGAGATTTATCTATGAGCTCTTCATCATTAGTACCACTATCTGAAGTTAATCCTCTTGGTAATAACGAGATCTCAGGGGGATCATATTTGCCTGAGTAGTAAATATCCGCTGCAGGAGCAGATTCTTTAAGTCGACGTCTAATCGCTTGAAGATCTCTTACTGAAACTTTCTCATCCCCACCTCTACGACGGACCTGAATTTCGTATTCCACTTCATCATCATCCTCAAAATCTAAGTCCTTATCAGAATCATCCTCAATTACATTCTTTCTGATCTGAGGTTTAGGCATTGGCCGATCATCATTCTCTTGGCGTCGAAAGAATGAGAAAATAGCCCCTACTTTGCCAATAATTTCCTCTGAAAAAATCGCTTCTAAAACAAGGACTATTCCACCTAACATTTTGCTAAGTAAAAAGGTGATCCAACCAAAGAGCATTAAAGGGATCGTTATAAAAACTAAAGCAACAAGGTCAGTAATAAGATCCCATGCTAGCCTGGTCATCTGAATAACTGACATACCAAGAGCGAAACTAAGGGAGAGCACAAAAAGTGCAGTTGTAACAATTAACGCTCCAACAACACTAAAAAGCATAAGTAATGGCTTACTAGCCATTATTCCGATACTGCCTCCAGCACTCTCACCAAATAGAATTGCTAAAACTGTACATAATGAAAATAGAACTCCTACACTTCCTAAAGAGAGGACCCAGACCGGATGTTTTATATCTTTTAATAAAAGTTGCTCTTTCCAAGCCTGAACAGAGAGAAAAGCTGTCCAAGCAACAAGGGTCAAAGAACCCCAGCCCATCGAGCCATACAACATAACACCGACAAAACGTCCAACCGGGCCTAAGATCTTATCGGAGCGATCTTCAATTCCAAACATCACCCGTAGTTCAGCATGCTGAACTACGATACTACAAAGTAGAAAAACTGATATTGCACCAAACACAATGGATAAGGCCTCTGGCCCCCATTTATAATCCTCTGGCTTTCTCGCCAAAGATGGTGAGTTTCTCTTTTTTCTCTTTCGTGAATCTGGTCTTCTTTTCTTGACGCTCAAAATCTATACCTAATAAAAAAATCAAAAGTTGCAGTATTAATAATTAATATTATTAATAGCGGCATCAACAGATTGTTTTCAAGCACTGAAGTATTCGAATTTTGAACTACAGATTGATTTTTGGAAACACTGAAAGTGCTGTCCGCTGTGATTTTTCAGCAATTTCTCAGTTTTTTCTCAGCAATAAAGTGAAGGCAGGGCCAATACTTACTAGCAAAAGACTAGTTAGTAACTGTCCCAAAACCATTTGAGATAAAGAATCGAGCTCTTTGGCTTTCAAAGTCCTTCGCTGCTAATTTTAACCCATGCTGGATAAGGTCGTTTGCGGTTAGCCAGCCAGCTCCGATTTTAAGCTTTTCTGGTGCCGCCAATAAGTTATCAAATAAGGCAGCATCTTTAAGATTAAACGTACCGGACCAAATCTCTTGGCCATCAGACGCATTAACGGTAATGAGAAAGGATACACTTGCTGGGTTTTCCACACCTAAAGCTGATCCGACTCTCTCCTCACAGGTCAGCATTGTGAAATTAATAATTGAAGCTTCATTTGCATTTTTGTTATCACCCTCTAAGAGTGTTTCTACCCCAACTGTCCCGGAAAAGGTTGTATAGATTTCCTTTTCTAAGTTTATTCTATCGTGACAAATAGCCATATCACTATTCCACTTTGGCGCACCAACTCTTAGAGCAGACACCTTTGCCAACGCTTCAACATCTACATAACTTAATTGAAACGGTTTCTGAGTGAATGATTTTTTCTGCACTAGATCTACGTTAGCCGTTGCTCCATCAGCTAACTTACTTGTACTGGTACAGCCAGTTATAAAAACCCCAATACTAATAATAGAGATAAAAACGACCGATTTTTTGACATTCATTCTGCTCACCAACCTATACTTTGAGACATTTAAGAGACACACTTTTGTTTGACTATTTGGCATTCTCTAGTAATCTACTATATAACAGCTACCACATAGTAGTTTAATTAAGATGTAAAAACTATTGGATTTAACCCGTTATGGCAAAGAAAAAATCAAACAATCAAATAGTTGAGGGTCTAAATACTCTCCTTTTAGGGTTTAAGACATTAGAGGAAACTTTGTCTGAGGACTACGGTACAGAATCCGAAGCGGAGCTGTCCAGTGCTATTATCAGCGAAGTTAGCTCAGCCATAGATGCCGTCGTGGACGAAGACGAATTTAGCCCCTCCTTTATCGCCTCCGTTGTTTCTACTCTTACCGAATCTCTTAAAGAGTTAGACCCAGAGATATTCGAAAACGATGCAGAGGAGGAAGAGGAAGAAGTCGATGACAACTCTGCTGATGACGATATCGATCTTGATATTGATGAAGATGAGTTATACGGGGATAAGTAAATTCTTTATCAATTCTCAGACTGCAATCTAAATTCAGACCAGTCAGTTAGTGGAAATTTCTCAAGTGCTTTATTAATCGTCGCTCTATCGACTCTCTTTATCTTTGAAACGTAATTATTAAGGTTATGGATCTCTTTTCTAGACATCCATTCATGACCGATAGAACGCATTCTGCCTAAGGTAGATTCTCCACCAAGCACAATTCGAGTTACTAGTTTTGTTTTTGCTCGCTCAAGCTCTTGATCCGTAAAATCAGCTGCCTGGCCTAATACTTTCCTTACAATACCTCTTACTTTATCTACGTTTTCTGGCTCAGTAGAAACAAAGGTCATCACACAACCAGCATCTTCCTTTTCGTCAACATCCATATCAGCTGTTTCTGCCAATCCCTTATCAATTAACTCCCAGTAGAGTTTCGACCCAACACTATCTCCAACAATAACGGCTAGAACACCTAAAGGAAATCTCTCGTCATCTTCTATCGATGGGCCATTTGCCAAAAATGCTAAGTGAACTTGGTTTAGATCTTTTTTGGTATAAATTTTTTCTAACTTAGTTGGAATAAATTTTTTCAATTCTCTTTTAACTTCTCCCTTTGGCCAGCTTGCACAATACTTAGTCAGATCTTTAATCAGATCCTCCCAATCAAAGTTACCAGTAGCAACTACCAACATATTAGAAGCTACATACCTCCGATCGAAATAACTCTTCATTTCATCGCGGGTTACTGCTGAGACAGATTCGGTTGATCCTAAAACTGAATTACCGGCACAATGCCCTTTGAAATAATCAGCAAACATGTGCTCAAAAAGGAAGTAATGAGGTTTATCTTTGTATAATGCTATCTCTTCTAAGATTACTTTTTTCTCAACGTCAAACTCTGTAGGATTAAATGACGGACGCAACATATCTGAGAGTAACTCTTTTAGATCGTCAAAATACTCTGGAAGTACTGCCGCGTAATAAACTGTGCTCTCTTCAGAGGTATACGCATTAGATTTCGCCGCCATATTACCAAGTGCATATGTGATATCTAAAGTGGATCGCTTCGCAGTTCCCTTAAACATCATGTGCTCAAGAAAATGTGATACTCCAGCCTCTTTTATGGTTTCGTCACGAGCACCAGTATGGACAAAAAATCCTAATGCAACACTCTTTGCTAATGGATTGATCTCCCCAATAATCTTTAATCCATTAGGAAGGGTATGTTCACATACCTTTAACATCTCATCGCTTTTAGTATTTGCTTGTCCCAAACTATCTCCTACTTAATACCACTATACTGTTACTGTTATGCTGTTACTATTATACTGCCAGTTTTTTTGCGCCCAAGGTAACCACCATAGGATTATCACACGGATATGCTGAAAAATAATTATCAAGCTCAGTAAGTCCTACCTTTTGAATTCCGTCTTGGATCTCGTCAAGAGTTCTAATTCTCTTTAGCCACCACCAATCAGTAGCATTTGATCCCGCTCTTGAAGAGGAAGACTCCTCAGCCATAACTAAGGATGCTTTTATATTAGCTTTCGATCTCTTTAATTCATCCTCTGTCACACTCCCTTTCACTGAATGAAGCTCTTTAAGCATAACATCGAGTGTTTCTTGTGCTCTTTCCGGAGTTGTTCCAGCATATGCTAAGGTTACACCACTTAATGCAGTGCTAGAGGTGCTAAGATATACAGTATAGCAAAGCCCTCTTTTTTCTCTTACTTCTATAAATAATCTTCCAAACATACCGCCTGATAATACGTCAGCCCCAATTCGTGAGGCATAGTAGTGGGTATCTCCAAATTTTACTGAAGGATATGCTAGAGCTATCTGTAACTGAGCTGCATCTTGCTGAATATGATGCATATGCCTTGTCGGAAACTCGGCCAGGGTAGGCATTTCTACGGACGGCCCACTCCAATCACCAAAAAGGGACTCAACTAAACTTGTCACTTCAGTGGCTTTTACGTTTCCAGCGATAGAGAGGATACTCTGCTTTGGACTAAAGCATTTCTGAAAATTAGTTTTAAGATCCGCCAATTTAGTTTTAGCCAATCCGACCTCATCCCCAACTGATGGACGATTATAAGGACTAGGATAATATCGAGCACTTAATTCATTGATGACTCGTCGTGCTGGATTATCTTTTAGTGCACGGATGTCCTGCATTAAAAGGTTCTTTATATTATCGATCTCGCCCTCTGGCAGATGAGGGGTACGCACCATCATTGAAACAAGAGGCAAAAGTTCCTCTAGATTTTCGGCCAATAAGGATCCGCCATAAACTGAAAGATAGGAAGTTGTAGATTCTCCGTGACGTGCACCTAGATTATCAAAGGCTTCAGAAAGCTCTCGGGAGTTATACTTTCCTGCTCCTTTTGCTGTTAGCTCTGTTAATATTATACTTGCTCCAACTGTACTTGGATCATCTTGAACGATCCCTCCTGGAATAATTAAAGAATATGCAGCTGACTTAACCGTTGGCATCTCTTCTACGATAAGAGTGAGTCCGTTACTAAAAGATTTTATATATGGAGTTCTAGTCATTACTTACTTAATACACTTTTAATTGTGCTTATGGCCATGATCACACTATAATTGAGTTTTATAGTATCGGATAATTTATGTCATTCCGCTATGCCTAACTTCTATGGCTTACTTTGTACTTGTTTACTTCGTTTAGCCGTAAAAGGAAACATTTAGGAGGCTTTATATTTCATGGCCTATTATTGTCACAGCTGCGGTACTGAGCTAGCAATCGCAAAATCTAGCTCAACAAGTCCAGTTGGTAGCTCTATTAGTCGTTCAGATACCTGCTCAAAATGCATGTCTGATGTAAGAGCCTGTAAAAATTGCACTCATTATGATCCTAAAATCTACAATGAATGTAGAGAAACTCAAGCGGAACGAATCGTGGATAAGGAAAAGAGCAACTACTGCGATTATTTTTCCCTCATGAGTGATAATAAAGGTAGTAATAAAGATGGAACGATGGGATCACCTAAGTCAGATGCTTTATCTGCACTTGATGATCTGTTTAAAAAATAGCTAAGGGGATTATGTTAAAGATTACTGCAAATGGAAAATTTCTAGAGATTGATGATGGGACTACTTTAGTCGATCTCTTAAAAAAGTTAGATTACCCATCAATTGATTTTGGTATAGCCGCATCTGTTAATGGCGATGTAATCGATCGAACACACTGGGAAACAACAACTCTCAGAGAGGGTGACAGTATCGATGTTATCAAAGCATTTCAGGGTGGCTAAACATTGTGCCAACCAGATCCAGCTAGAATGTCATCGTTATTCCAGCTCGAATTCTATAATCAGCAGTGGCTTGTGTCCCTGAGTTATTTATTGAGGTAGGATGGTCAACTCCTAGGATTGCAGAGAAGTTATCATTTGAGGTAACAACAAGCTCAGGGCCAACGTAGATTGCTCTTATATAAGTGTCGTTCTGCTCAATTCCATCAACTTCATCCTCTACTTTGTGCTCACCAGAGACAGTAAATCGAGACATAAAAGTGTATGTATCATTAGTAATAAGAAATGAGCCTACTCCAGCTCTCCAGAGAAAATCATTGCCATATTGATATTCACCCCTTCCCACTGTGCGAAAAATATATTGAGCATCTGCGGAAAAAAGAAGTTTCTTATAACGAGCAATTGTATTAAGACCTAGAGGAAAATCGAATGAGCCACTTCCAATTGCAAGGTCATGTTCATGCACTGCACTTGGTATTAGGTCATCATGAATTACACCGTGAATTTCACCACCATGTCGGGATACTGCGCTATGATGAGCTTCTTCCTGCTCTACTTCATGATCATCCGCCATCTCTGGTTCGTCATGATGGTTACTCCCCTCTGCTCTTAATCTATCACTATCACCAGTTGGAAGTTTTATCCCGGCATGAAAAAGTACTGAGACGAAGGAATCCTCTGTGCTAGATTCATACCCGTGCCATTTAACTATAATAGGGATATCACCAATGCCTGATTCTCTGCCTGTATCAATGACCTTACTCTCACCGCCACCTTCAGCTCCACCCTCAGCTCCACCCTCAACTCCACCCTCAACTCCATCATCAACGCGACGATAAGAACGAGAGATAAAAGGAATGTTCCCCTGGATACTTAAGCGATCAGATAATCCAAGTGATACAGCTAACTGAGTAATCGAGCTATGCATGTATTGGTTATCTGCATTGTCAATTTTTTTACCATCTTTTCTTACATCGCCGTAATCAGTGTACTGCTCCGCTAAGCTTACTTGTAATTCATCAGTACTAGATTTATGACTCTCTTGAGCGCTGTAAATTGAACAGAGATCACAGGCCATACTGCTTTCTACAAAGCACAGAGTTGAAAATAAAATTATAGCGACTGAGGAAACAAAATAGCTGCGCATAGAATCGTATTATTCTCAAAAAATTAATGAGATTACTTAAATGGTTTTACTTTAGTAGGAAGTTTATTTCAATACGGTTTACTTACAGTTTACTTCACTAAGTTACTTGACTAAGTAAGTATATCCCTCTAGGCCATCTCTAAACCGTTTCTTTATACTAGCAGCATCCTCAGTTGTAAGAGTGCCTTTAGTTAAGCCTTTATCAATGGCTAGACGAAGCCGCTCAGTTAAATCTGCGGCTTCAAATTGAACATAGCCTAAGACCTCTCGAATGGAATCTCCCTCGACAACATGATTTATCTGAACTTCTCCATTTTCGTCAAGATCAACATGGACTGCATTAGTATCACCAAAAAGATTATGTAGATCCCCTAGGATCTCTTGGTATGCTCCAACAAGGAATGAACCAAGATAATACGGATCTATTAAACCACCATTGTGCAGCTTAACGTATCTTTTCACCTCTTTAATATCGATAAACTTATCGATCATTCCATCACTATCACAGGTTAGATCTGATATCTGAGCCTTAATTGTAGGCTCCTCAGTCAATCTATGAATTGGCATTATTGGAAATAACTGATCAATCGCCCAGGTATCCGGCAGTGATTGAAAGACAGAAAAGTTACAAAAATAAGTGTCCTTAAATGTATCATCAAGTGCAGCTAGATCTTCAGGGATAAACTTAAGATCCTTTGAAACCTGTGAAAGTTTTAAAAGTAGATGTCTAAATGCTTTATCAGCATACGCTCTCTCTGCTAGAGATAATTCTCCTTGGAGAAACCGATTATATATCTCCTCTTTTAAACTGAGCGTGTCATGAAATGCCTCATGACAGTTTTTTACCGACATATCACGGTATGTATTATATAGCTCAGTTAAAATATCGCTATCAGTTGGTGGCGGTAGTAACTCCGCATGAGGATCAAGGTACCTTGAAACATCTGTTACTTCAGTAATTAGTACTGAGTGATGTGCAGTAACAGCACGTCCCGACTCACTGATAATATTTGGATGAGGCATCCCCTCATCATCTGCCATAGTTTTAAGAGCCCAGACAACATCCCTCGCATACTCTGCTACGGTATAGTTCATCGATGATTCAAAATTTGTTCGAGAACCATCATAGTCAACGGCTAAACCACCACCAACATCCATATAAGTCAAAGATGGGCACAATCGGTAAGTCTCAACATACATCCGACAGGCTTCTTTAAGTACTCTCTTAAGAGAGGTGATTGATGAGATCTGACTTCCCATATGAAAATGAAGAAGCTTTAGCCACGACTCCTTACCACTTTTCATGAGGGTCTCTATTACTTCTAAAATTTCAAATGAATTGAGTCCAAACTTTGCATTTTCACCAGCAGAGCTCTCCCAACGTCCACTTCCTTTAGCTATAGGCTTAAATCGAATACCAACTTCAGCCTCGACTCCAAGTCTCTCAGCAACTTCAAGAACCGTCTTTACTTCATGAGCCTGTTCTAAAATAATAATTGGTCGAAGCCCAAGCTTCTTCGCTAAAAGTGCAAGCTCTATATATTCAGTATCTTTGTAACCGTTACAAAGGAGTAACCCATTTGGAGTATCGTGTATTGCTAGGACAGCAATAAGCTCAGGCTTACTTCCAACCTCTAAGCCGATCTCAGTTTGTCGTCCAGCACTTCTAACTGAGTCAACAACATGTTTTTGTTGATTTACTTTAATCGGGAATGCAAGTTTATAAACACCTTGGTAGTTGAACTCCTCAATAGCAGACCCAAAGGCTCCCTGAAGTGTACGTACACGGTCACGGATAATTCCATCGAATCTAATTAGAAGTGGGGCCTCTATTCCACGCTTAGTTAATCCAGAAACCAACTCATAAAGGTCGATCTGTTTTTTCTCATCCCTTTCAGGATAAACAGCAACATGGCCCTTTTCATTTATATTGAAATAACCAGCACCCCAAGATGATACATTATAAAGATCCTGGCTTCTTCCTACATTCCACTTGCTCATTGGCCAAGCTCCATTACTTTAAATTTCATGCGCGGACAGTAGCAGAGAAAAGGTAACAAAGAAAAGTCTGAGAAACTAGATCCCATCTTAAAAAAATTTAGAGCAGTGAGTGACCAATCTCAAAATCCCAATCTTTGAAAACAGGCTGGTATCCATTGGCGGAAATGGCAGATGCTACCTCTCCTGGCTCTCTGAGGTCATCTAGTGAAAACTGCTCTGTGGAATTTGCTTCCCCACTGTAGCCACCGATGTCTGTTCGAGATCCAGCAGACATTGAAGTAACTCCGAGTGAGAGGATTGAATCTCTAAAATTTGCTGATTCTCTGGTTGAAACATTGATCCCTGAGTTAGGAGAAAAGAGCCTAAAAGCACATAAAATTTGCACAAAATCGCGATCTGAGACGAGATGCTCTGGCTTAGTGTAAAAAGCAGCCTCCTTAATTCGGGGGAATGAAAGAGCTAACGCTGACCTATAAGCCTCCTTCTCTAAAAACCTAAGATGGTGAGCCAGAGCAGCCATCTCAACTCTCCATGGAGCAAGCCCCAAAAGTGCTCCAATTGTTATTTTACGAACTCCAGCATCAGCAGCTCTCTGCGGAGTATCAATTCTAAAATCAAAATCCTTTTTAAATCCGGCCGTATGAATCTTACTGTAAGTATCTCGATCATAAGTCTCTTGATAAAGAGTTACACCCTCAACTCCTGCCTTTGAAAATGACCGATAATCTTCTGTCTCTACTGGGTAGATCTCAATCTGAATCGAGTGAAAATACGGGCGAATAGTTTTAACTACATCTAAGAGATATGGGATCGGATTTTTCTTTGGAGATTCTCCGGTTAAGATCAGCACATTTTGAATCCCCTTTTCTCGTAAAGCTTTTGCTTCATGCTCAACTTCTATCAATGAAAGGGTGCGTCTCTTAATCTTATTAGGACGTGAAAAACCACAATAAGTGCAAGTATTAACGCACTCATTTGAAACATAAAGTGGCGCATAAAGACTAATAGTGCGACCAAATCTATTAAGGGAAACTTGATGAGCCCGGGCTGCCATATGCTCTAAGTGTGGAGATGCGTTGGGGGAGAGCAGAGTTAAAAAATCATTAAACGTGATCACCTGTTTAGTTAGGATTGAAGGGATACTTAAGCTGTCAGCCCCATTAATGGCATCATTAAACTGAGATAAATGATCCTGAGTAAATTCTTTTGAAAATAGTGTCATTTATTTTGAGCTTTAGTTTTGAGCTACAGAACTAGATTCTAAAAAAGAAGTCAGTGGAGTTAAAGGGGATGAGGCAACAGCCTCGCCTTGGCTTACAGCTCCAAGCCCAGAGAGATAAGCCAATCTGCCAGCCTCAACTCCGATCTTAAATGCCTTAGCCATATTGACCGGATCTTTCGCTACAGCAATTGCGGTATTAACCAAAACACACGACGCTCCCATCTCAAGACACTCTGCTGCATGAGATGGCGCTCCTAGGCCAGCATCAATTACAACCGGTAATTTACTCTGCTCAATGATGATCTCTAACATCTCCTTAACTTTAATCCCTTTGTTTGAGCCGATAGGCGCAGCTAAAGGCATCACAGCAGCGACACCGATATCCTCTAACCTTTTGGCTAAAACTGGGTCAGCATTTATATAAGGCAAAACAGTAAATCCCTCTTTGACTAAAATTTTACACGCTTCAAACGTTTCAATTGGATCTGGTAAAAGATATCTAGGCTCAGGATGAATCTCTACCTTTATCCAGGTTGAGCCAGTTGCTGCTCGACAAAATTTTGCGATACGTACTGCCTCGGCAGCGTCCCTAGCTCCTGAGGTATTCGGCATAAAAACAAATTTTTCTCTATTTAGTTCTTTTAGAAAATCATCCCCAGGATTATCAAAATCAACTCGGCGCATCGCCACAGTTACAATTTCACAGCCAGAAGCAGTCAGCGCCTCCGACATAACTTTTGTCGAAGGAAATTTTCCAGTACCAACCATTAAACGGGAAGTAAATGAGCGGCCAGCAATTACTAAT
>CAZFXN010000056.1:0-17443 GCA_964523015.1 uncultured Bdellovibrionales bacterium | reverse complement strand
CCCCTTAAAGGGGCTACTATAGTAATTGTCTCAAACATTTTGACAATTACTATAGAAGTAAAGTTTTTACCACAACAAAAAATATCTTATCCTATTCTGGCAAAGACTTTTGAATGTTCAAGTTGATTTGCGGAGCAAAGCGGTGTTAAATCCAACTTATTGTTCTACCTTACTTTCCCAATGAAAAGTTGGTCTTTTTTCTTCAAAAGCACATTCGCGCAAATAGAGATTTATAAGATTCTGATATGGGATATCGAACTCCTCGGCTAGCTGCTTAAAATAATTGATGATGTTTGGATCTAGGCGTATAGTAATCTGCTTTTTTAACTTTGCAGCATAAGGATTTTTTACTGCCTTTGAAAAATCATATTCTTTTCTCATAACCTAACCTGGATATAATTTACCTTCTCGTTTTGTTGCCTTTCGAGCAGAAATAATTCTAATCAAGGAATCATTTTCTCTATAGCAATGGCATACAATCAACAAACGCAGATGATTGCTTCGCCCAAGTAATATAAAGCGCTGCTCTACATCAGAATGATCAGGATCGGGTATCAATTGAGCCAAATCATCGTGAAATACAGTTTGCGCCTCTTCAAAGCTCACGCTGTGTTTCCGACGATTGTTCTCAGCCTTGGTTTGATCCCAAATAAATCTGATATTGCTCATTTAATTATACTATAATTATGAGCAAAGAACAACAAGATCTATTGTGAGATTTTATAAGCCCCAAGTAGCCCAACTTTTAGGGAATTGCCACCCTTGCAACTTCTGATAAACAACGAATTGGCCGTGATGTAGAACTTCATGATCTGATAAATACATCAAATGCTGACCGACCGACTTTTGCTCTCCAAACCAATCGACTTCAAAGGTACTATTCTTCTCCAAATCTGAGATCCTTTCGTACATGCGTCGATCTAAGCTGCTAAGGTAATCCTGCAGTCTCTCTCGCGTCGGGTCACCACTAAAAGTTCCTTGATTAACATCGAAATCTATCTTTCTAAGAATAAGACCGAGCAGATAATCCTCTTGTACGCGACCAAGGTGCCTAAAATGTTTCCATAAAGGACTAAGATGAGACGAAGGAGATCCCATAAAAAACTCTTCCGGTAACGCTGTAAGCAAGTCGATAGGCTCTTGCTTGGCTATGTTTCAATTGTCAGATCAGGAGGTTACAGTCTTGCAGTTGCAGTCACTAATTGTGACCTGAACAGCGACAGACATATGCAGAGGTTCCAGCTGGTTTTTGAAGCCATTAAAGAATTAACGAAGGAGAAGGCCGTCCCTAAAAAACGTCGCATTGGTTTTGGAAGCAATCGGGAAACATAGCATCTAGATTATACATTCTATCGTGTTCCATCGCGACTTAGAAATTAATTTCCCTACTCAAGATCTATGATCTCTTGAAAACCGAGTAATCTTTTAGCTTCTCTAGTTTTATTCTCGATATGAGATTTAACCCATTCTTTGTCCCACCACTCAAGCGGGGTAACCGGTTGGCCCTGAATACGGATCTCAAAGTAGTAACTTGGTTTAAATAGGATTCCCGTTTGTCCAACCGTGCCTAAGGGTCTCTCCGGACTTATTCGCTCTCCTTTTTTAACTAAAATATTTTCGAGTCCGCCATAAAGAGAGGTAATTCCTAGTCCATGATCTAAAATCACAGTTTTTCCGTAAGTAGCTAGAGAATCTGAGAAGATAACCTCTCCCTCTTGTCCAGGAAACACATTCTGTTGAAGTGAATGCTGCAAAATAAAACCATCACTAATTAAAGAGCTCCATGGCTCCCCCTTATAAGTATAAACTAGCTCTTCGCCATATCTAAATGCTGGGGATCCTCCAGCCGACATAAAGTTTCCACTCCAAGCTCGTTTAGAAATCGGTGAGAGCAAAATATTGGAAGTTATCTTGGATCGTTCCTTGCTCTTTATTGTTTCATTTAGAAGTTTAAACCTTTCCCGATCCGTAGGATCCAACAACGACTCAACCTCTACTTTGTATGGAGATAGTATCTTTGGTAACTCAGAGGATAAAAAGGAATCAGGAATCGATATCGCTGGTTTCTTAAATCGTCTAGAAAAGATCTTATTGTAAAATGAGGCAGTGGCTAAATTTCCAACCATGTCTTCAGCAAAAACTTTTATATCTCTCTCTGAGACAGCTCCACCAACTGGCACAGCATAAATAACAGCAAATGCAGAATCATCAAGAATTTGAGGATCTAAAAATTGAGCCTTAAATCCATAAAATCTTTTACTGCCAACCATGACTCCAGATGATTTTAAATGTGCATCTTTTGCTTTATAGAAAACAAGCTGCGAGCCACCCTCTTGAGCATTGTGCTGAGTGGAGAAAACAGAGATTTTTGGTTTTTTCTTATCTACTGGGATCGTAAGACGTTGCTCAACTGAATTTGACCAAAAGCTCCGATCAAAAACGCGAATCTCTAGAGCAACTTCTCCCTCATCGAATGGAGTTTCAGGTCCTCCTAGCGTAATGGTATAGCTTTTCTCTTTTTCCCCGTTGAACTTCTCATTTGCAATATCAACCCTCTCTCTATTTTGCTCCGCCCTTATAATAAGCTCATCAAGTCCCATCCCATCATCTGAAATATCAATCGTAATCTCTGTTGGTACCAGTCCGAATCCTAAGATCTTCTCCTTCTCAAGAATCTTTAATTTAGGTGGAACTCTTTCTAAAACTCCATCTCCAAGCTCAACCCAGCCCATGTAGATTGAGGAGAGAGCAACTGCTACGACAAGTACTAAAATAATAATTGCGCTACCTTTGTTGCCTTTGTTGCCCTTGTTCCCCTCATCAAGTTTCATTTGCTTAGATTCTATTTTCATTCTTTATAATCTTTCAAAACTGCAATTTAATATTATTTAATTCCAAGATCTGTACTTAGAAAAGATTCTCCCAAATTCTCTTTCAAAAACTCCTTTAATTTATCTTTAATTCGATTCTCTAGCTGTCGAATTCTCTCCTTGCTTAGGGAGAACTCATCAGCAATCTCTTGCAAAGTTGCTTTATCCTCAGAGAGTAATCTTTTTTCAAAGATAGCTCTCTCTTTTTTATTAAGAGTCTCTGCAAAAGACTTCATAGCAGCGGAAATTGTCTCTTTTATTTGAAGAGCGGCTAAAGCCTCCTCTGCAGTTGGTTCATCAGATGGAAGTATGGTGTGTAAATTTATAGCTTCTCCATCAGTGCTTAATGGTGCATCAACACTCATATCTGAGCCACCTAAGCGCTGCTGCATTTCAATTACTTCACTCTCTTTTACATTTAGATTTGAGGCTAAAAGCTTGGCAGTGGGCACAAAACCTTGACGCTCAAGATTCTCTCTTTCCTTTTCAAGATTAAAAAAAAGTTTTCGCTGTGCTTGTGTTGTTCCAATTTTAACTAGCCGCCAATTTGCAATTACAAAACGGATTATATAAGCCTTAATCCACCAAGAAGCATAAGAGGGAAAACGAACGTCCCGATAAGGATCAAAGTTTTTAACGGCGTCCATAAGACCGATGTTACCTTCTTGAATTAGATCAAGTAAACTACGAGCCGCTCGCTGATATTTTCTTGCTATTGCAACTACTAGCCAAAGATTACTAACTGTCAACTGATAGGCCGCTTTAAGATCTCCATCTTTTAGATATCTTATAGCAATCGCTCTTTCATCCTCTTTTGAAAGTCTTGGATGCTGTGAAATTTCCGAGAGGTAGGCTCTTAGAGGATCGTATCTAGAGAGAGTGCTACTAGATGATGTTTTTTTACCTTTTACATCATTCTTGCCTGCATACTTATCGGCATCCTTATCTTCGGCCCTATCTTCATCACTATCATCAACTTCATCACTCGATAATTCTTCTAAAAAATCCTCGCCTATGGATAAGTTATCATCAGTTGCCACCTCGGCCAGGTCCAAAACCTCTCCTTCGCCAGAATTCTCAGCAGACAATATTTCAACCTCTAGGCCATCGGCACTGCCGCCAGAACTGCCCTTTTGCCTTAATTTTATTCTTCCTTTCTTTGTGACCATTTAGAACTTTTGGAATGCCATTACTAATAAAAATCCATAGGTTTCTACAGGTTACATTTATACATGTAGGGCAAACTAGGTTCAACAGAAGAAACCCTTTCATTTCAAGATATTAAGAAAAAATGACGATATGAAAAGGTGAAGTGTCATAGATGGCAATTTCTATAGACGGTATGTGGAGGTTCCTCGCGCTATAAAGCGACGACGTATAGGGAGAGTGTGAATTCAGAATCATCTCAAATAGGAGAGATCCTTGTTGATCGGCGTATCATAAGCCGCGAACAGTTGACCTACGCCATTAAAGAGAGCCAGCAAAATGGAACGTTATTACCATCTTGCATTGTAGAGACAGGTCTTGCGTCAGAGAAACAAGTTTACGACGCAATCAGTGAGCATTTTAATATTCCATACATGGATGTTAAAAATCGTCATGTTGAAGAAACAGTCATTAAACTAATTCCTCATGATCTTGCTTCAAAACATACAATTTTACCACTTGGCTTAGATCAAGACATTCTTACTATTGCAGTGGCCGATCCTTCTAACATGTCGGCGATTAACGATCTAAGATTTTCAACCGGACATGATGTTAAGTTAATTTTAAGCTCTGAGTTAAGCATTCGCATTGGTCAGGAAAGAATTTACTCAAAGGATTTTTCTTACGATCGAATTATAAACTCTATTCATGCAGAGGCTCTTGCCGCAGCAGAGGAACAGTACTCAAAATCAGAGATGACCGTAATTGAGCGGATTCCTGAAGATGCTCCAATTATCCAACTTGTGGATGCCATACTAGGAGATGCAATAAGACAAAATGCCTCTGATATACATATTGAACCCTATGAGCAGTTCTATCGTGTTCGCTTTAGAATTGATGGCATAATGCATGAGATTATGCGCCCTCCAGTAAAGCTGCGTAGTGCTCTAATCTCCCGTATTAAGGTCATGTCAAACCTAGATATTTCTGAGAGACGACTGCCACAAGACGGTCGAATAAAGATGAAGATGCCAAGCGGTGTTACGATGGATTTTCGTGTTAACTGCTTACCAACTCTCTTTGGTGAGAAAATAGTTCTCCGTCTCCTTGATAAATCTAATCTGCAGCTTGATATTACAAAACTTGGATTTGATGATCGACAGCTGAGAGACTTTCGTGCGGCTATTCATAAACCTTTTGGTATGATCCTAGTAACTGGACCAACCGGATCTGGAAAATCAACAACTCTGTATTCAGCACTAACTGAGTTAAATAAAATATCCTCTAATGTTTTTACAGCAGAAGACCCAGTTGAGTACAACTTACCTGGCATTAACCAGGTACAAGTTAATGAGGAGATCGGATTTACATTTGCCTCAGCGCTTAGAGCGTTTCTTAGACAAGATCCTGATATAATCATGGTCGGTGAAATTAGAGATGTGGAAACAGCAGAGATCGCGATTAAAGCTTCTCTAACAGGACATCTTGTTTTATCCACTCTTCATACAAACGATGCCCCATCAACTATCGGCAGACTCTTAAATATGGGCATTGAGCCGTTTCTTATTGCCTCCTCAATTAACCTAGTAATTGCCCAACGATTAGTTCGTAGAATATGTGGTGCCTGTGCTGAGGATTATCTCCCCGATCCTGAAGTTCTTATTAGTCTTGGATTACCTGCCGATGTATCAGGTAACCTTTGTTTTAAAAGAGGGCGGGGTTGTCCTGCCTGTGCAAACACTGGGTACAAAGGCAGATTCGCTATCTATGAAGTAATGCCCGTATATGATGAAATTAGAGCACTGGTGTTTCAAAGAGCCTCAACAGCAGAGATAAAAAGGGAAGCAATGCTGCAAGGAGTAGCATCTTTAAGGCTGTCTGCAATTAACCGTCTACTAGATGGGATGACTACTGTTGAAGAAGTCTTTAGGGTAACGGATGGTAATTAGCAAAAGGAAAATTTTCAATATTCGTTTTTGAGTGAATTCAAAACAGGAGAGCAAGGATGCCAGTATTTACATGGGAAGGTGTTAACACCTCAGGGAAGAAAGTAAAAGGGGAATTAGAGGCGAAGAGCTCTAAGGCTGTTTTTAACGCTCTTAAATCTCAGAGAATTAGTCCCACAGTTTCAAAGATTCGTGAAAAGGGCAAAGGTCTTGATATGGAGATCAAGATGCCCGGATTTGGTAGCGGCGTCTCTCAAAAAGAGGTAGTCGTATTTACCAGACAATTTTCTACGATGATCGACGCAGGATTACCTATAGTTCAAAGTCTCTCTATCCTTTCTAAGCAATCCACCAATAAAGTATTTCGCAGAGTTGTTGGTGGGGTAAAAGATACTGTTGAGTCCGGCGGCACCCTGGCTGAGGGAATGGCGCTTCATCCTAGAGTCTTCGATGAATTATTCGTCAACATGGTGGCAGCTGGAGAAAGCAGTGGTGCACTTGATGCTATATTTGATCGATTAGCTATACATATGGAAAAATCTATGAAGCTTAATCGCGAGGTTAAAACCGCTCTTATCTATCCATCTGTAGTTGTCGCCACAGCGATAATCGTTACCTGCGTTCTCCTTATCTTTGTTATCCCAACCTTTGCAGAGATGTTCTCAGAGTTTGGCCAAGCATTACCAGTGCCTACTCAGATAGTTATCAATGTCTCCAATTTTATGATTGATAACCTTGCGATTCTTGCAGGTACCGCAACGACCCTCATTGCACTTTTCATAAAATTTATGAGAACGGATCGGGGCAAAGAGATAATTCACCCGATTCTGTTGAAGCTTCCTATCTTTGGTGAACTGATTAAAAAAGTTTGTGTGGCAAGATTTGCAAGAACTCTAGGTACAATGATCTCTTCTGGTGTTCCCTTACTTGAAGCCCTTAACATATGCTCTAAAACTTCAGGAAACAAAGTCGTAGAGAGGGATGTTCAAAGAGCACGTGTTGGAATTTCTGAGGGAAAATCTATTGTGGATCCTCTAATGGAATCACCAGTGTTTCCAACAATGGTAACTCAGATGATTGCAGTAGGTGAGCAAACAGGTGCTCTTGATAAAATGTTAAACAAAATAGCTGATTTCTATGAGGATGAAGTTGATACAGCAGTTGCTGGCCTTAAACAGCTAATTGAGCCGGTGATCATCGTAGTCCTAGGTATAGTAGTCGGAAGTATTATCGTAGCGATGTACCTTCCAATCTTTAAGCTTGGCTCTATCGTTGGGTAGGGTTGGGTAAGGTAGCTGGGTAGGAAAATTTCGTAGAGCATTACTTCAGCTATTATTAAGTTTAATCCGACAACTGGCTAATAATATTTGCGTATTTTATGCCACTTATAAAGTGCGACAATCCCTTAAGGAAAACTCCGGAAATGCCGTACTAGTCTCTTAGGTGAACTATTTTAAGGGATTTACTTTATGAAAAAAGAATCAGGTTTTACACTTATCGAGTTGCTAGTGGTAATAGCCATCATCGGCGTATTGGCTGCTATAGCAATCCCACAGTTTTCGTCTTACAGACAGAGAGCATTTGATGCGAGATCTAAAAATGATCTTGTATCTATTGCCACTGCAGAAGAGGCATACTTCGTAGACAATGAAGTTTATAAAGCATGTAATTCAGCAGCAAACTGCAAATCATTATTGCCAGGATTCGTCTCCTCTCAAGGTGTGACAATGGCAGTGGTGCTTAGCACTTCATACTTTACAGGAACTGCAACCCATCCAAGTGGTACAAGTACTACATTTACTTGGAACAGCGGTAACGGCGGACTTCAGTAAGAAGTACTCCTAGCAAAGTATATTGCTTCAAAAAGAACCTGGTACCTTTAATTAGGTATCAGGTTCTTTTTTTTGGGGTTCTTTTTTTGTACTTTATTTTTGGATTCTCATAACACTCTAATCTTACTGATTTTTTAGCTGTAAAATATTTAAATCAGCTAAAACCTTTTTCGTCCTTTAGCATCATAATTAAGCAGTTTTTGGTGCGCAACTTGTTGCACATGATATGGAAATCAAATTCCTTATCGCTATGGCTAGTAAGAATATTTCCTACTTTAAGGCACCGCAAGCATCAAAAATCGCTTAATCGTAGGCTATTTAGCACTAAAGGCTAAATTTTTGTTAGGTGGCATCCGATTTGCTTATATAGGGAAGCTGGTGAAATTCCAGCTTATTGGAATTGCACCTTTCTACTCAATTCAGAGTAGTGAGCTGTTTTAAATTAGGTTAATTCATCTCAAAGGACGTTAGATATGAAAAAAGAATCAGGTTTTACACTTATCGAGTTGTTAGTGGTAATAGCCATCATCGGCGTATTGGCTGCTATAGCAATCCCACAGTTTTCGTCTTACAGACAGAGAGCATTTGATGCGAGATCTAAAAATGATCTTGTATCTATTGCCACTGCAGAAGAGGCATACTTCGTAGACAATGAAGTTTATAAAGCATGTAATTCAGCAGCAAACTGCAAATCATTATTGCCAGGATTCGTCTCCTCTCAAGGTGTGACAATGGCAGTGGTGCTTAGCACTTCATACTTTACAGGAACTGCAACCCATCCAAGTGGTACAAGTACTACATTTACTTGGAACAGCGGTAACGGCGGACTTCAGTAAAGTTATAGTCTGACAATTTGAAACCGTGTGTATCCGTATACTTTTGGATCACATGTAAAGGAGGGGTTCCTACATAACCCCTCCTTTCGCACATACTACAGCAAAAGAAGGGAACGTGTGAGAGATCGAAGCTTCACAGTTAGTCTGCAAAAAAGTAGAGGAATAGACTCCCAGGATAAGAAATGAAGAGAGAGGCGGGCTTTACACTTCTTGAACTTCTTGTTGTAATTGGAATAATCGGCGTTCTAGCATCAATTGCCATTCCTCAATTCAATGCCTATAGGCAAAGGGCATTCGATGCACGTGCAAAATCAGATCTGAGATCTGCTGCTAACGCACAAGATGCTTACTACATTGACTATGATGTATATAAAGACTGTGCCAATTCAGCTGCATGTGCTGCCGTCCTTCCAGAGCTCCGCGTTTCTGACGGCATCACAATGGCGACCACATCAGTAACTACCCAGTATTTTGTTATGACAGCAACACATCCTCAAACAACAGGTGTCTTTACTTGGAATAGCGATTCATCTGGACTCCAATAAGACGATCTCTTATCTCAAGACGTCCTAAGATACTGCATCTTCCTAGATTACCGATCGTATGATTAAGTTTTACCATGCGGATATGGTCGTTTTTAATATTTTCTATCTCTTGGATGCTCCTCTCCTGGTTTGCTCCATCAAGTACATACTGGAGAGATTCTAGTGAGTTTATTATATCAGCTACCTTTCTTGATGTTGCTCATCCTGCAGGATTTCCACTTTATAGCCAGCTAGCTCACCTCTTTTCTCACATTCCGTTTGGTCCATTAGCTTGGAGAGTTAATCTATTCTCAACATTTCTTGGCTCATTATCATTAGTCCTTACATTCCTTATCTGTGCAAATCTACTTAGATTTGAAACTAAACTTCCTGGAAAATCTTTCTTTTTGATATCTCTTGTTCCATGCCTCATTCTACTTCTTAGCGAATCATTTCTTAAACAGGCCTTTCTCCCTGAGGCCTATCTTTTGAATGCAGTGTTAATTCAGATCTTATTTCTGCTGATTTACGCATGGTATCGAAGCGGCGATAATCGATATTTTTTTACTGCATCATTTATTGCTGGAGCAAGTCTAGGAAATCATATTTCCATCGCCTTAACATATTTTTTTATGTTGATTCCATTGCTTTTTAATCAGCATAAAATTTTAAATCTACTTACTAAAGGAGTCATTCTTTTTCTTTTTGGTCTCTCAATCTATCTGTATATTCCAATTAGAGCTCACTCTGATCTTATCTTAAATACTGGTCAAGCAGTTACGCTAGATCGATTATTTAATTTACTAACGAACCAAAGAGATTGGCTAATTCGCTCAGCACAAGTCGAGGGAGTAAAAGAAGCTGCCACGCTTAATTTTCACCTCTTAAATGGCAATTTCATTGAGATGATTAAACATGATGCTCCCATGCTTGCTAAAGAGCTATCCCCTTTAATATTTCTTTTATCCATCATTGGTATTGTTATTGGGATTGTAAAGAAGCGTTATTTTGTAACTACTTCTCTTTTAGCCATAGGCATTTCAAACTGGCTATTTTTTGCTGGATGGAATGCAGACCCTTGGATCCCATTAATTATTGTTATTTTAATTTTATCAACAATTACATTTGCTGAAGCGTTTATTTTGCTAAGTAGAGTAACTCAATCTAAAAACCTAGCTCCAATTGGAGCAGCAATGTTGGGTTCAATCTTAATATTAGGAAGCATTAATCAAGAGGTCGGCAAGCAACTAAAAACGATTAAAAATTACGAGATGGCAAGATATGATGCAAAGGTCATGATCAGAAACTCTCCTGACAATACAAACATGTTAATAGAGCCCTCCCTTTTCTCCCTTCAGTATATCACCTCACTAGAAGGATATAGGGATGATATCAATTTAATCTACCTGCTAGACCTATACTTTCCTGAACTTTTTAATTTAAAAACCTACAACTTTGACAAAGGGACTTCCTTTACTCCTAAGACAGAGGCTCATCCACATCCACCAAACATTGATAATGTTTCTAATTTTATTATGGCTGCAAGCTCTTCTAATCCAATTGAGATGGAAGCCGTAACAGTTTTAAATCAACATCTTCGTGAAGTGATCAATCTTACACCAGATGGCAGATTGGCATTGATACAAGGGAAGAATCGCGATGTTGCCGACCAGTTTTTTCTTACTATTCTACAAGAAATCGAAGTTCTTATTTCTCACTTCTATGAAATGCCTAAAATAATCTCAGCAGATGTTGCCTCCCGTATTGAAATTAGGGCGATGATGTTTGCAGATCTTTTCTATCAGCTTGGAATGCCATTAAGAGCAGCACAAATTTTAAAACTACTATGTGATCAGCCTGCCAGGGCTCTTTGCTTTAAGCCAGTGGAACAAAACCTTAAGGCCTACACTACCTTATTGTATGATAAAGGTAACAAAGAAAACGTTAGTCACTAGCTCTTCATCAAGCTCAACAACTTGATTGATCCCGTCAGCGACCTCCTCTTTAAGCTCATCCTTACCTTCTGGATCAAGTAATTGGGGGGCCTTTTTAGATGATAATATCTTTATAATTTTATCTTTAATTTTTGCTTCTTTCTCTCCTAAAACTCCTGGTAAGCCGCCGCCGCCACCACCGTGTCCACCTCCAGCATCTGCTGCTGCTCCGTGCTTTCCGCCATGTAATACGTGACTATTAACTTCTAGAACGACTGAAACTTTAAGAAAAGTTGCATTTTCAGATAAGTTTACGACATAGGTTCCTAGATCAATCGTCTCTGTAGAATGATCTTCTTGATGTAGAGCAGCCTCTGCATCTTCAGCCGTAACTTCTTTTTTCCCCATCATCATAAAACCAACACCCCCACCAATAGCTAGTACAAGCACCAACACGATGATGATAATCAGTTTCTTTTTACTTTTTTTAGGGGCTCCTTCAGCTCCCTCTTCGCCCTCTTTCTTCTCTTCTTCAGCCATGAGATGTAGAACCTGGTAAAATTATATTAAAAAAGATGCTACCTTTGCCTTAGCATGTGCATATTATTAGATATCGGACTAAGTTAATTGATGCTAAAACCTTCTTTGTAGTTTATACGGTTTCTGTTTTGAACAATAAAACAGACAGGTTCACGACAAAACAAGCGATGACTATTTATGCAGAAAGAATCAAAAGACTTCCTATATAAGCTTCTTAAAACGCCGTCACCAACCGGTTTTGAGCAAAAGATCCAACGGGTCGTCCGTAGCAGGATGGAAAAGTACGCAGATGCTATAGAAACTGACTACCACGGAAATCTAATCTGTATTCTTAACCCAAAAGCTAAAGTAAAAATCATGCTTGCTGGTCACTGCGATCAGATTGGAATGATGGTCACTCATATCACTGACAAAGGATTTATATATTTTCAACCGTTAGGCGGTATTGATGTTGGAGTACTGGAAGGTGCGTACGTTACAATTCATGGAGATAAAAATGAAATTCCAGGAGTAATAGGAAGAAAGCCAATTCATCTACAAAAACCAGAGGAGCGTGGCAAATCTCATGGTGACATAAATCAACTATGGATAGACATCGGAGCCAAAAGCAAAAAAGAAGTAGAGAGAAAAATAAATATTGGAGATCCAATTACATTCAAACTAGGGATTACAGAGCTTGAGAACGGCCTAATTGCATCCCCAGCACTTGACGATAAAGTTGGGCTTTTCGTGGCAATGGAGACTCTTCGCTTGTGTGCCAAGAGTAAGCTTAGCGTTGGCCTCTATGCAGTCAGCACCGTTCAAGAGGAAGTAGGGCTTCGTGGAGCAAAAACTGCCACCTATCGGATCTCTCCTGATGTAGGAATCGCAATAGACGTTACCCATGCCAACGACAACCCAGGAATGCGTTCGGAAAAATCTGTTCCTTGTAATCTAGGTGGTGGTCCAGGAATTACTCGCGGACCGAATATTAACCCGATCGTTGAAAAGCGGCTAAAAGAGGCTGCTAAAAAAGCAAAGGTAAAATATCAGCTTGAACCAAGTTCAAGGCTTCTTGGCAATGATGCTAACGCTATTCAAGTCAATCAAGCAGGTGTAGCAGCAGGGAGTCTTGAGATTCCAAATCGGTACATGCATACCCAAGTTGAGGTTTGTTGCTTAAAAGATCTAGAGGATGCGGCGAAGCTTTTGGCTGCTTTTGTAAAAGGAGTTACAGAGAGAACTGATTTTACACCGAGATGATAAATAGTTTAAATTTAGGACCCCTTTGGTGATCTGGGTGCACTTAAAGCTCCCCAAAGGGGTCCTAAATCTAAACCTAATACTCTTTTCGGGCTGAGGCTCATAGCATGACCAGAAAATCACTCAAGATAACTTTAATTGCTTTAATTTCCCTCGCCAATGCGTGTTGCAAAGAATCGGAGATTCCGAAATTTTTAAAGCAGCTATATAGCGCGAATGCTAAAGATAGAAACGATGCTGCTCTTGGACTTGCTCAATGCGGTTCTCCAAGAGCCGATGGCGCAGTGCCGAGATTAATTCAACTTATCTACGATGAGAATGTTGGGGTACAAAGCGCGGCTGCCTATGCTCTTAGGAAAATTGATACTCCGGAGGCGAAAAATGCTCTTAGAAAAGCGGAGGAGAAAACTAAAAACAGGAAGTCCCATTAACTACCAAGACCAAAAACGTCAAATATCTTATCTAACAAATTTAATCCCTTTCCTTCAAGTTTAGTGTAATACTTTTTTAGCTGCTCACGGATTTGGTTGGAGATTATTTTATCGTTGCATAGAGAATCAAGGACAAACAATCCGCGCTGGCTATGTGTAAACAGAAGTCGAAAAGTAGCTTCCGCATTCTCTTTAACCGCAGCTATATTTTCTTCGTTAATTTCTTCATTACTCTGAGAGATTCTCAAATTGTGGTAGGTCTTTCTTAGAGTTATAATAGTACCCTCGACTTTTATGAAAAAATGAAGCAGGTCGCGATAGTCACCTAATGGAACATCAGCTTTATTAAGTGCTTTTAGAAATTTGTTATAATCAGCCAGCTCTGCAGAATTTGGAGTGATTACTTTTTGATATAAATCTATCGTTTTAAGCCAATCATGAAGACCATGGGCTTTTACTTTGAGAGCGATCCCTATTTCGTTAAGTGACTCCGGCACTTTTTGCTCATCTGATAAAGAAAATCTCTCTGCACAACCAATAGAAAATTTAGAAGCTTGCTCAACAATCCTATTCCATTCGTCAGGATCAGACTCATTACCCTTTAACGATGAATAGTCTAAGGTGGCTTTTAATTCCAATCGTGTAAGTCGACCAATTGCTAGGAGAGATGTTTGGGCCAGACTAAGAAGAAGTCTTTGATCAGATCTGCTAAGCCCAAGTTTAGTCATGGCGGCATCGAGATCGGATATTAGGTCATGCCCAAACTTAGCAGTTTCTCTAAGGTGAGGTTCTTTTAAAGCAAGTAATGATGCTTTGTAAAGCTGTTTAAATGGATCAACCAACATCTGGTCAAGAGATGCTATCGTATTAAGCATCTCCTCCCGAGGCGAATCAGTCACGTCTGTTCTCGGATCAAGTCTATATTTAGGTATTATTGGATACGCTAGAAATGACAAAGCAACTAATAATCTCATCAAATTCAAAGCTAGTTTGTTGATGCAGTTTGAATTCTGAATCAATGCAAGAGATTGATCTACAAATGTCTTTGGCCGCAACAGATCTCTGTCGAATAACACTGGGACCACTACTACTTAAAAGTTCAAGCATTCGGTCAGCCCGCGTTTCAATTGCATGACGAATAGAATCAATGTTATCTTCGAACTCGGCCATGCTCGCAGTTTACATGGCTAAATACTAACTGACAAACATGGCGCGTTCATAAAAGATCGATCGTTAATACAATCTTTCCAGTATTTTCATTCTTTTCCATCATCTGGTGCGCAGAGGAGACCTCGGACCAGGGAAGCACTTTCGAAATTACAGGCTTTAACGACCCACTTTGAAACAGGGGAAGGGCCCATAGGGCAAACTCTTTCGTAAGTTTCGCTTTATAACCATCAGTGCGCGATCTTAATGTTGTTGAAATTACCTTAGCTCGTTTCTGAAATAATTTAGGAATACTCATATCAGACACAGTGTCACCTCCCATCGATGCAATGAGCACAAGTCTGCCATCTCGTGCTAAACTCGAGATGTTTTTCTCCCAGTAAGGGGCCCCTATAAAATCAAGAATTACATCGACTCCATGATTTTTTGTATGCTTATCCGTACAGGCTGCGAAATCTTCTTCTTTATAATTTACCCCCAGAGTTGCACCAAGCTCTCGACAAGCAGCAAGCTTCTCTTTACTGCCTGCTGTAACTATGATCTCTTTTACATTAATACTTTTTGAAAGCTGTATTGCTGCTGTTCCAACTCCACTTCCACCTGCATGAATAAGAACGGATTCTCCCTCCTTTAACTCGCCATGCCAAAAAAGACATTGATAGGCAGTTAAAAACACTTCTGAAATTGCGGCAGCCTGTTCAAAGGATAGGTTACTGGGGATTGGCATTAAGTGTTCAACAGGTGTAGTGACATACTCACCGTAACCGCCTCCAGCAACAATGCCCATTACGCGATCCCCTTTTTTGTGAAGTTTCTGCCAATCACCGGATCCGTCTACAATTTCGCCAGCATACTCTAGGCCCAAAATTGTACTAGCACCCTCAGGTGGCGGATATTTACCTTGACGTTGCAAAATATCAGCGCGATTAAGCGCAGTGGCGTGCACCTTAATTAAAACTTCATTATTCTTTATTTTTGGAATTTCCGTCTCGCCCAGATAGAGCTTTGAGGAGTCACCATGTTCCTTAAGAAGGATCGCTTTCATAAGATGCTAACTTGGCGGAGAGAGAGTTTCTTCGCGGCTATCGCCGCTCAGCGGATTCGCAGAACTCTTTGTGCTCGCTCGCACTGGTTCGAATCCCTCTCTCTATTATACTAATTATAATTCGCAAGATGTAGAGCCACATCACAACTTGGCGGAGAGAGAGTTTCTTCGCGGCTATCGCCGCTCAGCGGATTCGCAGAACTCTTTGTGCTCGCTCGCACTGGTTCGAATCCCTCTCTCTATTATACTAATTATAATTCGCAAGATGTAGAGCCACATCACAACTTGGCGGAGAGAGAGGGATTCGAACCCCCGAACAGCTTTCACCGTCTCCAGTTTTCAAGACTGGCGCCATCAACCACTCGGCCATCTCTCCGCACTATTGTAACTCTATGTCAGTCATTAATTATGGCGGAAGGAGAGGGATTCGAACCCTCGATACGGCTTTTGACCGTATAACGATTTAGCAAACCGCCGCCTTCAGCCTCTCGGCCATCCTTCCCTTAATTAGCGACAAACAAGGTGAAAAGCTACCGCAAGAGTGTTTGATATTGCAAGGGTTTTTGACCTTAATTTTGCCTTGAATCCAGGAATCTGATATCAAATACAGTCCTTTTATTGTGCGCCCTTGGCTCAGTTGGATAGAGCATCTGACTACGAATCAGAAGGTCGGGAGTTCGAATCTCTCAGGGCGCACCAATAACTGTCAAATTCACTAACGATCAGCCTTACTCCAAATCTGGACCTTAAATTTGGACTCTAAATTTATGGCGAATAATTTATCCAAAGAATTTGCCCTAACGCTTATGTCTGAAGCATTGTTTCAGGCAGAGCTGGCTTTTAAAAAAGGGGAGGTGCCTGTAGGTGCAGTCGTAGCAATTAAAGATAATATCATTGCTCGCTCCCATAATCTTGTCGAACAGGAAAAAGATCCATCCGCTCATGCAGAGATCTTAGCTCTGAAAGAAGCAGGCAAAGTCCTCGGTGACTGGCGACTAAACGAAGCAATTCTCTGTGTAACTCTTGAACCCTGCACTATGTGCACCGGAGCGATACGGCAATCAAGGATCGGAACTGTAATTTTCGGAGCAAGCGATCCAAAGATGGGAGCGATGGGATCACTGTATGATATCTCTCAGGACTTACGATTAGGAGAAATACCACGGGTCATTAGAAATATTAAGGCAGAGAGATGCGCCCAAGTGCTGAAAGATTTTTTTAACAGTGTCAGAACTTCAAAAAGCGGGTGAAAGTAAAGTTATATTCCTATTCCATCTCTATCAGGAAGCCATAATAAGAAACATATATAGCTAATTACTCAACATTAAAATGCGAAAAGACAATCGACTTTAGTTCAGTTATATCAGCATCTCCACGACGTAGAATATCTCGCAGAGTATTGGGAGATAATTCTGATACTTCCGAGTGCTCAAAGAACTTTCGTAAATCATTTGCAACAGAGGGAGGAAGCGCACCTTTCGGTTCGCCAAGAGCTAAGGAAAGCCGAAGTGCATCATTTCTGTGTTTATTTATCTCTTTTTGATCAACCTCTTCACCCAAATCCCGCCTTTCAAGATTCAAAGATCCACTTGTTCGTGGAACACGCGATACAATTACGCCAATTCATGTTGTGAAAAAGGAAGCCTCTGCCCCACTCTTTCAACAACAAACTCACGACGAGAATAACGAACACGATTCTAAAATTTCCTCCGGCGCCGACGGTGACTTTCAAAATACTGTTCCGAAAAATATCGTAAAACCGCCACCATCTACTATAGAAAATCAAGCAAATACAATTGAGCGAGTGCGAATTACTTTTGCGGCTGATAAGGACTTTTTGCAGATGGTTGAAGCTGCAAAAATCTTACTTTCAGGCAAGTATCCGAAAGGAATTTCAATGGAGGATATATTTGCTGAAGCTTTAGAAGTT
>CAZFXN010000055.1:0-17730 GCA_964523015.1 uncultured Bdellovibrionales bacterium | reverse complement strand
GTTCAAGGTCGCAGCTTAGTGGAATAAGTGTCCACTAAAGTGGGGGAAGATCAGTGACCCTCTTTCTTTAAGCATCCTTCTTTTGATCTTCTGCTATTCTTATGGATATGTTTTCGATAAGTGGAATTATGGAAGAGTCGTAGCGCACATAGTATTCCTAATGCAAATGATTATTTGTGCAGGGCTAGTTCAGATGGCCCAAAAGAATCCTCGACTTGGGAAAAAATTAAATATTGCTATTTTGGCATTGGTGATTTCTCCACTACTACGTATAGCGGTTACTCTGAATAGCACCTCTCCGGTTCAAGCGTCCCAATATGAAAGGTACAGGAAATTGGAAGGTATAATACCAGAGGGGAGCCTTGTCTTAACTGATTTGATGACGGGGCTGTATCTGCCCTCCTTTGGCTTTAAGGTGGCAGCACTGCCGTATCCACCCTTCGTTGGAGATGATTTGGAAAAAAGGAAAGTTGACCTGAGGCATTTTTTTGGGAAGCAACGATCCTCCGGAACAGAAGATATTGCTAAACACTATGGAACTGATTTTATTCTATTCGATCGAAGGCTTGAACAAGCAGCACTTGAATCCTGGTATAGTCAGCTACAATTAGTATACGACGGTGACGACCTCATCCTGCTATCCTTTTCTACGCAGAAGTCCTTGGATATGCATCACCGTTAATTTGAGGAACTCCGAGGATAATAGGTGGGCGTATCTTGCCCCTTATTTTAACTTCAGAAAGATTTTGAAAATGCCGATGACTTGAGTGTGAAACTGAGTTATGGGATAGCTCTATGCGCGAAAGTGAATTAACTAATTATTACAACATGTTAGGCCTTACTTCTCAAGCTTCTGCTGATGAGATAGAAGAGTCTTATGCAAAGCTCAGCAGAAAATATCGACAGCTTATAGAGACTGGGGTTGGGTTAGCTGGAGAGAAGCAAAAGGCTGAAATAGACTTTGAAATCATTACCTTAGCATATAATGCACTTGTTGATGATAAGGGCCGAAGCCTATATGACAGGCTCTTACCAGAGGGTGTAAAAAACTGGGATGATAGGTTTGGAAGGGAAAAAACCATCTGTAATTGGTGGGGAGCACCGCCATCTGAAGTTGAGGTTAAAGCTCGTCAACGTAAGGAGACCGGTGGATCTACAAGGGAGACCTTTGGTATTCCTATGGATCAAAGAGAACCCACTCTTAGCTCGTTTGATAGACCAGATATTTTAAGACCGATGTCTCAGATGATTCGTAGTCGCCAGAGCATGTGGTATAAGCTAAAGCGGCTTATCTTCGGTTGGTAGGGTTTTAAATGATTTCTCAAGTACGATCCCATTCTTGGTAAATTTCCTATTTCAAGTTAATGTTTTGTCGTGACACCTTCACTTATTTTAAATATCTATGTTGTTCTTTTGCTCCTTGAGCTTTCTTTTTCGTTAGTTCTTGATTGGCTAAATGTTAATTTTATTAAGACCAACTCCACCACTGTTCCAGAGTACTTGAAAGATTCAATCGATGAGGAAACGCATAAAAAATCAGTGAAGTATTCTCTTGTGAAACTTAAGTTCTCGATGGTTTCGACATTGATTAATGGCGGCATCCTTTTAGCTTTAGTTTTAAGTGGAAGTTTTGGACTGCTTGATAATTGGATTGTTGGACTAGATTTAAATATCTACGGTGAAGGAGTTTTATACTTCCTCATCTTTAGTCTTAGTTTTTACTTTCTAAGTTTACCTTTCTCGCTTTACAGTACCTTTGTTATTGAGGAGAGTTTTGGATTTAATAAAACTACTCCTAAGCTTTGGATCTTTGATCAGATTAAATCCATTCTAATTAGCTCTATATTTCTTGTTTTGATGGTTGCCGGACTTCTCTGGTTTATGTCTACGACAGGAGATCGCTGGTGGATTTATGGATTCATTTTTGTGGCAACGATACAGCTTTTCCTGGTTTACATTTACCCTCTTTGGATCGCGCCATTATTTAATAAATTCACAGAGCTAAGTGACGAAGAGCTAAAGAATAAGATCCAGGAGGTAACAAAAAAAGCTGGATACAAAGCAGAAGCAGTTTTTGTTATGGATGGAAGTCGTCGATCGAAGCATGCTAATGCCTATTTTACAGGGTTTGGAAAAGGTAAGCGGATCGTTTTATATGATACTTTGATTGAAACTTTAAATGAGAATCAGCTTCTCTCAGTTCTTGCTCATGAGATAGGACATGAAAAGTTAAATCATATTAAAAAAGGACTCTTAATGTCCTTGGCTATACTTCTTGTTGGATTTTACATTATTAATCTTTTGATAAATTACGAACCTTTATTTTTCGCCTTTGGTTTTGATCGCACCTCTTATCATGGGGCCCTAGTTTTATTTTCCTTTGCCTCTGCCCCAATTACATTTTGGCTGTCTCCTTTATTCTCAAGACTTTCTAGAATTCATGAATATGAAGCTGATTCATTTGCTGTAAAAATTATGAATTCTATTACAGGTCTTAAAACAGCATTGGTGGAGCTTTCTAAAAAAAGCTTATCAAATTTTACGCCTCATCCTCTGTATAGTTTTTTTCACTATTCGCATCCAACACTTCATGAAAGAATAAAGGCCATGGAGGGTATTGATGTCAAAGCGAGTTAAAACTAAGAGAATAGGTAGTAAAAAAAAAGCCCTAAAGAAAACTACTAAAAAAACTGTTAGTAGATCAAAATCAAATCAGGTAAAACTTTCTAATAAAATTATTTCAAGATCTGAAGCCATTAAGATTATATCTTTAGCCAAACAGGCTGGAAAAAAAATCGGCTTTACCTCAGGTGTCTTCGATCTTCTTCACAAGGGGCATGTTGATTATCTAATCAAAGCGAAGGCGGAATGCGATCTCCTTTTTTTAGGACTCAATTCAGATGCTTCTGTGAGGAAAAATAAGGGAGATTTAAGGCCAATTGTATCTGAGAAGGATAGAGCTGCCGTGATAGCAGCGTTACTTTCAGTCGATTACGTTTTTATCTTTGATGAAAAAAATAATAACGAAAATATTGGAGTACTAAAGCCAGATTTTTATATAAAGGCGAGTGATTACGGAAAAGAAAAGCTTAGCTCTGCACCACTGGTTGAAAAGTATGGTGGTACGATCATTCTCATCCCCATGATTAAAGGTCAATCAAGTAGTAATATTATTGATCGGATTGTCTTGGCATATGGATTGCCAGCAATTACTGCTCCTCCTAAAGACTTTGCATTCCCATTAGGTAAAGCCGCTTTTATTGATCGTGATGGTACAATTAATAAAGAGGTTGATTATCTATGTGATCCTGAAAAATTTGAACTTTTACCAAATGTAATTGAAGGAATGAAAGAGCTTGAGTCTCAAGGGTATCGAATCGTAATAGTTACTAACCAGCCTGGAATAGGACTAGGGTACTACGAAAAGTCAGATTTTTTTAAAGTAAATACCCGATTGTTAAAAGCTGCTGGAGAGGCAGGAGTTAAAATTTCAAAGATATATTACTGTCCACATTCAAAAGCGGATGGTTGCAATTGCAGAAAGCCTGCTCAGGGGATGATCTTAAGAGCCAAAGAGGAATTAAATCTTGATATTGAAAAATCCGTATTCATTGGAGATATGACTTCAGATATAGAAACTGGGAAAAGAGCTGGCTGTAAAACTGTGCTTATGAAGACTGGCAAAGCTGGTAAGGATGGGTTGTATGATGTTAAGTCGGACTATGTTGCTGGGGATCTCTTAAAAGCTGCAAAGCAGATTGCTAGGAACGCTGCCTAGTGATGAGGCTATTTCTTAGACACCTTAGTTCCACTTGCTGAGTCCAAAACATTAAAGCCATTTTTTTGGATCTCATCTCGTAATCTATCTGACTCTGCCCAGTTTTTACTTTGTCTAGCAGCGTCTCTTTGATCGATAAGAGTTTGTATCTCGCTTGAAATGGCAACTACCTCCTCTTGCCAGGCACTAAATCCGAAACCTAAAACATCATCCATCTTATATAAAAGACCAAGTTTTTCAGAATTACTTAATTTAGTATCGCTGATTGCTGCCCAAACAGAAGCAAATGCTTTTGGCGCGTTTAGATCATCAAAGATGGCTTGATTAAATTCTGAAAGATAAGATGAGTTACTAGGGAGAGTCGCCTTATTTCCATTGGTTCCATTAGCTTTTAATGAAATAATAGACGACTTTAATTTCTTAAGAGTACTTGCAGCATTTTGCAGAGTCTCATCGCTAAAGGAGAGTTGCCCTCGGTAATGACCAGTTAAGCACATAAGACGATAGGCCAGAGGATCGATCCCTTGATCGATAACAGTTTGTAGAGTAATAAAACCACCCTTTGATTTTGACATCTTCTCTTTATTTAAAAGAAGAAACTCCCCGTGCATCCATAAGGCTACCCAAGGCTTGCCAGTGGCGCCCTCTGATTGAGCGATTTCATTTGTATGGTGAACAGGGATATGATCAATTCCACCACAGTGAATATCAAATTCGTCTCCAAGATATTTCATGCTCATGGCGCTACACTCGATATGCCATCCGGGATAACCACGACCCCATGGGGAATCCCATTGAAGCTCTTGATTCTCAAATTTTGATTTAGTAAACCACAGGACGAAATCAAGTGGATTTTTTTTATTAGTATCTACATCTATTCGGACACCGGCTTTTAGCTTCTCTAGATCTAATCGGGCAAGCTTGCCGTAATCAGAGAGATTACTGACATTAAAATAAACGTTACCACCAGAAGTGTAAGTCAAGCCATTGGCCTCAAGCCTTTTAATTAGCTCTATCATCTCTTGAATATGGTCAGTAGCTTTGCAGACGATGTTTGGTGATACTACATTTAACTTATTAAGATCCTCAAAAAATATCTTTGTATAGTATGCAGCAATCTCAAGAGATGATTTCTTTTCCCGACGAGCTGCTAGCGCCATTTTGTCTTCACCATCATCGGCATCTGAAACAAGGTGACCAACATCAGTGATATTCATAACGTGAGTCACTTCATAACCAGCATACCTAAGGGCGCGCACTAAGAGATCTTCAAATATATAGGTACGCATGTTCCCAATATGCTGAAAATCATAGACCGTTGGGCCACAACAGTAGAGCTTGACCCTGTCAGGGGTTAAGGGGGTCAGAGTCTCAATCTTTCGGGTAAGGGTATTATATAGTTTTACTGTTTGAGCCATATATAGCAGTTGTCATAAAGATTGAGACACTAATGTGAGGGGTCAGTTAATACAGTTTGTTGCAAAAGTTTCTTGAAAAGCCTACCGGCTTTACATTTTTACTTATGACAACTGCTATTTATCTTAATGTTGAATCTGACGCTACGCTAGCTAGCGTCAGCAATGTTAGGCTCTTATTGCACTTCGTGCTAAAGAGCCTCCCCACCCAAGCTTCGCTTGGGGGCCCCTTAAAGGGGCTACTATAGTAATTGTCTCAAACATTTTGACAATTACTATAATCATCCTTATACCCCCATTCTCAATAAAAATAAAAGGAAGAAATAAGGAAAGCGAAAAAACAGGAAACTATCGAATTATTTCCCAGAATTAACTAGTGAGAGAATCAAAATCCTTCCAAGTGAGGGAGATTGGTCAAGATTAATAGTTAATTTATAAAGATAGGAAAAGCATATGGAAAGCATTAGTTCATTTACAATCCCACCAATTCCCAATCAAGATAGTAAGATAGGACAGCTTCAAACTGCAGCTAAGAATGTAGGTAAGAATCTACAAAATGCAGAAGCGCACCTATTAAATCTTTATGCTGCTTATAATAATGGCACGGAGATTGAAGTTGATGGAAAAACAAAGAAGGTAAGTGAGGAAGACATTCAAGTCGCAACAATGAAATATCAGAAAGCACAGGGTATCCTTGAGATGTTCACTACCATGCTAAAAAATATTCATGAGCAGATCATGAGTGGAATAAGAAAGCTGGCAAATTAATAGTTGTTAATCGCTAGTTCATTTTTATAGGAGTTTCATCATGTCAAATGTTCAATCAGCTCAAGGAGCGACAACATCTGTGACCTCGGCCGCAGCATTTGATCGCGCAGATTTAGAGTCATCACTAGCAACTGTAATCGGAGCATTAAAAGGTGGTACCGGAGCAAAAGCGCTAGAAAAGGGAAATGTAAATGAAGAGCAACTTTATGCTGCCTTTGTTTATAGTGAGCTTAAAAAGACAAATCCTGCATTGGCAGATAAGATGCTAAAAGACTTACCTAGTAACTTTAAGATGCTTAAGGAGAATAAAGAACCTAAGCCAATCTACGGAGCGATAGAGAAGTTTTTTGAGCAGATAAAAAAATCTGACAAGCTAAAGGGCTCTCAGATAAAAAATATTCGGGAACAGAGTCTAGGTATGGCTCAAGTAGATCATCGCCAAGATCGAATTGGCTCAAGGAAACTTCAGTTTAAAGATGTAGGTACTGTTGATCCAAAAACAACCTATATGGATAAGCTGGTCAGTAAACTTGAAGATAATAAAGGTGCAACGAAAAAAGAAGTTGAATCGATCAAGGAAGGATTCGAGATAGCAAAGGAGCGTGGTAAGGTTTATGCACCTGAAAAAAATAAGCCAAGGATCGTTAAGTACGAGGGAAAAATCACAGAAGAGACCTCAGTGACTGCCCCTAAGAATGACAAAAAAGAGGTACCAACTGAACAGGATGTGATTACGACTGAAAAAAATGATGGATCAAAGCACAGGTTTGAATCCGATGAATTGGGATATAAGCCTATCTCAGAAAAAGACGGCAATGCTCTTATTCAGCTGCCAATCGATATCGCAAGAAAAGTGAAATTTGTATCAATTTATGATGCAGAGGGTAATGAAATTGCCAAAGTTGAGCCAGTCTATGTTGAGCAGGATGGCCGCAGGTACGCTCGGTTCGATAAACCTGGAAGCACTTTTGGAGATATGTTTGTAGTTAAGTTGACGTTTATAGATGGGTTTGAGCATAAAGAAAAAATAGATAAAGCTGATAGTATCTATGCTCGAAAGCTTTAATAGAAATTATTTCTCCTTACATGCCGCTTTTTTTGTCCCTAGGCATAAGCAAATTAAGCGGCATGTTTTTTTACCTGAGAGACATTGCTCACTTCTACATTGTTTAATTCTATTTCGCTTTAATCTTTCCTTTCGCACAGGCCTTATTCACCTCACTTAGTCTCTCAGGTGTGCCTGTATCATTCCAGTATCCAGAATATATTTCAGCAGAGATAAATTCCTTATTCTCTAAGAAAAGAGGATACAGAGATTTTATAGAGCAAAAAATCTCACCTAGCGATTGCATGTAGTTTAGAGATCTCTCATTAAGTAGATGAATGCCCGGAAAGATCAAATTTTCAACAGAGGTGGCTTTATAATCTTTTAATGGAGAATCCAAAATTTTCACTACTCGATAACCTTGTTTCTCTGAAATAGCTTGTATTACACCAAATGGATTTGGAGTTGGTGGAGGATATAGCATCATGCTAGCAATCGGTTTAGATTCATGGTCGAGAGATCTTTTGATAAATCCTGCTAAATCTAGATCTACACCAAAGACAGCATCGGTATTGTAAACTAAAATATCAGTCCTTGGATTATCAACCATTACTTTTTTGATTGCGCCACCTGTATCTAAGATTGATTCCTCTTTGGAGTATTTAATCTTTATTCCAAAGCGATCTCCTGAGCCAAGATAATCAACGATTTGATCACTAAGATGATGGAGGTTTATTACAACTTCAGAGAATCCAGCTTTCTGTATCTGCCAGAGTGAGAAATCAATAAGCTTGTGTGAGCCTACAGCTACTAGTGGCTTAGGAGTTTTTTTTGTTAATTCTCCTAATCTGGTTCCGAACCCTGCAGCTAAGAGAAGAGCAGTTACATTTTGCATGGAAATTTCCCCAATGAATCTGAATGTATTATAGTCAAGAAAAGGTTACCATCCCCCGGAGGGACAACAAATAGTGTTTTTCGTTTTCAAAAATTATAGTTAACCCGAAGGGTTATCAAGAAACAAGATTTAGCTTAGTATGCATTGTAGATCTTATAATTCGGCAATTATTTTTGAAAAACACTATAGAGAATAGTATGGATTTATTCCCTACAAAGTTTTATCGTTTCCGTTCATTAATAATACCATCTGGGAGTTTACTAAGTGATTTGGACAAAAAAGGAAAAGGAAAAGGAAAAGGAATCTAGGAAGGTTGATAGCTCACATCTTGAATCTAAGGATCTCTCTTCGGTAGGTAGTGTGGTCGGTGGTGTAGTAGGCAGTGCTGTCGTAAGTAGTCCCGTGCCAGATGAACCACCTCAGGTATTAAAGGTTCCTAATACAAGTGCTTCAACTATTGATTTTAGATCTCCGATAACAACCCCAGCAAGCATCTCTAGTAATCTTGGTCTTACAGAGGAGCAAGCGACAAGGAAGCTTGGTGGAAACATTAGGTCTGTTCTTAGTGAGGGTACTGTAATTAATGGTAAGCTTACTTTTGATACTCCAGTGAAGATTGATGGCAAGCTCTCAGGAGAGGTCTTCTCTACGAAAGCATTAGTTGTTGGCAAAACGGGAAAAATCAATGCAGTAGTAAATGTTGAAACCCTAATTGTCTTGGGTGAAGTTGAAGGACAGGTCAACGCTAAGGAGTCAATTGAGATACTTCCTGGCGGTAAGGTCTCTGCAGATATTAACACTAAAAAATTAATAATTACTGATGCGATCTTTAATGGCAGTTGTAAGATGAGCTAACAGATTACGCATAAGAAAATCAATCAATATCAAGAATTCTCAGAGACCTCGAGAAAGGAAACGTTTAGGAAGTATACTCGCCACCAAAGTAGACCCCGCTACTTTCCCCAAAATACATTCGTAAATGACTTGCAGGAATGGCTGGCGTACTAGGTCGAGGCATGATCAAGCTCATATCCTATAAGATATCTATTCTGATACAAGCAAAACAAATTAAGGGTAACGACTTATGAAATATCTCATGTCTCATGTATTGGTAGTAAGCATTTTGTCCGTTCTTACTTTTGTTCCAATATCTAATGCAGATTGTGGCAATGTTATCTATTTAGCTACTAATCATTTTTATGACAGCTGTGAGAACCTAAGTGAAAAATTAGTGAAGATCCAGGAATATGAAGATAAGATCAGTAAGGAAGAATACAAACTTCAAAATGCACTCAATAAGAATAATCAGAAACTGGATTTAAATTTTTTCAAGCTAGATAATTCTTGTAATAATAAAAAACTCAAATTGCTTCAGAAGATATTTTTCCTAGAATCAAAACTAAGCGGATTTAATAGTTATTATTCAAATAATTGTAACTTTGGTTATTCTAATTTTTGTTCAAATAACAACAACTGGGGATATTACTCTGGTAATTGGTATAATCAGTCAAATAAACTTTTCAGCCTTTACGTAAAATTAGAGAGTACAACTGCCAAGTGTCAACAAAAATTAGCTAGCTATGAATTTAAGACATACTGGTGGACTCAAAAAGCGATTCAAAAAGCAGAAAGTAAGATTGAAAGTTATGAACTTAAAATCTACGAGATTGAGTTAGATGCTGTTGAGGATTACAAGGATATTGATACTTTTAATGAAGTAATTATATCTTGTGGCGGCTCACCCGAGAGTTGTTTTCATTATAATAATAATTTCCACTGAAAAGGTTGAAGCACTTATTTAAATAAGTAAAACTGTTTTTAAGTCAGAATCAATTATGTGCAATTGAGAATTTTCACTTTCGTTACTAACTCATCTGAAATCGGTAAAATCATGCGCTCGCGCAATATCCCAGACTTTCAAAAGCCCCCTGACACGCCGCGCAATCAGCTAATCCCTGGCTCAGCACAGTAGAAACTCACCCTCACCCATTTAAAACCAGTTTTCGCCGCTTACTTTAAGTTGATCCCTGAGCATAGGATGCGCTTCGCCCAACTCCCTTCATAACTTCTAACATACCGGGGTAAATTAGTCGGCACAGTTAGTTTCTAATTTTGTCCTGATTCCGGCGAAAATTATAAGCAACAGTTAGCGAAGGGATATATGTTTAAGTGTACAAAAAAGTTTTTGTTAGCTTCGTCATTGTCATTTGCAGTCGGATTTACTTTTCAGATTCAAAATGTACATGCGATAGCGATCGGTGGATTGGGATGTGGATGCCCATGTAGAGATATTTCTGAAGCGCATATTACAATTCTTGAAGGATATCCCCACCACGATGCATGGGATTTGGGTGCTAATGCCGGTCAAAACGGATGCGAAGGATCCTCCGCAACCCAATGTTCCGGCCAGTCATGCCGCTGCACATTCATGATGTCACCTAGAACCCCGGGTACCGCTCGAGTATTTGAAGTTGAACGATCTTTTTCGTGCGGAGTCACTATTACTGGCATGGATAATCAAAGCATCGAGATCATTGGCGACGTTTTTGATCGGATAGAGCAGTAATGGGATATTACCTTTCTCTGGATACGAGGGGGCAGTTTCTCCTAACGCCTCTGGTTCCTTAGTTATCAATTCATTGATCCTTCACAGGCAAGAATCATTTTATAGGACACCGGGCATAGAATACGAGTACTGATTTCTCATGGCAGGTAAATTCTTTATAGCCGGTTATACTAAAACAAATAGCGGACTACATCGGATCAACTCTAACGAAAGACTCACTAAGCTGAGTCGGTGCTAGTTCCGCCCCCTGAACAAATGCAGAAACGCCCGTGGATGGCATAGTAAATTGAACGCTCGCTACGCCAGTCGCTGGAACAGTTGGACCAGTCGTAATGATTGACTCACGCCTTGGTACAAAAAGAGTTCCGATTGATAACTCAAGTGGTACTGCTAACAATGAAGTTGCCTTCAAAGCGCCACCTATTGAACCTGGGAGGGTTGCAAACTGAAGAGTCATAGCGCCGCTAGGGATTGGGGTCCCAAGCACTCTGGTATCTTTATTTCCAGTATCAAAACAATTTGTGAAAAATCTACTGTATAGATCTTCAAAGTGCGCGCCCTTCATTGCCGAGCAGAGTGTTCTTCCATCTTTTGACAATGCAATGTCATAAGGTGAACGTCTACTTTTAAAAATAGTTGCGCTAGGCCGATTATCAGAATAGTAAATTGCAATCTGTGGCACGGACCCTGCACTATTTAAACCGCTATCTCCAACCTGTGAAAAGACGATCGTTCCATCATCCGCTGCCAATAATCTAGAAGGATGATTAGGATAAGATCCAGTCCTAACAAAGGAATCGATCTGAGTAAAATTACATGATCCAACATCAGATTGGCGATGAATTGTGGTCAATGATGATGGATAATCCTTAACCGCAACTATAATTTTTCCGCTTATCGGATCAAATACACTTTTATTTGGAAATGTTGTCCCACTTTGTAATCCGGTACAAAGTAATGCGGTAGGTGAACTAAGATATGTTTGATACAAACGAATGCCAGTCATTGTTAATATTGCCGCAGTCGTGCCTGATGAATTGATTGAAAGACCCACAACCGACGCTGAGGTCATTAAGATCTCGGCCGCGGTTGTAGTGTCATAATCCTTAATTAAAAAAGCGCTCCAAGCATTATTAATCGATGCGACTATTAGCGCTTTGCTTTGTGATGAAATCGCATAATAAAGACCATTTGTAGCAGAGTCACCTAGAGAAATGCTTCTTGATGATTGGTGAACTAGGTCGCCACCAACAACATTAAATTTTGCGACCTCAAGAGTTGCAGTAGTACCGGCGCGAACTACAAAGGCCACAACCTGACTGCCATCATCGGAGACTTTAAGTTCATATGGTGTCATCTCCTGGGTAGACCCGATTGGAGGAGAGATAGAAAATGGAAAATTATAAGAACTTTGCACTGCGCCAGTTAGCTTATCTAAAAGTTCGACCCTAACTTGACGTTGTGGTTCGCCATTTGTTTCGCGCACCGCGGAAACTCTAACAAGGGTCGATCCATCACCGGAGGCCTCAAGCTTTACTCTAGTTCTCAGTACATCTGCATCTAAATTTTCACTGAATGGTATGCCAGTAAGTGATGTTTTGGCATGACGCGAAAGTAAGATTGCACTTTGCTCTGTTGCTGCTGCGTTAGTGGTATAGAGTGAAGTGTTCGAAAGAGCCATTTCATACCGAAAATTGGTGTTTGATTCAGCAGTTTCAAAATGCACAAGAACTGGTAATGCGTAACTATTTGAGACGAACCCCGGGATCAGCGCAGAAGCCAAGGGCTATAAAACTCTTTTTAAAACAAACCATATTTTCTACCTTTGCTTAAACAACCTAATTAAACTACAAAAATCAAAAAAATAACGAGGGCGCCCCTAGCATCCAATGCATAATATATGCATATGTCATGCCACCCTATTTCATTAAATTCGTAACCAGAATGACTGGTAAATAGGTCCAAATCTTATAAAAATACTTAGCAGGTTAAGACCATTGAACAAAGCAATCCGTAGGCCAACAGCCTAGAGCCACTATATCTGTAATGAACTCACTCGATAGGTAAACGTATATCTAAAAAGGAAATATCAGTCATAGGTAAATTCGTATTTTAAATTTGAATCTACCCACAGCCAGCGTATTAGCTTAGGTTAAGCCGGGGCTGCCTGTGTAGATTCTGCTGATGCTTCTTCCTTCCCACTAGAAGCTTCTTCTCGTGACCCGTTTGAGTCCCCTTCTGATATTGGAAGGTTGGTTGATTGATCCGCTATTGTCGACTTAACTCTAGCAGCTTTTCCTCTAAGAGGTCGGAGATAGAACAATCGAGATCTTCTGACCTGTCCTACTGAAACTACCTCAATTTTATCAATACGTGGACTGTATAGGTAGAAAGTTCTCTCTACGCCAACATTGAAAGAGATTTTTCTAACTGTAAAAGTTCCATTTGCACTGTTTTTATTACTACGCTTAATTACCATTCCTTCGAAAATCTGAATTCTCTCTTTTTGACCTTCAACAATTTTCGCATGTACTTTTACAGTGTCGCCAGTTCTGAAGTTTGGAATAGCATTAGTTGATGATGCTTTAATTTCAGCATTTAGCTTGTTCAATATAGCTGATGGGGAGGCTGATGGGGAGGCTGATGGGGAGTTCGTTGAAGAGGTAGACATAAAAGTATCCAGTTAGTTAAATCAATAAAGCTACAGAGCAATAGAAGAACAGAACAATAAAAGAACAGAGCAATAAAAGAACAGAGCAATAAAAGAACAGAGCTGAGCATATTAATGCGGTTTAAAAGTAAGTCAACCAGCTGATATTACTGTGTTGCCTTTCAGTTCTTTATTGGCCGTCTCTCTGATTTTCACCAGATCTTAACCTGATCATCTCTGAAGCTTGCGTTGCAAAGACGGCGATGGTACAGAAAATACTGTAAATAAACAAGAGTTTAACCCAAAAAACAACGTAGTGATTTTACAGTTAATTTTGTATAGAATTCACGTATGGTCGCAATAATTAAGAAGAAAAGAGGCAAGATAGGAAGTGGACTCCCCCCTAAAGATATAACTAAAGAAGTTGTATTTAAGGGACTTTCTTCAATTTTGGAAAAGGCTGGTGTTTCAGTTCGTCGTGAAGAGCTGAAACGAGGACATGGCTGGAAGGCTACAAGTGGCTTCTGTCGCCATGAGGATACTCCTGTTATCTTTGTAGATAGAATGCTCCCTCAAGATGATCAGATAGCATTCCTAGTTGATCAGATGTTGGATCTTAAAGTGGCTCCATCTGAGGAGGACCTACAACACTTTCCTGAAGTGATACAGAGACAGTTATCAAGTTCCTAGTGTTTTATCATAAACATATACTTGGTTATAGATTCCTATTTATTGTTTATTGGTATCAGGGCTACCGCAGTTGCTTGTTGCATTTTTGTTTGATGGTGGGGTACATTCCCAATGTTTGTCATTACTTATGACTCACTTATGACTCACTTATGATTCACTTATGATCCAAAAAGCAATTCTCTATGATTTTTAATTCGCTGATGAGCCTATTCTCAAATGATCTCGCTATTGATTTAGGAACAGCGAATACTCTTATTTATTTTAAGGGTCAGGGAATTGTTTGTAATGAGCCTTCAGTTGTGGCTGTGCAGATTTCGCCATCCGGTCGTCGCAAGGTGGTTGCGGTTGGAGCGGAAGCAAAAAATATGCTTGGACGTACGCCTGGATCTATTACTGCCATTCGACCGATGAAAGATGGAGTTATCGCTGATTTTGAAGTCACAAAAGAGATGCTTCGATATTTTATAAAAAAAGTTCACAATAAACGCGCGCTTGTTAGGCCCAGAATTATTATCTGTGTTCCCCATGGGATTACTGAAGTTGAGAAGAGGGCTGTTGTTAGTTCGGCTGAATCAGCTGGAGCGCGAGAAGTCTATTTAATAGAGGAGCCAATGGCCGCTGCGATTGGCGCTGGTTTGCCGATCACTGAAGCTTGCGGAAGTATGATCGTTGATATCGGTGGTGGGACGACAGAGGTTGCAGTTGTCTCTCTTAAAGGAATTGTTTACTCACGATCCATTCGGGTCGGTGGTGATAAGATGGATGAGGCGATCCTAAGCTACCTTAAACGACGATATAATATCCTGATCGGGGAGCGAACTGCTGAGCAAATTAAGGTTGCTGTTGGTACAGCTCGCCCAACAGGGGAGAATTTATCTATCGAAGTAAAGGGTCGTGATTTAGTGCAGGGAGTGCCGAAAACATTGATTGTAACTGAGGATGAGATTAGAGATGCTCTTTTAGAGCCGGTTAATCAGATTGTCGAAGCAGTTCGTAATGCATTAGAAAGAACTCCTCCTGAGCTAGCCTCAGATATTCTTGATCGAGGTATTACGTTAGCTGGCGGAGGGGCACTCTTAAGAAACTTAGATCGGCTTATTACAGAGGAGACCGGTCTTCCAGTTACCGTTGCTGATGATCCCTTGGCTGCTGTTGTTATGGGGTCCGGTCGAGTCCTTGACCAATTGGAACTTTATAGAGACGTAGTTGTTCAGCACTAGGCTATCCAAAAGTTCTTGTAACATTCAATTTAATTCACGCGGTATATTATTGAGTGGCGTAAAATCCATTATAAAAGATATAATGCTATAGCAGTTGTCATAAAGATTGAGACACTAATGTGAGGGGTCAGTTAATACAGTTTGTTGCAAAAGTTTCTTGAAAAGCCTACCGGCTTTACATTTTTACTTATGACAACTGCTATTTATCTTAATGTTGAATCTGACGCTACGCTAGCTAGCGTCAGCAATGTTAGGCTCTTATTGCACTTCGTGCTAAAGAGCCTCCCCACCCAAGCTTCGCTTGGGGGCCCCTTAAAGGGGCTACTATAGTAATTGTCTCAAACATTTTGACAATTACTATATATTATATAGTAAGCCCATTATACTCAGCATAATTAATTTTTATTATGACGCAGCTCGGAGTTCATAACCCTGCAAAGGTGATCGGTTATTCAGTCCTACTCTTTTTCCTAGGCCTTTTGCTTAGTTCATATTCAGCTAGAAATCCTGAGACGGCCCAGTTTGGAAACCGGATAGTTTCTGAAGTGGTTACTCCAGTGCAGAGTTTAGTTGATGTTATAGATCGTACCATTTCTGAAGTGTTCGCTGATTATTTTTGGTTAGTTGATGTTAAGCGTGCGAATATTGAGCTTCGGGCTAGGCTCTCTGCTCTAGAGGCTGAAAATTCAAGATTGCTTGAATATGAAGGGGAGAATGAAAGACTTCGTGTTTTAATGCAGTTAGCAAATGAGAGTAAGGTTGAAGGAGTTGCTGCCAATATAATTGGGTACGATCCATCTAATTGGGTGCAGTCTATCACTATCGATAAGGGGTTTGAAGATGGGGTAAATAGAGGGATGAGTGTTATCGAGGGGAAGGGAGTTGTTGGCCATGTAATTTCATCGTCAAGGAAAAGTGCCAGAGTTCTCTTAGTAAGTGATCATGCCAGTGCCATTGACTCTATTATTCAGCGTACCAGATCTCGTGGAATTCTAGAGGGGTTAGGAGGTAGGTTAGCCAGGTTGAATTATGTATTAGAGAAAGAAGATGTGGAAATTGGAGATAGAATTATCACTTCTGGTCTTGATGGTATTTACCCTAAAGGGCTTTTTCTTGGGATTGTTTCAGATATCGATCCACCAGCTAGACGACTTTTTCATCGGATAGAGATTCAACCGGCGGTAGAATTTCTAAAGTTAGAAAATGTTTTTGTTATAACATCTAAAGCTGGCATTAAAGCTTTAGAAGATGAAGTCTCGGTGGAGAGAGTTGTTGAAAAAGAGAAGGGTAAGTAATGGAAGGATTCATACTATATTTACTTGCTGGACTAGCCGGATTAATTATTCAGGGATCTGTTCTAAAGGTTATTTTGCCATTTAATGCTGTCCCAAATCTAGTTTTGATCCTTGTTGTCTTTTTAGCATTTTATAGGAATCGTTTAGACGGTCCGTTTTTTGCTTTTATGCTAGGTCTTGAGTACGATCTTTTTGGTTCTCATCTATTGTTAGGACCTAATGCCTCGGCGGCAGTTGTTGTTTACTTTGTTGTCACTAGTTTTTCTAAGAGATTATTTGTTGAATCCTCTTTTACTTTAGCCATGGTGGTTCTCGTCGCATCTTTTCTTAATCATGCGATCGCTTCAGTTATTACATCACAGTTTATACCAACCGAATCACTCTGGAGTGTGCTTCTTCGATATTCTCCTTTTGAAGCTATCGTGTCAGCGATCGTAGCACCGTTAGTATTTAAGTACCTTAAGAAATTTTTGGTTAGAGCTGATCAGGGTCGGACTCATGATCAAGCCTGGTCAAAGTAGAGCTGCAATATGGCAATTTATGACAAGCCAAATTTAAACATCCCTTTACGGGTTGGGATATGCACAGTCCTTACCCTAGTATTATTTTCTATAATTATTCTTCGTCTTTGGTACCTTCAGATTGTAAAAGGGGATTATTTTAGAAATCTTTCAGAGAATAACAGAATACGATCAGTATATGTGCAAGCTCCTCGTGGAATGATCTACGATCGTAATGGAGAGATCCTAGTTGCAAATAGGCCCGCGTTTAATATCGATTTAGTAACTGAAGACTGTCCTGATGAAAAAAAAGTAATAGCTCGATTAGAAGAAATCTTGGAGATGCCAGTCGGTACGATCGAGCAAGAGGGAAATCTTAGTAGAAAAAGAAGGCCATTTGAACCGAAGCTTTTATTAAAAGATGTATCTAGAGATATCGTAGCCAAAGTAGCAGCGAATAAGTTTGATCTACCAGGCATCGTTATTGATGCTACCCCATCCCGTGATTATGTAGGAGGAGAATCAGCTGCCCATCTTTTAGGATACATTAGAGAGATTAATAAGGATCAATTGCCAGAACTAAAATATAGCGGGTATCAACAAGGGGAGTTAGTTGGTCAATATGGACTTGAGTCTACTTTAGAGGAGATGCTTCGTGGCGTACGTGGACTTCAACGTATTGAAGTTAATGCAATGGGGACTCGAATTAGTGAGTTCTCATTTGAATCAGAGCTAATGGGAAACGATGTCTATCTTTCTATCGACTCTAGTGTTCAAAAAGCAGCGGAGGAGGCACTTAAAGGTAGAAAAGGTGCAGTCGTTGCCATGGATCCTAATACTGGCGAAATTTTCGCCCTTGCCTCAACACCAGCATATAATCCGAATGTTTTTTCAGGAGAAGTTTCCCC
>CAZFXN010000054.1:0-17785 GCA_964523015.1 uncultured Bdellovibrionales bacterium | reverse complement strand
TTTTTGAAATCTAGCGATCAACTCTACTGATTCCAGTTGATCGGAATTTTTGTTTGTAAAGGCGACCAGTCCCTTCATCCGTCCGCTGACTTTTAGATAGTTGGGCGGAACGAAATTCGCTCCAAGTATACGAACTTGTCCATTCCTATACCGTCCTGCAAATTCCGACTCTATATTTTCAAGCACTAAACTATGAATGTTAAATATGTCGTCCTCCTTTAGTGAGTATTTTGGTTTTGCCAAAGCCTCAACAAGGTGGATTGCTTTCTCGTGGTTCTTTGCCTCGAAGTGTTCTCGAAGATTCTTACCCTTTATAGTTATACCCTGTTCAAGAACCATTCTCGTCTCTTTTAGAGTCAGAGAATTCCCTTCAATTGCGTTCGAGTTATAGGTCCATTCAATGGCCAGCTCAGATTTAAGACGCTGTAGAGCGGCCTGAGGCAATGGGCGCAACTTTGCAAGCTGCTTTCTCTTGTTTTCTATTCTAAGTAGTATTTCTTGAGTCATATCGGATAGCTTCGATTCTATGCCTATCCGATATTTTGGGCAAGAAATAATTCGATTTCAAGAAATTTCAGGAGCTTTCAGGACATTTCTAAAACTTGTCCCGCCGTAGTCTTGACGAAGGCGGATTGCCCTGAAATTGGGTGCAAAAAGGGTTGTCTAGTCATAGTGCGTAGCGAGACGGCGGAGTGCGCGAGAAATAAAGATCGAGCCAATTCAGATAGTTAATAGACCCTAGATACTCCAACCCACAACTTTCTAAATTATCCTCAACTCAGGGATTTGAACCCGCGAGGGGAAATAGGTCGAGGTGAGCCTGCAAAACGTTGACTACATTAACTTAAACTCCCGTCAGCCACCAGCTTCGTATTTGCATTTCAAGAAATGTCTACGCGCTTCTTAGCTAGGAAAGTTCGTCATAGAAGATGAATCTTGCTTGTTCAGATCCCTAAAAGAAGTTGGGCGATATAGCTCCCAAACGGCTGCTCCTAGTAGCATCGAAACTAGAATTATAACAATCTTAGGAGAGTTGGCAATTGACCAGAATAGAAAATCGATCGAAGTCGGCTCATAATTCTGCAAAACTACAATCGCTATAAGCAGAGCAACAGCAGCTCTGAAAATTGTCCATGGATGATTGAGTAATAACTCAAATATTTGTTTTAACATAGTTTTCCCTTCTTTTTATCTAATGTTGTTCACCAATATAGGGAACAGAACTGCTAAATTAAACCTCTGCCTCGAGTCACAGCCAAATTTCGCTGATGATACCTGTGAATTATTCGGATGCTTGGTTGTCGCGATCGAACTTCTCCGCAATCCACTTCTTTACCAGCGATTGCCTTGCAATGCCGAGGCGACACCTAAACTGCCAACTATTTGTTATTAAAAGTCGAACAAAAGACGTTTCAGGAAATTTCATGACCTCTCACATCTCTACTTAACTAACGGCAAATATAACCTGAAGGTGGATCCTTCGCCTTTTGTCGATTCCACGTTAATCCATCCTCCGTGACCGCACATAATTCCATAGGCTAAGCTTAGGCCAAGACCCTTACCTAATACCTTTCCGTCGCGGATAGTTGTATAAAAGGGATCAAAAATTCTTGTAATTACTTCAGGACTTATACCTGTTCCGGAATCTTTTATAGAAACCACCCCGTAGTTGGTGATTGTCTCATTGCCGAGACTCGTGCTGTGTTCAAGGATGTTTTCTCTAATATTATGTATCTCAATTTCTCCCTTTCCCTCTAAAGCGATAGCTGCATTTATAAGGACATTAACAATTGCTTGCTCAAGTTGTGCACGATCACCCATAATCCAGATTTGAGAATTTGAGCGAGTGTATTGAATTTTAATATCCCTTCCAATACTGCTTGCTAGCTGTCCTAAAACACCTGATACAACTTCGTTTAGATCAAGTCGTTTAGGATCTTGTGGAGAAGTTTGACAATATCCTCTTACTTTATTAATTAGTGCAGAGGCATTCTGACAGCCACTAATAGCCATGTCAGCCCATCTTGCAAACTCTTCTTCAATCTGTCCGTTTTGACGCAGAAGTTCTAAAAAACCGACACTTCCACATAGGCTGTTATTAATACCATGAGCTAACCCTTCAACAAGGTCATGAAGTGCCTCCATTTTTTCATGAAGAAGCTCCTTTTGCTGCAATCCTAGCACATTTTCAGTTTGATCCTTTCTGATGCCAACATCTCGAATAATTATTGTAAATCCCATCCATTCATCAGATGGACCAAGGATTGGATGGGCAATGATATTAACAGTGACTTCACTTATTCCATCTGATTGGATCAATTGTAGGTTAGATATGCGAATACTGTTTTTTTGATTACTGTGCTTTACATCACCATTCTTTGTAATTATCTTAGAAACATCTGAGCGTTTGACACTAAAAATATTTCCCAAGGGTTTTTCGTGAGCTTCAATAAAAAACCATCCAGTAATTCTTTCTGCAGCACAGTTCATAAACTTTATGCAGTTATTTTTATCTGTGGCAATTACGCCATCATCAAAACTTTCTATAGCATTTTTGCGCCATTCTGAATCAGCAACTAAATTTTTTTCGAATTCTTTCCTGTAAAGAGCTATCTCTATAGCAGAACGCAGCTCTCTTTCATCAAAGGGCTTTAGGATAAAACCGAGCGGAACGGTTGATTTGGCCTTTTTAAGCGTCTGGTCATCGGCATAGCCTGTAAGATAGATAACAGGAATTCCGTATAAATTACGCAATTTTTGGGCAACCTGTGTGCCATCTAAATCACCATCCAGATTAATATCCATCAGAACTAAATCTGGTAAGGTTTTCTCGGCAACTTGCAGTGCTTTTTCTCCATTTCCAACGTTGTCAACCACTTCGTAACCAAAGCCTGATAAGCACTCCCTGATATCCTCAGCAACTATTTGCTCATTTTCGACTATAAGTACTCTTGGAGTCGCCATATGGTGTTCTCAACTTTTTAATACTAAAAAATCTGTATCAATTACATACTATTATTTGAGCGACAGAATTTCTTTTAGTATTGAGCTTATGTCGCTGAAACTAATATTTGGATCCATTGCAATACCATTATCAGATATCTTAAGTTGCCCGGTATGATCGCCGTTAGGTGAGAAATCTATATCAATTTCCCCACCTTTTTTATCAACGAAGGCATGTTCTAGCGCATTGGCTACTAGTTCATTCCTATAGGTAAATTCTTACTCTGTCTCCTTCAATAACTTCGATTCTTGGGCCGGGCAGCTTCCCATTGTAACCCCAAACTTTTGCTTATAAGCCAGGAGCAAATTGATGAGTGAATTCTTCTGCTATCAGTTCTAAAAAGCCAGTAAGATTTCAGACTGAGCAATCTTTTCTTTTAGCGGTATCTCAAGAATTCCAATAAAGTTTTGAACTACTGAAAGTTCTAGATTTGGTTCACCTTGAGTTGCGCTGTCGGCAGTAAGAGTTAGCGAAAGAAGCCGTAGCAATTATAGCCCGTATGAATGAACGATCATTATCAAAGCCATCACGCCCATTGCTAAATCCTCTACCAACGTCACCTTTGTCATTGGTAGTTTTAGTGAGGTACCAAGACAAGCACATTGGAATTTTCTCTTTGAGCGTAATGCTTGGTATACACCAATAGAACCAATTGCCATAACTAAAAGTGTAGTAGAATTAATCAGCAATGGTTGGAACGAGATAAGATAACCAATACCCAACGTCAGCTCTATAAATGGATAAGCTATAGCATAGAACCGTGAACGCGCAGCAATAATATCGTAGGTTGCAAATGCATCAGCAAATCCAGAAAGGTTAAGTAGTTTGAAAAGAGAAAAAACGACAAGAAAGCCACCCATAAAATTGTTCATCATGGAAGGAAAGGAATAATCATCCGAGATCCAAGCTCTTAATAAAACGCCTCCTGCTATATAGGATAGAATCACAAAAAGCGGGGTGAGTTTTTCCTCGCTGTCAGCTATACTAGTTGTTTCCTTAGACGACATATGCTCATTCTCATGCAGCGCAAGAGCATAATCTCCTGCGTTTTTTAGGATTTCTTCGACACGTGCCCTGGCCGGTGGATTGTCTGACTCAATCATTAATTGAGGAGGGTTCAACGTAACGCTTACATTATGATAGCCTGCCTGTTTAAAAGTATCGGTAATTTTCGCTACACAGCTCTGGCACTTCATTCCCATTAGACCGTATTCATACATAATAAATCTCCCTTGACCTAGATACCCCCAGGGGGTATCTTAATAAGATAGGGCTTGTTACGGGAGATGTCAAGAACGATATGAAAAAAAGTAAAATGAAAACTTGCTGCGAGAGTGAGGAAGTGATCACTTTGAGTCCTGATCATGCCAAGGAGATCAATCGAATTAGTCGGATTGCAGGCCAATTGGACGGAATTAAAAGGATGATCAGTGAACGTGAATATTGCCCAAAGATAATTACGCAAATTCAGGCAGTCAGGGCTGCACTTAAATCGTTGGAATCTGTGGTGCTTGAGAAGCACTTAGCAATGTGTGTTAAGGACACACTGAACTCTCGAGATCATAAGGAGGCCGATAAGAAGATGAGTGAACTGATGGAATTGTTTCGACGCAATTGAAATACACTACTATTCAGCATTCACGGAATTATTCGGATGCTTGATTGTCGCGATCGAATTTCTCGGCTATCCACATCTTTACCAATGATTGTCTTGTGATACCGAGACGACGGGCTTCCTTATCCAAGCTTGAAATCATCCATATCGGAAAATCAATGTTGACTCTTTTGAGTTCAGCATTAACTCGTCGTGTCTTTGATTTATCAAGGTGCTTTGTGACATCTTCGCCACGATCGAAAGCTTCATTAAAATTTTTTTCTTTAACTTTCTTCATAAAATTCAACCTCACGCAAACCTATCCCAAACTAAACACCAAAAAGGAGGAATTAGAGGTTGCTGTAAAACTAATAGCTGTTTCGTTAGTAACTGCTAGGCCATCTCCTGCCATAATATCTATCCTACAGACCAACTCGGATCAAGATCTTTGAATACCCAGCGAGAAACAACATAAAGGCACCTATCCAAAGCGCTTGTGAGGTTGCGATCCAAAATAGATAAAGTGAAGGAGTTATTATTGGTAATACAACTCTGACAAGTACACCTAGGGTTAATAAAATTAACGAAATATTTGTAAATCTGGCAGGTGTTCTAATATTTCGTCCACTATGGCCTAATGACACTCGGGTCATCATACTAAGAGTTGCTAGCCCTATTCCACCGATACCAAAAGCATGAATCGCAATGAATTGTGAAACTAATCCAAATGCACTTAAGGCATAAAGTAAAAATCCAAAATTAATAGAGACGAACGAAAGATAGAGGCCCCAAAGTAGTGGCTTGCTCCATATTAGAGGGGTATGCCACATAAATAGACGAAGAGAGTTTATGATAAATAATACAAAAGATGTAAAAAACAAAAAGAGATGATTGTTAATAAATAGCTGATTAATAGTAAAAAAAAGAAATAACACTAAATTTGTGATAGCGATCCATTTTGGATTTCTAATATCTACCTCAAGATTGAGCCCATTTTTTATAAACATAGGCATTACTCTTCCACCAATAGTGAGAATGAGGCTTATGACTAAATAAAGACCACCATAGAGCCCCCAATAAACGCCATTTTCTAAATAACCAAGGGCACCTAAATAAAAGCAACAGTTTCCTAGTGTAAGTAGAGATAGTTTAGATAAAATTACAAGCTGCCTCCATTGTCTGGCTGCAATAATGGGGGAGGCGGTAGCAATGATTAAAGCGATCATAAAAGAGAGATCAAAGATAGCAGCAACATGTAAGGAATAAGAGCCAAAGGATAGTAAAATTCTTGCAATCATCCATAAAGAGAAAAGTGCAGCCAATGATTTTCCATGAATAGTTTGAATTCCTGTCCAGTTCATTACTGCAGTCAGTAAAAATCCGGCAATAACAGCCATACTGTACCCGTAGATCATCTCATGCGAGTGCCACTGTGAATGAGAAAGGGGATCTGTTTGAAGTGAAAAATTAAACACATAGATTAACATCCACATTATCATAGAGGATAATGCAAAGATCCCAGCTCCTAAAAAGAATGGCCTAAACCCAATTTCAAAAAGGGCAAAGGAGTTGGTTAAGGCGTCCTTTTTATTAATCTTTAATAAAGTCATCTGAAAAAGATCTTATTTCTTAATGTGGATTAATAAATGATCAATGGGATTATTAAAAAGTATCATACCTTAAAAGAAAGAAGCAATTTTGGCGTAGTATTTTTAGGAGGGTAAAGATATTTGGAGAAGAGTTTGGGGAGATAAATTCATCTGCTGATTTATTAAATATAATACTTCCGCTACACCTCTAAGCTAAGTCGTATGATATGCTTTATGAATTTCGACGTAAATTATGCACTGACCTGCTCAGGCTCACTTAATGCAGCACATGCTAGAGTGAGAACTAGAAACTGCCAATTCTTGATCAGATCTGGGCTCATAAGCATTGTTTGCCCCATAGTTAAAAGGAACATTAACATTGCAGTCATACTCCAGGCTGCCCGAGCTTTTTTACCTGATAGAATAAGTAGTGCCAATAGTGGTTCAGCACAGATGATCAGCCAGGCTAAAATAACATTTAGCATATGAGGTGACCAGGTCTTAGCAAATTCTGTAGTTATGTGACCAACAAAAGCATCAGGCCCAATGAATATCCATTTGTTAAGTCCGACGTAAAGAAACCACACGCCAAAGAAAAATCGCATACCACAGAGAAAGAATTTTTTAGAATCGTATTCACAGCATTTCATGATTATTGCCTTCGTTTTATTGGTATTGAATAAAAACCCTTATCTATTTGGGGGATTACATTAACTATTATATATGATGTTTTAATCACCTTAACAATCTAAAAAATGATCTTATAAGAAAGATCTATAGAAATGATCCTATAAAAACGATCTCGGGGCAGTTACTTTTGCAGCTCTAATAATCGCAGGTCCCGCTTGAATTGTACTTAACACTTTTCCTCCTGGTCGCGATCCGATATCAACCGAGATTGAGATCCCTAGCGCCGCTGTTTGACGGAGATAATCACTCTTCATTGAACCATTATCATAGATATGAGAGCCCCCATAATATACCTGCTGCAACGTACCAAGATGACCGGATGGGATCGGATCTAAAATAAATGGCACATTGGCAAGTACTTCTAACGGATCATTTTGAGGACAGAGCTTTGGGTAGGTTGCAATGTTGGGCCAGGTTGCTCCCTTAGGACCAGTAGGAGGGTAGCAAAAAATCCTTCGAAAGTTTGTAGTATCAGTAGCTGGAACATTTCCAGCAACGCGTTGTCTAAAAGCAGGGTGATGGGTGTATCCATTAGGACTTGTATGATCTCCCCAATTCGAGGTGTGTATAAAAGCCCCAGTCTGCTCATTAATACTAAATAAGGAAAAGGCAGTTGCTACTCTATATTTATTAGCATCAGTCAAAGGGTTGAGGCCAAAACTAGCAGTTACTTTATCGGTTAGTTGGTTATTAAGAGCTTGTGTTAACTGATCCAACTCTAAAGTTCTACCGTAAAGGTATGAGCCTTTAATTCCAGTTCTTAATCTTAGAGTTTTAATGTCGATATCAGAGAGAGCTTCAGAAGCAAGATGTTTAATGGCTAACTGTGTATAGGCCAGATCTAAGAGTCCAACAATTGTAGCTAAGATAGGAACTAGGACAACTGTTAAAATAGCAGTTTCAAGTAGTGCCAGACCATGATTTTTATTTGATGACTTTTTTATCATTCTGGTAATCCTAAAAGCGCCACCTGCTCAGACAGTGGCAAGTAGCTTGCCAAGTCGTAGACTAATGCGTTTACACCGGGGACGCGCACAAATTTAACGGTAATGTTATTTAGTAGGTTGTTATTCCAATAGTTAACTCGAACATATAAATCATCAAAGTGATCTAAGAAATCTGGACACGATGCATTTGTACAGTAAGGATACATATTATAATGACGCACTAAAAATATGTAGATAAAAATCTTTTTGCCAAAAGCTAGATTATCAAGGGCAATTAGCTTTGCTTTTAAGAGTTGTCGTACTCGTTGCTGTTCAGCAACTATCTCGTACTTGTGCCAGACACCACCATCATTTACTCTAGGCATATGACCTAAAATTACAAATGCAGTTCGTGTCAAACTATTATAAAGTGGCCCACGCTCGTCGATCCTTTGTGGCGCCTGAAGTAGGGCATTAACTGATCCATCTAGAGCATTTCTGATATCCATCTGGCTCTGTCTATGAGATCTTCTAACCCAAACTGCCTCCCGTGCGGAGATGTATTTTTCGCGACCGGCGATAATAGTTCCAGTTGTAGGATTCGTAAATGTTAAACCAGATCCCATTCCATTATGACTCATGATATCTTGATCTAGCTCTGTGCTAAAATATGGAAAGGCGTGATACATCCTTGGTTGTGGTAGATTCGTCTCTTGATAAGAGGGCGTGTGGTTACTTCGCCAAGTTTTTAATTCTGCATCTGCAATTTCCGCTGCGGTAAAACAATGAGAATCCCTTAATCCAATCCCTCCGAATGCCTGATTTTCAACTAAAGCTTCCCCCTCAGAGTAGGATGGAAATCCTCCCTCTTTAACAGTTCTTAAAGTAAAAATGGAGTTAGTAGTAGCTGTAGTTGGTCCCGATATAATTCCAACTGAATTAAGGTTAAACATTGAAGTTGAATAGTAAAGTTTAGTAGTAGTCTCTTTAATCGAAGAGAAGGGAGGGTTAAAGCACTGCTGGGTGCGAACATTAGCTATCCCTGTATCAATAGGGAACGGGTCCCCAGTAAATGCAAACCCTTTAAAAAATGTTGATGGCTTCCAATGCTCAGATTCACTTAGTGTACTTGTCGGCATAAAGAAAGCGTTATAATCCGGCACGCCAGGAACTGGAGGTGGTTTTTTCCCCCAGAATTGAACTCCTGTTTCTAAAGGGGAGAGGTAGTTACTAGAATCAAAGAAAATTACAACATCTTTTGGTTGAATTCTAGCTAATGATCTTAGCTGCATATCTGGAAAGGTAGGAGCACCAAGTTTAGATGCAAAGCTAAATACACTAGGTATAGTAAGCTTAAGCTCAATTGAATCATTGGTCGCAAGAACTTGAACTGCCGAGAGCCCCTGATTTTTTACTGTGGGGCTCTGTTGAGTAAGGATAGTTTGTGCCGCATGGATTGCTTTATTTTTGTATGGCAGGTGTTGAGTAGAGAACATCGCTGCACGATCTAAGATCTTTTGCTCGACTCCTCGATTGTATAAAAGGTTTCCAATATCAAACCCAAGAAAAAGAACTGTAAAAAGAATCGGCATGGCACAAGCGATAAAGAAAATCATCGCACTGCCTGATTCCAAATTGCTTAGGCTAGTTGAGATAGATCTCAACCGGAGTTTTCTTATTATGATGTAATTCTTTACCGCCATCAGCAAAAGGAGCATTAAGATAAATACCTAATAATCGGGGCATTTTACAGCTGTATTACACCTTAATCAATAATTTTAATGTGCCTAAAGGAATTTTATTGAGTAGGCTTTACAACAGTAGTAAAGTCGCAACTAATGAAATTTCCTCAAAGTTTATCAAAGTACTCCTCTGGCTCAGTATTAATTGAGATAGGCGTCGCCGTTGTCGTCCTTATAACCCTCTCTTCGGCGATCTTAGATATTGTTAATGTTCTTCGTGCAAAAACCTCGCTTCAAGAGATCGCGTTTCATTCAGCTGGATTATATTCAAAGTTGGGAAAGGTGAGTGATGCCTCTTTGACTGGAACTTATTCTACTATTAATCAAGATGCCGCAGCATTACGAAATGCAGAGACTGCTTTTAAGGCACTGTTTCCGGGATCAAAGTTTACCTGTGGTACTGCTAGTGGTCCTAACTGTGCAAAAATTATTGTCAGTCAGCCGGCTGCAAATCTAATGAGAGTTTGGGTCTCCTTAGATGTTCCTACGATTCTTTTTGGTGGAACTAGTAAGTACTTTAATGTTGCTACAGCTGAAACACGAATTATTGAAATTACAAAGGTACCAACACAGATGGTCGATTTTGATTTTGCTTTTATAGATGATGTTGACGACTTTTAGTTCAGGATTGATCTAGGTGGTAGTTTAACTAAAGAGCACTAGAGTAAGTTCCAATTTTAAATCCAGCCCAAACAGAGAATAAACAAACAAGTAAAGATAGAGCAACGTTTGTTAATGCCAGTTCGTAATTACCCTGTTTGCCTAGTGCAAAAGTCTCATAGCCAAACGCTGAAAAGGTGGTGAATCCTCCTAAAAGCCCAGTGGTCAGAAACAGCTTAGTTTCATTTGAAATCGATGGATTATTTTCAAATAGACCAGCTAAAATGCCAATTAAAAAACAGCCAACAAAATTTACAAAGATAGTGCCGAGTGGGATCTTGGTAGGGTCAAAGGCCCGATTGACTACACCACTTAGATAAAATCGAGACATGCCTCCAAAAAAACTTCCTGTTCCTACAATAATTAGTTCACGCATTTTTTGTCTCCGAAACAAATAAAGGGAGGGATATTAAGTTTTCAGTTTTCAGTTTACAGTGCTAAATCTGCCCAATGAGATAGAAGCCCTATAAATACACAAATTGCCAGAGTTCGAAATATACTGACTTTTAGTTTAAACGTTAGGTACAGAGCTACAAGGGTAATTATAGTTGGAATTACATTAATAGAATTAAGCTCAGGAATACTAATATATACTCCATTTATTTTGGTTTCTTTTACTTTTGCAAAGAGAGTATGAATTGAAAACCAGATCGCTAGGTTTAAAATAACTCCAACTACAGCAGCTGTAACATAAGAGAGAGAGGAGCTAAGTAGCTTTGATGAACGGAGCCGTTCAATAAATGGTGCTCCTAAAAAGATCCAGAGAAAACATGGAATAAATGTAACCCAAGTAACTAGTATTGAGGCGAGCGTACCAGCTAGTAAAGGGGAAAGGCCATGTAGGTTTGTAACCTCCGCTTTCATGTAGGCCCCCATATAGCCGACAAACTGAACAACTTGGATAAGTGGCCCAGGTGTTGTTTCAGCCATACCAAGGCCATCTAGCATCTGGCCAGGTTTTAACCAACCGTGCACATCAACAGCTTGTTGAGCAACATAGACTAAAACTGAATATGCTCCGCCAAATGTAACTACAGAGGCTTTACTAAAGAAGATGCTTAGTTCAACAAAGATGTTGTCGGGGCCAAGTGAAAAATAAAGTACTACAATTGGTATAATCCAGAGAATCAGAAAAATAAAAGCGATTTTTGGAGAGTGTTTTACTTTTGATCTGTCATCTTCATTTAAGGATTCTATGTTAAGTTGCTCATCCTGTTTTGATAACTTTGCAACTAAAAACCCAAAAATCGCAGCAGCTAATATTATTAGAGGGAAAGAGATCTTTAAAAAGTAGATAGCAATAAATGAGACAGCTGCTACTATTATCATTGAAGATCTTGTTAGTGCACGTTTACTGATGCGTATTACTGCATGCGCAACGATAGCTATAACAGCTGGGGCAAGGCCATAAAAAAGAGCACTAACAAACCAGAATTCTTTAAACTCAGTGTAAAGAATGCTTAGGGCCAAAATACTAAGAAAGCCAGGCAGAATAAACAATGTGCCGGCGATAATGCCACCAAATACACCGTGTAAAAGCCAGCCAATATATGTCATTAACTGCTGAGCTTCGGGCCCTGGGAGAATCATGCAAAAATTTAAGGCGTGTAGGAATCTTTGCTCAGAGATCCATTTTTTCTCTTCGACTAGGATTCGATGCATCACTGCAATCTGCCCAGCTGGACCACCAAAGCTAAGGGTTGCAATCTTGCACCATGCCCAGAAAGCTTCCCTAAACGGTACAGGTGGAATATCTGTCATGTGCCTGACTTAAATCTCTCTTTATAGAGTGCTTGAGCTTCAGTAATGATTTCTAAAGCGACATCTTTCTCATGAAAGTCTGCAACTAAAACTTCTTTTTTCTCTAGCTTTTTATAATCTTCAAAAAATCGCCTAAGCTCTAAAAGTAAGTGCTTTGGCAGAGAGGCAACTGAATCAATATGCTTAACGCTCATGTCACCAGCAGCAACGGCAATAATCTTATCGTCATGTTGTCCTTGATCAATCATTCGCATGACACCGATTACTTGTGCCTCAACGATGCACATCGGAACAACTGAAATTTGAGACAGGATTAAAATATCTAATGGATCACCATCATCACAAAATGTTTGGGGGATAAATCCGTAATTTGCAGGGTAGTGAACTGATGAAAAAAGTACACGGTCTAAACTTAGTAAGCCGCTCTCTTTATCAAGCTCATACTTAGCTTTTGAGCCAGAAGGGATCTCTACAATTCCTCTGACGGTCTCAGGTGCCTTTGCTCCTATAGTAACAAGGTGCATCGGGTTTCTATTGTCTATCACAAAGTCCTTTTAAATATATCGAATTATAATAATTTTAGTTGTCACTGTTTAACAGCGCTACTAGGATAGGATACGGCATCTTACTATAAAAGAGGGCATATAGTTATCCCAAAAATCAACTTCTTTCGGAACTTACTTTTTGAACTTACTATATAACACCAGTGGATAAATCATCCTATAGTCAGACAATTTGGATCGATCCTAATGATGAGCGGCTTGTTCATATCATTGATCAGAGGTGGTTGCCTCATAAAGTTATTATTGAAAAGATTAGCACAGTGTCAGATATGGCAAATGCTATCTCAGAGATGCATGTACGAGGAGCGCCACTTTTAGGAGTTTGTGGGGCTTTCGGAATGTACTTGGCGGCAATAAATTGTAATGAAGCAGTCGCAAACCAACATAGTTATTTTGAAAATGCAGCAAAGTGTTTAATTGAAACACGACCGACAGCAGTTAACTTAACTTGGGGTGTAAAAAGAGTACTTGCTGCGATTATCGATCTAGTTAAGTCAAATGACAACTTGGTTGAGATACAAAAACATTCAAAGGAGCTTGCCCTTAAAATCTTAGCTAATGATATTGAAATGTGCCGACAGATTGGTCTGCACGGTTTAAAAATAATAAAAGAAATTCAAGAGAGAAAATCAGGAGCACCTGTAAATATATTAACACACTGTAACGCTGGGTGGCTTGCTTGCGTAAAATACGGCACCGCAACGTCCCCAATTTATCAGGCCTGGGAAGCAGGGATTAAGCTTCATGTATTTGCTGATGAGACACGACCAAGAAATCAAGGCGCAAGTCTAACAGCTTGGGAGTTAGGGCAAGCTGGAATACCGCATACCGTTATTGCTGATAATACTGGCGGACATCTTATGCAGCGTAGTGAGATTGATCTAGTAATTGTGGGGAGTGATAGGACAACCCGTACTGGAGATGTTGCAAATAAAATTGGGACTTATCTTAAGGCCCTTGCAGCGTATGATAATAATGTTCCATTTTATGTGGCGTTGCCATCATCAACAATTGATTGGGACTTAAATGATGGTGCTGATATTCCGATCGAAACAAGGGATCCAGATGAAGTAAGATATATTTCAGGCTTGGTTGATGGTGAGATTAAATCGGTGCTCCTAACTCCAAAAAACACCACAGCGCTTAATTATGGATTTGATGTAACTCCGGCTCGACTTGTGACAGGTTTAATCACTGAGCGTGGAATCTGCAGTGCTACCGAGGAGTCAATTCTTAAACTTTTCCCGGAGCGGATCTCTTAATAGCAATGATTGATGAAGGGTATATAAAGTTTCAGTGTAACTTTACTCTCGGGGAGATCCGTGATGATTTAGATTTAGGTGAGCTAATTAAGGTTAGAAATGAGCTTTATGCTTTGGGATTGATCGGAGTTTATCCTGATGGAATTGGATTTGGAAATGTAAGTCAGAGAATTCTTAATCGACAATTTATAATCTCATCAACTCAAACTGGTCATATTAGCAACGCTACTAAAGAGCATTTCTCTTTAGTTACTAATTACAATATTGAAAATAATTCTGTGGATTGTGTTGGACAACTTAAAGCATCTTCAGAATCAATGACGCATGCTGCTATTTATGAATGTAGTAAAGAGATCAGAAGTGTTCTTCATATTCATTCAGAGAAGTATTGGAATGAACTCATGAATAAAGTTCCAACAACTCCTAAAGATGTACCATATGGAACACCAGAGATGGCCCGGGCTGTAAAAGATCTTTTTCACACATCTGATTTAGCTGAATCAAAGATCTTTGTAATGGCTGGGCATAGAGAGGGGATTGTTGCGTTTGGGTTGGATTCATTGGATGCAAGACGTATCATTAGAGAATATTGTAAGTAAACAAATTAGAGCTTGGTAACTTATCGATATCGATAGTTATATTTTTTGCTATCGCTTATCCACCCAAAGTTGAGAAGGACTCAAGGATCATTTAATATACGCTCCTAGATAGCCATGATTTATCCATCTTTCCTCATGGCATAAATTAAATTCTCTTACTGAATTTTATGCAGAATAACTCCGAAGTTGCCTTTAGAATCGAGGAAGAGCTTAACACTCAGTTGGGTAGACCTTTCACAGAGGCCTTTGATGGTCAGCAAGAGGGGGAGAGAATCCTCTTTACCTTTGTTGCTCATCCAGTTGCTTTTTGGAATGAAGTTACAAAATTTTTACTTGGGACCTTTGCCATTGTCGCTCTTGTTTGGTTTTCTGGGGAAATTTTTACAAAATACGCTGAACCTCTGCGGAATGCTGCGATCATTATAGGGACAGTTGTTTCGTTTTCTGGTTTATGGTGGATCAATAAATATTACAGAGATGGAAAAGTTTTTCTTACAGAAAGACGTGTTGTTAGGTTTGAGCCACGGTTCCCATTTTTCTTTCGTAAGAGAACACTTTTTTGGGCGAATGTCCTTAAAACCAAAGCTGTACCACGTAACATTTTATTAAGAATCTTTAAGATTGGTAGCCTTGCTATCTCTCCTATAAGTGGCGAAGACGAAGATATAAAGCTTGATTACGTATATTACTTTGAAGATCTTGCCAATTACATTGATAAAATTCTATTTTTATCTAAACATACCCCAACAGAATTAAACTCTATGAAAGAGTTTGTTCTAAAACCAAAGGGACGCCGTTTTTAGAGATCGTTTTTAGAGATCGATTCTCCTCGGGAATTTATCGTATAGTCTATTAATGACTGGTTACATTTATACTTAAAAGATCTAGTACCATGAATAAGGAGCGAAAAATCGAAACAGTTGGTTGGCGTGAGTGGACCTCATTTCCACAGTTAAAGATCCCTGCCATTAAAGCAAAAATAGATAGTGGAGCGCGCACTTCAGCAATTCACGCGTTCTTTGTTGAGAGTAGGGAAGTCAATGGAGTTGAAATTGTTAGATTTGGAGTGCATCCAGTTCGTAAGCGCACAGACATTGAAATTATCTGCGAAGCACCAGTAATTGATAAGCGAATGGTGACTGACTCTGGTGGACATAGTGAACTTAGATACGTTATTAAGACGATGATAAATCTTGGGACTCATCAATGGCCGATAGAGGTGACACTGGCTAGTCGTGAATCGATGTTGTTTCGTTGTTTACTAGGAAGAACTGCTCTTGTTAACCGATTTGTAATAGATCCACAGCGGTCGTTTGTGTTCGGTCGTAGCCTAAGAAAGGAGTACCGACCTAATAAATGAAAGCTGAAGGAAGAATGACTGATCAAGATCAGAGTACAGAAACATACCGGCTTGTTGCATATGGGACTGTCGCGCAGTTAGATTTCAAGAATTTACCAGCGCAACTTGAAAGTAAGGATAGCCGTATTCATCGTCCAGAAGGGTGTGTAATTTATGAACTAGGCTACACTCAAAAGGTTTTTGTTTTTCCATTCGGAACGATTGTTTTTTTTAATGTTGAAGATGGATATCATAAAGATTATTTAAAACGGCTCGGGATTACAGTAAGTAGCGATCCTTTTGCTAAAGATTATTCTAAAGATGATTTTGTTATCCGCATTGAGCACAATACTTTAGATGTAGAGATCGATTTTGCAATTCTGCCTGATCTTGAACTTAGAAAATTACTATTGATTGCTCTACTATTAGCTCAATCAACAGCATTGCAGTTAATTGAATGGCAAGTTGAGAGATTCTTAACTGAATCTGAGAATATGACTAAATTTCTTGGTCGTACAGGGTTTGTCCGCCGTGGTCGACGCCATCTATTACAATTCATAGGGAATGGATTAAGCTCACGTCATAAAATAGTTAGACAGATGTCGATGCTGACTCGACCAGATGTTACCTGGGAGAGTGATGAGCTATATGAACTTTATGATCAGATGACAAAAATTGATATCTTTGATGTTGAGCAACGAATCGCTAATGTTGATAAGATGCTTGATGTATCAGGAGATGTCACAGATCTATTATTAGAAGTTAACCACACTCGGCGATCTGAAATATTAGAAGTAATTGTTATCTTGCTTATTACTATTGAAGTAGTAAAAGCTTTTTTTGATTAAACTACCCAGGCATAACAGATGTCCATAAAGGAAAGATTCCTTAACATGAGCTTTATTACTAATTTAATTGCAATTCTATTTATTGTTGTTGGATATTATTCCCCAGTATATCAGCGGGAACTTTATACTGTAGGCGTGTTTGCATTTTCCGGAGCGATTACTAATTGGTTAGCTATCTATATGCTTTTTGAAAAAGTGCCTGGTCTTTATGGATCGGGAGTGATCCCTAGCCGTTTTGAGGAGTTTAAAGCTGGGATTAAAAGATTGATCATGGATCAATTTTTTACCCGAGATAATTTAGAGAGATTTCTGCAAAATATGGGATCATCCTCTGGAGCTATCAAATGGGATAGGGTTGGCGAGGCAATAGATTATAAAAAAGTTTTCTATGCCCTTATTGATCTATTAAAAGAGAGTCCGCTAGGTGGTTTTTTAATGATGCTGGGCGGGGACGTTGCTCTCTCTGCATTTGAAAAACCATTTGCCGAGAAGATGAAAGAGGTTGTGATAGAGATAGTCTCTTCAGAGTCTTTTAAGGAAAAGCTAAAAGAATTATCCGATACTCAGGGAGTTACAGATTATTTTTTAACACAGGTTGAAAGCATTGTTGAAAATAGACTTAATGAACTTACTCCTAAATTAGTTAAAGATATTATCCAAGATATGATCAGAAAACATTTGGGTTGGCTCGTTGTTTGGGGCGGAGTATTTGGCGGATTAATTGGATTTCTAACGACTTTTATCTAAGTTCTACATCGTGCCATGGACTGCGGTTCTCCGGCCACAAGTGCAATGATAGCCATGAAGATCGGCTGCATTGGCGGGGAGAGCTCCTTTCCTTAGGGGACTTTGATCTATCGACACCCACAGAAAGAGATAGAAACAAAAGATGAGATTTTAAGCTAAAGTGAATAGCTAAGCTATTAAATCTTTCTCTGGGTGCGATTTAACTTCTACTCGAGGATATTTGTATAAGAGTAACTATATAAGAATAACTAGTTGTGGTTTTAATATCAACTATCTTCTGTAACTTTCCAAAGGATCCCCTCAGGTGTTTCTAGTTGAAGTGTAAGACCTGGTGATTTTAGAAAAACCTCTTTATTTTCAGTGTGAGTGATTAGATATCTACTCTGAAACTCTGTCGTTACAATCTTATCTATCTTCGTCAAAACCTCTGGACTTTGAATTAGAGCTTCTAAAAGTCGAGA
>CAZFXN010000053.1:0-18331 GCA_964523015.1 uncultured Bdellovibrionales bacterium | reverse complement strand
GTATTAACTGACCCCTCACATTAGTGTCTCAATCTTTATGACAACTGCTATAAATACATGGGCATAGGTAGATCTTGACTGGCGCATGCTATATAAATTCATGCTATAATAGCAGCAGTAAATAAGTAGTAATTTTAACATTGAATTTAAATGTCTACACGTCGAGAATCAGGTACTGGTGTTGCTGAGAAAGAAAAAGTTAAGGTCAAAAGACCGAAGCAGTATAAAGTCATCCTACTTAATGACGATTATACAAGCATGGATTTTGTGATCATGGTTCTTGAGAGTATATTTAGAAAAAATCCCGCTGAAGCAGTTCAGATTATGCTTAATGTACATCAAAAGGGCAGTGGCATCTGTGGCGTTTTTACAAAAGAGATTGCTGAGGCTAAAGTAGAAGCTGTCCATAGAAAAGCTCGAGAGAGTGGATTTCCCCTTAAAGCGTTGGCTGAGGAAGCTTAAAAAATGATGTTTAGTGCTCGCCTTACATATACACTTGAAGCTGCAGTAAGAGAGGCATCTCAGAGAAAGAATGCTTATTTTTGTGTAGAACACCTGCTGTACGCCCTATTGTTTGATGACGAAGTTATCGAAGTTTTAAATCACTGCGGTGCTGACATTGCTGGTTTAAAAGAAGCACTAGAGAATTTTTTTGACAAGGAAGTTGAAAGAAGTGGTGCTAATTCCCTTACTGAAGGGAATGTTAATGATGTAGAGCCACTTCAAACACCGGCTGTTCAGAGAGTACTGCAACATTCGATAGTTCAAACTCATTCTGCTGGTAAGGACCTAATCTATAGTCGAGATGTTCTTGTTGCGATTTTTTCTGAAAAGGAATCTCATGCTGTTTACTTTTTGGGACAGCAGGGCATTACCAAATTAGATGTTGTTGAATTCATCTCCCATGGAATTTCAAAGATTGATGAGGATTTAATTACTGAAGAGATGATCGAAGAGGTCTCTTCAGAATTTGATGAGGATGAGGAGTATTACGAGCAGTTTGGAAGTCGATCACAAAAGAAAGTTCTGGAAAGATATTGTGAGGATCTAACAAAGTTAGCTAGAGAGAACAAATTAGATGCTGTAATAGGTCGAGATCAGGAGATTTCAAGGGCTATTAAAATTCTATCAAGACGTCAAAAAAATAACCCACTTTTTCTTGGAGATCCCGGAGTTGGTAAAACAGCCATCGCCCATGGTTTAGCACAAACTATAGTTGGCGATAATGTGCCAGATGTTTTAAAGGGAGCAACTCTTTTTAACCTAGATATTGGATCCTTAATAGCTGGCACAAAGTTTAGGGGAGAATTTGAAGAGCGGCTACGAGCAGTTGTTAAAGAGATCTCTGCAGTAAATAATTCAATAGTTTTTATAGATGAGATTCACAATATTGTTGGAGCTGGAGCAACCGGATCGGGCAGTATGGATGCGGCAAATCTCTTAAAGCCAGCCTTAGCTACAGGGAAATTTCGTTGTATTGGTAGCACTACATATGAGGATTACAAAAAGAGTTTTGAAAAGGATAGAGCATTAAGTCGACGTTTCTCTACAATTGAACTAAAAGAACCAAGCATTGCAGAAACTATTAAGATCTTAGATGGCAATAAGGAACGGTTTGAAGCTCATCACAAAGTAAAGTATTCAGCCCCAGCACTTAAGGCAGCTGCTGAATTATCTGCAAAATATATAACTGAAAGACATCTCCCTGATAAAGCAATTGATGTTATCGATGAAGCAGGGGCGGCCAATAGTTTATTGCCTCCAAATAAGCGTAAGAAATCAATTAATGCCTCTGATATCGAAGAGGTTGTATCCACTATAGCTAAAGTACCAGTCAGAAGTGTAAGCGGTTCTGACGAGGAACGATTAAAAAACTTAGCAGTAGATCTGAAAAGCTCTGTTTTCGGCCAGGATAAAGCCGTTGAATCAGTTGTGCGATCTATTAAGCGTAAGAGGGCTAATATCGGTCTTGAAGATAAGCCAGTTGGATGTTTCCTTTTTGCTGGACCAACAGGAGTTGGCAAAACTGAGCTGGCTAAACAGTTAGCTTTAAAATTGGGTGTTCCATTTCACCGTTACGACATGAGTGAATATATGGAGAAGCACACAGTTGCCAAATTTATTGGCTCTCCTCCAGGGTATGTAGGGTTTGATGAGGGAGGACAGTTAACTGATTTGGTTAGGAAACAGCCATATGCAGTTCTTCTTTTAGATGAGATAGAGAAAGCCCACCAAGATATCTTTAATATCCTACTTCAAGTGATGGATACCGCCACTCTAACTGACTCGCATGGCAAAAAAGCAGATTTTAGAAATATTATTCTTATAATGACCACTAACGCTGGTTCTGATGCAGCCCGTACTGTTGGCTTTGGTAGAGCTGAGGGTGGGGATAGTAGAGAACGAGAAATTAAAAAGTTATTTAGACCGGAATTTAGAAATAGACTTGATGAGATTGTTTATTTTGGTGCATTACCACAAGTTATAATGGAACAGATTGTTGAAAAGATGATTGCTGATCTTGAAGCCCAACTTAAATCTAAAAAGATCTCATTTGAACTCACTAAGGAAGCCAGATCATGGCTTGCTAAAAATGGATTTAATTCAGAATTGGGAGCAAGACCAATGTCAAGATTAATCCAGAAGGAATTAAAGGATCCACTGACTGATGAGATTCTTTTTGGAAAGCTTAAAGGCGGTGGTAAAGTTAAAGTCAGTCTTGTTTCAGGAAAGATCGTTCTTAAAATCAGTTAATCGATATCACCTAAAGCTCTTCTTACCCGAGCAAGCATAAGCTCAGAGGAACTTGCTTTACTGATAAAATCTTTAGCCCCAAGATCTAATGCATCTATCTCACTTTTTTCATCATCACTTGCTGTTAAGATTACAACAGGAAGCTCTTGAGTTTGTGGCTTGCTTCGTAACTTCTTCATAAACTCTCTTCCATCCATGACCGGCATCTTTAAGTCACATAGGATAATTGCAGGTGTTCTATTGTAAACTGACTCTAAAGCTACTAGTCCATTCTCTGCAACTTTTACGTCATAAAACTCTCTTTCAAAAAGAGTTTTTAACATAAACCTTACGTCTGGATCATCTTCGACAATTAGAATTTTTGTTTTTTGAATACCTTCAATATTGGATCCAGGAGTTGCGTTATTTAATTTGAGATTCTTAGTTGATATTAAACCTATTGTAGGAGGTTTTTCGTTAACTTCTGTAGTAGTTTGACCAGTAGCATCTAGATATGGATGAACTTCATCAAGTGTGGTTAATCCTGAATTTACTACCTCAATTGCTGCGGAAGCGAGATCTTTATATCCTGCAGATCTTGCATATTCAATTATTTTGCTAAGTGGCGCTTCCGCTTCAAGCAGTTTAACTACTTTATCATCAATTTCTAAGAAACTATAAATGCCAGTTCGACCATAGTATCCAGTACCAGAACATTTTTCACAGCCTTTACCAGTCCTAAGGTTATCAACTTTGATTTTGAATTGCGTAATGTCAGAGGCATACTGTTGTAGCTGCTTGTCACTAAGTTTAGTAGAGCAACTTTTACAGACTTTTCGAACTAATCTTTGAGCTAAAATTCCAGAGATGGCGCATGAAATATTGTAGTAACTTAATCCTAGATGATTAAGTCTGGTTATCGCAGAAGGAGCATCATTAGTATGAACAGTAGATAAAACTTTATGACCAGTCATAGCAGATTCTACAGCGATATTTGCTGTTTCTTCATCTCTAATTTCACCGATCATAATTACATCTGGATCCTGACGTAGTATGGATCGTAAGGAGGAGGCAAATGTAACATTTTTTGCTTCATTCACCTGGATCTGGGTAATTCCTTTTAATCTATATTCAATCGGGTTTTCAACAGAGATTATATTTCTCGTTTTATCATTAAGTGTTAGTAAGCAACTATAAAGCGTGGTTGTTTTTCCTGACCCTGTTGGTCCAGTAACTAGAAGCATCCTTGAGTCTTTTTCTAATGAATCATTTATTTTTCGGGATAACTCTTCATTTAAACCAAGCTCTTTGAATGATAAGACTTTGCCGCTTGTATTTAGAACACGTAAAACCACAGCCTCGCCATGAACTGAAGGAACACTAGAGGTTCTAAAATCAATTAAGTCATCGCCGATACGAACACGGAACCTTCCATCCTGTGGTTTTCGACGCTCAGAGATATCCATCCCAGAAAGAAGCTTAACTCGTGAAATAGCATAGGATTGAAGTCTCTTTGGGATATCTAGAAAATGCTGCATCTTTCCATCTACCCTAAATCTAACATCCATAGAGGATTGAGCAGGCTCAATATGAATATCACTTGCTCTAGCTTTAATAGCATCAGAAAGAATCATATTAATTAAGCGAACAATAGGGGGAGTAGTTGCATTCTTAGTATCAATTGCTTCATCACTTTCTGCTGAATCAACTACTTCTACATATGAATCCTCAGTTATATCAGTCAATTCATCATAGCTATCAGTGTCAATTGGATAATAAGTAGATAGAAACGATAGAATCTCATCTTCCTTAGCGAGGTACTGCTTTACAGTTCGTGAGAATGAAAATTCTAATGTTTGCTTAACTTCAAGATTACATGGATTAGCGAAGGCAACGACAATCGAAGAATTTTCTTCCCATAATGGAAGAACCTTATTACTCCAGAGAATCTTTGGATCAACTGCTTTAAATAAAGAGGACTCTTCAATTCTTTCCGTAACTGAGGGATCAAATGATATAATATCTAAAGCTAAACGTTTGGATATCAACTCCAAAGCTTTGTTCTCTGCAAATATACCTTTGGATGAGAGATATCGAATTGGATCAGGTCGACAAGGATCTAATAACGTTTGATCGTTTTGTGATGGATCAACGAGCCCAACCTTTAGTAATTGTTTAAATAGATTTTCGCGTGGATTCACACCCTACCCCAGTCCCAATAACACATCGTTCCATTGAAAGGTCGGCATGTTTTCAATATAGCTAAAGTTCTGATATTAAAGGAAAAGTTAGTAATTTAACTATATGTTTTAACGAGTTACAACTACATTAAATGGTATGGGAGATTACTGAGGATCTGACACTAAATTTTACAAGAAAAAAGGCCATATGACGCAAGAGAATAATCCCTGGAAAACAGTATCTTCAAAGCAGATCTACACAAATCCCTGGATTACTCTTAGAGAAGATCAGGTTATTCGACCGGATGGTAAAAAGGGGATTTATAGTGTTGTTGATACCAGAACGGCGATTGGAATTATAGCTTTGACCCCATTAGATGAGATCTATCTTGTAGGACAATGGAGATATCCTTTGGAATTATATTCATGGGAGATTATCGAGGGCGGAAGTGATGAAGGGGAGAGCTCCTTAGATACAGCTAAGCGGGAATTACTTGAAGAAGCGGGCCTTGTTGCTAATAGATGGGAAGAATTGGGTACAGACATTCACCTTAGCAATTGCTTTTCATCTGAAGTTGCAAAGTTTTTTATTGCTACTGATCTTATTCAAAAAGAATCAAGTCCAGATGAAACAGAAGTTTTGCAAGTACGCAAGATCAAATTTGAAGAAGCCTTGTCAATGGTAGATCGTGGGGAGATTACAGATGCCATGAGTGTTGTAGCGATCATGAGATTAGCTCGAAAGTTTAGACTCTAAAACTTCGCATTTAGGTTTGACTCGTTGTAAGTCTCTATGTAGATTGGCACTTCTAATTCTAAATTAATAAGATCTATTTAGAGAATTTTTTTACTTTGAAAGTAGATGTCTCATTTAGTGAGAGAGTTGTAGGAGTAAGTACGAGACCATGACATCGATTGACTATAAGTCAAAAGTTACTGTTACAGAGGTAGGTGATACTTTTGATCGTGCTCAAATTGACAGTCATCTTGATAGCCGCCTAGAAGTTGGTGGTCTTGATCGAATAGATTTTTCCCACAATCACCACCTTGATCTTTGTGCAGATCGAACACCGGAAGGACATGAAGCTCTAATAGTGAGTTTATCAAGCGCAACTGATCCTTGTGAGCGAACCTTTGCCGCTATGTCGTTAGGGTATTTGGATGACCCAAAAGTAATCCCAGCCTTGGAGATGGCAGTCTTAACACCTGGAGAAAATATCTTTGTTATAGAGGCGGCCTTAAGGTCGTTAGCTCGGTATGGCGACACCGCCCATTTCTCTGCCAATAGTGTTGCCAGGCTCTTGCAACATGAGTCTGCGATTGTAAGGGTAGCAGCAGCTTCGGCGTTATCTTCTATTAACATTGACTCTGAATTAACACTCTCTGCCTGTGGCCCCAAATTAACAGACCCTTCCCTTGGAGTTAGAAGAGAGGTTGCAAAGCAACTTAAAGATCTCTCTTCCTCTCAGCTTACTGAGATCTTACCCCGGGCAATTCATCTCCTTGAGATTGGAGAGGGGGACAAGACGTTGGTCTGCGATCTTTTAAAGATAGTTTCTAAAGTAACAACCGAGTTGCCAGTGGCAGCTATCGCGGTAAGAGATCGATTGCGTGATGCCGAACCAGAGATCCGATTAGCAGCCATTGAGACTATTGGAAAGCTTGGAAGTGACGCATCAATAGCCGGTAGAGATTTAATTTCTATAGTCAGCAACCCTCTTGAAGTTGTCATGTTACGTCGGGAGGCTGCAATCTCTACTAGGGTAATTAAATACTTTGATCCAGATTTATTAATGGAGCTTGGACGTGTTATCGAAGAGGAAGTGCTCGAAAACAATCCAGGTAAGATCCAAGAGAAGATAGCTTTAAAGAGAGAGGTTATTGAGCTTATTGGCGAATACGGCCCAAGTGGGCAAAAAGCAGCTCATTATCTTAGGCATGCTCTTAAATCAGGAGAGCCAATACTTGTTATTGCTGCGGCTAGTGCCCTAGCTAGAATGGAAGCTTTTGAAATCATGATTGATGCTCTTAATTCAACAGATATAATTGTTATGCAATCTGTGGCAGATGCCATTAGAGGAATAGTCTACAAGTTAAAACCAGCTAAGCGAGCAAAGTTGATTGCACTTCTTAAATTAAAACTTGGTTGGGTCAAAAATGTAAATCTTGTAGATAGCATATTAGCTCTTCTACATGCGCTTGAAACTGCAGAATATTCTGAGGGAAGGGAGGATAGAGACGATCTTTCAGAAAATTTAGAGAGCCCAGGAAATCTCGGACATTCCCTTAGAGCTTAAAATTTTATTTACTTCGCTAAAATGCTGACATCCTAAAAACCCTCTGTGAGCTGAGAGTGGAGAAGGGTGTGGGGCTTGTAATACATGATGTTTTTTCATATCAATGATCACTCCTTTTTTTTGAGCATAGGATCCCCAAAGTAGAAAAACAACATCGTTGCAGTTCTCATTCACTATACTTATGATTTTGTCAGTAAATCTTTCCCAGCCCATGTTGGCATGAGATCCGGCTTTGTTAGCTTCAACAGTCAGAACAGCATTTAAAAGTAGGACTCCCTGTTTTGCCCAATTAACTAAATATCCATGATTAGGGCGTTCAATTTTCAGATCTTTTTCAATCTCTTTAAAAATATTATTAAGCGAGGGAGGTGCTGGGACTCCAGGTTTGACTGAAAAGCAGAGTCCATGAGCCTGGTTTGGTCCGTGATACGGATCCTGTCCTATGATAACTACTCTAACTAAAGACAATGGGGTGTAATGCAACGCATTAAAAACCTCATCATCTGCGGGGTAAATTATTTTTCCCGCAGCTCGTTCAGATTTTATAAAATTTCTTAGAGTCGTATAGTACTCAGATTTTAGCTCTTCAGAGAGGGTAGTTTTCCACTTAGAATCAGTCATATTAGAAATAGTGACATATTGCGTGATAATGTGTAAAGATTCACTGGTTTTAACGTTAACCAGTTAATGTGGATTTTCATATGCTTGAGTGTACGGTCGATGATATTTATGACGTTCTGGTCAAAGCTCCAAATATAAATTCTGCTGTTAAAAACTTCCTTAAAAAGGAAGCTAAAAAGGGACAGCCCTCAGAGAAATTCGCTAAATCTCTTAGAGATGCTTTTGGTTCAAAAAACGAAGAGCGGGCGAAGAGATTTATTGACGATTCAATGACCCCTCATATGAGCTATATCTATAGTATTACCTGTTATGCTTATTTTGAATTTGTTAGTAAATTAGCCGAGGCAATTGTAAATAAATTTGCTGATGATTTTAACTCCACCTTTGAAATAGTTGATGAAAAGGTGAATTTTAAGGACGAGAAGAAATTTAAGACTATATCTGAGCAAGCTCTCAAAATAATCAATGAAAATCTAAATGAGTTTGGTTTTACTGACTCCAACTTTATGAAAAATGTAGCATTGATATCAGTTTTTGAAAGACCGGTGATTGATATTTTAACCCCTAATCTTCATTAAGGTGTTTTATTATAGTAAGTCCAAAAAGTAAGTTCCGAAAAAAGTTGATTTTCATACGTACTTAAGCAATCTTGACCATACATGAGCGATCAAATTCCAACAAAATACGACCATAAAGAGGTAGAGAAAAGATGGATGAAAGCCTGGGAAGAGGCTGGCATATATCGGTGGGATCCAACTAAAACTCGGGAAGAAACTTTCGTCGTAGATACTCCTCCTCCTACAATTTCTGGCTCATTACATATGGGTCACATATTTAGTTATACCCACCAAGATCTCTTCGTCCGTTTTCATAGAATGATGGGAAAGAACATCTCTTACCCGATGGGTTGGGATGATAATGGTCTTCCAACTGAGAGGCGAGTTCAGAATGTTTTTAATATACGGTGTAATCCTAACCTTCCGTATGTTCCTAACTGGGAGCCTCAAAGGATCGATCCCAAAAAGGATGAAAGAATTCCGGCCACGGAAGTTTCTCGACAGAATTTCATAGAAGCATGTGCCTTGCTAGTTAATGAGGATGAGAAATCATTTCAAGAACTTTGGACCCATCTTGGTCTCTCTCTTGATTGGAGTCGTACTTACGCAACGATTGATGACCATTGTCGACACATCTCTCAACTATCATTCCTAGATTTAGTTGATAAAGGAGAGGTTTATAATACTGAATCCCCAACTATGTGGGATGTTGATTTCAAAAGTGCAGTTGCACAGGCTGAAGTGGAGGACAAAGAGATTCCTGGAGCCTTTTATGATATTCGATTTGGAATTGAAGAAGAAGGAGGTGTCGGTGGGGAGTTTACTATTTCTACCACTCGCCCTGAACTACTCCCCGCATGTGTCGCTGTAGTAGCTCATCCGACTGATGACCGATATAAAAAATACTTTGGCAAGTTTGCTATTACGCCATTATTTAAAGCACGAGTTCCAATCCTAGCTGCTGAACATGCCGATCCAGAGAAGGGCTCCGGTATCCTTATGGTTTGTACCTTCGGCGATATTATGGACGTTGAGTGGTGGAAAAAATCAAGTCTACCAGCAAAACAGATAATTTCACTAAAAGGAACGATTAAAGATCTTGAGTACGGCCAAGCTCCTTTTGAGTCTATTGATCCAAAGTTAGCGAATGAAAATTACAAAAAACTTGTTGGTTTAGATGTTAAAAAAGCCAGAAAAGCGATCGCTGAACTATTAGCTCAACCTGGCAGTGCAGTTACTGGCTCAGTTAGTGGTAATGAAGCTGCACTTATTGGGGAGCCAAAACCTATAACTCATCCAGTCAAGTTTTATGAAAAGGGCGACCGTCCATTAGAGTTTGTCACCACACGACAATGGTTTACTAGAACACTTTGCCACAAAGAGGCACTGTTAGAGCAGGGAAGAAAGATTGAATGGCATCCAGCTTACATGCGAGCACGGTATGAAAATTGGGTCCAAGGACTAAATGCTGATTGGTGTATATCTCGTCAAAGATTTTTTGGTATCCCATTTCCCGTTTGGTATTCAATTAATAAGGATGGTGAAATAGATTACTCAAAACCAATTTTTGCAAAGACAGAAAGCTTACCAGTTGATCCTTACACTGATACTGCACCTGGTTATAAAGAGGAATCAAGAAATAAACCTGGTGGATTCATTGGTGATCCAGATGTAATGGACACATGGGCTACCTCAGCCTTGTCCCCACAAATTCAAAGCCATTGGCTCTTAGATCCTAAAAAACATCAAAAACTTTTTCCGATGGATATTAGACCACAGGGTCACGATATTATCCGGACTTGGGCATTTGTTACTATCGTTAAAGCGTGGATGCATGAACGTGAGATTCCCTGGAAACACATTGTCTTAAGTGGCTGGATCCTTGATCCAGATCGCAAAAAGATGAGTAAATCAAAAGGTAATGTTGTCACACCCGGACATTTCCTAGATGAGCATTCTGCAGATGCAGTTCGATATTGGGCCTCTCGTGCAAGATTGGGTACCGATACTACTTTTGATCCAACAATGTTTAAAATTGGCGGCAAGCTCTGCATTAAATTATTTAATGTCAGTCGGTTTGTGTTAATGCAGTTGGGTACTGCTCAACCTAAACTAGATGAGATTACACATCCTCTTGATAAAGCCGTTGTCTCAATTTTGAAAGAGACAATTACAGCTGCAACAAAAGAGTACAAGGATTTTGAATATGCGGGAGCACTACAAGTAGCAGAAGAAAACTTTTGGAACTTCTGTGATCATTATGTTGAGCTGGTTAAGGGTCGCTCATATGTTGAGGGAGATTCACCTGAAAAAAGATCCGCTCAAGCCACGCTTTTTTGGGGATTAAAAACTTACCTTAGATTATTTGCTCCATTTTTACCTTATATTACCGAAGAGGTTTGGGATTGGAGATTTAAGGGAGAGGGGCGTGATAGCTCTGTACACACAACAGCTTGGCCGAATATTAATGAAGTAGGAGAGATAGTCGGAGATCCTGAAGCATTTAATATCGCTCTTAAAGTTATTGGTGAAGTTAGAGGTGCAAAGACAGCTGCTCAAAAAGGTCAGAGATGGGGTGTTGATTCTTTATCAGTTAGTGGGTCAAAAAAAGATTTGGAGCGACTACAATCTGTAATGGATGATCTGATCCATGCTGGTAGTATAAAAGAGACAGGTATTACGCTTACTGAATCTGTTAACGAGGCATCGACTAATATAGGGGTAGAAGTTGTACTATCATCTGAGAATACCTAACGGTGCTACCCTCCCATTCTGCTCTAATATGGCATGGCACTTACTAATCTGTTCCTTGCATATTGATTCTAATTCAACACAATCAAACTTTTCAGAACTTATCTCTGGAAATCTTTCCTTTAAAAGGGATTTATAAGTAACGCCCTTTTCTGCTAATTTTAGAGTTTGCGACCAATAATCCTCAACGTCTTCAATAAATTCTTGAATATCAAAGGACCTAGATCCAGCGTCATAGATTGTGCATCGCTCTATCGGAAAAGAAGGATCCTCATATTGGCTTTCAATAAATTCAGGAGCTAAAAGGGAATTTGTTCTAATCAGATCTGTTCCATCTATCTTGATCTCCATTTTTGTTGCTTTTTCTGCAACAGCAAAGATCCCTTCAAAATAGACTACAGATGCACCAGTATAAGATTTAAATCGTTTTCTACACTCAGCATCTATTTCTTCTAAAAGCTCATGGCTTCGTGGTCCACCAATTGTGAAAAATAGGATTGAAGAAATTTCAACCTTTTGCTCAGTTGCAATTTCACGGATCTGTTTTAGAGCGTATTCTAAACTTGTCCCAGTTGCAACTACATCGCCAAAAACAATTGTATTCGCCGGGCGAAAATGGACCTTTTTGTATGAACTCTCAGTTATAAACCAATCTTCCGGATTATCACTTTTCCTAGCTCTTTGAGCACTAACAAAAGCAGAGGAATGATTATTCCATCCAAATGCATTTGCTAGTGATTCACGTAGTCCGAAGTTTAAACCGCCTCTAAGAATATGAAATACTGTCGTAGTATTCTCGGTCCCGGTAAAAAGATTATGAGCTGCTAGCTCCTTTAAAGTATTTGCACAGGCATTACATAAATCCTGAGTATAGCGGATCCCGATAAGAAAGGGATCATTACAGATAGATCGTGTTTCAGGAGTACTAACTATAAATTTTTTGATTCGATCAGTTGAAGAAGCAGTTGATACTTTATATAGCGAGGTGTTAGCACTTTTAGAAATTAATGTAAGTCTTCCATCCATGGAGTAATTTTTTACTATACCTTTGAATCTTAAGCCAATTTTTGGCTCAATTCTAAGAGAGTTGTCAAAAAACTGACAAGAGATTCAGATAAGAAAATTGTATTCCCCTAATATTACTGATTTATTTTAGAGCACAGTTAACTTTCTTTAAGGCACATTCTTTGCTCGATCGGTTTCTGAGTACGTGTATCAATAGCAGTCTTAAAAGGCAGCTAAAGGTTAAGATGAGGATGTTATGAATAATGAACAGAGTTTTGCTTTAAACAAGATAGAGAGTCAGTCACGCCCACTTGATACAGGAGTTGTTACTGGTGCTATCGCAGGTGCTTTCCTCATACTTGTTACTATCATAGCTAGTGGCAAGGCCCTTAGTTTTATCAATCCACTAGGTCTTATCATGGTTTTAGGCGGAACATTCGCGGCTACCATGATTCAATTCTCAATTTCTGAGATGCATCAGGCATGGCTAGGTTTTCGATCTATACTTTATGCCCGAGAAGAGGCGATTTTAGAGCGGATACTGTATTTTGTAGATTTATCTAAAAAAATTAGAAGGGAAGGTCTATTAGTACTTGATATTGAAGCAACAAAAACGAAAGATTTATATTTAGCAAAAGCACTTGAAATAACAGTTGATGGTACAGATCCTGATACAATTCGACGGGTTCTTGAAACTGAGATTAGAACTTCCATTGAACAACAATTACGAGCTGTATCTGTTTTTCAAACAATGGCTACCTATGCCCCAGCATTCGGATTAATTGGTACTATTATTGGTCTTGTTGGCCTTTTAGGATCATTAAACTCACCTGAAGCTGTTGGTCCTGCAATGTCTATTGCATTAATGACGACCCTGTATGGCGCACTTTTGGCTAATCTCATTTTCTTACCAGTAGCCGGTAAACTTAAAATGAGAAGTGAGGAAGATGCGCTGATTAGCTCCATCACGATTGAAGGTGTTTTATGTATCGCTAGACAGGATAATCCAATTGTTATTGAGCAGAAACTACAAAGCTTTCTTCCCTCAATTCATACCTATTAGAGCTTAAAAAGGTTCCCTAATGATTACAAAATCATACTCACTTAACTTTGATGAGAATCGATTTTGGGTTCAGTACACATCGCTAATGTTACTTATACTAACCTTTGTCTTAGCAGTATTTTTTGCTCCTGGAGCTTTCGTTAAAACAGAGCAAGTCAAACCTCGCATTATCCCACAGTTAGGAAGTATGGAGTTTTCAAGCATATTTGAGGACTCTGGGAGTCAGTTAAATAAAGAGGAGCTTGATGGATTTATCTTTGCTCTCTCTAACCATGATTTAAATAGTGAAATATATGTTTATGGTGATTCTATAGAAACTGCACTTTCTCGGAGTGTGGTCCTTTATAAGCAGCTTATAAATTCAGGAGTGCCCTCAACTGCTGCTATAAACTATGCAACTGTTAACGAGGATTCCAAAGTTCAAGCAAGAGTAATATTTTATGAAGCAAGAGATTAAGGTAGAAAATCAACAACTTCAGCCAGGTCAAGATCGTTGGCTTCTGACCTTTGGTGATCTTTTGACGCTCTTACTCTGCTTTTTCCTTAGCATAGTCGCACTAAATGCGCAGAAAATTAATAAGTTAGTTAATCATAGGATTGAGTCACAGCCTGGCATTCTAATTGCAGATAGTTCAAGTGTTAAGAGTAGAACTTGGCATTCATTTCGTAGTTTTGAGTTAGATGAAGCATCGTTTAAAGCAGTTTTGAATCTGAAGATAAGCGAGCTTTTAAGTGATAACCAATATGAAATGACTGGAGTTTTTATCGAAAGTTGTGATGTTAGTGAAGGAACTCCAAAAGATTGGAGTTGGCATCAATCGATAAGCCAAGGATTGGCACTGCAAGGTCAAATTGTTGACACACTGCCCTCTCTTAATCCTGAGCTTGTAATGATTAGAGCTTTAGGGCCGCACTGTGAGGCACTTACTCAGGGAGAGAAAGAATCAGTGGTTATGGTTGGGTTTGAAACAGCTAAGAAGGTTTAAATTGAGATTAGGTCATGGCTGACGAAGAAAAAGAAGGTTCTGAGGATAAAGCTGCTGAAGAAGTTAAGGATGCTGCTCAGAAACAGAAAAAAAAGCAGATGATACTTTATAGTGTGATAGGTGCAGTTGTACTTATTACAGTATTAGTTTTGCTCTATTTCATTTTTGGTGGGGATAAAGTTTTAGGATCTGATGCTGCATCTTCTAGTAGTGACTTTAAAACCGTAGTTGAAGCTGGAGCAGAAGAAGAAATTGAATACGGAGAAGATGAAGAGGCGCTTGGTGCAATGTTTCCGTTAGAAACTTTTGTTGTGAATCTATCTGGAGGTGGTTTTGTTAAGGCTCAGGTTCAACTTGAGTTTAGTTCACGCACTATCTCAAAAAGATTTTTGACAAAATTGATACCGATAAGAGACGCAATGATCTCATTAATGTCGAGTAAAAAAAGATCTGATCTTCTGAATAGGGAAGGAAAGGAAGATTTAAAAGCAGAAATTATAGGCGTTATTAATGAAAGCTTGGGTAAGCCAGAAATTAAAAACGTTTACTTTACAAATTTTGTAGTTCAGTAAAAGGAAAGCGAGGTATGGCTGAGCAGATATTATCACAGGATGAAATTAACTCATTACTTAGAGGTCTCTCTGACGGAGATGTTGAAAAGGATGATGTTGAGGCTAAGGATATTCCAGGTGTTAAAAAATACGATCTAGCTAGCCAAGAGAGAATTATTCGTGGTCGAATGCCGACCATGGAGCTGATTCACGATCGATTCAGTCGGCAGTTTAGAACTCAACTAAACAAATTTTTAGGAAAAACAGTATTCGTCAATGTTGGCGGAATAGAAATGGTAAAGTTTGGTCTTTTCATGAAGAAATTACCACTTCCATCTTCTCTGCATATTTATAGAATGCCTCCATTCTTAGGGTATGCCCTAATGGTGGTTTCATCCAGCCTTGTTTTTGGTATTGTAGATAGTCTCTTTGGAGGCAATGGTCAGGCTCGTACAAAAGTCGAGGGTCGAGAATTTACAGCTATTGAAGCACGACTTATCGGCAAAGTTGTTCTAATGGCTCTTGATACTTTAAAAGAAGCTTGGGCACCAATTCATCCAATTGATTTCGTTTATGTACGTTCAGAATTCAATCCTCTAGCGGTAGCAATATGTCCACCAACTGATGTTGTAATAATTGTTACAATAGAAGTTGAACTAGAGCAGGAGAGTGCCACTATCACTCTTTGTATTCCATACTCCACTATTGAACCACTTAGACAAAAACTCGTTACAGGATTTCAAAGTACAAGACTTGAAATGGATAGTACTCATAAGCAAAGAATGCACTCTAGCTTGTCTGAGACTAAAGCTGAGCTAAGTGTTGAGTTAGCAAAGGGCTCACTGAGCGTTGGTGAAATTATGAAATTACAAGTTGGTGATGTGATTACCCTTGAAACAAATCCAGCAGAGGAATCAGTAATTAATATTGAAGGAACTCCAAAGTATTATGGACAAGTAGGAAGTTATCGAGGAAATCGGGCAGTTAAGGTAACTCGTCAGATTCCTGAGGCAGATATGGTTAGATTTTTTAGGACGTAGGAGCTTATATGGCAGACAATGAACAGACCCCGGACCAACTTATGGCAGATCTAGAGAATGTGGCATCAGCCGCTGGTGGTGTTGCAGATGCAACAACAGGAGCAGGCGCAACAACAGGAGCAGGCGCAAAGGAATCCAGAGATTTAGGGTTTCTTTCTGATGTAGCATTACAAGTAACTGTTGAAGTTGGTCGTACAAAGATGACAATTCAAGATCTCCTACAATTAGGACAAGGCTCAGTCATTGAGTTGACTAAGCTTGCTGGTGAGGCTCTCGATATTTATATCAATCATAAACAGGTTGCTCGTGGAGAAGCAGTAATCGTCAATGAAAAATTTGGCGTACGCTTAACTGATATTATTGCTCCTGAAGATAGAATGGGTACTCTTTCTAATAAATAGGAAAATATGAAAATCAAAGGTTGTCTCTGTTTAATCTTATCTATCTCTCTTTTTGTTACTATTGGGAGTGCTGATACAGGAAAGAAAGGAGAAGAGGTCGTATCTATAAAAAAGAATGAAGGCGCAGCCTTAGAGAGAGATCAACAATCTGCAAATAGGACTCAAAGTATTGCTGAGATACTAGCTAAAAATAGGGAATCTAGAAGATCTGATTCAGAGAACAACAACCTAAGTGAACCTGGCAACGGACTATCATTTTTAAAGATGCTGGAAGCATTAGGACTGGTTGCAGGAGTCTTTCTTATTGCAATGCATTTCTACAAAAAATATGCGGCAAAGGCCGAGGTTAAAAGTGGAAAGAAAATTCGAATTATTGAAAGAACTTCAATAACCGCTAAGTCTGCTCTTATAATGGCAGAAGTTGAGGGGAGGAGAATACTAATAGGAGTTGGCCCTGATCCAATTACTATAGCACCGCTTTACTCAGTGGCTGAATCAGATAATGGGCAATATCTGAGAAATGTAGATGGTTATGAAGATTGTGTGGAGGAATTATGTTTAGGGCCAGAAGTAGTAAAACTATCAGCGTAGCATCAATTGCTGCCCTGATATTATACTTTTTAAATAATGAGGCTTTTGCTGCCGGTGCAGCTTTGCCTGATATCTCAATTAATATCGGCGGATCTGAGATCGCCAATAAAGGCGAGTTAGCCTCGTCCATAAAAATAGTATTGCTATTGACCGCACTTAGCTTTGCTCCAGCAATGATGTTGACTATGACATCATTTACTAGAATTGCCGTGGTTCTAGGCATGACCAGAACAGCTCTAGGTACCCAACAGATGCCTCCTAATATGGTGATTACTGGCTTAGCTCTGTTTTTAACAATGTCAATTATGAATCCAGTCTTTCAAAAGATGTATGATAATGGATTAAAACCGTACTTAGATGGGCAGATGAGTGATGAGGAGGCGATCACAAAGACATTTGAGCCACTAAAGCACTTTTTAATTCGTCATTCACGAGACAAGGATATTGGGCTTTTTCTTGAAATTACAGATTCAGAGGTACCAGAAGATATTCAAGACATCTCAATGCTTGTCGCTATTCCTGCTTTTGTTCTTAGTGAGCTAAATACAGCATTTCAGATAGGTTTTCTAATTGCTCTTCCTTTTCTAGTGTTAGACCTAGTGGTGTCTTCTGTTTTGACATCAATGAGTATGATTACCCTACCACCAGTTGTTATTTCTTTACCATTAAAGCTTATGTTGTTTGTTATCGTAGATGGATGGCATCTAATTATTGGATCATTAGTTGAGACTTATCATGTCAACTAGAGGCTCGTTATGGAGTTAGGAGAATATGTAACGATTGCCCAGCGTGGTATTGAGACAGCGGTCTGGGTCTCTGCTCCTGTTCTTATATTCGGTCTTGTTGCTGCACTTGTTGTAAGTATTGTTCAGGCGGCTACTCAAATCAATGATGCGTCGATAGCGTTTATTCCTAAAATTGGATCGGTGGTAATCTCTTTATTGATTTTTGGCCCCTTTATGGTTAGTCGAATAGTTGAGTTTACAAAATGGACCTATGGAAAGATCCCTAATGTGCTGCCATGAAATTTGATGCCTTTGCGATAGCACTCTTTAATAATTTAGATCAACTCTGGACTCTACTTCTTTTATTAGTTCGATATACAGGGTTAATGATCCTATTGCCTGGAATTGGTCAGGGGATAAGTGGGTTAAAGGTACGGGTACCAGCAATCTTTGCATTAAGTTTAGCCTCATTTGGCACAGTGCGTACTGCCCCAATGCCAACTGACTTAATTATTCTGGCAGCTTCATTTATTGGAGAGTTTAGTTTTGGATTCTTAATTGGAATGATTCCATACTTAAGCGTTGTTGCCATTCAAGCGGGGGCTCAATTAGCAACTAATACAATGGGATTAAGTGCCACTCAGCTTTTTGATCCAACAACTGGTGCCTCCTCAACTGATTTAGCTAAAATTCAAGGAGATGTTGTTGTAATCGCTTTTCTGCTTCTTGGTGGTCATTATACCGTCATCCAAGCGGTAGCTGGATTATCAGGTACATTTACCCCAGGATATTTTATGTATGATGGGTTTACTGCCTCATACCTAGTAGAT
>CAZFXN010000052.1:0-20552 GCA_964523015.1 uncultured Bdellovibrionales bacterium | reverse complement strand
ACTTCCACCGGTGGAAGTCGAGTAGTAGGTTTGTCAGTTTGAGTGATAAGGCAGTCAGAGAGAATATGATTTTTCACTTATTTTTCATTTTTTCTTAAGTATCGCTACATGCTGATAGGCCATAAGTCCTGGCAGTAAATTAGCTAAATAAAGTCTCACTTTTGAGATTGTTCTATAGATTGAGTTGTCCCAGATCGCTTTGGGCAGGACAAATTCGGCTGGCTCAATGGTTGCACCAAGGTAAGTCAGAGATAGATCTTTATGATTTGTAATTAATTTTTTAAAGAAACTTCGGGTAAAAAATTGCAGATGCGTACGATCCAAGATGGCTCTATCTGTATAGTTAAATATCCCAAAGAGTAAAGGGATTCGAACGCTCCAGTGTGCCACGTTCGGAACAGAGATTAAAAATGTGCCACCATCATTAAGTAGGGCAGTAACTTCAGTTAAAAATGTATCTGGATCTGCTAAGTGTTCAATTACATCAAGGAGAAGTACGATTCCGTATTTATTTCCTTGTAGTTCAGAATGAGAGTCGACTACTTGGTGGTAGACCTCTTGGGCCATCCTCTTGGCCTCCTGATCCACCTCTACTGCAGTGAGAGAGGTAAACCCCCGAGCTTTTAGCTCCTTTCCTATTGGGGAGCTACCACACCCAATGTCTAATACCTTGGCATCTTTTGGCATTGAAGCCATAATTTCAATCGCCCAGCTATGACTTGAGCCAAGAAACGGTTTATGTTGATACCGAGCTAGAGCGGATTTATTGGCCGATTTGGTGGTTGATTTGGTAATAGCGCTGTTAGCTTCTGACATAGATTATTAATTTTTTATAAAATCCCTAAGTTGGCGAAACCCACACTCTTTGCTATAGTCCGCACCTAGCTTTATCTTTATATAGAACCTACAGAGTAAATGTACAATCCTAACCTGCATTTTCATTTTACCGGTATTGGCGGTGTCGGCATGTCCGGTATCGCTGAAGTACTTTTGCATCAAGGATTTAAAGTTTCTGGAAGCGATCTGAATAAAGGGGAAGCTTGCCATAGGCTAGAAAGTTTAGGTGCTAAGATTTTTGAGGGACATAGTGCTGAGAACTTACCTGAGAATGCCTCACTCTTAGTTTTCTCCTCAGCTGTCAGATCCACTAACCCTGAACTTGTTGAAGCTCATAAAAGGGAGATTCCAGTTATTCCGCGCGCTCAAGTCCTGGCCGAACTTATGAGATTAAAGCACGGAATAGCTGTTGCCGGGTCTCATGGAAAAACATCAACTACAAGCATGATCGCCCATATCTTAGAGGCAGCAGATAAAGATCCAACTGTTATTGTTGGCGGACAGGTAAAATCGATTGGTGGAAGTGGTGCAAAGCTTGGCAAAGGAGATTTCTTAGTTGCCGAATCTGATGAGAGTGACAGAAGCTTTTTACTTTTAAAACCTACAATTGCCATTGTAACTAATATTGATAGTGAGCATCTTGAAGCCTACGCCTCAATGTCAGATCTTGAGGAGGCCTTTTGTAGCTTCGTTGAGAGTGTACCTTTTTATGGACTAGCAGTTTTATGTATCGATGATCCAAAGGTTGAGAAACTTGCTGAACTATATTCCCGACGGAAAGTAACTTACGGATTAAGACCAGATGCTGAGATTCATGCAAAAAATATAAAGAGCGATGTAGATTGCATGAGATATGATCTTTATAAGGACAAAGATAAATTAGTAAGTATTACTTTGCCGATGCTTGGACACCATATGGTTTCTAACTCTTTAGCAGCAATCGCTGTTGCGTTAGAATTAGGAATAAATCCTGATGTGATTAGCACTGCAATCTCTACTTTTCCAGGAGTCGGCAGACGACTTGAAAAAGTAGGAGAGGCTAGGGGAATAATTGTAATAAACGATTACGGCCATCATCCAACTGAGATAAGAGCAACTTTGTCAGCGCTTAGAAGCAGTATTAATAATAAAGATCGCAAGCTGCACGTTATTTTTCAACCACACCGATATTCCCGGACTAAGAGCTGCTTTGCAGAATTTTTAACTAGCTTTGGTGATTGTGATAATTTAATCCTGACAGAAATTTATGCAGCTAGCGAAGATCCGATAGAAAATATTACTGGTGAGAGTTTATATAACGCACTAAATCATCCTTCAAAACATTTTGTAAAAGACTTTAAGGATGCCCTATCTATAGTTCCGTCTCTAAAGTCTAACGATATTGTGGTATGTCTAGGTGCAGGAACTATTGGCCAGTTGCCGCAATTACTTTTAAATCGAATCTCTGAAGCAGGCTTATGAGTGCTGGATCTCAAGTGTTGCCAAAAGTGCTACCCAAAGTGCCACCTAAAGTATTACCAAAGCCCGAAATGCCCCTACCAAAGGGGACAAAACTTAAAAATGGGATGACCGGAAAAAAACTAACTACTTATGCAATAGGTGGGCCTGTCCCGCTTTTTATTGAAATAGAGGAGGAAGAAGCCTTAGCTAGTTTAGTAAAATTAATGGCAGTGAGAGGCGATCCATTTAAGGTTATTGGAGCTGGAAGTAATCTATTAATACCTGATGAAGGGATTGATCATTGGGTTATTAAACTCGGGCGATCTTTTAGATTTTGGAGTCAGGTGGGAAGCCAGGTAGGAAAGGAGGAGTTCGTAGTTGGCGGAGCAATGCCACTTATCACTCTATCTCACGAATTAAGCTCATTAGGGTTTTCAGGATTAGAGTTTGCTGGAGGTATTCCTGCATCAATTGGTGGTGCTACTTACATGAATGCCGGTGCTCACGGTAGTAGTATGAGCGAGATTATTAAAGAGGTATCAGTAGTAACAGATAAAGGAGAGATTATTAGACTCTCAAATAAAGAGATAGATTTTTCATACCGTAAATCAAACTTACCTTCTAACAGTATCGTTACAAAGATCTGGATTAAACTTACTCCTGGAGATAAAGATCTAATTCTTAAGCAGCGAGCTGAAAACTTAGTTCACCGAAAGGCAGCTCAGCCTATTACTGTCCCGTCAGCCGGATCCGTATTTAAGAATCCCCCGGGAGGGTTGACTGCTGGTGTTTTGATTGAGCAGGCAGGACTCAAAGGTTTTACTATTGGTGGGGCCAAGGTGTCAGAAAAACACGGTAACTGGATAGTTAATCAGTCACGAGAAGCTACCGCAGCTGATGTAGTATCAATTATAGAGGTTTGTCAGGATTCAGTTAAAGAGAAATCCGGAGTGGAATTAAAGCCAGAAGTGCTTATCTGGTAATCAACAAAAACCACTTGCCCTATTCATGCGCTAACCTGTAACTTGTCTTAGTCTTCCTATTAATTTTGCCCATGAGGTGTTTTGTTCATGCGCCTAAAAGCATTTCTTTTGATGGCTCCTATCTTATTGCTTGCACTTGCTCTTGGATTTTATCCTGAAACGAGAACAGTATTAAAGGAATTACCTGCTGTTGCATTAACAGAGTTAAGAGATATCGCTTTTACAAAAAAGATACGAGTTTCCGGACTTAATAATGTTACTGAAGCAGAGGTTAGGGAATCTTTACCATTAGATGAAAGTGTTTTTTGGTGGTTACTTAATTCAAAGAGAGTTGTCGAAAAATTACGCTCAAATATGTATGTCTCTGATGCACTGACCTTGCCTTGCGATGAGTGGATATTACCTGATTGGGGATGTTTTGATATAAAGGTGATAGAGAGAAAACCAACTTATATAGCTTTTATTGACAACGAGTCCTGGCTAATTGGTGCAGAGGGCGCGTTTATGTTTCCTGTTTCTTCAGGAGCGCTAACTGACGAAGAGCAAAAGGTTAGATTTGCAGAAGTTGAACAGAAATACGGCAAATTAAAGGTGATTAAGGGATTAAGCCGTAAAAATGCTTCTCCTGAAGTAGTAAAGGCCCGTTTTGATTATGCAACAAAAGCTCTTAAAACAGTTGAACGGGTTACTGGATTAAAAGTGACCTCAGGTGATCTATCGAAAAATGGGGAGCTTTTTGTAGCAATGGGCTCTCCTGAGATCCGGGCCAGGTTTGATTTTGCAAAGGAAGATTGGAAGGCGTTACAGGAGCAGGCAGCCAGGCTCAAGATATTACTTAGAGAACTTGATGGTAAGGAAAAGGATATTTCAGAGATTGATCTCGCATATCAAAGGCTTGCCGTTGTTAAGATGGTGCCAGAAGTGCCAGTTGATAAAAAATCGAAATGAGAATGACACCTTAAGATTTTTTTTATTTAATCATTCTTCTTCTTTATTCTTATGATGGAATTGGATAAGTATACCTCATGAGTAGTAAATCAAATATTATAGTTGGGCTAGACATCGGTACGAGTACAGTTTCTGTGGTCGTTTCTGAAGTTGATCAAGATTCAAAGATTCGTGTGCTTGGAGTAGGGCAAGCTCCCTCCTTGGGGCTACGAAAAGGTGTCGTTATTAACATTGAATCAACAGTTGAGTCCATTACAAAGGCTGTAAATGAGGCTGAATCAGCCTCAGGTGTTGAGATATCTTCAGTATATACCTCTGTTGGCGGTGCTCATATAAAAAGTTTCAATAGTCAGGGTGTTGTTGCTGTTAGATCAAAAGAGGTAACAGATACTGATATCGATAGAGTAATTGAAGCTGCTAAAGCTGTTGCGATACCAGAAGATCGAGAAATCCTACATGTTCTCCCACAAGATTTTATTATTGATGGTCAAGATGGAATTAAAGAACCACTTGGGATGTCAGGCGTTAGACTCGAAACACGGGTGCATATTATATCTGGATCCATAGCTAGCGCGCAGAATGTAGTGAAGTGTGCTAACCGGTGTGGTCTATCGGTTAAGGATATCGTTGTTTCTGCCTTGGCTTCCTCAGAGGTTATTGTTAGCAATGAGGAGAAGGATTTAGGCGTATGCATGTTAGATATTGGAGGTGGCACCTCTGATTTAATAATCTTTCATCGTGGCTCAGTTAAGCATACTGCAGTGATTCCTGTTGGTGGTAGTCATGTTACAAGTGATATCGCTTCAGGTCTTAGAAGCCCGATAATATCAGCCGAAGAGATCAAGATTAAACACGGCATGGCTGATTCTACTCAGATTAGATCTGATGAAATAGTAGAGGTGCCTTCAACAGGAGGGCGAGCGCCAAGAGTGTTATCCACTCAAGTTCTAAGTGAGATAATAAAACCAAGGATTGAAGAGATATTTAATCTTGTGAATGATGAAATCTACCGCGCAGGATGCAGTGAATTTTTAGCTAGTGGAATAATTCTTAGTGGAGGGGGCTCCTCTTTAAGAGGGATTGCAGATCTTGCTCAGAATTATTTTAATCTTCCTATCCGCATCGGTATTCCCCAAGATGTTACTGGCTTAAACATTGGATCCAGAAAAGATCTTACAACCGCATTGGGTTTAGTTAAGTATGCGACCCGTGCAAAGAGTTATTTTCGTTATAATCAACATGAGAGTGGTCTCTTTAAAAAATTGACTCGCAAAGTCAACGAGTGGTTTGGTGACGCAGAAGGGTAGTCCAGAAAGTGACTTTTCATACCATCGTTTTATAGTTTACTCTCTGACTATATAAGTATTTTTTTGTTCTTAAATATCTCTTTACACTGAACGATACTTAGTTTAAGTTGCCTAAAGTAACTGGTACCAATTACACCATACTCTATTTTTGAAAATTATTTGAGTTCGGTTACCGACTAGCGGGTGTTTGTGTTATAGGATCACTAGTTCAGCATCGTGAGATGCAGCATTGAAAAATGCAGCAGTAAAAGTTGTAATTAATCTTGAGGGCAGTTCGATGAACGATAGCGACAATAACAATAACAAACCAGGCGGAAACCAGATGGATCTTAAGCTTGAGGTAAATCGAGCCAATATTAAAGTTCTTGGTATCGGTGGCGGTGGTAGTAACGCAGTTAACAACATGATCCGCGTTGGCCTTGATGGAGTCGACTTCATCGCAGCTAATACAGATGCCCAAGCGCTCGCCACAAGCCCATCAAAGATTAAATTAAAGTTAGGGGACGAGATTACCAAAGGTCTAGGTGCTGGAGCAGATCCTGAGGTTGGTAAAGCTGCTGCAGAGGAGAGCGTTGAGAAGATTCGTCAAGCTCTTGATGGGGCCGATATGGTCTTCGTAACTGCTGGTATGGGCGGTGGTACTGGAACAGGTGGTGCTGAAGTTATTGCTCGTGTAGCCAAAGAGCTTGGTTGCTTAACAGTTGGTGTTGTTACAAAGCCATTCCTGTTTGAAGGCAAGCGACGTATGCGCAATGCTGAGCAAGGCATTGAAGGACTAAGGAAGCAAGTCGATACACTTATTACAATTCCAAATCAAAGATTACTCTCCATCGCAGGTAGAAATACCTCTCTCTTAGATACTTTTAGAAAAGCTGATGATATTTTGTATCAAGCAGTAAAAGGTATCAGCGATCTTATTATCGTTGAGGGTTTAGTTAACGTAGACTTCGCTGACGTCAGAGCTGTAATGTCCGAGATGGGCATGGCCATGATGGGTACCGGCGAGGCTTCGGGAGAGAACAGAGCAGTTGAAGCTGCTGAAAAAGCTATCTCGAGCCCACTTCTAGAGGATATCTCAATTAATGGCGCACGTGGTGTGCTTATTAATATCACTGCTTCTCCTGATGTTACTCTGCAAGAGATCAACGAAGCCGCTGATCTAATCCATCAAGAATCTCATGATGAGGCAAACATCATCTGGGGTATGGTTATCGATCCTAATCTTGAGGATCGCGTAAGAGTTACAGTAATTGCCACTGGATTTGGTAAGGGTGTTGGAGATGAGAACACTCTAACTTTGGCCCATGTGAATCGACCAATTCAAGGCATTGGCAGTCAAGGTATTGGCAGCGAAGGTCGATTTGAAATGCCAGCTTTTGCTAGAAAAGGAAAAGAGAGTTCCGGTGAAGTTATTAAGTTAAAGAAACTCTCAGTCCTATCAAGTAGTGAAGATGAAGATAAGTATGAGATTCCTACTTTTTTAAGAAAGCAAGCTGAGTAAATAAAAAAATTCCTCCTTATAGCGTCTCTTTGTAGCCCCCGTTTGTTTCCCACAAACGGGGGCGTTTTTTTAGAGATATCTTTATAGAAAGAATTGTTATTTGTTGAGTGAGTTTCTAATCGCGTGTCTTAGGATAACACTTCGTTTAGCACCATCAGTAACTTCAACTAAATTGTCATAGAGCTTTGAATCCACTAACAGAGCCCCAATGGTACCATCGCCATTAGCTAATGCTTCAGAGGCCTTCTTAATGGCACTAGCAGCATCATTTAACTTGCTCACTGTGCTATTTAAAGTTTTAGCTAGATCTAAAGATTCATCATAGACAACTTGATGAAGTAATCCATCTCCAGTTTTGATCTCAGTCGCAATATCAGTTACTAACGTTGCGGTATTGGCCAGTGCCCTTGCAGCTTCAGAGAGATTTGCAAAAAGTCCTTTCTCTGTTTTTTCATAAATTAAAGCATTTAAAAGCCCATCACCTGTTTTAACTTTATTAACAACATCGTTAATTGAATCTGTAGCTTTGGCTAGATTTCCAACTATAAGATCGGCGTCTTTTTTAGAATAAAAGAGACGATGCATAAGGCCATCACCTTTTTCAACCTGATTGGCTAATCCTCCCAATGCTTTTGCGCCGGCAGAGATGTTCGTAAAGGTTTGCTTATCAAGTCCGCTAATTACCCCGTTTAGAGAGTCAGAAATTTGAGCAACATTTTCAATAATTGTCTGAGCTTTACTCATGAGGTTTCCGATATCGGCGGAATCTCGGCTGGTTATAATAGAGCCAGCTTCTTTCTCAGGTAGAGTAGGGTCCCCTGTAGAGATACTTAAATACTTATCCCCTAAGAGTCCTTGAGACTCTATTGATATAACAGAATTTTCGCGTACTCGATCTCGGAACTTATTGTCCAATAAGATAGTAATCTGGACCCTTGATTCCTCTAAATTTTTGCTAAACCCGATTCTATGTACTCGGCCCGAATTGATACCTCCAATTCTTATTGGCGCACCTTCTGATAAACCGCTAACATCCTTAAAAGTTGTATAGTAGTTAGATTGTCTAGAGAAGATGTTTCTCTCTTTGCCAAGTATCAATACACCAGCAACAAAAGCTACTAAAGATATAAAGATAAACACACCTGCTCGTATTGGATTCTGATCTTTCATTCGTCCCAGTTCCCATTTACAAAATTTGATACTATTGAATTTGATTTGATAAGATTGTTAGCTTCTCCATCAGCTACTATGTGGCCATTATTGATCAAAATCCATCTATCGGAAACACGTTTCGCACTCCCCATATCATGGGTCACTATTATTGATGTGATTCCATAATCTCTTTTTAAATAGATAATCAAATCATCAATTAATCTTACTGATGTTGGATCAAGGCCTGTAGTAGGCTCATCAAAGAGCATGACCTTAGGATTGCTGGCTAAGGCCCTAGCCAAACCTACCCGTTTTCTCTGTCCTCCCGAAAGCTCAGAAGGATGTTTAGATTCAATCTTTTCTAACCCGACTAAAGAGAGTTTCTCATAAACAATTGCAGCAATCTTCTCTTCATCATAATGAAACCGTTCTCTAAGGGAGTAGGCTACATTTTCATACACTGTGAGTGAGTCAAAAAGAGCTCCACCTTGAAAAAGCATGCCGATCTGAGATCTAACCTCCTCTAATTCTTCAAGTGTCATGTCAGCAATATTTGATCCAAAAACAGTCACACTCCCAGTTGTAGCTTTCATGAAACCGATCATAAGTTTCAAAAGGACTGTTTTTCCAGATCCACTAGGGCCCATAATTGTAACTATCTCTCCCTGGTTAATCGAGAAGGAGACATCCTTATGGACCTGTGTTTGTCCCAACTTGACTGAGACATTTGATAAGTGAATTGGAGTATTCGTCTCTAAGATCATTCAATTATAATAAGGAATTTAGTTAGAAAAAAATCACTGATTAAAATAAATATAGATCCAGTCACAACGGCTTCAGTAGTAGCACGCCCAACTCCTTCAGTGCCCCCACGAGCATTTAGACCTTTGTAGCAAGCTATAGAAACAAAGAGAAAACCAAAGGCGGCACTCTTAATTAGTCCATCAATTACATCTGAGATCTGAACGAAATTTACAACACTGCGGTAATATACGTGAGATGAGAGGTTAAGCTCTGTAACTGCAACAAATGCCCCTCCAAGTATTCCGATAAAATCTGCTAACACGGTTAAGAGCGGCAATACGATAATGCTAGCAACAACACGTGGTGAGACTAGCTTTCGGATTGGATTTGCACCCAGAGCTTTTATTGCATCAACCTGTTCGGTTACAACCATTGAGGCTATTTCAGCAGCAATACCAGCTCCAACTCTACCGCAAAGCATAACTGCTGTGAGTACTGGACCAAGCTCACGCACCTGAGCTAAAGAGACTATGTTACCAACATACAATTTTGCTCCGAATCTTTCTAAGCCATGAGCTGTTTGTAAAGCTAAAACCATTCCGGTGAAGAGGTTAGTTAGTAATACGATCATAAAGCTATTGTTTCCAATCTTTACGATCTCTTTAGTTAGGTCTTTCCAGTTAATCCCTTTTTGAAACACATCTTTAGCTATATCGCCAATAAGATAGCCATACTTTCCTAGTGGTGTAATAACTGTTTCTTTAAACATAACTAATTATAATCGTTAATCACCGGATTTCTCTGTTCCTATTGATTCTGCTACTAGTGATAAGGCATAAGTCAAAACATCTAAATATTTAGGGGTCGCCGTATCAGCCCAACGAATAATTTTTTCGTCCGAGATCGGAGTGGATTTATCCATAGCTGACCAAAATACAATATCCAATATACAATTCCCTTTCTTTGAAGAAAAGCTCACAAGTTTAAGCGGCTCCATATCTATGGAGGCACTGGCTATATTTCTAAGCGGAAAAGGGGCGATTCTCATTTTTTGAGTTTGAAGAATTCTAAGGTTTTCAAATCCAACAAAAAGCTGACGGGAGAGGGAGGATTCACTGCCCTTAAGTCCAGCATGACACTCAGATAATCCGGTAAGGTAGATCTGCTCTCCGTTAGAGTTTAAAAATGAGTAGATCCTGTTATGTCCGGAAATTGATGATTTTTGTATCTCTAATCGAGAGCTGAGCTCACTAACCATGAATTTAATCGAAGTAGTAGATTTATTAGGGCTACATGATAGAATAACGCCAGAAATGATAGTCAAAATAGATAGCTTAGAAATTAAGCTAAATAGAGAATTAATAGGTGCTTTATAAAAGGTTAAGAGCATGGTCGGTATTAGATGTAATTTATAGGCATAAGTTGTATATATATACGAAAGCATAGCAGGTTTTTCTGATATCTTGACAAGCCTTCGGCTTGGTAGAATGTCTAATAATGCTTTGGTATTTATTGTTTGGCTCAATTTCTAGCTAAATCGAGCATATGCTTTTAATTAACTATCAATAACGTACTCTCACTAAAGAGCTAACATATGGGAATACTAGCAGTTTTAAGAGTAGTTAAAAAGTAAGTATGATAGAATTCTCGGCTGTTAAAAAAGAGTACCCACCAAAACAGATTGCCCTACAGAGTGTAGACCTCAATATAAGAGAGGGAGAATTCGTATTTCTAGTCGGTGCTAGCGGTGCTGGCAAATCAACGCTGATGAAGCTTCTTTTTGGAGCAGAAAGAGTCTCATCAGGCACATTGACCGTAGATAAAAGGAAGATCTCTTCATTAAGCAATAACGATCTCTCGATTCTACGACGTAACATAGGGGTAGTTTTTCAAGACTATAAACTCCTTAACCGTCGATCAGTTTTAGATAATGTAGCCTTTCCACTTGAAATTCGTGGACTAAGAAAAAAGAAGATGAGAGATGTTTCTAAAAAAATGTTAGAGGCAGTTGGATTAGATGATCGTGCAGATAGTCCACCACTTACACTCTCAGGAGGAGAGCAGCAGAGAGTTGCCATCGCTAGAGCATTAATTACAAAACCAAAAATAATTCTAGCTGATGAACCAACAGGTAATTTAGATCCGGCTATGAGTAGAGTTGTGTTAAATCTACTCCTTGATGCTCATAGGTGTGGCACTACTGTCATCGTTGCTACTCATAATCTACCTCTAATTGAGGATCTAAAGTTAAGAACGATAGTTCTTGATCGTGGAAAAATTATCGGAGATTTTCCAAGCCCTCTGGGGGTTCATTAATGGCGCTTCCAAGAATAATAGAAAAGAATATCCAAGCAGATAGGGAGAATGAGCTAGCCAAAGTCTGGGCCGATCTTGATGCTTTGCCAGCTCGCCGTGAATCAGGCGTTTTATCTTATCATTTACGGTATTCTATCAAAGCTGTAGTTAGTGCTCCATTTACATTTATCGCTTCTATTCTTACAGGGACCGTAGCTTTTTTCGTCTGTGCACTAGGTGTTTTAGTTATTGAGAATATTAACCGGGCGGCACTCCTTGAAAGTAGTGAATTGATCTTAACCATGTACCTTAATGATTCTGTAACGAACGAACGTGCTTTACAGCTGATGAGCAACATGACCCTAGATGCGAGAGTTGACTCGGCTGAGTATGTGCCAAGATCAGAGGCTCTTTTACGACTTAAAAACATGCTAGGTGGCGACTCATTACTTTTAACCGGACTTGAAGAGGATTCTCCCTTACCAACTTCTATAGAGCTAAAATTTAAGCAAGGAAAATCAAGTATTCAAACTTTTAAAGAGTATGAAGATCTGTATTCTGAATCTTTGGAGTTTGAGCGAATTGAATACAATAGAAGTTGGTTAACTTACCTAAATCAGATTAATCAGTTTGTTGGCAAATGGGGGATCTTGATTGTTGGGGTACTAATCACGATCTCTGCTTTTGTTGTTTTTAACACTACTAAGTTAAGTCTTTATGCTCACAGAAAAGAGATTGAGATTATGAAACTCCTTGGAGCCCGTGATGCTTTTATTAGGGCTCCATACGTTTTAGAAGGCATGTTTCAGGGGTTTCTCTCAGGTGCTTTCGGAGTAGGGTTCTTATGGTTGTCTTTTGAGTTTGGATTTCCATATCTTAAAAACTCAGAGTTGCTCAATACAATAGTTGGGACTGTTAACTTTCTTACCAAAGAAGCAATATTTTCCATTTTAGGAATTTCAACATTGATCGGAGCCTTTAGTTCACTGCTGGGGACTCGAAAGGTTGGCAATGCGTAGAGTCCCGCTATCCTATTTTGTGCGTCTTTTTGTTGTCTCTGTTTTTCTACCTACTTTTCTACCTACTTTTTTATCCACGGTCATCAGAGCTGACCAAGTTGATTCCACAAGTTATGAAAAGCTAAATAAGCTAAATGAGGAGATTGATTTTCAAAGTGCAAAGTTAGAGGACGTATATCTTATCCAATCAAAACTTCAAGGAGAGGTATCGATCCTTAATAAGGAAATGTCGATACTTCAAGCGGAAGAGTCAAAACTAAAAAAACAATTAGATGTTTTATTTATAGAATGGCAAGCAGCCAATGAAAAGATAGCTGAATTAGATATCAGAATCGAAACCTTTAAAGCTCGATCTCTAGAGCGATTAAGAACTCTATATATGGCTCAAAATAACAATTCTAGGGGGTATCTGGTTAGAGTCTCGGCCATTGATAGACTACCAACTATAGCTTACTTACTTTCTAAGGTTGAGAAATATGATCGTGGAATCGTTAAAGAGCTCTCAGTCCTTTATAAAGAGCAACAGGTTGAAGAGGAGAGGTATGAGCGTACGATAAGGGAGCAAAAATTAGTAAAGGCTCAGATTGTTCAAAAGACAGAAGTTCTTAGTGGCAAGATCGGCAAGAAACAATCCATCGTAAAGATGCTTGAAACTAAGCATGTCGAGATAGAGCGATTTTTAACTAAGTTGAGAGCCAGTGCTTTACGATTAGAAACTGTCGTCGCCTCACTTACTCAAGAGGAAAGGGTTGATTCAGCTAACGATAGAGATCGAGAATCATCTAGATCATTAACTCCTTCTAATAATGAATCAAAGAGCAAAGATTTTCTCGGTATTGGATTAAAAAAAGCGAGAGGAACTTTGTATCGACCGGTTCAAGGAAAGGTAATTCGCCGATTTGGCAAATACAAACATTCTGAATTTAAAGATTTTGTTTTTAGTAAGGGACTTTTATTTTCTACTACTGCAAGCTCCAGCGTAGTCGCCATTGCAGCTGGAAAAGTTATCTATCTTGGTCGATTGCCAGGGTACGGTAATATGATCATTTTAGATCATGGCAAGCGATCCTATAGCCTTTATGCCAGACTAGATCGGCAAAAGGTGCAATATAAGCAGATCGTTGAGGAGGGTGAAGAGATCGGTTTGTCTAACTCCTCTGATACAGATAAGGGTAACTTTTACTTTGAAATTAGAATGAACGGCAAGCCCGTGGATCCTACGATCTATTACGGAAAGCTCTAAACTAAGCCGAATATAACTCTCTTGAATGAATCGGGAAGATACTGTTATTGTATCATTATTACTTATCGATCAGGTGACTGTTAATCCGGAGTTTGTTAATGATTAAAAGAAGGTTTCCGTTTAATCCATGGATGGTATTTTCCCTCATCCTTATCCTATTTCTGATCTTTGAAGGTCGTGATGTTGCTGAGGTAAATGCCAAAGAGAAGGGCCCAGATCTAGACCAACTAAAACTTTTTGCTGATGTAATATCTATAGTTCAGCGTGACTACGTTGAGCCAGTTAGTACCCAAAAACTTGTTGAGGGTGCTATTAAGGGGATGCTTACTACACTTGACCCTCATAGTGTTTTTCTTACTCCCGATTACTATAAAGAGCTTCAGGTCGAAACCACAGGAGAGTTTGGTGGATTAGGCATTGAGATCACAGTAAAAGATAATCTCTTAGTTGTGGTTGCTCCTATTGAGGGTTCTCCTGCTGAAAGAGCAGGGATTGAGCCAGGTGATGCAATTATCAAGATAGAGGGTAAATTCACTAAGAATCTATCACTCCTTGATGCTGTTCGTCAGATGCGTGGGCCAAAGGGGCAGGCTATAAAGATCTCCGTAATGCGTAAAGGCGTCGCTGATCTTATCGATGTTAGTATTGTCCGTGATGTTATCAAAGTTAAGAGTGTTAGGGGGAGATACCTTGAGAATGGATTTGGTTACGTTCGGCTCTCTCAGTTCCAAGAAAATACAGGAAAAGAATTAAAAGAAGCATTAGATAAGGTACGTCAAAAGGCTCCAAACTCTGAATTAGCTGGATTGATCCTAGATTTACGCAATAACCCTGGAGGTCTTTTAACTCAAGCAATTCAGGTAACAGATCTCTTTTTAAATGAAGGAGTGATTGTCTACACTGATGGTCGGGTTGAGGATCAGAAAAAGAAGTTTTTTGCCCATGCTCGTGGCACAGAGGCTGATTATCCTATGATAGTTTTGACCAATGAGGGATCTGCTTCAGCAAGTGAGATTGTTGCAGGTGCGCTAAAAGATCATGGCCGAGCTTTAATAATGGGTAATAGAACATTCGGTAAAGGATCTGTGCAGACAGTTCTCCCTTTATATAGTGGTGCTGCATTAAGGTTAACCACTGCGCTCTATTACACTAAGAGTGGACGATCCATTCAAGCAACAGGTGTCGATCCTGATATTGAGATTAAAGAGGAGGAGAAAAAAGTAGCAGTTCCTCTTTCACTAGAAGATCGGATCAGAGAAAGTGATCTTCCAGGTGCAATTGAAAATCCTTCAGGTAAAAAGAATCGGGATAAGGAAGGCAAAATAGAAAAGAAAGACTCTCCTAAGATTGATCCTACTAAAGAAGAACCACGAAATATTGAAACAATGGAGTTAAAAGAGCTCTTATCTGCTGATCCGTATATAAGACAAGCCTTGGATCTGCTTAAAACATTTAATATCTTTAAGCTCAAGGATGTTGAACGTGTAACTGCAGCTAAAGACTAGTATTTTAAGTAAGCTAAGGCGGAGATTGTAAGTTTTTAGAGTAGATTCTATTACCGTAATTGATTTGAAAAGGCACCCCTTACCTGATAGAATTCCCCTGGGTTTCGGGTTGATCTTTTGTAGTAGGGAGGAGAACATGGAGAACATGGCGAACAGCGACATAGTGAATAAAAAGAAGATTAATGATGAGACTAACTCTCAGAAAATATCTCAGTGGATATCTCAGCGGCACCTTTCCCCAGAAAATCTAACTACACTTAAAGGCCGACTCTCCGATCAACTCGAAGTTCTTCATGGATCTACAAAGCACAAATTAAGAGGTAAGTTATCTTGGATAATTCCTGAGAGTTTTTCTACTCCACAGGTCAGTAGTAAAAAAGATCGGTAATACTTTTTAAGCTAGGGCCGTTTTCGAACTACATTAGCTGTATCAATTAAAAAGAAATTTTTAGGATCTATGTCCTGAGCTATCCTCATGACATTTCTTACATTTCTTCTCCTAGTTTCTATAAAGAGCATCTCAACTGGCCCGTCTCGACCTTCTCCCTGAAAACTAGACACTGCCATGCCGGTCTCTCTTAATGCTGATGATAACTCTTTTCCTTTACGAGTGAAAATTCTAATGACCCTAGCTCCATGTCCAAGCCATTGCTCAATAGACATTCCAACTAGTTGACCGGTAGCAAAGCCAAGAGCAAAGGCGATGTAATAATATGGCGAGGTGAGGTGAGTAACTACTTTTGAGACCACTGTTATCCAGAGTAGTACTTCAAAGAAACCATAGGCAGCAGCAGCATACTTACGCCCTTGAACTACACTAGAGGCGCGCAGCGTCCCGAGGGATACATCAATTACCCTAGCTGCAAAGATTAAAAAACTTGTACTAACTAATTCCCAATCCACTAAAATCCTAAGAGTCCACCAAGTCCTTTTTTGTTTCCTGTTTTATCTTTGTTAAAAAGATCACCAAGAGCTTTTGTGGCAACATCTTTTAACCCTTTCTTTACTAACTCAGAAACATCAGGGGTTACTATAAATATAGGAGCCTTACCCTTAAGAGCAAGAGGGATTATTAATCGGCCCTCTTGGTCTAATGACTGTTTCAGCTCTTTTACTTTGGCGACAATCCCTTGCGAGAATTCAGGGTTAAAGGTCATACGACATTTAAGATCGACAGATGAGTCAAAGCCAACACTGCCGTGGGCATTTAAGGTAAAAATATTACTCTCTAAGATCAGATCTTGAGTAGTAATCCTAGCATCATTTATAAGAAAATTAGCTGAGAAGTTCTTAATCTCTGTTTCCTTAGATGATAAATTATTTTTGTCACCCTCAGAGGTATTGGATAGGAGAGAACCATTAAGAAAAGGCAGATTTCCAATTGCGCCTAAAACATCACCAGCTAAGTTAGTGCCGACCATTTTTCCGTCTTTTAAAATGATTTTGCCTCTACCATTTAAGGAATTAGTAAGTTGCTCACCCATTACTCCATTAATTGATAAAGAGAGTTTATCTAGGCTGCCACTAAACATATCCCTCTTTGTAGGCATAAGGGTATTAACTAGTTGTTGAAGATTTAAACTAGTTAGCTCAAGGTTAGCTGCTAGATTTTCTGTTTTTGAGTTAATTTGAGCATCAGCTAAAACTTTTCCTGAGAAAGCCTCAATATCACCTTTGCTGATTGTCAATAAATCACCAACCTTTTGAGCATCTATGACTGCACTAATTGGAGCATCTTCTAAATTAAGATCTATAGTTGAAGTAAGTAGTGGGGCAGAGACAGTGCCGGTTAATTTGAATGAAAGATCTGTTTTAGCATTTACGCTATCTTTTGAGCCAGCTGAAGTAGATCCAGAAAATAGATCTAGAAGGGGAGATATCTCATTAGATACAAGATTTGTAAGCTTTCCATTCAGATCTAAGTTCCCATCAGACTCTTTTAAATCTGTAATTGAGCCTGACATTTTAATTTTGCCAGTGCTTAATAGATCTCCATTTAAAGAGATATTAGATACTGAAATTACCGAATCCTTTATGGCAATACTGGTTGATAGGTTTACTTTAGCTAAGTTGTACTCTTTATTAGTTGCGGTATCTAAAAGTATTACATTAGCGTTAATAACCTCTAGGGAATCAAGACCAATTTGCAGTGGAGTTGTAGCTGATACTGGATCTGATTGATTCCCAACTTTAGAAACATCACCAACTTTTGCTTTTGGTCCAGGATCTTCAGATTTTTCTGGGAGTCCAGCAATTCGAATTTTACTACCAGTCTTTAAAAGACGAATAGCAGGCTCATGAATCTCTAATTTTGCTATCTTAAGTTCACCAAATAAAAGACCTAATGGACTAAGATTAAGGTAGAGATCTTTAAAGCCGATGTTGTCCTTTGTTGAGGATCCAGAGATTGCAAAATCAGCAACTTTTACCTTTACCCCTGGAAAAACTGAAACTGAGAGTTGTCCCAAAGTTACCTTTGCTCCGATATTTTCAGAAGCAATCTTTTCAAGTTCTGGTTTGTATTTACTTATTAAAGAGTCACCATTTATTGCTAAGTAGCCAAAGAGTCCGATAGTAAGGACAGCGCCTGCAGCTAAGAGTACTAAAAGTATTTTTTTCATAATTTTTACCTAAGATGATTTGAACGGAGTAGGATAAACTGGAAACTCGTAAGTGGCAAATTTCTAAACTTCTTCCGTCATTTGCTACACCGTGCCGGCCACGATGATAGATTATAAGGGGGTCCATATGCTGCATATTGGTGTCAATTTAAGAGAGTTCCACCGGTGCCATTTAGGCATTTTCTGACAGCAGAATTTACATAACTTGCGATTCTTAGGCAACTGATGACCAGGCGGGAAAGCGAAATATGGACCGTTTTCCTGAAGATTTCATGTTTCAAATTACTTTGGCTTTGACTAAACATCGCATAAATCAATCAACCACTTGACCTTATCGTAGGAATATTATACTGTTTGACAGAATACTTTTGCCGGTATAAACTATGATTAAGAGCTTCAAATGTAAAGATACGGAGAAGTTGTTCCGCGATTTGGGTTCTCGAAAGTTTAAGAATATAGAAAGGGTTGCTAGGAGAAAGCTAGAGATCGTAGAAGCTGCTACGCGATTAGAGGATCTTAAAAGCCCTCCAGGGAATTGCTTGGAAACTTTAAAGGGAAATAGGAAAGGACAATTTAGTATTCGTATAAATGACCAATTTCGTCTGTGCTTTCACTGGGATCGTGACGGAGTTCAAGAGGTAGAAATTGTTGATTATCATTGAGGAAATAGCATGGCAAACAAACTAAAGCCGATTACCCCCGGAGAGATCCTGCTTGAAGAGTTTATGACTCCACTGGATATTAGTCAGAATAAACTAGCCAGAGATTTGGATGTCCCTGTTGGAAGAATTAATGATATCGTGAACGCCAGACGTATAATTACAACTGATACGGCTCTTCGACTCGCCGTATATTTTGGGAATACACCTGAATTCTGGATCAACCTCCAAAATCGTTACGACCTAAAGATTGCTAAGGCAAAACTCCTACCAAAAATTGAGCGTGCGGTCCGCCCATGTGAACGCAAAGTGGCTTAAGGGATAACGTTAAAAATATTCTGAGACGTAAGTTGTCAGAACCATGTGCTTGCTATGCCATACTAGCTCCTCGTATAAAAGCTTGTCATGATTACCACTACGTGGTATAGTCGTAACTAGGGATGGCAATCATGAGCTTCAAAAATAAAACGACCGAGGATATTAACTACGGACGAATTGCCAAACAAAACCTTCGGCTATTGCCGAAGGGACTACATTCAGTTGCACAAGTGAAGCTTGCGAGATTAGGTGCTGCAACATCGCTGAATGATTTACGAGGCTTGCGCGGTAATAGGCTTGAAGCGGTCGTTGGAAAGAGAAAAGGACAGTATAGTATGAGAATCAATGACCAGTATCGGATATGTTTTCAATGGCAAGGACAGGATGCTTATGATGTTGAAATTATTGATTACCATTAGATTATTGGAGAGTTAACATGGCCAAGAAGAAAATTCATTTTACTCCTATTCATCCTGGTATGGTACTGCAGGATGAGCTTAACGAGCTGAATCTTAGTCAGTCTGTTCTCGCTGAACACATTGGGGTTTTGCCTAAGGCGGTCAATGAGATCTGTCGAGGCAAGCGAGGCATCAGTGCTGAAATGGCGATGAAATTATCGCAAGCTTTGGGAGCAAGTCCGCAGTTCTGGTTAAATCTCCAAAATAATTGGGAGTTAAGTCAGGTAAAATCTACGAATATCAAGTCTATTGAGAAAATTGCTGCGTAGGTGGCGTAATGTATAGGGATAAGCTGAAAATTTGCCGGGGGTAAATTTATCAGCTTAATCCGTTTGCTAGACTGCCTCTTTATTAGCGTTTTGGACCACAGATTGCAAAATCTCAACATTCCGAGCCCCTTCAATGCCATTTACTTCTGGTTCATGATCTTCTTTTATTGCTAATGCAAAATCTTCAAGCTGATCAACAAATGGATTGCGAGTTTCAAATTTTATAGCTCCTTCATTTGTCCATATTTTACCTGCGGCAGCACGCCCAAATGTATCTTCGCAAATGCCGAAGCCATTTGATCCGTAAATTTCGAATCTACTTGGCGACGCAAATAATACTGAAGAGCAAACCTCGGCTGTTGCACCGGATGTAAATTCAATTGCCAATACTGCTGTTTCATCATGAGGACCCTGCCACACTTTTTGGGTCACAACAGAGCGAATGATTTTAATCTCTCCTGCAGAAGGACCAAGAGTCCATCGTGCAAGATCCAAGCAATGAGTGCCAACTGCTCCAAGACTCCACCACCGTCCCAATTCTTCAGAAGCACGCCAATCGGTTGCATCTGGTTTTAAGGTAGACCAAAGGACTCGAACATGACGTAATTCTCCGAACTTTCCGGAATGAGCAGATCCTACTAATTTGCGATGGCCAGGGTGCCACCTTAAACGATAAGCCAGAGCCAATGTAACTTTTGCATTTTGACAAGCCACTAAGATTGCTTGAGCATCTTGAGTATTTGTAGCCATCGGCTTTTCCAACAAGATATGTTTTTTTGCACTAATAGCAGCTATGGCTTGAGGAAAATGTAATTTATCAGGAGTTGCAATTATTACTGCGTCTAGTTCCGGATCTGCGAGAAAAGAATCTAATAAGTCATGGGCAGGATTTGGGGCTGCGGCGTTGTACTTTCGAGAAAACTCTTTTGCTCGATTGAAGTCTCTACTAAGGACGCTCCAAAGTCGCGCAGAAGGTGTCAGTGATAAGGCATCCGCATGACCGTTCTCTGCTATTCCACCTGTTCCTATTAGACCAATATTCAATGTCATAAAAATTTCTAATGCAGCCTGACATCTAGATTATACGTTTTATCGTGTTCCCCCGAGAGAGTTCCATAAAAGTATCTAAACTTAGCTGGAGTAGGCGAAGTGTAAATAAAATATAAAACTGAAAAGCTTAGCCCGAATTTTTACAATCTGTCAAGTACCCCGTTTGTTGAACAAGAATTCGGGTGATTTAGTCAATATTAATT
>CAZFXN010000051.1:0-20860 GCA_964523015.1 uncultured Bdellovibrionales bacterium | reverse complement strand
AATAAGCAGCGGAGGATTGGCTCCTGTCACTGTTTCCTACGTTAGTATTTCGCGATTGAAAAAAATTACTATAAATTCTATCGATACTAGGTGATTGATACCGTGATTCTATGCCTTTAGGATCCATATAAACTCCGCTTTTATATTATATAAGTTGAGAATTGACCTTTTCTACTTACATATCGGAGATTCTTATGCGGAGTTTCCTGGTATTTTCAGCATAATGACAAGAAAAGATAAGACTAAACGCCTCAACTTTCAATAAGGATCTTACGAACTGCCTCTTCATAAGGAAGTACAGATACTTTATTGCCATTACCTAAGGTGATTGTATATGACTTTGGTGCGGTACAAACGCAAAAAAGTTTTGAGCTTGGATACTCCGAGCTAAAAACTTGGAGCCCAGAAAGGTCCTCTTGAAAAACCTTGGAGAAGGATTTAATCTCAACTCCTATCGGATTCGAACCTCGTCCTTTTGCCAGCACTAAATCTACCTCTGAGTGCCCAGTAGAATAGTAAGAAAGCGAATAATCAGTCATGTAATAATTGTTCATGCGATAAAATTCATTAATTATAAACTGCTCAAATAAACGACCGAAACGGGCGCTGCCACTTACCAGATCTGAATTTAACTCCTTTGCCGCCGCATTTAAAACTCCAGTATCAAAGAAGCAAAATTTAGGGCTTTTCAAAACCTGCTTTTTGACTGAGCGATCCCATCCAGGAAGCTGAATTACAAGCAAGGTATCAATCAGAATTTGAAAATATCCGGCAACTGTTTTATCCGCGATCCCTAATTGTCGACCAAATTTAGAAAAGTTTATCGGCTCGCCATTTAACTGCGCCGCCAAATCTAGGAAACGAAAAAACTTATCTAATCTTCTAACAATCGCCTCCTGCTGAATCTCCTCTTTTAGGTACATATCGACATATGAACGCAATGAAAGCACAGGATTTTCAGAAAATATAATTCCAGGAATAGTCCCCAATTTTAGGACGCTAGGTAGGTCAAAATATTTATAGTGATTATACATCTCCTCATAAGTTAATGGATGTAACCTAATGTTAATTGCTCTTCCTGCAAGTAAATTAACTCCTGAGGATTTATTGCCTAATAATTTCAATAAATTAACTGTTCACGGAATCATAACTCGAATTTATGAAAAATATTCGAGTTATGATTCCGATTCTTTTCAACTTCTGGCAAACAATCTTTTTCTATCAATCGTTTTCTATGAATCTTTTTCTATGAAAATTTGATTATCTGTGTAATTTCACCATCAGTACAAAATACACGCAAGTAATTTGTACTGATGGTGAAATTACACTCAAGGGGTAATTTTTGGAGCCACATTCTCCTTGGCTTTCTCTTTTACCTTCTCTTTCATCTGGTTCTTCCAAAAGACAAGCCCAAGTGGACCGCTCAAACAATACCCCCCTGCTAGCACAGCAAAACCGACCGCACTATTGTACCAAACAAGTGCGATTGCTGAGCCTAAAAGGATCAAGGTCAACTTGTTCATATTAGAAAATTTAAGCCGCTTAATACTAAAAAATGGAATACTTGAGACCATTAAAAAAGCAACTCCGAGCATTAAAAAACTATAGAACCAAACTAAGGCCACAGAGGTTTCAATACGGGTATAAAAGTTGACCGAAGCGGCAATTACAGCAGCGGCTCCCGGAGTAGGCAATCCTTGAAAATTTTTAGTTACAACGGATTCAGCTATATTAAACCTAGCCAATCTACTTGCCGCAGCTAGACAGTAGATAAAGGTGATTATTACTCCAAACTCATCAGCTAATTCTCGAAAACACCAGCAGTAGATTAGAAATGCTGGCGCAACCCCAAAGGAGATAAAGTCAGAAAAGGAATCAAACTCGACACCAAATTTTGATGTAGCATTGAAGCGACGAGCTAACTTACCATCAAGACCATCAAGTAGGATCGCAATCACAATTGCAATTACTGCTTTTTCGTACCTTCCAGAAGATGCATAAATAACCGTTAAAAAACCGCAAAACATATTCCCAAGGGTAACCGCATTAGGAATTAAAAATCTTCTGTACTGCCATCTCTCGGCAACTCCATTTTTTAAAGCCATAACTATCTCTCCAAAAATCCTTTGTAACTAACAACTGTCCTCCGTCGTGGGGACATCTGATGATATTCAGATTTTAACGCTATCACATAATCAGCAACTTTAATAAGAGCCTCACTATTATCTGAAATAACTACAGTATTTCCATGAGCAGTGACCTCTTTAAGAACTCTATAGATTAAATCAAAATCATCCTGCTTGCCCCCCAAAAAGGGAGCGTCTAAAAGTAAAAGGCTATCTGAGTCGGTAAGCTTTAATACATATCGCAGGAGAAATAATCGTTGTATTTCTGACATCGTTTGCTCAGATCCTCTAGCTCCAAGCTTTGACTCTCCAAGCCCTAACTCAAATGCTCTTCTAAAAACAGAAGCTAATTCTCGCTCTCGCCAAAAAATCTTCTCAGCTTCACTAATTGTTAAAGTAAGAATTTCATTTAGATTACAATTGCCGTATTTTATTGCTAGAAGAGGGGTCTGGTATCGAAGCCCAAGACATAAAGGACACTCCTCTAACATCTGAGGATCCTCACTTTCGACAAAACTGGACAGAACACCAACACCACGACAATTTGAGCAGCGATATTTTGAAGTAACAGGATTTAGATCTGATGGTGTAAAACCGCGTTTTCTAGCCTCATAGGTTTGGGAAAGGATTTGACCTATCTGTTTTGAGATACCCAATAACTCCAACACAACCAGCTTTTTATTTTTAGCAAGATCAATTTCAGAACGATAATAGATCTTTTTAAACTCAAGCATATTACTGTTTGCTAAAGCTTCTAAAATAGCGGTCTTTCCCGATCCAGATGAGCCAGTAATTGCTGTTATTTTCCTTAAAGGAATATGAAAAGAAAGCTGAGACCTATTTCTTAGTTCGAGATCAGAAACTTTAACAAGACCATCTTTAGAATTTTTACTTTCTTTTTTAGCTCTTGATTTCTCTATTTGATTATTGAGCTGACTCTCAGAATTGTCCTCAGAACTGCAGGACTCATATTGAACCTCATTAAGATTAAGCGCAGCATGTTCATTGATAACCTTAAGAATTTTCTCCTTCTCCTCATTTAAAAAAATATCTAAATTAAATTTTAAATCTAGTGAAAGCTCACTAACTTTTAAATTAAAAAATTGGGCCAACTTTAATCTTAAAAGCTCCCCACGTGAGAATTCATAGAATGATGCACCTATTTCATAAGATCCAAATCCAAACTCATTTAAAATATTAAGCTTATGGTTAGCTCGTGATTCTGGATCATGTTTAGAGATTAAATTACATAATTCCTGAATTGTTAAATGGTCAAAATCTAAACACTTAACTCCAAAGAGTTCCCAATTTTTAAGGTCTACATCTCTGCTCTCTTTGACATCACTGCTTCCTTTATCCAAATGAAATAGCTCTGAGAAAGACTTAAACTTCTTATTACAACTTGCACAGGAAAGTCCGTCATTCACCTGAAAGGATTTTAAAATCTTTGAATCTGAAGTTCCTAAAACTAATGCCGGATCAAATAGATGTAATGTAAGTACTGATGTTGAAGTAAGCTGTCTATTGGTTTCAAACAATAGATCCTCTCTTGACCCCTCACTTAATGGCAAACTACCAGACCATAAAACAACCTCAACGGTTTCATAGTCAGAGATGTATTTACTTTCAAACCCGTTAAGTTCAGCTAATCGAAATCGCTTGCTGTTTAAAAGCACTGATTGAGCCATAAACATCTCGGCAGCATTAATAATAGAGACCTCTCCCATCTCTAAATTTTTCATAGAATATGATAGAGCTAAAACTCCTGTGTCATACTTAACCTCAATCTGCCTAAGAACCTCCTTAATGGTGGCAGTTTGAGCTAATTGATTACACCCAATACATCTAGGTCGACCCTCTAAGGACCAAAGGGATTCAAGAACAGATAAGAGATCAAGGGTTATTAAAAATGAATTCTTATTGAATATTTTGCCGAAGAGAGACGGTTTAGCTTCGTTAAAATCCTTGTGAACTTTAAAAAACTCTTCTATCTCTAAAGAATCGATATTAATTTGCCAGATAGGTTTCGATTTTTTTAAACAAGTCAATATCTCAAAAGCAGGCGGCCAAGCGTCCCTACTCATCCCTTCGACTAGAGTTTTAAATGTATAGATTGTTTTTGTCATGACTAGAATCTTTAATATTATCAGGCAAATTCGCGCTTAAAATAATTTTTCAAAAAGAATAATCATTTTCCTCTTCTTGTATTAGACTATGTACAATAGTATACCAAAGCATAGCAGGTTTTGCTGATTTCTTGACAAGCCTTCGGCTTGGCAGAATCTGTAATAATGCTTTGGTATTTATTGTTTTGCTCAATTTCTGACGAAATTGAGCTGATACACATTTGACTCCAAAAAAAATCAGAAAGCTTCTGGTCCTTAACAGTTGCTCTAACAGTTACACTAACAACAGCCATAAAAGCGGCGTTAAAAGTTATGAATGTAGGTATGGTGGAAAATTTAAATACAGATAATGCCACAATTAAGGTGGTGATAGCGGATGATCATAATCTACTGCGTCATGCAGTACGTGGAATCCTTGAAACGGAATCAAGGTACCTGATCGTAGGAGAGGCTTCTACTGCTGAGCAAGCAATAGCTTTAGTTGAAAAAGAGCATCCTGATATTCTGATTTTAGATCTTGGACTTCCTCAAAGAAGCGGCATGGATGTTATCCATGAGCTTAAGGGGAAAAAGATACATACTAAAATTGTTATTCTTAGTATGTATGATGATGAGATTAAAGTTAAACAAGCTCTCGCTAGTGGATCTGATGGCTACCTGCTAAAAGATTTTTCACCGGATGAGTTTCTCATAGCAATGAACAGTGTAGTCTCTGGTAAAAAAGTTGTTCCTCCCAAATTTAACCACCTCCTTACTCAAGTCAGTGACCCAAGTTCAAAAAATGCGAATGGCAGTAGCTCAACTGCGACAGATCCGTTAGAAATATTAAGTCCGCGTGAGAGAGAGATGTTTTTTCTACTTGTTGAGGGATTACCTAATAGAACAATCGCTAAAAAACTATTTATTAGCCCACGGACAGTTGAAACTCATAGAGCAAGAGTTATAAAGAAATTACAACTCTCAAGTAATGCTGATTTGATACGTTACGCCATTAAACATGGGCTAGTTATCGTGTGAAGTACCCTCTTACCCTACGTGGCACTTTAGCCTTAATTACTGGGGTATATCTATTTCTTGGTCCTGCTCAATATGCTGCTGATCTTGTAGCTGGACTTCTCGGACTTACACTAATAGTAGTAGGAATACTACTTTCAGTCATTGCCATCATTTTTGGATTAATATTTAAGCGAAAGCTAAAACCAACCGTGCATTCTCCGCAGGAAAGCAAGCAAGGAGAGCAAGTTTCCGGTCAACCAATAAAGATCGTCATTAATGTTGGCAAACTCTCAGTTCCCTCACTCTTTTTACTTAAACTAAAATTAGTATTTGAAAAATCTGATCTAACACCATCGACCCACGAACTCATAGGTCAAGCAAAGAAGGATCGGCTTTTAGTTGAAGAGATTACATTTCCTCATCGAGGGAATTGGATCGTTACCAATATCCAAGCAACTTTCACTGACCGTTTTGGATTAACTACAATAAGTTGGAATATGCCGTTAAGTGATATGGCAATTCGTATCGCTCCATCAGGGGATACAAATTCTTATATTCCTATAATTAGCTCAAGCCAAAGAGCAGGCGATGAGCTTGAGCATCCACTTGAAAGAACCGGCGATCCCTACGATCTTAAGCCGTATCATCCTTCAGATAGTATGCGTAAAATCCTTTGGAAGGTCTTTGCTAGAAGTGGAGAGTTAATTTCTAGACATCCAGAAAAATCGATGACCCCTGAGGGTAAAGTTGTAATATTTGTACTGGCTGACAGGCATGACGATCAGACCTGTCAAATGGCTCTTCAATATATAGAAAGACTACAAAGTCTCTCTCTTGAAGTCTGGGCTGGGTGCTCTGGGATTTCAAAATCATCTCTAGATCTAGGTCGAGATCTTAACTCTACTAAAGAGCTGTTAATTGACACCGCTTGGGATAGTAACTGGGCTCAGCGGGAGGGCGAAACTTCAAACACAGAAACAGACCTTGAATATCTGTTAGCATCTCTACCACAGAACAGTAGTCAGCTATCATCTATGTTAATCTTTGCATCTCGCACAGCGATCTCCTCAGACGATGCAGTAAAATCTCTCTCAAACATAGGCTCCTACTTATCAAGTATAGGAATTGAGCCAATTTTTTGTATAGAGGCTTCTAAGGACACCCTCCAAGATACAAATTCTCCAATTTTAGCCTCAGCCCTCGCCTCTTCTCCCCGACTTCGAGCATTTTTCCTCGGAGAAAAATTAGATCCTCGCCAAGAAGCGATTAAATACTACCCTAACTTTATTAAGATTTGCGCCCAAACTAACTGGCAAGTTATCATATAAAATATGAACTCTGGTACTTCTACACTCAATAACTCAACAATAATTAAAGATCCTCCAAACTACGCACGTGCCATTATGGTAACTATACGTGCGGTTATCTTTATAGTTTTCATCTTCTCCTTTGATGGAATTGTAGATTTTGGCACTAGCCCTTATTTAATTTCACTCCTTTCAACCCTAGGTATCCTTTTCTCAAATAGAATTTCAGAAACTCCTCTTTTAACTCGTGGTTTTTTATTTGGATTCTTACTCCTTTGGATTGGGTATTTTGTAGGCTCATCATCACTAACTTACATCTTTGCTTCTAGTGGGCATTTAAAAACTTTTCTCTTAACGCAACATGTTGAGCTCTCATTAATCTCTTTTAGCATAGGTGCGATCTCTACCTGGTTCTTTTTTAGGTGGCGACATTTCTTAACTCTTGAAATTTTTATAATGTCTGGGGTATGCGTTTATCTTTTAGCACCTCACAGAGATTACCATCTTGATTCACCACAATTTATCAACACCCTAGCCTGGCAATTTGGAGTAGAGCCGCAATCGATGTTGCTTATCTGCGCTGGTGCACTGGTTGGGTCCTTAATGTTACTTCTTGCCTTTGCCGAAGCAAGAGAGCGAAAAATTATTAGCCACGAGGAGCGCGAACTTAGAAAAACTAATTGGGCAATGAATAGTTTTGCTACCATCCTTGTTTTCTTTATTATCTTTGCTCTTGGGCAAGGTATCTACAACAGATATGACACCTCAAAAGGTCTTATTAGTAACGGAGTTGGCGAGGGTGGCGAAGAGGGTAGCAGCCCTCTAGGGTTCCATTCAGCTTTAGGAAGCACCAATCAACCAGCGGCTCTTGTGCGGCTAGAGGGAGATTATTCTCAGAACTCCTACACTCCGATGCTATACATGAGGGAGGGTGCCTTATCCGAATTCAGTGGCAATGAATTAGTTATTGCAAGTAAAAAATTTGATACTGATATAAACAACACAACACCAACTCAACTATTTACTGGGATAGAAGATCCTGCTCTTAAAGAGAGAGTCGAAGTGGTTCATTCGGTCTATCTCTTATCAGATCAAAAAGCTGCATTTGCGATTGACTATCCTATCTCAATTAAGCAGCTTAAAAATCCAGATCCAAAACGTTTTAAATCTGCTTATAGAGCTTACTCTTTAGCACCTGGATTTAAGCTTACCGATCTTAATTTGGAAGCAGTTGGAGATCCGCGCTGGACCAAAGAGGTTTTGGAGCACTATCTTGTGCCTCACCCAGATGTTCGCTACAGAGATCTAGCACTAAGATTAACAGCAAATATTCCATCCCCTGCCCAAAAAGCTCAAAGCTTAGTAGATTATCTCAATACAAATTCGATCTATACCTTAACGCCAAAGCATGACACTAAACCTGGAGAGGATCCTGTTGCCCCATATCTATTTGGAGATCTCCGTGGTTACTGCGTTCATTTTGCGCACGCCACTGTTTTCATGTTGAGAGCATTAGGTATTCCTGCAAGAATTGCCACTGGGTTTCTTACTGATCTAAGCCAATCTAAAGACGGTCATATTCTTTTAAGAATGAGTGATAGACACGCCTGGGCAGAGGTTTATTTCGCTGGATATGGTTGGGTTCCATATGACACCCAACCTGAGCAAGTTGAAAGCGCTGCCGAAACAAATGTTGATATGGGTCTTTTAGAAGAGCTTATGGGAAAACTAGATCCTGGAGAGGAGATCCTTCCTAAAGATATCCTTAAAGATGAAGCCAACATCACGCCGATCAAAGACATCTATCTGCCATCAGGTAAGGATGTCTCTTTAGTATTGGTCATCATGTTTATCTTAATCATACTTGCCAAACTTTACCTGCACTATTCTTGGCTTCTCCCAGGTTCTTCAAAAACAAAATTATATAGGGCCTTTCGCTCTATTATTGTTAGTCTTTACGAAATTGGCTTTAATAGATTGCCTGGTGAAACTTACAAAGAATACAGAGTTAGATTGATTAAAGATCTAAAAGTCGATCCGCTAGCGCTTTCAGAAACTTTTACAGAAGCTAAGTATAGATCGGAGGAAAAAGCAGAGCATAGATCAGGGAATAGCTTTGAAGGTGCAACTAAGGATCTTCTAAAGTTACGACATCAATCAAGCTCAACTCTCTCTATTGTCCCCTTTTGGAAAAGAGCGATCGGCTTTATTAATCCCCTTACTCTTATGGGGGGAAGGATATGAGAGTATCAATACTTACAACCTTAATGATTCCTCTTTTTGTTTCATTTTTACTATTTGGATCAGGAAATCTCTATGCAGTAGATCCAAGAGATGATCTTGATTCATCTTTTTTTAGCGACATTGAAGACAACAATAAAACTGCGACTGAATTACTAGAGGAAGCTACCAAGCTACTTGCTGATGAGAGGCCGCTTGATGCTAGAACAAAGCTTTTAAAAGCTCTGGAGAAAGATCCTAAAAATTATCGAGCTCATATGCTTATTGGTGGATACTACATGGTGCATGTAGGACATTACAGATTAGCCCTTCAATATTTAAAACAAGCTCGCTCTCTTTTTGAAAGTGAAAATGGATTACCTCCATACGATGACTATGTTTTTAAAGACGATCACGCCCGTATTTTATATCTAATTAGCGAAACGAGACTCAATTTAGATAACTATCAAGGTGCCCTTCAAGCACTCGATGAATACAGTCAGTACTATTACGGTAGCTGGTACCCTGGATCCCGTGCTTGGGTATTAATGAAATTAGGACGAGTAGATGAAGCTGTTAAGATTGCTCGGCTAGGAATACTAACTGGGGCCGAGCCTGGACGAACACTGAACATCTTAGGGATCCTCCTTTCAATGACTGGTCAGCGAGAAAACTCAATCCGAGTTTTTGAAGAGGCGATTACATATGAATATGCACTAGGAGAGACAGGTCAACCAGCAACCCCACTAAATAATTCTGGTGAAGTATTTCGCGAGATCTTTGATGAAGAGCGAGCTGAGGGCTCTTGGCTAAGAGCTATCGCCTTGCCTGACGGATGTGAGCACGTTTTGCCAAGCTTAAATCTTGCCGGTCTTTATATTGAGCAACTTAGATTCGATCGAGCGAAATGGGCGATGGATAATTTTGAGCAATGTATTACACAGTATCCTCTTAGAAACGGAGAGGAGCATCGAGCACTAGTTCATATGGCTAGAGGTCGGATCGACCTTCATACCGGCCACAATGATGAAGCTTTAAAGCAGCTTGAATCAGCCTCAGAGAGACGACAATGGTTTGGAAAGATCGGCACAAATGCTGATGACCTAAGAGCTGCAACTCTTATCTCTTTAGCTCAAGGGTTAAGAGCAAGAAATAATATTTTAAAAACTAAGATCGATCCTCCAATAGGGGAATGGCTCTCAGATCGAAAAGAGATAATCTCTAATCAAATTCGCTCTTGGTGGCTTTTTAGACGAGCTCGTCAAATTTTAGCTGAAGATCTCTCTGACTTTGAAGATCTCTATGTTCGAAACACTGACAGTATGATCGAGTATCACACCCTTGGAGATGCGTTAACTGGAATTCCAACTAAAACTCTTAAGGAAAAAATAAAAAAAGAAGAGGAGGCAGATAACCGAACTAATGCTCATACTTATTACAAAGCTTATTTGGCGCAGAACTATCTTGCTCGTTGGCAAAGGAGTGAGGGATTAAAAGTATTAGACGAGGCACTTAAAAACACCCGCCAAGGTCCTGATGATGGACTGAGGCTACACTTAATACTTCTTAAATTATCCAACATAGATGAGAATACATCTCAGTATACAACCTTATCTGAAAAAGCTTATGAAATGGCACCTGCTGAGCTTAGAAATTGGGGGCTTAAACTAGCTGTAAAAGACTCGCTCTCTCCCCCACTTAAAGCAATGCTAGGGAAAACTTTATTTTTATCATCAGATGCTACAGAGTCTAAGGCTCAGTTTGAATTATCTGGATTCGAGAAAAATGGGGAGTATGTATTGTCATTTACAGCTCCTGCTTTAGGAATAAAGAAAAAAGCCAAAGGGGCTACAGTAAAGGAAGCACTTTCGGCGATAACTAATATAGTCTTTAGGGAAGAATTGTAGTTTAATATGCTCTCACAGCGTTGCTCTCTCAGAGTTGATTGATAAATTTAAGGTATAGAGTTCATGGAAATAGTTGTAAATAGAAAAAAAGAAACTCAATTTCAGGACGCAACTGCACTTGCAACAAATCTAACAGATGGTCTGGGCCAAGTTATTAAAGGTCGTCCCGATACGATCAAACTAGTTGTCTCCGCTCTGATAGCCGACGGGCATGTACTCCTAGAAGACTATCCTGGCTCAGGCAAAACAACTCTTAGCAAAACGCTCGGTCGATTAATTTCTAAAGATGATGAGAACATTATAAATCCTCATATCCTTCCTTTTAGACGGATTCAGTTTACACCTGACATGTTGCCTGGGGATGTTTTAGGGGTAAATGTGTTTGAACCTAAAACCGGCACATTTAAATTTCATTACGGTCCAGTCTTTGCCCATATCGTTTTAGCAGATGAGATAAATCGAACTGGCCCAAAGGTACAAGCTGCGTTTCTTGAGTGTATGGCAGAGAAACAGGTCACAATCGACAATGAAACTCATAAACTAGATGATCTATTTTTCGTACTTGGCACTCAAAATCCGTTAGATGTTGCTGGAACATATCCACTACCTCTAGTACAGCTAGATAGATTTCTCCTTAAATTACCAATGTCATATGTTGATTCTCAAACTGAGATGAACATTCTTGAGCAGCATGCTTTAATTACTGAGCAGAGTGAAAAGATAGATCCTGTATGTAAAAGAGATGATATTATCTCTGCACGAAAAGCCTGTGGGGATGTTTATATTAGCATCGCCTTAAGAGAAGCAATCGTCGGCATTGTTCATTCAACTAGAAATAATCCGCTGCTTCAATTTGGAGCATCTACTCGAGCGGCCTTAATGCTACAACGCGCCATAAAAGCCTGGGCTCTAATTGAGGGTAGAGATTACGGAAATGAAGATGACTTAAAGTATATGGCTCCTTTTGTTTTAAGCCATAGATTAAAATTTCATTCTGGCGCAGGCGATCCAAAAAAAGCACTTTTGGATCTGATGGAGCCTCATTTGGAGAAGCTAATCAAAACAAAGCCGTAGTTTTGTAGGATTACCAGTATTGAGTCCTTGGCGGAAAGAGTAGACCTCTTATATCCCCTTTCTCTCCTGGCAACATAGCGCGTTGAGCAGCCTGTACATCATTAACATCAGTATACTCAGTCATAGCTTGCACGATTGATTCTCGACCGTAAACAGTGGCGATACCAGGACCTCCAGGTTGAAACATACTCCGCTCAAAAGCATATCGTTGCTCTGGTCGTTCAGCGTAAGCAAGTGGCGCCATCCTAAGCCAGCGTTGAAAGTGAGGCTCATCGGCCCTAACGACGGAGATCTGTTCCTGCATAACTGGTTGTGCCATCTGCTTCCAGTTATCTGTACCTCGGTACCAGATAAGAGAGTCAAACGCTCCAAGCATCCAAGATAACTGAGCGGCTAATGCTGCCACCTCTGTTGCACCATCTTTAGTCTTAGCAAGATTGCGGAGCTCTTTGGCAAAGTAACGGGACCTCTCAATAGATTGAGAGGTACTAAACCGCATATCCCATGTTCGAAGATTAGGATTCTGAGATTTTTGGTTCTCAATCTGCTCAAAGAATGCCAAGGCATGACCGGATGCTGCGTACACTCGTGCCCATGGCATATCGAACGGTCCTTGGTTAAAAATTTCTTCTTTAAAATACGAAACAAATGTCTCAGCTCTTTTTAACATCCCCTCAAAGCGAGCTTCCTGGTTTTGAAACTGCTGACCAGGGGCACCATCAGGACCTCGCATACTAGCAATAGCCGCAACTCCAGCCTCGTAAATTGTGTTAATCCATTCCTTTGGAGAACCCACATGACGGGCCAAGTTTTGAATTCTTGGTGAGTAAGTACCTTGCATTTCAGTGAGATACTCAAGGATCCAGCCCCCTTCTAGACAAGCTCGAATCGCTTCCTTATATGCACTACCATCAAGAGGCATCGATGTCTTATCAGCAAAATTAAGTGTTTCCCCAAGAGTTCCGTTTTTCATCTGTTCAACTTGCCGCCGACCATATCCCCAAGGGGTCATATAAACTTGGAATGGCCGAAAAGTTATAGGGGCAGGGAGGTCAAATGGCATCCACCAAGTGCCAGGGGTAAGGCTTTTTAGGATCTGAAGTTTCTCTTCGATCTGACCTAATTCAACTGTTAGCTTTGTTTTTTCTGCTCGAGGATGAAAGTCCTCCTTTAGTAACGTATCCACTCGATGTTTTTCTGATTTCCAAAAGCTGCGTACACTAGCATCTGTATGCATACCGATCGAGTTTGTCAGCACAGCCCCCTGTCTCTCCATCCAACCGCGAAGCTGCACAATCGTATTAGCATTGTTTCTACGGGAGGAATTCGCTATCATAATCCCTGCTGCGATACAGCCACCAACTGCAACAGCTCCAAGCCAGAACTGTAACTGATCTAGTGAGGAGAGGTCTCCTTGAGACAATCCTTTGTAGGCAGGGTCGATGACACTCTGAGCAAGCATATTAGGGGCTAAAATTGCTATTCCAGCTGCTGTGGTGATTAGAGTTCTGCTGGGTCTCGAAGTACCTGCCTGTATTATCTCTGCACCTGTCGCATTAAGATCTAATTGCCCATCGGGCACTACTATTAGTTTACGTTCATTTTTCAAACCAGCAGCATGGCTAGTTTCTGTTCGAGTTTCTGGTCGATCTTCTACTTTTTTTGGAGGATCTTTTTGAGATGGAAAAGAAGATGGCAAAGTATTTTCGGCCAATATGTTTTCTAAAGGATCTCGGTCAGTAAGAATTGGTCTCGTGTTTAAGCCTGGCTTAGTGCCAGTACCTGCTGTACCAGTCGGCCCTTGGCTAGCTGCCAGGTCTAGATCGTCTGGTCTAATATTAGATGGTAATATAATGAGGCCCATAGGTTTTTATAATATCATTCTAGAAATTCCTAAGCGAACTTCACTAGATTATTAATTACTAAAAACCTAATAGAACCAAGTACTCTGGCAGGATTAGAACTACAGAGTCCTTTCCAATATCAAGTTATGACGATCAGCCTCTGGCATGGTGCATAACCTTTGTTAGAAAATTAATATAAATCATCACGCAGCCAGATAATCTTAAGCAATTGGCTATTTTATGACTTTTCTATATCAAACTATTGAAAAGTATTGACAAATCAATAACATGCTATAGATTAGACATATGGAGACATTAACTGATCTCGATCCACGCTATATTGCCGATCGTATTTTGACCGATCTAGACAAGAAAATTGTTCTGCTTGGTGGTCCTAGACAGGTTGGAAAAACTACTTTAAGCAAATCCCTTTTCAAGAATGCTCACTATCTAAACTATGATGTAGTCTCTGATCGAAAAGCAATATTAAATCAAGATTGGCCAAGCAGTTCAGAGTTAGTGGTGTTGGATGAGCTTCATAAACTTAGAAAATGGAAAACTTACCTAAAAGGAATTTACGATTCTAAAGGGATTCCACCGCGGATCCTTGTCACTGGCTCAGCTAGGTTAGATATAGTTAAAAAAATGGGGGATTCGCTTGCCGGGAGGCACTTTTACTGGAAACTACACCCACTATGCCCAAAGGAATTACGGACAAAATTTTCGCCCAATGAATCTTTAGAGAAAATTATAAATCAAAGCGGATTCCCTGAGCCATTTTTTGCAAATTCTGATTTCTATCCGCGCTGGGCAAAGACTCATATCGATATTATTTTACGCCAAGATCTAATAGACCTAGAGCAAGTTTCAGATATTTTAGCTATTGAGACCTTGATAGAGATGCTCTCTCAACGAGTCGGAAGCACGGTGTCATATGAGTCTTTAGGGCAGGATCTAAGTCGCTCCCCGATAACAATAAAAAGATGGATTACCCTACTTGAAAATTTATTTGTAATATTTCGCGTAACCCCTTGGAGTAAGAAAATCGCTCGCTCCTTACTTAAGGCACCAAAGTTTTATTTTTTTGACACTGCACGAGTACAGGGAGATGTAGGAGCACGGTATGAAAATGCTGTTGCTTGTGCTCTTTTAAAGGAAATTGATTTTATCAATGATAGTCTAGGAGCAAGGTTGGCACTACATTATTTACGAGATCGAATGGGGCATGAGTTAGATTTTGCAGTCTGCGACAGAAATAAAATTCACCTAGCCATTGAAACAGAGTGGTCTGATGATGATTTCTCACAAAGCTTTAAAGCTTTCTCGAAACCTCTTAGTACCTTTGCCGCGTCAGGTGTTCAACTCGTAGGGACACTAACAAAACCGAGAGAATCGCCGCTAGGTACTATGATGTTTAATGGCGCAGAATGGCTCTCAAATATTGATTTCAGCAAGTTTTTTATACAACCAAATTACAGAGTAGAAATTACACAGTAGAAGTTACAGAGTAGAATAAATATAGCTCTAAATTATACTAAATCAGTGTGTTCTCTGTTTTGAAGTTAAAACATGGCATATTCGAAGGATTAAACTTGCTGCAATCATAGCGGTATCATCATTTCGATCATTAATTGGAGAAAGCTCCATGATTTCAATTCCTATAACACCCTGACGACAGAGCTCCTCAACAAGGTACATAACTTCACGCGGAGTAAGTCCACACGGATAAGGTAAAGTTACTCCCGGCGCAAATGTTGGATCGATAACATCAAGATCAAGACTAATAAAATAAGGTGCTGGAAAACGATCTTTTATCTCTTTTACAACATTTAAGATCCCCATCCCCTCAAACTCATGGGCATGGATATGAAAAATATTTTGTTCGCGTAAAACGCGATACTCAGGATTTTCAACTTGGCGTATTCCGATAAAGGCTGTGCGATCTGGTTGGATCACCTCTTCTTTAAAGGCATAAAACATTGCTGACCCATAATTAATAGATGAATGAGGCATTATATCTGGATGAGCATCGATATAAATAACTGAGAAATCCTGACGAACTCTGTTTAATGCTCTAAGTGTGCCAAGGGTAACGGTATGCGCACCTCCAAGGATAACTGGCACATCCCCCTTACTGGCAACTTCGTAAACCTGATCTTCAACAGCTTTTAGAACTTCAGTGACTGAGTTTTTTGCAGTGACATCACCAAGGTCTTCAAAAGAGAGGGGGATATCAAGATTAGCAGTAAGTGTTCTTATCCCTGCTCTAATTGCAAGAGGTGCATTTTGTTGATCAATGGCAGTTGACGTTTCGACTCGACAACCTACACTAAAAGGAACACCAACCAACTTCACTAAACCCATGATAAAAAACTCCCTATAGCAGTTGTCATAAAATCGACGTAATAATTATAATTATACTACCTTTTGCTCCCTTGTCGATTTAACATACGATATACGCTGGCACTAGAGGAGAGAGGTTGATATTTTGTATCCTATTGATTTATAATTGATTTCAGGGCACAATTTAAAGATTCGTAACTGCTCTATGGCAGCTTTTATTTATAGTCATTTTGGAGGAAGAAATTTTTGAACACTTTCACACCGCGTCGACCATTTAGGTCGAACCGCCCTGCCCCTCAAGAAAAGCACAGAATTAATAGATATATTTCAGCCCGAGAGGTTCTAGTTATCACCGATGATGGTGAACAGTTGGGTGTTATGCAAACTCGCGACGCCGTTAACATGGCCTTGGATCGCGGACTTGATCTAGTTGAAGTAGCTCCTCAAAATGCCCCTCCAGTTTGTAAGATAATGGACTACGGAAAATTTAAGTATCGTGAGCAGAAAAAAGAAGCTGAGGCTCGGAAGCGAAGAGTTGACGTAGAATTAAAAGAGCTGCGAATACGTTACCGAACTGATATTGGCGATTTTGAAACTAAAGTTAAAAAGGCTCGCGATTTTATAGCTGAAGGTAACAAGGTAAAATTCAGCATGCGCTTTAAGGGTCGTGAAATTATGTACCTCGAGCTTGGCGAACAAAAATTTGATGAATTGGTTAAACGGCTTGAAGATGTGGCCGTAGTGGATGAAAGATCTGGACGTATGGGTAGCCAGATCTTTATAGTTTTCGCTCCTAAAAAAAGTGCTTAATTAGCTTAGTTAATAGTTGAGATGTGCTGCCATGAATAGTGCTCCATCATTGGTGCGACGAGGCCTTTCGGCTGACGAATTGGCACGGGCCATCTTTAAAGCAGAGATCCCTGAAAGTATAGTTAGATCACTCCCAGCCCAGAGTGCCTATATGGCTATTAAAGCCACTGGAGTTGAATCAGCTGGCGATATCATCTCTATGCTAACCAAAGAGCAGTATCAAGTCTCCCTTGATTTTGAGCTTTGGGAAAAAGATGATTTTAATGAAGACGGATTTTGGGAATGGCTCGCTGCAATTGACGAACAGGAATCACTAGCTCCTCTTCAGCAACTCTTAAACGCCATCGATCTTAAATTAATCGCACTAATTATATCAACCCATGTTCAAACAGTGATCTTTGATGATCAAACCGACAATCCACCAGGGCCTCTTTATTTTACTCCTGACAATGGATTCACCTGGATATTTCTCAGCGTTGAAAATCCCGATCGACATAGGCTCCTAGGGAAACTTCTAGCGTATATCTTTGAATCATCTGCTGAGCTTTTCTACCAGCTCATATCCGTACAAGGGGTCTCAACACTAACAGATCTAGAAGAGAGCTCTTACCAAGATCGATGTCGACGACTTTCTGAAGAGGGAATTCCCGATCCTGAATTTGCCTTTAAGTTGCATGCCCCCCTAACAATCGGGGAGATTAGAAACGAAATAAGTAATGAGATCGGAAAAGCTAAAGTCTCAGAAGCTCTTGAGCATATCCCTGTTGTAGAGCCTCTAATTTTTGCCGGCACAAACTTTGATAGATTTCTTAATCTGACTGAACGACTTCAGACTCAAGGACAAGAGAGAGAAAAAGAGGAGCTTGAGGGTGAGCTGTCTTTAATAATGAACTCTGCAATATTACGTTTTGGAGTGAAATTTTCTGAAATTAATGAGGTTACAAAACTTGTCGCTCAGGTAAAAGGCGCAATTAACATTGGCCTTGAATTAATTGAGAAAGAGAATGGCCTTGATTTTGTGGAAGTCTACAGATCCATCGGTCTTCAAAAAATATATAGGCTTGGACTAGGGTCAATACTTGGATTAGGCCGAATCGCTCACCGATTAAGCCGCGAAGTATTAGAGGATATCATAACTGATGCTCCGTTATTTTTAATCGTTTCAGGAGCTCGACTTCCCTTTCCGGAATGTCCAATTTCTCTAGCCGATGATGGTAGTTTCCAAAGTGAGGATGGCAAACTTATTTCAGGCTTTCGCCCCTATACGAAAACATCAGAAATACGGATTGCAACAGAGCTTATCTCTAAGCGATTCTCTAACTAAAAATTTACTTTCATTTGATTTACAAACTGCAGACTCAGCTAGTAGTGTTAGCTATTTCTTCTTTTCGTCTTTTCCATCTTTGCCATCCTTGCCGCCTTTTTTATCTTTCTCTGCACCTTCAGCAGCTGCATCAGAAGCTGGTTCCTCCTTTGGTGTGCTATCTATGCACTCTACATTTGTGGTAAAGACTCCGTGGCATTTCCCTTGAAGCTTTTCACAGTCAACCTTAATGGCATCATCCATACTTTTACGGGCTGTGAATCCTAAATTTGAATATGCGCCGCCCATCGATACGTACCGAGCAGCCATACAACCTGATAAGTTTTCGTGGAGCTGTCGACAAAAAGCTCCAGCCTCATAACGGTTACGCTCAATTAATGGCTGTAAGACCTTTTTAGCTTCTCCTTCTGTCGCTCCCTTTGTTGTTATTGTAGTCCAGTGCTCTTCATTAATGGCAGGACTCTCTTTTGAGTCAGGGGCAGGAGCTAAGCTCCATTTAAATGAGACAGTCGAGACGCATGAGACTTCAGCAGTAGCATGACTAACAAAACCTAAAATTGTTGTAGCGAAGAGGTAAATTTTAATGTTTTTCATAATTTATATAGATTCAATCGGAAGAACTTCTTGCAAGATAGTTATAAAAAGCCGTCTCGACAAGATTTTTTATTACCATCCTTGAATATACCCATGAAGCGCGCGTCATAGCTCCTGTAACGCTAAGATTGTACTTAGTTAATCATATTCAAGAGATAGAGATTAGAGATGTCCGAAGTACTTGATTTAAATGAGTTTTATGAATTTACAGTCCCAAATAAGACTGGGACACCTGAGCGAAACTTGCTCACATCGATTTTAGAGAGAGCAATATTAGATTTAACAGGAAACGATCCTGAACAGGCATTAAGTGCGCAGGAATGGATCTTTGGAGAGTTAGATGACCTGGATCCTGAGCCTTACACGTTTCAGTGGCTCTGCTCACAACTTGATTTAAATGTTCCTTCGATTGTTTCCAAGATTAGCCGCATGCCCCGTAGGGGGAATAGCCGTGTTGCCCCTTGGTATATGCCGAAAGTACAAGCAAGTTCTCGATAACGCATAGCTAACAGCCTCAACCACTACTGTGGCCGCCTCGGAAAGAAATTTCCGAGGCGTTTTTTTGTAAATTTTCAGAAAAAAATTCAGGGTTATTTAAAAGAGAATGAGGGATACTAACCTAGAGCAAACTATGGAAGGTCTGTATTGAACGAGCTGAGCCAATACTGGCTTTGCCAAATATATTTCCTTGAAAAGAGCTAAGTGGTGTTGTTACAAATGGTCCACTACTACCACTACGTCTACCAATTTCATTCTGTAAAAGTTTTGCAAAGCGAATTCTGCGAACATGCTTATCTCGTGGAGCAAAATGCAAGAGTAGTCCAAATGGAAAAGCCAATAATACAGTAACACCAAATGAGAATATAAGAGGAGCACCAAGGCTTACCAGGTAAAGACCAGCAATAATGGAGCAAACTAGCCCAATCAGTGATATCCAAATTGAATTAAACTTACTCTTTGGAATAGCTATATGAAGTGTTTCATCAGATACTTCTAAATCTAAAAGATCTTCCAAGTAAGCAACTAAGATCTCAATTGGAACAAAACTAACACCCTGTTCAAAATTTCTAAGCGACCGCTTGAAAAATGTTTTGATATCTATTGGGATCGGGAAAGGTGTACTGGCATGGGAAAGATCCAAAACAGAACCGAGTCCTGATTGAGACTTTTCGTATTCTAAAAGAGAGCAACCAACCATTGCATAGCACTCAATAAGCCGCTCTGATCGTGTAAAATTTGATGAGTCTATTTTTCGATCTGTATTATGTGATGCCATAAGAGCTAATCCATCTTAGATCTGGAGAGATAAAAATCTAAGGGTCTACTTAGATTATCGCCTATATTACCGTCGCGTTTTACTTTCAACTTTGACGCGAACAGGGGAAAGAACCTGTGGGGTCAATTGAGCTAAAATATGCCTTACAACTGCACCGCAAAATTCTTTCAATTTTTTTATCATTAGAAAATCCTTAAGGCCAATTAGTCTTATTCTATCATAATCGGCATATAATCGTCGCCGCAAAAGGGCAGGAAAAATATTTTAGGGATAGAACAATCTATCTACCTGTAATTCCTTAGGATTCAAAGAATCTGTCATTGCTTTAAAGGCTAATTGCAGTTTCCTTATATTCAAATCCAATGGACAAAGTTCATATATGGATAAGACGTAATCACAAAGTCCTTGAAGCTGTGAGATCAAAAAAATCAGGGCAACTCCCGAATGATTTCAGAGGTCTAGAGATCCTACTTTGGTAATATCTAGCTTTGATTAATCGCGGTTATTGGATAACGGTTAATTTCTGCCGTAAAGGGCCAAGAAAATCAAGGTATTACTTCGAACTTAGCGGTCCTACACCATAGGAATTATTTGTTATACCGATTCTTGAAACGATCATTTTCATCAATATAGAAATATGATATCATTAGATATATACATATATTAGGAATTATATATATGAGTAAATTGAAGAAAATCTCAACTAACATTCCGGCGCAATTGTTAAAAAAAGCCTGTAGCCTTACCAGTCTTAACCAAACCGAGGTTTTGATAGCTGGGCTTAAAGAATTGATCGCTCAGCATGAACGTGAGGCCATAGTTGATATGAAAGGTAAGGTAAATATAGATTTAGAATTGGACGATATTAGACAGCGTGTGCGCCTGTGAGCGATTTAGTTGTTGTAGATACATC